>NZ_JAGQBB010000047.1 GCF_024345415.1 Synechococcus sp. Tobar12-5m-g | reverse complement strand
GCCAGGGCCCGACGATGGGAATGGTCTGCGGAACCCCAGTGCGTCCGCTTCCTTGCAGTAACTCGGCTTAGGGGGGCGATTCGCCATACCCGGCAGGGCGCTGCTCTATCAGCAACAAACTCCTAGCCTTGGTCCAGGCCGCCTGAGTGGCAGCCAAGGAGTGACACCTTCCCTGAAAGTCACCGCAGCAGGCGGGGGCCCCCGATCATGTCCTCAATAGCTTGCATAGCAAGTGATGACGCACCATCAATAAGTTCACAAGGGCCTGCCAGGACGTTCACCTTGCAGCGGTTCTTGAGCATGCCCCGAGCCGGGTCTTCTGAAATCTGAACTGCCGCTTGATCACACGGAACGGGTGCTCGACCTTCGCGCGGATGTGAGCTTTGGCGGTTTCGATCAGGTCAACCAGTCATCCTTCCGGAGCCCCCGGGTTTGGCTCCGGGGGCCCTGTGAAAGGCTATCGAGGTTGAACAGGGAGAATCAAACGCTAAAGAGAGCAAATCCCAAGGGATAGCCTGAATAAGAGGTGGGAGAGTACAAGGAGCTAGCTACTGAGGAAGGGTATGCATTTGAAAGAAATTCCAGCTCACCCTGGTGGCGTTCAACTTCTGGCTAGTAGCTCCTAACAGCCATGCAGGCTGATCTGCTCCTCCTGGCCAGGTGTGCCCCCCACCCTCAATTCTATAGAGCACCACGGCTGTATTACCAAGGCAGTCGCCGTATCGACGTACATACACTCTGGTGTTGTCTCCAGGAACATTGTCCGGCAGTGTTTCCTCATTACTGGCTCTGCAGCCATCCCGCTGCCGCCAGAAATCGACAGTGCCAAGAATAGACAAAATACTTCCCCCTTTGCCCCGCTTTCCTTCTCCACCCTCCCAGGGCACAAAGGGGTCATTGGGGCTGTTGATCATCATGATGGAAACGGGCTTGGAGGGGTTACAGGTAGCCCGTAGGGGGGTTGGCATTGATCCAGCAATGGAGGAAAACGCCGCAATACGATCTGAGCGTTCACAGGCCAAGCGCTGCACCAGAAAAGCTCCGTTAGAAATTCCCGTTACATAGACTCGTCGGGCATCAACATTACGCAGTCTCTTGACTTCCTCAATTAAAGCTGTGACAAAGCCAACATCGTCAATGTCCTGATTGACTGTGCCACGGCCGTCATTCCAGTTCTTATTAACCGCATTGGGGTAGACGACTAGGAAGCCTTTCTCATCGGCCAATTTGTGAAGATTGGTGGTGCGGGCAAAACGTACGTTGTAGGAAGTGCCTCCGTGGAAACCAAACACAACCGGGGTTGGGCTGTTGGGGTTGTACGATGGGGGTGTGTAGAGTAGATAGTCACGCATTCTCCCCTGGTGAGAAAGCACGAGCGATTGAAAGTTGGGTCCCAGCACCGAAACATCCTCCTGCTGCCGCCCCCCTGGGCGGATTCCCTGACGGCGCTCCTCCCGCCTCTGCTGAAGAAAATTTCTTAGTGGTCCAGAGTACTCCGTCGCGATGGTGTGATCGCAGCCAATCAATGAACCTGCCATCAGCAAGCAGGTCAGCATCCCAACAAACTTAGCAGTAACTAGTCTCATCGTCAGCAACTCCGCAAGAACCGAACAAGCTCGAAAAGGCAAAACTAGATACTATGTGATTCAGGGCCTTTAATGACGTAAGCGCGATAACAGTTGAAAATTTGGCTTGCTCGGTTGGTATTGAAGGAGAGTAGGAACAGCTCCTCTACCCCAGGGCGGGCAGCCTTGATAATGAAAGATCTATTTTTTTGTTGCTGCAATTTCCAGCCAATAGCGGGGAATGGCACTGACTCCACAGGTACTGAAGGCTCTCTTTGCCCCTTCTTGCAGCGACTGGCTGGCCACTTCAGCTGGATAGCCACTCATCATGACCTCCGCAAAACCTGAATAGGCTCCAACGGTTTCAAAGCTTTCCTGCGTCCACTGCATCGTGCGCAAACCATTGTGCTGAACCCCAAAGCTGTTCTGCTCCAGAAGGCTCACCCACTGATCCGCTGCCATCCAACCCTTGTTGAAGGCCTTTTTGACCTTGCCCCGTTTCCTGGTGATACCAGGTTTTCCGGATTCTCGCAGTGCCTCATCCTGCTCGGTGATATAAGCCAAAGCCGATTTTATCCATTCAGTATAAACGTATTCGGTGCCCTCTGGGTAGGTACCGACAAAGAAAGCCGAATTAAAGGCAAACAGTCCACCGGGCTTCAGCACCCGATGGATGGCTGACAGCAGCTTGTCTTTGTCGGGCAGCATGTGAATTGAATTGCCCATCATCACTAAATCAAAACCATCAGACTCGAAGGGCAAGATATCAGCGCTTCCCTCCACAAACAGTACTCCCCCACGCTGATCAGCAATACGTTCATCTAACTCCGCCTGGTTTTCTGCAAGCAGACCTCGCTCCCTGAAGTGACGCCGACCGATGTCTAATGATGTAGCAGAGATATCAATTCCAACAATGCCCGCCTCCGGCCTGATGGAGAGCAGAATCTCCGCTAGGGTACCTGTGCCACAAGCCAAGTCGAGCACCCGGTTGATGCTGTTCAAGGGAAGGGTTTGCAAAAATTCGCTGTTAACTTGAATGTACTCTGGCTGCTGCGAAAATGGTTCATAGGTGGTGTTGACCTGCATCAGACATTCTCCCCAATTGGTGTTGTGTTGTGGTGGCCTTCGATTGGCCTGTGACAAATGATCCATGGCCTCCTTGCAAGGCTGATTTTACCTGCGCGAAGAAGGAAAGTCGAAATTCAGGGGCAAGCTCCCTCTAAGAATGGCACTTCAAAACATTTCTCATGCATGATTGGGCCGTGGCCAAAGTAGCCCCCTTCCCCAAACAACTCTCCGTGGTCGGCGGTGATGACAATGTGGGTATTTGAGGGGCATTTGTCTAGGAGCTTAGCGACTAAACCATCAACATACTCAACACAGGAGACCTGCTGGTCGTGGAGTCGCTTCATTTCACGAGAATCAAAGAATTCTCCAGCCTTGGTGTCGGCCTCGGCCAGCATAAAATCATCCATAGCATTGAATACCCCATGCACACCAGAGATTCGAGGCATGCTGCTGCCATCGAGCATGTAGGGGTAGTGGGTCTCACCAAGGTTCAAAAAGTAAAATCGGGGATCATCGTCAGGGAAGTTAATATCATCAATGATGCCTGCAAAGTCGTTGTGATTAGGCATGAGCCGGTAGTCATCAAAGTGGGTGTTGATTGTGGTGAACTGATTCAACACGGGCATCGATACACGAGCGGTGGTCTTGTAACCCAACTCCTGTAAGACCTTAGGTAAGGAGAGGTAGGGCACAAAGTTTTTAAAAGACAAATCAGGAATACCCAATCGGTCAACCCATCTTGTGAATTCCTGCTTGTAGACCTCCGAGGCAAACACACCCCTGGGGCTGCTGTGGGGCAATAGACCCATCAACAGTGTGTAGTGGGATGGGGATGTCCAAGAGGCGTAGCTGTATCGCTGCTCAACGGCACCAATCTGACTCATATTGGGTGTGGAGGCAGCTTGGTAGCTGTCAAATCGGCAACTGTCCATCACAATGTAGACAAGATTATTGGCCATAGGAATTGTTGATGATAGAGGAACTGATTGAGCAGGAATGGGGATGCGTTGTGTGTGTTGCGTGGATCGGTTGAGACTTAGCCATCAGCAAGGGGCTCATTCGCCCCATTCGCTAGCTGACTGACCAGCTTAGAGGGGGCGTCACTATGCATGCTTTTAAAAATTATGAGGGCGTTGTCTAGGTCATTGCTTTGTATCAGTACTCGGCCCAGGCCGACCTTGGCCTTCATGGACCCTGGATTGAGGGTTAAGGCTTTTTCATAGTAAGTCTTGGCCATTGCCACCTTACCATATAACAAGTTCAACTCCCCAAGATACTCATATGCATAATGCGCCTCCGGTGTAATGCCAATAAGCGTTGTCATTAGCTGAATCGCCTCCTCAAACCTGCGCTCTTGCCTCATCATAGAGGCCAGATAAAGGTAGGCTTTGCCGAGTTCGGGGGTATGATCAATTGCCGTGAAAAAGAATTGCTTGGCCAGGTCGCGCTTCCCCTGGGAGACCTGAACCATCCCCAGTCCGCAGTAGGCAATCCCAGATTTGGGATTGAGCCGAAGTGCTTGATCGAAGGCAACCTCAGCCAGGCTTTCTTGATGCTGTTTTAGATATGTTGTGCCCAGCTGAACGTATCCTTCGGATAAGTGATGGTCCAAGGCCAAGGCGTTCTCGACATAGGCTAGGGCCTTTGCGTACTGATGAGTAGCTAGGTGAAGCTTGCTGAGCTCGAGCAAAGCTTCGGTAGATTTGGGATTACTGCGTAGAATATCTAAAAGTTCTGCGATAGCTTCTGGATAACGTTTCTCCTTAGCCAACGCACTGGCGAAGTCGAGGCAGCTTTCTTCGTTAACTTCTAAAACCTCAATGCTGAGCCTGGAACCACCCAAAGTGTCCCCGAGCCTCGATGCAGTCACATTTCAAAGCAACGATTGCTAATACTCTAGCATGGTTTGCAAGTTGTTGCAAAAACTGGCTAGGTCTCCGTTTTTGTTTGATCGATGCGGGACGCTTTCCGTGCCTTTTTGGAGGTTTTCATTGGGGCTATTACTGGATTTAACAGGCGGGTGTCAGGAGGGAGGCAGAGCAAATAGAGAATAAATTCGGCCACTCGCTCTGGAGGCAGTTTCACTGCTGCCTGGATCGCTTGCGACCCGTTTTGTTGCCACAAGGGAGTATCAACCGCGTCGGGCAGCAAGGTCTGCACCCTGATGCCGTAGGAAGCGACCTCTTCAGCAATGGATTCAGATAAACCAATGATGCCAAACTTAGAGGCGCAGTAGGCTCCATCAAAGGCTCGGCCCTGCTGTCCTGACACTGACGATAAATTGATGATATCGCCATGGCGTTGAACCATCATTTTGGGAAGTACGGCGCGGTTGCTGAGAAACGTACCGGTGAGATTGACGTTTATGACTCTGTCCCACTCCTCTAGAGTTGTTTCGGCGACGGTCTTAAGGCTGCCGCCAGTACGCAGAATCCCAGCGCAGGCAATCAGAGCATCAATCTTGCCAAACCGGGCTACCGTCTGATCCGCCATGGTCGCCATAGCGTCTGGGTCGCAAACGCTGAGCTGCAGCCCTAACACGCGGTCAGCTTCGGAGATATCGGTCACGGCATCTACTGCTATAGCTAATGCCTCAGCATTGAGGTCTACCAAGACGACCTGAGCCCCTCGCTGAGCAACGGCCAGGGCACTGGCTTGCCCAATCCCTCCGCCAGCACCGGTAATTACAATAACTTTGCCATGAAGTAGGGAGGCCGGGGAAGTGTTCATTGAAAATTCAGCAAAGACAGATGAACCTAAAAAGGCTGTTAGTCAGGGGACTTTGTATTCACAGAGTATACAGTGGATTGGTCTCGATGACTGCATGCATAATTGGGTGCCTGATCGGCGATCCAGTGGCCATGGCCAAAGAAACCGTTTCGGCGCAGACTTCAGGTGGCCAAGGGTGATCCAAGCGACCTCCTGGTGACGCCAACTCCGAATGGAGCTTGACCAGCGGTGCGTCTGCTGGGGGGCCTGGTCGTTCTCATGGAGTCAATGGCGACAGATGTCAATGGTTCGGTGACTTTCAGGGAAGGTGTCACTCCTTGGCTGCCACTCAGGCGGCCTGGACCAAGGCTAGCGCGAGGATCGGTTCGGGCTCTTCTGGTGGCTTGTTGATCCACACTTCTTCGGGTTGACGCCA
>NZ_JAGQBB010000046.1 GCF_024345415.1 Synechococcus sp. Tobar12-5m-g | reverse complement strand
AGGACGCTGGGTGAAGAGTAGGCTGTCTCACGCCGCCTCCCACCGAGACCAAACATGAGACTGAGCATGGAGACGCTACGGGCAACGACTATTCGGACAGGGGTTCAACTCCCCTCGCCTCCACTTCCTTGATTTCCAAGGAGGTGGATGATGGATGAGTGAAAACTAAGAACAGAGCTAAGAACATGTTCTGCAATGTGTGGAAAAGTGTGTCGACGTTTGCCGCTAGGCGAAATATAGCCAGAGCGTGATGTGGCTTGGTTCGGCCATCATTCTGAACAGATGAGTGAGCATTACTCGCATGTCGGCCAGGAAGCGATGAGGAAGGCGGCTGAAGTATTGCCTCATCTGCTTGCCCAGAACCCGTTCAACTTCGGGTATAGCATGGCCGATCCTCCGGTAGCCCCGCTTCTTTGCAGGCTTCCGCATGAAGTTTTTTGGCTGTTTTCCGACGCTTGATCTGAGGGGTCGTGAGAACGAAATCATTGGGAAGGTAATAAATACGGTCCAGAGCCTCCAATAAATCCCAGTCAGGACCCCTTTTGGGAACAGAACGTTGTTTGCGTTCCGAGGGCTGTCCCAACAGGTCATGCTTCCAGACATTGAATTGTTCCTCCCAAATCACCCTTTCCTCTTTGCGCATGGCGGCAGGGTTGCGCACGGGGACGTTAGCAAAAGCATGCTCTTCTTGATTGTCTCCATAGATCCGTCCTTGGCGCCAGAACTTGCCGCGCGGGTGCCCTGGAGGCCAGATGTAGTAAAGGACTCCTTTCTGTGACACATCGAGATGAAACCAAGGGCTATTGAAAATGTCCCATGTCCGAGTCGGCAACAGGCGAGCCCTCAGTTCATACATAAAGGCGCTCCTGCTCCAATTGTCTCTGAACTCGTCCTGCATGAACGCCTCCCATTCTGGGATAGACCGCCACCACCACAGAGATCGCTCAATTTCAGCAGGATTCTTGAGGTCGCCCTTTTCCGGCATCGTCTGATAAACGGTTGCGTTGTCGCGATACAGAAAATCGGCCCAATCACCACCACGTGAGAAGGGCTTCGTCGAGTCCATGCTTTGGGAAAGAATGGCCCGGCGCGTGGCTGGACAATATGGCCCATCCCGGCGGCGTTTCGGGCGTCGAATGACAGATTTGAGGAATTGCTCAGGCGCTAATTTATTGAAGTCAACTAACGCAAGCTCCGGCGACCAGACTTGAGCGACTTCAGCGACACGAGTGTGAAATGGCACAGCCGACTTCTCCCATGCGAGCCAACTTCGAGCAATTTCCCACATCAAGAACAGTTTCACGTTCTGCAAATAGTAAGCATTTGAGGCGGCATTGAACACTGAAGCACGCTTGTGGATCTCGTCGTCCACACCAACTGCACGATCACCCGTGGCGACCGTGAGGCTGCGGACCAAGGGTTTCAGAGGAGCTA
Source organism: Synechococcus sp. Tobar12-5m-g (assembly GCF_024345415.1). GTDB lineage: Bacteria > Cyanobacteriota > Cyanobacteriia > PCC-6307 > Cyanobiaceae > Regnicoccus. The sequence continues at coordinate 5,772 of NZ_JAGQBB010000046.1, read as the reverse complement.
CGGCTAGTTGGACCATTGATTCCAGCCAAGGTATGCCGATGCAAAATTGGCAGACCATATCCACCTTGATTTTGTCGGTGACGACAAGTCCCCATGAATCTCCTGTAAAAGACCGACTCCATCGGAGTCCGAGTACAAGGTCACCATCACTCGGCATGACTGTAAAGTATAAGGAGCGGCCAACCAGCTTCTTGTAGCGACTGATAGCTTTACTGGCTTCATGCGCGACATCGAGCCCAGACACAAACCCCAATACTTTGGGCCCTTGTTCGCTGTCTGAATTCGTGACAGCGCAGCAGGAAAGGGCCTTTATAAACTGATCAACGGAGCACTCCTTGTTGAGGTAGGCTTGGAGGAGGTCGAGAGTTGCTTCGGGGAGAGACTGAAAAGTGAGGCCAATACACGGTTCAAGTGGATCAAAAGTCATCAGACATCGGACGCCCACTCAGTAGACATCTGTCAAGATTATTTCGATGCCAAATGACGCATGCACGGGATGGATGCCAGCAAAAATTCCCTCCAGGCTGAAATCGGCGAACCTCCTTCGCCATGAAGCACCTCGAACAAACAAACCATCCCATCACCTTTCGCATCCCTCAGAGTGGAACGCGAGACCCCCATTTTTCCCTCACACGCAGCTTCTATTACGCCGCCGAGGCCGCAGGGCAACTGAAATTGGTGCGGCTCAAAAAGCGGGGAAACCGGAGGGGCATCACTTTGGTCCCTTATGCGGCCGTCGTGGAAATGCTCCGCGAGAACGATGCCGGACCGACCTAAACGCACTCTATAAAGCCTTTAGACGAATTGAGCTGGACCACAAAAATTTTGGGAACCGACCCTTTATCGGAAGCCCCAAGGGCCTAACGGCCAGGAGACAAACAGAAGCAAGCATCAAACTGCACAGCAACACAAACCAATGAGTAGAAGAACAAAACCAAAAAACAGTGAAGAGACGCCGGTTGCACCCGACGTCCCTTCTGCGACCCAGAACATCACCGCCGATCAAGCAGGAACGTCATCAGATCACGAGGCCCAGCATACCGCCGAGACTTCGTCTGACAAGCCTGCTGAGAATCCGAGCCCTCGGAAGGCTGATGAGAAGCCTCAAAACCGCGGAACGGGTTCAAAGAGCGTCAAGGATGTGGCGACAGATAAACTGAAGCCCCATCCTCTCAGCAAGAAAATCTACACTTCCGAGATCAGCGGAGCGTTGATTACCAGTATCCAGGACCAAGGCATCATCGTGCCCTTGATCGTCGACCCAAATTCATTCGAGGTAATTTCAGGCAACAGTCGCCTCGCTGCGGCTAAGCAGCTTGGCATGGCGAAGGTTCCGGTGATTTATTTTGAATCATCTGACGAGCTGGAAATCCGTACGGCCATTCTCGAAACGAACGCCCAACGCGAAAAGAACAGGGAGCAGAAAATCCGGGAGTACCTTGAATGGCTGGACATCGAAAAGGAAGCAGCCAAACGCCGAATGGCAACGAGGTCACAAAAGGATGCGGTGTACAATAGTACACAGGGTAAACCAGGGAAGTCGAGGAACAATGCTGCCGCTAAGATCGGCATGTCTGGACTCCACGCTGAACGCGGTGGTCAGGTAGTGACCGCCATCGATGCGCTGACTGCCAAAGGCAAATCGGCAGAAGCAACGGAGCTGGCGAACAAATTGAACCGTAGCATCAATGCTGCATACAACCTGGCCGTTAAGTCCGGCGTCATCGTCAAGGCGAAGCGGACGACATCGAAGTCGAAGGCCCAGACTGCCACGCCTCCCAGTGCGGCTAAGAAGACAGCGGCAGCTGCGTCTGAGACTCGCCTTCAGTTGTCTGAACCAGCTGTGGTTGCCGAGGCGGAGCACGAAACTCAGGAGGATGATTTTGCTGTCGATACCCATGACGAGGCCCTGGAAGCATTGTCCTCAGTTCGCAAGTTTGTTGAGGGCCTGAAAGCCGGCAAGACAACGGAATACTGGCGCCCACGGTATGTCGATTCCATGAACGCCCTTACCGAGTGCCTAGTGACGGCAGGCCTCGTGTTCGACAACCCTGACCGGAATTCTTAACCAAACCGGCCAACCGTGGATGCTCAACGCAGACACGGGCGGCCATTCCCATTTTCACCCAATGAAAAGACTTCCAAAGAAATCCAAGACGCCAGGCATCAGGCACATTGGTTTTGCACATCTGGTGGCAGTGATTACCGGACTGTCGCCAAAGCGCCACATGGAATATCCCGAGGACTTGCTGAATTCGCTTTGCTCCGAGGGCCAGAGCTTGATCCTTACCCGTCCCCGCGAAAACGATGACGTGGTCTGGGACCATGGTCAGCCTGTTGATGAGCGACGTGATTACTTTTGGCCGTTCGCGGTTAACGGTGACGACCTCTTCGTCCCACCGTATAAACGGCACTTCCACATGACCAGAAAGGAGGTGCTGGAGTGGGACCGGGCCACAACGACTATTCCCAAATTCAGCATGCCCTACTTGGTCACAATGCTCAAAGGCACCGATCATGGGGTCCGGGCCATCGTGGAAGGCAATGATGATGTGGTGGTCGTGTTCCAGGTCGAGGCAGATGATTTTCTGACCTGGACCCGTGAGTGCCGCCGAGTGCAGAAGCTCCTGAAATCGCAAAAAATCGATTCCGGTAAGTTTCTGCTGCACAACCTTATCCCAATCTCCGACACTCCTTCAACACCGGGCGCATTGATCTACCTGGCCTGATTCTAACCCCTGGGCGGCCTGTCGGAGTGTCACCACCGCAAACTACAGTTCAAAGCGCTGTAGGAGGCAGGAAACGCACTCCACGGGCCGCCCTCATTTTTGACCATAATGAAACCCCATTCATTTTCTAAAACGCTGGCGGATGTCCATGGCATCAGTGAAGCCATCGTATTGAAGTTCCTCGCGCACAAAACCCGGAAAAGCAGCAACGTGAAAGACGACAAGCAGTGGTACTACGGCTCCTTGGACGCCTTGACCGAAAAATGCCCATACCTCGGTCGAAGCACGATTGACGACGCTGTGAAAAGCCTCGCCGCCAAGGGGATGGTCGAGATCGGAAACTACAACAAGCTGCCCTTTGACCGCACCCGTTGGTACCATGTGCCCGAGTACTACTGGGAAGCCGTTGAAGAGCTCAAAATCAGTTTTCATGCCGCAGACGCAGAAGTGCATGGAGTGTCTGCGGCAGTGGTGATGTTTAACCTCGAATACTGGCTGAAGAAAAAACTCAAAGTCGGGAAGGTGACCCATGCGATGAGCCCGGAGAAACTGGCGACACATCTGCCATTTAAGGCCTCCACGATCAAATCAACCCTGTCCAAGCTCGTTGATGCCGACGCAGTTATCAAGGTGGCTGGTATACGCAGTGAGTATGCCTTCCCACCTGATCGCATGCGAACCCTCCAACAGAAAGCCCGCCTCAGCAAATGATGCCAAAGCCACCAATCGGACGAGATCAGGCAGAATCCGGACAGGGGCGTCAAAATCCGGACGAACCCAGCAGTAATCCGGATGCCAAAAGTCAAAATCCGGACAACAATACCCTTTGTAAACCTTTTGAAGATCCATTTGAAGATTCCGTTCAAAACACATTAAAAAGCTCCGGCGAAGCCGGGTCTTTATGTGTGCATGACGAAATCGACTTCGCTCATTCATTTGAGAAGCCCATCCTCCTGGATCGTCAAAAGGATCTGCCATATGCCTTTGGGGGTAAGGAAGAATTAAAGAGGGCAAGAGTCAATCCGGCATATGAGGGGAAAGTCATTGAGCAACCCGATGATCAATCATTGCCTGAGTTCATTGCGTCACTCAAAGCCGAATATGATGATGTCGTCACCTTGGATGACCTGGTCCATGAGACTATCAACAAGGTCAAAAGCAACATCGTCAGTGATTACGACTGGAAGCATGTCACTGAGGAATGCGAACATCATGGGGTGTTGTTTGATGCCGGTGATTCCGAAGCCGTGGCTAGATCATGGTGGTTGTGCAGGATCGTGAAGGGATTCATCAGTGCACAGGATTCAGAGTTGGTCAGATATGTAGTGGAAAGGCATGATCCTGACTTCACTTTGCGGACTCTGGCATCATCATTTTTAGATTTCTACAGCAGTCAGACGGATCAGCTTCAACGCGCTGGTTTAACGGGTGAAGACCTCAAAATCCGTGGGTTCTACGCTGGTCTTGAGCTTTTGGCGGTGGGGATACAAAACGCCGAGGACTTGGCTCCCTCTGACTCGCTCAAATCGGGGATGGGATGGGAGGCCATAGAATCCGTTTGTGAGGAGATTCTGACCAGCTTTGCAAAGACTGAAAGAGGGCGGCGTGACGCTCTCACGGATCTGGCTTTAGATCGGCACGACGAACATCGAAATTCCTTTGTTTGGGGGAATGATGACGGCGCTTCGGATGCAGAGTTACCATCACCATTAAAGGCCAAGCTCTTTATGAAATACGTGTCACAGCTGAAGGCCGCTGGAGCTCCGATGACAATTCCAGCAGTCGACAGGGATCGGAATATTACAGCGGTCTGTGTCACCCGCTTTCAGGGCATCTACAGCAACAAAGGTGATGTAGAACGTGTAGCCGCATTGTTTGAGCAAAGGCCATGGATCTCCACAGACAGGCTCTCAAAGGGATTTCGGGCTTATGTTGGGGTGTTCATCAAGGGGCTAAACGGGGGTCATGCTTTCAAAAAGACACGGTTTTACTGCACCAATATGGTTTCAGTTAGTTGGTTTGTGACTCATCTTGACCTAATCGTTAAGGAGCTCTGGGGTGACTATGGGGATCGATACCTGCGACTGAGCCATCCTGAGTGAAGGAGATCCGACATTTCACACTGTACATCGACCGGCGTTTTTGATAAAATCAAATAATGCTGGCAGATGAACTGTCACTCAATGCGCGGAGCAAAGAGCTGTGATGACCAACCTCATTCACGGGCATGACAGAGTAGAATAGATAGCATACCCATGAAACTGCAAAGACGAGTCTCGTACGAGACACCCGAAGACACACACAACGGCACCATCATCAACGCCACACTGAATACGGATACCAAGAATGGAAAACCACGGGAAAACCTCCGGCTGACCATAGCGGTTGATCCGGTTCCAGGAGATCCACTACACGACTACAGGGTGAGGGTGGACTACTGGGGAAACCAAAACGACAGCCTTCTGGATGACATGTTCAGGCTGCTGGGGCCCGATGTTGTGCATTTGACTGACATCGACGGAGAGATCCTGCCTGAAAAACTGGCCCTCCTAGAAGGGAAGAGGGTAAAGTTTGACGTCACCCACGAAAAACGCCCTGGATTCAAAGTGGCCTACAGGAAGGTCCAGAACCTCCAACCCCTGAAGGAGGCGGCATAAACGCTGAAGGCTCTCCAATGCTCATCAAATTGAAAAATGAGCATTGGAGGTCTTTTGGTGTCTTTGGGTGTGTGTCAGCGGTCATCACCCTCAGGACTCGTTCGAGGGCGTCTGAGTGGCTCTATGGCGCTGAATTGTGGCTTGAATGCTCCTTTGGACCTGAATCATGAAACCGACAAACGCATTGATCATCACCAACAGCTTCGACGGCCTCCTGTCTCGAATGGTTGCCCTCGATCATGCCGGCATCCTCATCTCCGGACGCAAGCTTCTCAAACAGGCGAAGAAGCAACGGATTGAACCGGCCATGAAGATGTCTGAGGTGATCCAGATGACCAGAATGACGAAAGAGGATCTGGAAATCCTGATTTCTTGCCGATTGATTA
>NZ_JAGQBB010000045.1 GCF_024345415.1 Synechococcus sp. Tobar12-5m-g | reverse complement strand
CGGAGATGGGCAAGATTTCGTGTCGCCGGAAAGAGGTTGTCGTCAAAGGCAACCGCAGAGCAGCTCAGGGGGCCTCACCGGCCAACTTGATTGACGCCAAACGGCCAAGGGGCTTGACGCGAGACACTCACCGCTGATCTCAAGGTCCCCTGCCAGAGCTCAGGACAATTGATCTCTTCCTGGAGGAGGTGGTCAACAGGCTGAGGAATAAGTTTGGCGTAGCCATCGATGCCGACTCGAAGGGCAAGGCCAACACCAAGCTGGTCGACGAAACCCTTCGCCGATTGCTGACCGAAGCCTGAACCGCGGGCTTATGGTCGCAGGGATTCCAAGGTTGCGACCAGCTCGGCGAACCGGGGCCGGCTCGCCGCCACTGGCGCCACGCAGCGGAGTTGCAGCGCCTTTAACGACGGGAGGCGCACGTCCAGTTCGGGTTCACGGCGCTCCAGTAATTCGCCAAGCAAACAGCCGAAGGCGCGCACCTCCAGCGCCTCAAACGGATTAGCGCCTCCACTTGCCGGAGGCGGGTAAAAGGAGGCCGCCCCGAAGTCCCCCAAAAAGCAGCCGCCCTCGGGTCGATAAAGGACGTTGTGCGCATAAAAATCCCCGTGCGAAATCCCACGGGCGTGTAGGTGCTCGCCGGCAGCGGCCAAGCCCTTGGCCAGGTCCAGCACCAAGGGCAGGGAGAAACGTAGGCCTTCACCGTAAATGTCCCTCGTGCACGTCGCCAGATTGGGCGGGTCGGCCAGACTCCGAAACCCCGGGTCGACCCACGGCATCACCAAGCCGCTGGTGCCGGCTGGGTGCCCGCTGAGTACACCAATGACCCCGATCAAGTGAGCGTGATTACCCGCAGCCAAACAGGCCGCCATTTCTTCTGCAGGAAACCCGTCACTGGTGACCGCCCCCTTAAACAGTTTCACCGCCACGGGATGCCCGGCTTCCTGCAGCGACGGCTGCCAGTGAGCTTTGTGGATAACTCCCGAGGCACCTTCGCCGAGTTTTTCACCCAACACTAGATCCGTCCATTGCAGGCGGGCCACGGCCGGACTCGGGGCGCGCGGCGCCGCTGAAACCGGATTTCCGCCAAACGCCAACCAGGTCAACCGGGGTAATTGCAGCAGCCACTCCGGCAAAGCCTTGAACCGGTTGGCCGAAATCCGCAGCAGCTCGAGCCCGACGCAGCCGCGCATCGCCTCCGGCAAAACTGCCAGTTGATTGCCAGCCAACATCAGTTTTTGCAGGCGCGCACAGCTGCTGATTGAGTCGGGAAGCGCCGAAATCTGATTATCCGTGAGGATCAACCAGCGCAACCTGGGGGAAATGGCGGCAGCCGCAACCTCGCGAATGCTGTTCGCTTTAAACCCGACCATCTCAAGCTGAACGCACGAGGACAGCACCTCGGGCAGCTGGGTAAAGCGATTTTCCGAGCAGAATAACACCCGTAACTTGCTCAGCCGCGACAAGTCATCCGGGAGCGCGGATAACGAGTTGCCCGAGAGATTCAGAACCTCAAGGGTGTCGGCTAACTCGAAGATTTCCCGCGGAAACTCCTGCAGGTCACAGGCAAGATCCAGCCGAGTGATCCCCTTCAGCTGACCGGAGCGCAAGGCGTCAAGAGTAGCGGTGGTTGTCGTCATGGGTCGAATGGCAGGCCGATTTACCGCAGAAGCAGAAAGCGGGGCGACATCTAAAACCGAAGCCCGTCAGTGCCTGAGCGCCTAAGCGAGCAGGCGCGCAACCTCAGCGCAGCACCGGAATTTTCGCCAGATCGAAACGCTTACGCCATGAATTCGCCATGCCTTGGTCAGATGATAATGCTTTGGCCAACACCGCTAACCGCACCGCTCTTGAGGTGGGTGCCTTCTATCGGACAGTTCTGGCTCCTAGCCATCAGCACGTTGAATCCGCAGCATTTCGCATGCGCCTCTCTGGAACTCGTAGTTCACCCGTTGAATCGACACTTGATGTCCCGCTGCATGCACCATCTCGACGCTCCCATTAAGATGAGGGGAAATCGCACCACCCAATGCAAGAAGTGGAAACACCCTGACTTCTTTAGCAACTCGGCATAGCTCCAGCAGCGAAGAATGGTGAAAAGCCTCGTCCAGCTGTCGGCTATACAAGAAAAGAAGATGCGAGCAGAGGGCCAAGTCGAAATCGCCGTCAGGGAATGGCAGAGATGGTAACTCTAAGTTCAAGTAACGACCCTCAGCCAAGCCGACTGGATAGTCATCCAAGAAAGCTTCCATAGCGGCCATGCGAACCTGCCCGAGCTCCTCAACCGATGTGATAGCTTCCCAACCGAACTCATTCTGGTTCTGCCTAGTCTGATCTATAACTTGCTCATAGGTCGCGGCAATCCTAGCTTCGATATCGGAACTGCTAAATGTATAGATTGGATCGCATGAAACTACCGTTTTGCCTCTTCTGGTGGCTTCGGCATTGAAGCTTGCTGGTCCATCCCCACAGCCAAGGATTCGGCCCACCATGTCAGCACCGGTGAGTGAAAACATTGAAGTGTATTCCTCATATGAGCGACCCCAGGGAACGACTTGATCTAGCGTGAACATAGGCTCTTTGATGAATGGCTAACGCCCGCGGTGAGCCGCCGCGCCACGAGTGAGGCGCTATGAGTAAACACTACCATTGATGCGGTCGGCTCCCGTGCTTTGTAAGCCCTCTTACCTGCACTCGGGGGCCTAGAAAAAGATTCCTGCCACCTTTATTACCCCCTAGCGCCTGAGAGGAAAGTGGAGAATTACTTGGTCGCGAGGTTGAGCACTGTGGGGAGCGTCAACAGGATAAACTCGTTATCATCGGGGGCCTTGCCCGGACGCCGACCACTGCTGAATGGATAGTTGTTGTCATTCGCTACAATGAGCGTCTGTGCATCGACTGGGTACACCGCCTCGATGGTGAGAAACGGGAAGGCGAAGTCCGCCCCAAGCCCAACGGCACCATCTTCAGCTTTGGTCAGGCCTTTGGTGTCGTTGATCGCCATCAGGTCAACGACCAGCGTTTTCGACAAAACGCCATCGGGCGCGGCTTGGCTAAAATCCACTTTGTAGATGCGCTTAAACTTGGCGTCCTTCCCTTGACCGCCATCGCGCTCGATAATCAGGAATTCGGTGTCGTTGATGGCCGTCATATCGCCGATGGCATTGCCGGGGTTGCTCATCGCGTAGAAGTAATGCTTGCGGGTGTATGCTTTTGTCTTGAGGTCAAATTCCTGGATGAGCAGACGGTCCTGGAACGGGTCGAGCGTCATCGCCCCTTCCAGCAAGGGGTACAATATGTCGCCCGTAGCGTTGATTGCCATGCCTTCAAAGCCCTTGCTGCGGCGCTGATTTGAGGCGGTCTGACGTGCCTTCTGGTCAACCAGTTCCACAAAGTCGGGGTGATCGGGCGATTGAAAATATGTCAACCCGTTGGCATAAGGCTTAAGCACATCGGGAATGGGTGTTGGGATCGGTGCTTCCAGCACCTTGCCCGCCGCATCGGTATGCACTAGGAACGGCCCAAATTCCTCTCCAAACCAGAACGTACCATCGGGCGCCTTGCGGAACGATTCCGGGTCGAAGTCTGCGCCGGTCAGTAGGCGATCCTTGGTGTCATTGTTCACGATGGGGAACGGAACCTTTGTATCCGGATCACTTAATGTCGTGAAGTCAACAACCTGGACGGTCTTCTTTTCCCAATCAATCTTCATTTCATCAAAGCTGAGCAGGAAATCAGCGCTGTTGGCTTTCGCTCCGTAGCCGTTATCGGACATGACCAACCAGTTGCCGTTTGCGGCGGGCAGGATCGCACTGAAGCCCTGTACCGGCTGGCTTTTAAACGGGATAGTTCGCCCATTCAGGTCTGATTTCGGATCGATCTTTGCGCCAGACGGCAGGCCGTCGCTGAATGAATCAGCGGGCAGCACAGCGTAACCTTTGAGTGTCACTGCGGGAGCAGCGTCCTGGGCGCGGATCGTCGAATATGTCAGCGCGGCGACCAGACACAACACGAAGATCACACGCATGGCAGTCAAACGAGACATACAAGTGTTCTCCTCTGCGTAAAGGAAATGCAAATGCTATATTGCCAATGACCACTATTGCTGGTGTACCTCCTTTCCACTCCAGTGGAACTCCTGCCTAACGCTTGCCATCACCTGCCCGCCACGAGCCAGGAAGTTCAACAAAGATCATCAGGGGGCGGCTCAGGTGTATGGCATTGTTAGCCGATCTCGCGCCAGCATCACAAATCGCCTGGCTGAAGGCCGGTGTGCTTGGCGATTTGAAACAACATCCTGGGGCCAATCTTTTCGCCATCATGGAATGAAAAGACATTGTCAGCAGAATCTGCATGTTCAAGGGTCTTGTGAGATCCTGACCGACGCTTAACTTCCCATCCAATGGACTGCAAGGCTGCCAATACGTTCTTGGCTTTGGCTGAGGGCTAATTGCTCATGCAGAGAGTGGAAGCGAAAACCGGATGCTGACTGGCTCGGATTCGCCATTTTCAAGCCGATCAGCGATAAAACGAAGGGCTAGGACTTCAGCCTTTGCCATCGCATCAGCGGAGCAACTTCCATAAGCAAGGACTCCAGGCAGCTCCGGCACTTCGGCGATCCAACGACCGTCTACTTCTTGTTCGCACTCCAACGTGAAATTCATGCTTACCTCCCAGCTGATGCCACTGGAGTCAGATCCCAGCTTAGGGCGTATCCGTTCTTCCTGCCTAGCTGGGCGCCCTTCCCAGAGATTCGGCTAACGCCGCCGCTCACTGGCCGTCGCGAAGATGAAGCCGTTCAGCTCAAGCTGATCTGCACGCGGTCGGCGTTTTAGTGGCACCGTTTCTGAGCCCGTATTCCTTCTTGACTACCCTTCCCTGCTGTCGCCTTTCATGGAGACGGCTATAGATTGCCCTTACGCTGTGCGCCATCCACGCTGAGGCACGCCCCTGTAACCCAGCTCGCTCGCTTCGAGCAGAGAAAGACCGCTACGTCACTGACTTCTTCCGGTGTTCCCATGCGTCCCCACGGAATTGTGCCCAAGACCGTGTCGTAGTGCTCGCGATTGCCTTTTTTGACTAGGTCCCAGTAACCGCCTACAAACTCGATCGATCCTGGAGCAAGCGTGTTGACGCGAATTCGCTGTGGTGCCAGCGTGACGGAAAGGGTCTTCGAGTAGCTGATGATCGCCGCCTTCGCCGCCGCATAGGCAGGTGGCGATCCGGCTTCAAGACCGGAATCCGACGAGATAAAAAGCAGACATCCTCCACCTGCTGTGGTCATCCAGGGGACCACCTTCCACGTGGCGCGGACTGACGCCATCAGGTCGATGTTCAGGCTTGCTTCCCACCCGGCAGGATCGTCGGTCATCGCAAGCGCGGATGGATTGTTAACTAAAACGTCGACGCCGCCGAGCTCCCGCCTTGCTTCTTCGAGGAAAGCTTCTAAGCCCGCAGGGTTCCCAATGTCGCATGTCGCCGCGTATGCGGCAACATTATTACTGCGGATCTCTTCCTCCGTCTCGCGCAACGGCCCTGCATTCCGCGCGCAAATCGCCACGTTGGCCCCTTCACGGGCGAACCCCAGGGCGATGTGTTTCCCGATGCCCCTGCTCCCCCCCGTTATAACGACATTCTTACCGCCCATGCCTAAATCCATTGGCCTTTCACCTTTGCATACTCAATTGGGTCGACAGGAAGCAGGCTAACGCCCCCGACTCAGTCGTCGAGGCCCCAACGAGTCTTGTCAGGTTCAGACAAAACCGTTACCGGGCTGCGGTCGCGCAGGTGGCGGAGGTTTGACGGTCAACCCTTGCGCGCGGCAACGAATATTCGTCGGCTATGTGCAAGGTAATCTGTCCCATCTTCAAATCCTAAAGCACGTCGGGCTTCTGTCATTAGAGCCTCCACAGCCTCTTCCCCCATCTTTTGGATCAGAGCTTTCCGGGACGCAATGATCCGCATGTAGAGTGCCCTTCGCTTCGCCTCGGCTCCTGGTATCTCCTCATATGTCTCGATTAGAAATCCTGCGTCGCGCAGCAGCGGGCGATGATCGCTTACTTGTGGAGGGTAACCAGGAGGTGAGAGATCACGGTCCCAATTCGTAAACGCAAACCTCGCCTGGGGTCTCAAGATGCGCGCAATCTCACGCAATGCCGCCTGTTTGTCGGGAACCATCCAAAGCACATCGACACTCATCGCGGCATCAAACGTGTGATTTGCAAATCGCAGAGCGGTAAGATCGCTAACCTCAAATTGGGCTCGCCCTTCAACGTTGAACTCTTTGACGCGGCGGGACGCTTGCTCTATTCCTACACTGGAGAGATCTATTCCTACGAGCGATGCACTTGTCTCACGCGCTACCCAGAGCCCTGGCCCGCCCCGGCCACAGCCCAAGTCTATAAGGGTTGTTCCAGACCCTAAGGAGACTGCCTGCGCAATCCGGCGGAGCAGTGTCAGAGTGACATAGCTGAGAGGGGTGACTTCTTCTGGATAATCGGCTCCATACACTTCGCGGAAGCTTTCACGCAAGGTGGGGCTCTCTGAATAGCTTGCATAGACCGCGTTGAATGCCCGGTCTGATAACTGTTTGTCCAATGAGTTCACATTCCTTCACCTCGCCTGATCGTCGGGAATCTTTGGAAAAGGCTAACGTCCGCGCATAACCTGCGAAACCGCGTTCCAGAACCGTTAAACCTCCGGCCACGGTGGTCGCGGTTTCGGCAGGTTCATGCGCATGTTAGCCGCCGCCGAGCCGAGCCCGTTCAATGGGACGAGCCACGCCGGAACGCAGCTGCGAGCGAAGCGACTCGAGTTCCGTGTTGATCCTCAAGACGTCGCAACGGAAGCGCGTTCCTTGTCGTTGAAACCGAATGACAACGACGGCGTCAACGATCAGAATCCCGATCTGAATCCCTGAATTGAATTAGGCGTCGAAGTAGTCCTTGAGGAGAAAGCAGGCGCCGGCAACAAGAGCAACCACCATGTCCGTGACCCTTCCGCCGAACATCGGCCGCCGCGCCGCAAGCTTCCCCGTCTTAACTTCATGCCTCAGCTCTCGATGATCGGCGTCCTTTCGAGCCGAGAATCTCACAAACCCAAATCTCTTGATTTCAAAGAGCGATACGAACACCAAGAAATCGGCCGCCACAGAGTACTGAGGTTCGACAGGGCTCGCTGCCCAAACAGCCGTGACTCACAGTGGCGCACCAAAGACAGCAATCAGAAGCGAGTCGCCTAGGGAGACTCTGGAAAACCCCACCACCCTGCGCGAGAATGGCCGTGTGATCGCAGGCGTGAACAGGGTTCATGGGCATCAAGCAGCTCGGCTTTGGTGATTACGAGCAGTCCACGGCCAAAA
>NZ_JAGQBB010000044.1 GCF_024345415.1 Synechococcus sp. Tobar12-5m-g | reverse complement strand
CGGAGATGGGCAAGATTTCGTGTCGCCGGAAAGAGGTTGTCGTCAAAGGCAACCGCAGAGCAGCTCAGGGGGCCTCACCGGCCAACTTGATTGACGCCAAACGGCCAAGGGGCTTGACGCGAGACAGCCGTGCCTGAATCCGCCGCCGAAGCGCTCCGCTGGGCCCTGACCCTGCTGCTGCCCCTGCTCCTTGCCAAGCTGCTGACCTGGCTGTTGCCAGGCGCTGGGATGACGAAGCGGGCTCGGCGCTGGCTGAGCGGGATGCAGGTTCTTGGGCTCGTGCTGGCCCTGATCGGTGTGATCACGCCCCTGGTGCTGTTCCCTATGGTGGTCGTGCTGATGTTTTGTTCGATCTTCAGCGGACTGCTGCAGATCCTCAGCCAGTTCACGGCCAGTTTCTCCTGCCCCGAACTGCCCCTGGCGGCTCAGGCCACTGTCTTGATCCAGCCCGGGCTGGCCCTGTTGGTGTTCGCCACGGCGCTGCGCTGGCTGTCGAAGCGGAAACCGCCAAGGCTGTTCGGCGACGATTAGGTAGGGCGCGTTGGTGGAGAACGAGCGAGAGCTGCACAGGCATCCCTCCGAGTGCGATGGGCACGACACCCCTCGCCGACCTGCTGCAGCTTCCGGGGGCCGCGGCGTTGGTAGCCGTGGATCTGATTTCCACACCGCCAGCGGAGTGCGAGAGAGACTGGGGCGACACACCAACACCCGGAGCCGGGTGGCTGCAGCCGCATCACTCCCATGCCAGAAGGGATCCCAGCAGGGGCGATCGCCCGACGGGCGGCCCAAAACCAAACCTGGCCCGGTCGCCCGGCAGCCGCCACCATCGCTCCGTGGCCTCCAGCCCCTCTGCGCCTTCCTGCGACTGCGCGCGTTCATCGCCGAGCGGATGCGCATGAGCCCCATCGACCAACCGCGGATGCTGTAGCCGAAGGCTTCCGCGAAGCGGTTGGAGCTGCTGGGAAGATGCAGCCCGGCCCCCGCGCACGACGTGGCCCGGCGGATCCTGGGAAGCGGATGGTGGGCCGGGTGCTCACCTGCATCGGCAACCTGAGCGACAGGGAATGCGACCAGCTGCTGTCGATGTGGCACAAGCCTCTTGCACAGAACCTGAGCTCAGCGGTAGCTGAGGAACTCGGCCAGTGTCATGCCGATGTCTTTGGCGATCTGGCGGAGCAAGGGAGGAGCGATATCGCGGCCTTTGTGCATTGGAACCGTGGTGCAGCGACCGCGGGAATCACGGAACTGCTGGTGGGAGCCACGCTGACGGACGACCTCGAAGCCCAGCTTTCTGAGGATGTCTGCCACCTCTGATGGTCTGAGAACCGGCGTTGAGCCCACGCTCAGGCCGGCACGATGATCTGCTGCAGACCCACGAAATCACTCTCCAAGGTCGGTTCGCCGTCTTCAAGGAGCATGGCGATCACCTCCTGGAGGTTGGCCTGCAGCTCATCGAGGGTCTCGCCCTGGCTGTGAGCACCCGGGAAGCCCGGGACGTACCCCACCAGCAGACCCGTGTCCGGGCAGCGCTCGATCACGGCTGAGAAGGTACGCACAGGCTCTGACACCTCCAGGTCAATCATCGTAGAGACCTTGCCACGTCTGGCCCATGGACGGGCGAGAAGCATGGCCTTGCGGCAGAACGTCCTCTTCACCAGTGCCACCCCCGTCACGCCCCAGCCAGGATGCCCCCATGCCCCCGCTACCGTGACAACATCTGGTCTCGGGCCCTGCCGGCACTGCATGTGGTGAATGCCCTGCTGACCTTCCCCCTGGCGCAACGGCTGGAGAACGTCCTGGCGGACGGCGAACCGGGCCTTGATGCCAACGAGGTGCTGGGTGCGTGAAGACAACGGCCTACTTCCGTGATGTGGTGGTCCAGAAGCACCCAGGGATTGAGGAGGAGTGGATCCAGCGGGTGATGGCCGAACCGCTCGAACAACGCAGGCAGGCCGACGGTCGCTACGCCTAGTGGGGCCTGGTGCCGGAGGTACAGAACCGTGCGCTCAGGGTCATTACCCTTGAGGACAGAGAGACCGTGCACAACGCCTTTTTTGATCGCGGCTTCCGCAAGGCCCGAAACCGGTCACAGACCTCCCCAGCTGCTGAGCGTCCTGAGCCATGAAGATCCGCTACTTCCCCGATACCGACACCCTCTACATCGAGCTGGCCGACCGGGTGAGCAGCAGCTCAGAGGCGGTGAGCGACAACGTGATCGTGGACTTTGATGAGCTTGGCAAGCCGGTGGGTGTGACGCTGGAGCACTACTCCCAGATCAGCGACAGCAGCACGATCGAAACCCTGCTTCCGATTTCTCCTGTGCTTCAGCCGGCCTGAACATCACCCCGGAAGCGGCACGCGGCCAGCCTCCTGACGGAGGCGTCGTCAGACAACGGCGTTGGTCCCTGGCTTTCTTCCACCATCCTTCCGCCGGACCTCCAGGCCGTACGGCTCCAGGGCCCGCAGCGGGGATTCCAGCTGCATCCACCTGGGATCCGCCACCAGCACGGCACCTGTCGGACCACGGCAGCGAAGGTGGCCAAGGAGGTGGACCAAATCCTCTTGTCCGTTCCCCCGCCGGGTGAGGCCCAGGCGTTGCCGTGGCCTGCGCCCACGCCAGAAGGGATCCCAGCAGGGGCGATGGCCTGACGGGCCACCCAAAGCCAAACCTGGCCCGGTCGCCCGGCAGCCGCCAGCATCACTCCAGGCCTCCAGCCCCTCTGCTACTTACAAGCGCCTGCGGCAGTACATCGCCGAACGCATGCGCATGAGCCACATCTACCAACCGCTGATGCTCCTGGAACTGCTGGGCCGCCACAGCCCGGCCCCTGCGCACGACGTGGCCCGGCGGATCCTGGCAAGCGAGGAGCTGAACGATGTCGAATCTCAGGGATTGGCCGTAGCCAATGAACGCACAGCGATCAAATCCTGATCACCAGTCGCTCGGAGGCTGCTGCTTGAAAGCGTCAACAGCGATTGGGTGCGTCCCGATGCGGCGACAAACTCAACCTCGTAGTTTGCGGGATCGTGAATAGCCACGACAGCACCGAGATCGCCCAACTGCAGACCAGCATCAGGTATGTCGTGAGTGAGAGCAACTGTCTGGTGCAAGACGAACATGACTTACTCCGGAAATGCGGTGACGAGCCTTGGCTGTCTGGAATGATCGGGGATCAGCCAGACCGTTCTGAATGGTCTGGATGCGCCGTTGGAGCCTTTCAACGTAGCACTGATGACTACTTTCATCCCATAGGTGCTGCTCTCGATCCGCTTAAGCGTCCCGGTCAGCCCATGGTGGAGCAGATCATCACGAAGCCGTGTCCAGGATTCAACGCTGTAGCCGAGTGAACGAAAGACCCTGGCCTTGAAGCGACCGACTGGATGCGTGTCTGAGAGCAGATAGTCGCAGATCTTGGCTTCGTCAACGATCGCGTGGTCTGCATGGGGGAGCATTCGTGGGCCAGGGTGATCGCCTGGGCTTCTCCTCCACAAGTGCCACCCCTGTCACACCCGCCAGGATGCCCCCATGCCCCCGCCCCCCTTGGCCACCTACGAGCGCCTGGTGGGCAAACTGCCTGGGGGGGGCGAAGGAAGATCGACCCTCACGCCATTCCCCATAACCGGAACTCCACCTGCTGAGAGGCTGCCTGGAAGTCCTTGTCGGTTGTCAGCAGCGTCAGGTCGTAGCGCTGGCAGAGTTGGATGAGCAGGGCATCGATGGTGCCGATCTGGATCCCTCGGCGGCGGCAGGCATTGCGGATTTCGGCTGCTGCAATGTGGTCCTGCTTGTCGGGCTGGATGAAAGCGAGGGCGGAAAGGCGCTCCACAAGCTGGTCTCGGTTTTTGGGGCCGGCAAAACCCTGCAGCACCTCCTGGAGCACCAATCCCGTGGTGAAGACCTGCTCGGCCCCCTGGAGAGCGGCACGGAGGCCGCCCACCTCAGGCAAGCCTGGCTGGCCATCACGGCGAAAGGCCAGCGACCAGACCGAGGTGTCGACCAGCAGGCTCACCGCTGGCGTTCCCGTTCGGCCTTGTAGTCGTAGCCGGGGTCCCACTCGAGCTTGCCGAAGAGCTCGGCAACCTGTCGCTGCTCCCGGCAAGCGATGAACTCCTGAAGGGCTCGGGTCACGGCGGCCTTCTTGGTGGGCTCACCGCTCACACGGAACGCGTGATCAAGCAGGTCCTGATCGAGAGCCAGATTCGTGGCCATGTGTGACCTCGCCGTGATGTGCCCACACATTAGGGCCATCGGCCTGGTTGAGGGGGCAAACAAAGACATGGCACCTGGCATGGGCTTCTCCTCCACCAGTGCCACCCCCCGTCTCACCCAGCAGTGGTGCGTTCAGGTGCGCTGCTGCCAGCGCCCTGCTCTCGGAAGTACACGGCATAGGGAAACCTCCGCAGCACGAGCCTGCGGGTCTGCCCGTGAATCGGGGGGAAGGATCGGGGATCGCGGCGAATGCGCTCCACCGCAGCAGCGAAGGCTTCAGCGAATTCCCGAGCCAAAGCCAGCTCAAGCCGGCTGTACCAGCGCTGGGTTTCCAGCAGATCCTCCACCGCCTCTGGGAGGAGGCGAACTGGGGGCGGAGTCATGCGATGCCGAGCTAGCTCCGCACCTCATCCCAGGGCACAGCCGCTTCGGGGTTGTCGAGATGGCTCGCCCAGCGCTGGTCGAGTTCGGCGCAGAGGGCAGGGTCGGGCGACAAAGCCCCATCACGGGCCTGGTCATCGAGGCTGTCCCAGAGGGCAATCGCCAGGGCCAGCCGCTCGTTCTGGGGCAGTTGCAGCAGGTCAGACACGGGCGTCATCGCCGCCACACCCAGCGAGGGACACACTGTAGGCACGGTCAAAAGGTGGCAAGAGGGACTGGAGAAATGGAGGCCATATCGAACTGCTCGGCCACGGATTTACCGGGCAACAGCCAGCCCGGCCCCAACGCAAGACGTGGACCGGCGGATGCAGGGCAAGGTGCTCACCGGCAACGGGATCAGCTCTCCACGCCGATGGGCAGGGACGCTCTGCGGTGGCGACCAGCCATCAGCGGCCCCGATGCCTGCGGCCCTGGGGAGCGACCCCCTTGGCCCTGCCCTCAAAGATCCAGGCTTCCGAGCAGTTCTTCGATCGAGCAGCCCAACTGAGCGGCCACGTCCTTGAGGATCTGCCGCAATGTGCCGACCCTCAGGGGCTTGTGGGCTGGAATGGTGAGGTGCTGCTGCTGGCCCCCAGAGCTTCGGCTCAGCCGCATGTGACTGCCTGTCTGACGGGTCAGCACGTAGCCATGGCGCCGCAGGCGCTCGGCCAGGAGCTGACCGTTGACGTCCCGCGGAATCCTCACAGGGCCAGCAGATCCTGCCTTACGTGATGGAGGCGGATCAGGGGCGGCGCCTCGCCGGGATCGAAATGGCAGACGACGGCGTCGCGAATCTCCCGATGCAGCTCCTCAAGGGTGTCGGCCTCGGTGTGGATCGCTGCAGCGGCTGCGCTGGCCCGGTAGGAGCCATCCTCCGCTTCCTCGACCACGAAAAGGATTTCCTGCATGGCGCCCTCCAGTGACTCCAGTCTTGCAGTGGTGGGCGGGATGCTGCCCCTGTCTGGGCAAAGGAACTGGGGCGCCACAGCCACACCTAGAGCCGGGTTGGCTGCAGCCTCAGCACGCCCACGCCAGAAGGGATCCCAGCAGGGGCTCCTGCCTGACGGGCCGCCCAAAACAAAACCTGGCCCAGTGCCTCGTACCACCGGCAAGACCGTGGCCATGCCAACGATGAATTCCGCCAACTCTTGCTAGGACTAAGACCTCACCACAGCCCGCCCGTGCCCTCCTACTGGTGGGTGAACCACAAGCAGACCTACCGGCAGGAGACCGACGGCGGCTACATCTGGTCGCCGAAAGCCAACGCCAACGGCGCCCGCAACGTGAGCTACGACAACCTCACCCGCTGCCAGCGGTGGGATGTGGTGTTCAGCTATGCGAAGGGGCGCATCAGCCAGCTGGGGCTGGTGGAAACGGCGGCGATCACGGCCACCAAGCCGCCGGAGTTCGGCTCAGCGGGGGAGAACTGGAGCCAGGAGGGCTGGCTGGTGCGGGTGAACTGGCAACCGCTGCGCCAGGCCCTGGTGCCGCAGACGTTCTTTGCGATGCTGCAGCCGCTTCTGCCGGAGCGCCACAGCCCGATCAGCACCAGCACAGGCCGGGGCAACCAAGGGGTGTACCTGGCCGGGCTGAGCGAAACCCTGGGGCTGCTGTTACTCCAGCTGATCGAGGAGCACGCCGATCCGGCGGTGCGGGTGCACCTGGTGGTGCCAGCGGAAGAGGGCGACTACACCGCTGCCCTGCTCGATGACATGCAGCGGTTGCGGGAGGTGCCGAGCAGCACCGAGCGCGATGCGCAGACCAAGGCGCGGCTGGGGCAGGGGTTGTTTCGTCATCGGGTGTCGGAGCTGGAGCCGGCCTGCCGGGTCACGGGCATGGCGCGGCAGGAGTTCCTGGTGGCGAGCCACATCAAACCCTGGCGATCCTGCGACAACAGCGAGCGGCTGAGCGGATCCAATGGCCTGCTGCTCTCCCCCCATGTGGACAAGCTGTTTGATCGCCATTGGATCAGCTTCGACGCAAGTGGCGAGCTGATCTGGCAGCACGAGGCAGCCGGCGAGGCCTTGCGCTGCTGGGGCATCGAAGGAGCGAACCTGATCCGTCCGTTCAACCGGGAGCAGGAGGCGTTCTTAGGTGCCCACCGAGAAGCCCTGAGGCACTGAGGCCGATGGGGTCAAGAGGCTTGGGTTGGTTTGGCCACAAAGGGCTGATCCGGCTGGCCAGGGCGCTTGATCACGGCGTGAGCGAGATCTTCCTCGGTGATTTCGGGGATCTCCTCATACTCTTCGGGTTGGATGACATGGGCATCCACGCGCTGAAGATCAAAGTGGATCTTGCCTTTAGTAGAGGTCGGGGAAAAAACAACGTTGCTCTCGCTCATTGGCCTTTCGCATGGAGATGATGTGCCTGATGCCGCAATCCAACGCAGACGATTCTGACTTCATCATAGTCTCGCCTTCGATCGGGGACCTCGATCGTTGGGCCGGCAAAGACAGTCTCAGCATCGAGAAAATGCAGGCCGCGTTGCTCCAGAGTCCACTGGCGCTTGGCCGGATCAAAGCGGATCACCGGGCAGGAAGCGCTGGAGGAAGGCCGCCAACGGCATGGGCCCGCAGCGGGGATTCCAGCTGCCGCCGCCCGGGATCCGACGCCAGCACTGCACTTGTAGGTGGGGTTCTGGGGCTGGGACGAGCTGCACCCGGTAGCGGTACTCAGCATCAGCCGCTTGATCGGGGCTCTGGATCGGCTCCGCTCTGGGCTCGAAGCTCATGAAGGCGGCGAGGAAAGGGGGAGGTTCTTGGGATTCCCGCATGACAGCCACGAACTGCCAGGCCCCCCGGGTTCAGGAAAGATGTCACCCCTTTCATCCGTACACCCGGGGGCTTGAGGAGATGACCGATGCGTCGCTACAGCGAGGCCGTCAAGGCTGATGTGAGAAGGCGGATGAGCCCGCCGCACA
>NZ_JAGQBB010000043.1 GCF_024345415.1 Synechococcus sp. Tobar12-5m-g | reverse complement strand
CGCAGCGTCCTCCCGATCGAAAAGCAGCAGTTCGACCCTGGAGGCGTACTTGGAATAGATGCAGAAGTTCACCCCCGAGGCCGTGACGAGGGCGCCGAGATGGGCGCTGCTGCCGTTGCTGATGGTGGTCGCGGGCATGGGTTCAACCGAAACGCCCGGCGACGTAATCCCTGGTGGTGTCCTGCCTGGGGGCGTTGAAGATCTGTGAGGTGTCGCCGAACTCTTCCATCACCCCAACTTTGGAAAAACCATCCGAGCTTGGGATCACATTGAAAAACCCAGCCAGGTCTGAGATTCGGTAGGCCTGCTGCAAGTTGTGCGTCACGATGACAACCGTGAACTGGCCCCGCATGGAGCGGACCAGATCCTCAATCTTGCCGGTTGAGATCGGATCAAGAGCAGAGCAGGGCTCATCCATCAGGATCACTTCTGGAGCGATCGAGATCGCGCGTGCAATGCAGAGCCGCTGTTGCTGGCCGCCACTCAGGGAGAGGCCATTCTCAGCCAGCTTGTCCTTGCATTCTTCCCAGACGGCAGCCTGCCGAAGCGAGCCCTCGACCAAGGCGTCCATATCGCCCCTGAACCCGTTGATTCTGGCCCCATACGCAATATTTTCGTAGATGCTCTTCGGGAACGGGTTTGGCTTCTGAAAGACCATTCCAATTCGTCTGCGCACCTGCACGGGATCGATCTGACTGGAGTAGAGATCATGACCCTGAAAGATCACGCGGCCAGCCAGGGTGCAGCCTGGAATCAGATCATTAAGGCGATTGATCGAGCGTAGAACCGTGGACTTCCCGCAACCTGATGGGCCGATGAAGGCCGTGACCTTGCCCGACGGAATACGCATGTTGACGTTGCGGACAGCTTCCTGGCGGCCGTAGCGAATCGTGACATTCTCCAGTTCCAGGCAGGTTGAGGATGATCGCGCTTCAGGGGAGTGGGAAGTGAGGATGTTCACGCTTCAACCCCGCGCCAGCCGGCCTAGCTGGTGAACTAGAAGATTGGCGAGCAGGATCAGCATCACCAGCAAGAACGAGGCTGCCAGGGCCAATTGATTCTGTGCCTCGTAAGGCATGATCGAGTAATTGAAGACGAGCACTGACATGGTGGCGATCGGCCTGAGTAGTCCTTCGGGCCAATAAAAGGCAAACAACGCGGTGAAAATCAATGGCGCTGTCTCCCCGGCAGCTCGGGCAATCCCTAGCAGTGCCCCTGTTGCGATCGGTGTGAAGGCTGCCGGCAGCGTCACGCGTAAAACGGTGACAACCTTGGAGGCACCCACAGCCATGGCGGCCAAGCGAAGATCATTCTCCACCAGTTTCAGCGCTTCATCTGTTGTCTTGATGATGGTGGGAAGCATGATCACAGCCAGGGCCAGTCCACCTGCAACAGCACTGAAGCTTTCGCCAAACAACAGACGGGTGCTCACAACAATGAGATAAACGAAGACTCCGCAGAGAATTGATGGAACACCGGCAAGCACATTCGATCCATAATGCACAAAGACCGAAAAGGGGCCGCTACTGGAGTATTCGGCAATGTAGATTCCGCCACCAACACCAATCGGGATGGCAATCAGGCTTGCGATCCCAGTAACCACGAAGGTGCCTAAGATGGCATTGGCGATCCCTCCTCCAGACAGGCCAGGAGGAGAAGGAAGCTGCGTGAACAGAGCAAGATTCATCAGCGATCCGCCCTTGATGATGACATACCCAAGAACAAGCAGCAATGGAAGAATCGCACTCGAGGCGAATAGTCCAGCTAGCAGGGTATAGATGATCCCTTCTCGATTATGCTTGAGGAGAAGATTGTACTCGAGTGGAGCGGAATCGAAATCGGCCCTTGAAGCATGAACGCTCAGATCATCTTTGGAATGGACGTTGCTTGGAGATTGCATCTGGATCCATCGCAATTGAGAAGAGTCTTGCCGCTTGACGGCCAAACTCCTGGCCAGACTGGGTGCACTCAGGAATAGTGAAGACGTAGCCGCCTGACTACCCACTCGGCCAATAGATTCACCAACAGAGTCAGCACCATCAACACCAGTGCGGCATACAACAGGGCAGAGACCTGAAGTCCATCGGCCTCTCCGAACTGATTGGCAAGCATGGATGCAATGGTATTGCCTGGTGCCAACAGGCTGAAAGAGAAGTTGGTCGAGTTTCCAATGATCATTGTAACAGCCATGGTCTCGCCCATGGCCCTTCCCAGCGCCAGCAGCACACCACCGGCAATGCCAGAGATTGCCGCTGGCAAGATGATCTTGATGATCGACTGCCACCGACTGCTCCCAACGCCATAGGCAGCGAAGCGAAGTTCCACGGGCACCTGATCGAGCGTATCTCGGGAGATGCAGGTGATGATGGGTAACAACATCACCACGAGAATCAGCACGGCGGGCGCCATGCCAGGCCCCATAGGTGCGGTGCTGAACAGAGGAATCCAGCCCAGCGTTTCGTGAATGTCACTGAGCAGAGGGCGAAGGGTGGGCTCCATCACGAAAATGGCCCACAGACCCAGAACAACCGAAGGAATAGCTGCCAACAACTCGACCATGCCACCGATGATCTTCCTGATTCCAAAGGGAAGAAATGCCTCGGTGATGAACACCGCGGAGCCCACGCCCAATGGCACGGCGATCAGCAGGGCCAAAATCGACGAAACCAGCGTTCCATAGATCGCCGTGAACGCTCCATATTGATTGTTGATCGGATCCCAGCTCGAGCGAATCAGGAAATTGAAGCCATAGGCCACCATGGCTTCGAGTGAGCCACCGAACACAACCACCAGAATCGCGATCAACACCACGCCAACCAGCGATGCCAGGACAACCGAAAGCCAGTGAAAGCCGTGGTCAAGCGCACGATCCTTCCAGGTCCTGCGTCGCTGAGTGAAGGGGGATGCGCTTTCAGCCATAGCCAACTGCCGACAACCATCGCCGCGTAGCCTGTTGTATAGCCACGACTGGACAGGGATTTCGTTCATCAAAACTAGCGACGCCTGTTTAAGGCGCGGTTAAGCATTTTAGCTAACTTTTTTCCCGAGTTGGATTGTCCAGCGGGAATTCACGTTGATGATGAAGATCGGACCTTCCCTTCCGTTGGGAATCATCAGGCAGGGTTAGGACACCGGCAGATTTGTCCTACCAGCCGAAGCCCATGCCTGCCACCGTCGCCTTCCCGATCGATCTGGGCGCTTATCAGCCCCTCGCCCTTGATCCAACCCAGCCCAGCCTGAGCGCCGAGCAGCGCGAGGCCCTGCGCTCCAACATCCAGCTCTGCCGAGACGCGATCATCTTCTTTACCGCAACCGGCGCCGCCCGGGGCGTGGGGGGCCACAGCGGCGGTCCCTACGACACGGTGCCGGAGGTGATGATCCTCGACGCCTTCTTTCGCGGCGCCCCCGACCGCTTCCTGCCGGTCTTCTTTGATGAGGCGGGCCATAGGGTCGCCACGCAGTATCTGATCAGCGTGCTGCGGGGCCAGCTGCCGGCTGAGGCGCTGCTTGAGTACCGCGCTGCCCATTCTCGTCTGCCTGGACACCCCGAGCTGGGCCTCACCCCCGGCGTGCAGTTCAGCTCTGGCCGGCTGGGGCACCTCTGGCCGTTCGTGAATGGCGTGGCCCTGGCCCACCCGGGAAAGACGGTGTTCTGCCTCGGCTCCGACGGCGCCCAGCAGGAGGGCGATGACGCCGAGGCGGCCCGCTTCGCGGTGGCCCACGGTTTGAACGTGAAGCTGGTGATCGACGACAACGACGTCACGATCGCTGGCCATCCTTCCCAGTACCAGCCGGGCTACGACCTGGAACGCACCCTCGGCGGCCATGGTCTGGCCATCCTGGGCGGCAGCGGCGAGGACCTCGACGATCTCCACGGCCGCCTCTGCCGGGCGGTGGCCAGCGAGGGGCCCGTGGCGGTGATCAACAGGCGGCCGATGGCGGTGGGCATCGAGGGGCTGGAGGGCTCCACCCACGGCCACGACGTGATCCCGGTGGACCTGGCGATCGCCTACCTGGAGCAACGGGGCCAGGACACCGCCGCGCAGTATCTCAAGGGGATTGTCAAACCCAGCAACCCCGCCACCTTCCTGGGCTCCGGCCAGCGGCTGGAGGCGAACCGCAACGTGTTCGGGGATGCGGTGGTGGAGCTGCTCGGCGCGGTGTCGCCCGAAGCCCGCAAGGACAAGGTGCTGGTGGTGGACAGCGACCTGGAGGGCTCCTGCGGCCTGAGCCAGATCCGCAAGGCGTTCCCGGAGATCTTCGTGAGCGGCGGCATCATGGAGCGGGCCAACTTCTCGGCAGCGGCGGGTTTCGGCATGGAGGCCGGCCGCCAGGGGGTCTTCGCCACGTTCAGCGCCTTCCTGGAGATGATCATCTCGGAGATCACCATGGCGCGGCTGAACGGCGCCAACGTGCTGGCCCACTTCTCCCATGCCGGCATTGACGACATGGCGGACAACACCTGCCACTTCGGCCTCAACAACTTGTTCGCCGACAACGGCCTCGAGGAGCACAACACCACCCGCCTCTATTTCCCGGCCGATGCGGCCCAGATGAGGGCCTGCGTCAAGGCGGTGTTCAACGATCCCGGCCTGCGCTTCCTGTTCTCCACCCGCTCGAAAGTGCCCAACCTGCTCGATGCCGCTGGCACCGATCTGCATGGCCCGGAATATGTGTTTGAGAGCGGCAAGGACGAGCTGGTGCGCGAGGGCCGTGCCGGTTATGTGGTGAGCTTCGGGGAATGCCTCTACCGGGCCCTCGATGCGGTGGAGCAGCTGCGGGTCGAAGGACTCGACGTGGGTCTCATCAACAAGCCCACCCTCAACGTGGTGGACGAGGCGATGCTTGCCAAAGCGGGAGGCTCACCCTTCGTGCTGGTGGTGGAATCCTTCAACCGCCGCACCGGCCTCGGCAGCCGCTATGGCACCTGGCTGCTGGAGCGGGGCTATGCACCCCGCTACGCCCACCTGGGCACCTTCCGGGAAGGCTGCGGCGGCCTTTGGGAACAGTTCCCCCACCAGGGCATCGACCCCGTTGGGATCATCAGTCACATCAGGAACCTGCTGGGCTGATTGCCCGGAAGGTTCCCGTTGACCAGGGCTAGCGTTGGAATCCTCCCCTGCACCGCTGCACGCCATGGCACTCGAGGCCTTCCGCGAGGAGCTCATCGCCACCGCCACCGCCATTGCGTCCCCGGGCAAGGGGTTGCTGGCAGCCGATGAATCCACCGGCACGATCGGCAAGCGCTTCGAGGCGATCGGCCTGGAGAACACCGAGGACCATCGCCGCGCCTACCGCTCCCTGTTGGGCAGCACCAGCGGCCTTGGGCAATCCATCAGCGGCGTGATCCTCTACGAGGAAACCCTCTTCCAGGACGCCAGCGATGGGACACCCATCCTGGAGCTCTTCCGCACTCAGGGGATCATCCCCGGCATCAAGGTGGATCAGGGCGTGCAACCGCTGGCTGGCGCCCTGGGCGGTGAAACCTGGTGCACCGGCCTGCGGGGCCTGCAGGAGCGCGCCGCCCGCTCCTACGCCCGGGGGGCGCGCTTCGCCAAGTGGCGGGCGGTGCTGCGGATCACGGCGGCGGGGGCCCCCTCGGAGCTGGCGATCCGGGAGAACGCCTGGGGCCTGGCCCGCTACGCCCGCACCGTGCAGGAGGAGGGCCTGGTGCCGGTGGTGGAGCCCGAGATCCTGATGGATGGCGACCACCCGATCGAAACCACCGCAGCCGTTCAAGAGCGGGTGCTGCGGCAGGTGTACGCGGCCCTGGCCGAGAACGGCGTGTTGCTGGAGGGCAGCCTGCTGAAGCCGTCGATGACCACCGCCGGCGCTTCCCACCGCGCTGACCAGACGCCCCAGCAGGTGGGCGAGGCCACGGTGAGCGTTCTGCGCCGCACTGTCCCGGCCAGCGTGCCGGGCATCGTTTTCCTCTCCGGTGGGCTGGGCGAGGAGGAGGCCAGCGTGTATCTCGATGCGGTCAACCGGGCCGGCCGCCGCGCCCCCTGGAACCTGGGCTTCTCCTTTGGCCGGGCCCTGCAGCACTCCTGCCTGCAGCAGTGGGCCGGTCACGACGTGGCCGCTGGCCAGGGGGCCCTGCTGGCCAGGGCTCGGGCCAACTCAGAGGCCAGCTTGGGGGCCTACCGCGCCGGTTCGCAACCGTCCAACGACGCGAGCCTGTTCGTGGCGGGGTATCTGTATTGAAACAGCTGGTCAACGCGTAGGCATTCCTTTTCAGGCAAAAACCCCTACTGCACCCACCAGCAGGCCGTCCGATCGTTCTTGTATTGGTTTCGGAGGCCCTTTGATGGATGACACTCCCCCAGGGCAGGCGTCAGGAGCGCTGATGATCCGGCCCCTGCTCCACCACTCTCATCGGATCTCTGGCTTCCCTGGCGTGTGACACCGCTGTGTGTGTTCCGCCGCCGTCCACTGCACCGTTAACGGCCTCGCCTCAGGTGCCCCGGACCCATGGGAAAGCCCCACTGGAACCCTGGCCCCAGGTGCCAGCGTCAGCCACTCCGCCCCCATGAAAAAACTCCTTCAGAGCCCGGTGTCCTTGTCACCGGGCTCTGTCGTGCAGACCCTTTCCCATGCCTGACCTCGCGCAGATCCACCAGGCCCTGGTCGAGGACTACCGCTGGGCCCTGCCGATAGCAGCTGGTTGTTGGAGGCCACGCTGGCGTTGATCACCATCTGATCGGCATCGCGGCCTTCCTCCTCCACAGTCCCGGACCGCAGGTCGGTGCGGGGCAACAAGGGCAGCCCACTGCAGAGGTTCATGAAGGACGAGCCTGCGGCCCCGACTACGGGATGGGTGGGATCACTCACCGGATTCTCAGGCCAGAACATCGCGCTGCAGCAGCGCAAACACCTCCTGGATCTGGGCCGTCCGTCCCGGTGGCAGGGAAAGCTCGCTGGCCAGCGTGCTGAGGAAGGCCTCCTCCTCCGGTTTCACCACCCGATCGCAGAACGCCAACTTGACGGCCAGCACATAGGCCACTTCCTGCTGTTCGGCGGTAAGTGCTGGCACGGCCTGGCGGACCAGCTCCTGCCAGTGATCGCGCCGGAAGAGGCGCAGGAGACCATCGATCAGCTCACCGAAGGCCAGCGGCGTCATGCTTCGGTAAGGGGAACGGCTGATCAACTGTTCTTTGAGGACGTGCGCCTCCTCCCGGTCGAAGTTGTTGTCACAGCACACAGCAGCCAGGGGAATGGCGGCGAAGGCCTCGGCGGGGGTCATGGAAAATCCCGGATCGGTTGCATTCATTGCAGCTCCGCGGGGGAATCAGATCGCCATCGCGTCACAAACCTTGGTGCGTTTCTGGGTCAGTGCTTCCGTCTGCTCTCAGCATTGCAGCCAGATGGAATTCGTGAAACCCGTTCCGTCAAGCCAGCTGGGATACGTCCATGGGTGATTCCCGATGCGGCTGACACCACTCCTAGGAGCCTGTTGCGCGTAGATCGCGACCTGATCTCTCCACGGACGCCCATGAATCTGCCCAGATCCTTGTGACTGCAATGGATCTGGACTGGAGAATGGGGCATGCCCAAGTCCTTCCGCCCCTG
>NZ_JAGQBB010000042.1 GCF_024345415.1 Synechococcus sp. Tobar12-5m-g | reverse complement strand
CAGGGGCGGAAGGACTTGGGCATGCCCCATTCTCCAGTCCAGATCCATTGCAGTCACAAGGATCTGGGCAGATTCATGGGCGTCCGTGGAGAGATCAGGTCGCGATCTACGCGCAACAGGCTCCTAGCCGCAATTCAAGCCATATCCCTGCGAGCATATCAACGATTACCATGCAGGTCATCCCCGCCAGCCCGTTGGCGAGGAAGGCAAGTCCGCCCAGGGCAGTGGCGCCCAGGTAGAGGCCAGCCACACGCCCATGGGGCCACCCCGCCTGATTCAGGCGCTGGAACAGATGAAGGCGGTGGGCCTCAAAGACGGGCTGCCCGTCCGCTGCCCGGCGCAGCACGCAGATCAGGGCATCGGCGAGCAAGGGAAATCCAACCAGCAGAAGCCCCAGGGCAGTGGCGGGATCCGTCGCCTGCAGCACCGTTCCTGCAAAGGCAGCCCCCAGGAAGGTGCTGCCCACATCGCCCATGAACACCTTGGCCGGGCTCCAGTTCCACACCAGGAAACCCAGCAGGGCCCCCACGAGGCTCCAGGTTGCCGTCGCCCTGAACTGAAGGGCCGCCACGGTGAACACCACCGCCAGGCAGCCCGCCACCAGGCCGTCGAGCCCATCCATGAAGTTGATGAAGTTGATCACCGCCGTGGCGGCGATCAATACTATCGGCAGGAGCCACCAGGGGACGGCCAAAGAGGCCACGCTGAGCAGGCCGAGGCAGGTGAGCGTCTGGACCCCGTAGCGAAGGGCGGCTGGCAGATCGTGTTGGTCGTCGAGGAAGCCGGTGAGGGCCAGGGGCGCGCAGATCAGGGGCAACCAGCTCAGCCGGGAGGCGGCTCCGGGGGCTGCCGAGCCGTCACCGACCAGGGCCAAAACCAGGGACAGGCCGCAGGTCACGGCCACGAAGGACACCCCGCCCCCACGGGGTGTTGCCACCTGATGGGAGCTGCGGGCGTTGGGTTGATCCAGCAGGCGCCGGCGAAGCTGCGGCAGCAGGGCGCCCAGCAATCCCCAGCTCAGCAGGGCAGACAACACCGTCAACGGCCAGGCGGCCTGGGGGGTGTGGAGCCATGGCAGCGGAAGTGTCACCGGGCTCAGGGGGCCAACGGGTGGAGGGGGAAGGGTTCCGGCGGCCGTTGCAGGAGCTGATGGGCGGCCATGAAGCCGCTCAGATCCGCGCCCATCCTCAGCACCGCCTCAAAGCGTTTTGGTGACACCAGCAGCAGGGGCGCCGCGAGGGCGTAGATCAGGCGGGCCGGCACGGGAATCAGGGTGGTTCGGCCACCACGGTTGGCAAGCCGTTGCAGGCGCTCCAGCATCTCCTGGTAGCTCAGGGTGTCGTCGCCGCCGACCGGCAGATGGCGGGGCAGATCGGCGGATCCCCCACCCGTGGCCAGGGCTCGGGCGAGGTGCAGGGCCACCGCCGCCAGCTGGCTGCAATGGATCGGTTGGCGCAGGCCGGTGGGCTTCGGCACCGGCACCAACGGTAGGCGACGCAGCAGCGGCATCAGCCGGCTGAGGTTGCGATCGGTGTAGGTCCCACTGCGGCCGTAGATCAGGGTGGGAGCGAGGATCTGCCAGGCCAGACCATGGTGCTCACAGCTGGCTTGGAGCAGGGCTTCGGCCTGGCTGAGCCGCCGCACCAGGGCCCGATCGAAGCCGTTGCTGGCGTAGCGCTTGGTGAGCACCGACGAGGAGGAGCAGGCCACCACCCCCTGCAATCCCATGCTCCAGGCGGGTTGTGCGGCAAGCTGCCGGGCCAGGTAGGGCGCCAGGTGCCAGATCGGCGCGAAGCTCACGGCCACCAGCGGCTCCCCCTCTTGGGAGGGATCGGACCAGGCGGCTGCAGCGGCAGACGGCGCGCTGAGATCGCAGAAAAAGAAGGGCACGGCAGGGTGGTCGGGCGGTTGGCGGCGACCCGCCACGGCCAGCGCCAGGCCCTGGTCGCCGATGGCCTGGCGAAGACAGGCATCGCCGGCGGGGGTGGTGGCCCCGAAGATCAGCAGTCTGGGCATGGTTCGGCCTCCCCCCGCGAGTTCAGCCCGCGCAGCCTGGGCCTGACGGCGCTTCCCGCCCGTTGCAGATAGCGGAGCAGGAAGGGGCACCACCAGAGCAGCCCGAAGGCACGCCGGTAGGCACGCCGAACCTCCTGCAGGCGGCGCCGATGCTGAACGCCGCTGATGCCAGCTACGGCCATCTGGACCAGCTCCACCGGCAAGAGCTTGACCCTCAGCCCCTCGGATCGGGAAAGCTCCAGGAAGTAGTCGAGGTCGGCGGAGAGCCGAAAACCTGGGGTGTAGCACGCCAGCTGTTGGCGCGAGCCGGGGCCGATCAGGGTGGCCTGGTGGGGTGGGGTGGAGCCCAGGAAGAGCGACAGGCGGTAGGAGTGACGCCAGCGGAAGGCGGTGCGGCGGCCCGGCATCGGTTCGCCGTTGGCGTCCAGGGAGGCGTAACGCCCTTGCCCCACCAGCAGATCGCAGGCGGTGCTGGCGGCGGCGGCCTGCTCCAGGGCCGTCGGGCTGGCGGCCCAGTCGTCACTGCCCCAGAACAGCAGCCAATCGGAGGGGTTTGCCTGGGCGAAGCCCTGGTTCATCGCCCCGAAGATCCCCGGCGTGGCGGGATCCTGCTCCTGCCAGCTGAAGCGCTGATCCGACGCGCAGAGCTGCTGGAGACAGGCGCGGTGCTCGGCGCTGGAGGGCCCGTCGATGAACAGCACCCGCCAGTGGGGAAAGGTCTGGGCCCGCAGGGAGGCCACCAGGCGCGGCAGGAGAGAGTGGGAATCGAGGGTGGGAACAACGATGAGGATCGATGGACCCGGCGCGGACTCCCTGGCCTGCCGCTGCCCCACCGGCACGGCCGGGTTGCCCGCCATGATCTGGCCCGGGGCAACCCTGCCGGAGGCCACGGCACCCAGCCCGATCACGGCGGCTTCTCCCACCTCAGTCCCGGGAGCCAGAGAGGCCTTGGCGCAGATCCAGGCTTCTGCGCCGATCTGGATGGGGCCCACGGTCAGGTCGAAGCCGGGGCTGCGGTAGTCGTGGTTGCCGGTGCAGAGGAAGGCCCCCTGGGAGAGGCAGACCCGATCCGCCAGCGTCACTGGCGCAAGGTTGTCGATCCAGACGTTCTCTCCAAGCCAGCAGTGATCGCCCACCACCAGCCGCCAGGGAAACTTCACCCGCAGGCGGGGTTTGAGGCGGCAGCCGTTGCCGATCTGCGCCCCGAAGGAGATCAGCAGCCAGCGGCGCCAGGGGGTCCCCGGCAGCTCCGAGGCGAGCAGCACCTGGCCGACCAGCAGCCAGAGCGCCAGCTTCCAACGCGGGGCACCGGGCGTCCAGTCGCTTGGCAGCCGGTAGTTCGCCAGGTCCTGCATCATCGGCTTGATCCGGCCAGCAGCCGGCGGTAGAGCTCCCGGGTCTGCTTGGCCACCTGGTCCCAGCTGTATTGGCTGCGCACCAGGCCTTCGCCCGCCTCCCCCATCTGGGCAAGCTGGAGGTCGCCAGCGGCGAACAGCCTGCCCAGGCCCACCACCAGCTGGGCCCCATCGGCGGCCACCGGCCAGGCGGCGCTGGCGCCGAAGGCCTCCGGCAGGTTGCAGGCCGGGCTCAACAGAGCCGGCAGGCGCCAGGCCATGGCTTCCAGGGCCGCCATCGGCAGCCCTTCGCTGAAACTGGGCAGCACGAAAGCGGAGGCTCCGGCGAGGCAGGCGTTCTTGGCATCACCGAAGCAGGGGCCGAGCACCAGGCAGCGTTCGACCCCCTCAGAGCTCACCCGGGCGGCCAGTCTTCCCCCATCGCCATAGCCCACCAGGGCCAGCCACCAGCCAGCTCTGGCGGCGGCCGTCGCCAGCTGGCTCCAGGCTTCCAGCAGGGGCCCGATGCCTTTCTTCGGGTGGAAGCGGCCCAGAAACAACAGCACCCGATCGCCCCGGGGCACCCGATCGCTCCAGGGAGGGGCGGCAAGCGGTTGACTTCGGTCGGGGATCGCCACACCATTGGGGATCACGGTGATCGGGGTGGCCAGCCCGAGGGCGGCCATTGCCTCGGCTTCGGCCGGACAGAGGGCCTGGAGGCAATGGGCGGTTTCAAGTGCTCGTCGTTCCCACAGCTGCCACACCAGGCGCTTCTTCCAGCGGCTGTTGGCCCGAGCCCAGGGGTCGAGCATGCCATGGGGAGCGATCAGCAGCGGCAGGCCCGAGGCGGCCAGGGCTGGGGCGATGCGGGTGGGGCTGCGCCAGAGGCCGTGGATGTGGAGAAGATCAGGGGCCGCCGTGCAGAGTTCACGGCGAAGTCGTCGATCGCGGCGAAAGCCTTTGAATCGATCAGCCGTGACCCATCGTGCCTCAAGGCCAGCCTGCTGCTGGGCTGCCACCAGTTCGGCCACGGCAATGGCGATGCCACCATCGGAGGCACCGGCACTGTGGCTGAGGTGAATGACATTCACATCAAGGGGAAGAGCCTGAGGTCGGCGGACCGGAGCCGCGGCCATAGAGCCAGAAAAGCGGCCAGACGGTAAAACCGAACAGCATCACCACCAGTGGAAGATAGCCGCGGCTCACCACCACGTAGAGAAAGCAGGCGGAAAGAATATAGATACACTGGGCGAAAAGTTCGTGTCGTCGGAGCAGAAACCAGTTCCAGAGACATCGCATCAACCAACCCAGGAGCACACTGAGGCCGATCAGTGATGGCCAACCCGCCATGAGATAGTATTCAGCATAGTTGAGAATGGCCGATCCAGATGCACGGTTGGCACTGCCATAAAAAGCAGCTGTTGCGTTCGTGACGTATTCGGCGGATTGCTTGTCAGGGTAAAATTCTCGAGGAATAGGAAACAGCAGGGTGGCAACCAGGGGATCAACACCCACAAACGGATATCCTTTGGGAGTGGTCTGCATCACGCCGCCAGTAGTGAAGAATACACCGCTCTCCACTAACCCTGAGTCGAAATAGTCCTGGGCCGTTCGGCCTTCAAGCGACGAGGTATTCAAGCCCTGTCCATAGTCCCTGGAGAGTCCAATCAATCCTGAAACCAGAATTAAGACCACCACCGCTGCCGCCACCACCGCAATCCCAGGACGTTGGCGTCGTACGAGGAACCAGAGCAGAACCATGGGCCCCACCAGGATCGCAAGGCGCCATCGGAAGCCCAGGGAGGTGTAGATCCCCACGGCAATCAGCAGCCATCCGATCAGGGCCGGCGTATGGCGACGGGTGCGAACCCAGCTCGCCCAGATGAGAATGATCCCAGGGATGAGGAGGTTCACCGCATAGGCGAAGTAGTTGGCGATCGCCCCCAGATCCAGGCCGGTCTCCTGCTGGACTGCGCCGTCGGGGACGGGGCTGATCAGGCTGAAGATTCTCCACCCAACCACACAGGTGAACATGACCAGACCCAGCACGCAAAGCCGGGTTCCCAATCGATGCAATCCCTCGGGCTCGGGATCGAGCAAAAAATGCTTCTGGAATCGTGGCGTGTCTAACTGATTGAAGCCCACCAGCACCGAGGCGTAGAACACAACTGCCCCACCCCAACCCCATATCATCGCATCGCGAATGTTGATGCCCCGGTCGAACCATTCACCTTTGGCCAGGGCCAGAAGCGGCCCTAGCAGGCAGTAATAGGACAGCACCATCGCCAGGATGATGGTGGGCGAATAGATCTCGATCCAGTCAGCGCTGCCCAGGGCCCGCTGCACCTGCCAGCCAATCAGGAGGATCAGGCCACCCACCAGGAGGAATTCATCGAGGCTGAGCTGGCTGGGATCGGTCATGGCTGGTGGCTGAGCAAACGGGCCAGAAGCGCACCATGGCGGGCCTGGCTGCGTTGTTTGGGGTGTGTCGTTCGGGCCCAGGCCACCGCTTGCGCCAGCCCCTCAGCAAAGCTTCGCGGATCGAATCTTTTCAGTTTTTGGCACCCGGCTGCCACCATCATTGAACGTTCGCTTCTTGATTGAGCTTCAGCCTGATGCAACAGTGCCGTGAGGACCTGGGGCTGTTCGGGGTCGAACACCCACCCAGAAACCCCTGGATCGATCAGATCCATGCAGCAGCCGGAATTTGCGCTCACGATCACCGGCAGACCGGCGGCCATCGCCTCATTCACGACCAGGCCCCACTGGTCGCTGTGGCTGGCCAGCACAAAGCACGAGGCCCGGCCGTAGGCCTCCTGGAGGGGTTCCAACTGCAGGAAAGGGTCGATGCGAACACGGCTGGGATTGGGCAGGCAGGCAATGGCGGAGCGGATTTCCAACTCCAGTGGGCCGGCACCGATCAGGCGGAGTCCCCAGGATCCCCCCTGTTGCTGGTAGGCCCCGAAAGCAGCCAGCAAGCCACTGTGGTTTTTCTTCGCCACGAAGCGGCTGACACACAGGAAATGGGGATTGGAGAGAATGGGCAGGTCGTGGAGCTGGTGGCTGCGGGCACGCTCGGCCCCAGCCGCAAACGCCCCGTTGTCCACCACATCCCAGGGCTGAAAGATGCCAGGAGCTGGAAAATCCAGGGTTTCCAGGTAGGCGCGGCTTTCGCTGCCGGCCACCAGGGCCGCTGCATAGCTGTGCAACAGTTGCCGCTTGAGCCATTCCTTCGGCCAGGTGCGAGGTTCGTCGCGCTGGCGGCTGTCGGAGATCAGCACCACCGGGATGCCCCGGCGATGGGCCTGCCAGATCAGGCGGTGGTAGGCCCGGTCCAACCACCCTGTGGTCACGACCACCGCCGGTTGGAGGCGGTTGAGCAGGGCCTGGAGTTGCCGATCCAGCAGCGGATTGGCGGCATCCCGATCGGGATCGGCAGCGCCCCGGAGCTGGTGCCTGCCGTAGTTCCCCGTCGGCGTAAATTCCCAGGGATACTCCTGGCTGGCCGGGCGTGTTTCCAGTACCTGGAGGTCCATCAATGCTGTCGCCGCCTGGAACCGGATGTCGTGATAGGGGCCGATGCGGTGCAGTGCTGCTAGCACTGTGATTCGCCGAATTGAGGCTACAGACGCTTCCAACGTCAGCGATCTATGTGATGTTCTAACTGATCCCATCCATTTGTGTAAAAAGCATTCAACATGTTCATTGATCACGCCTCGTTTGCTGGGTCAATCGTAGCAGTTGAGGTAAAATCCGAGTAGGCAGGAACTGCTCCGCTTGGCGCCTACAACGTTGGCGCTGCTCTTCTCTCTGGCTGGGCGTGAAGCCCAGCGCCTTGCAGCAAGTAGCAGTGATTGAATCAGCCGAAGCCGGGTTAAACAAAAGTGCCCCTTCTCCAGCCACTTCCTCCAATGCGGGTCCCCGGCTCACTAAAACGGGTGTGCCCAATGCCATTGCTTCCAGAACGGGCAGACCAAATTCTTCGTGAAACGAGGGCCACACCAGGGCGGAGGCAGTGCGGATTAAATCGTCCAGAGCTGATCGCTCTAAACGCTCCCCTTGGGCAACCACACCCTCGGGACAGGAAGCCTGCTCTTCAGTTGTGAGGTTGCTCCTCACAACCAGCTGGGAGTGGGGGAAGCGTTCGCGGATGATTGGCCAGGCATTCAGCAACCCTTGGAGATTCTTGGTGGGCAAGTGAACACCGATGAAAAGCAGGTGAGGCCTCATCGGAGAAATCTCTGATTCATCCAGCACTGGATCTGGCCAGAAGCAATTTGGCACCACCGCAAGGCGTGAGCGAGGCAATCGCAGAACCTGATTGATTTCACCGGCGGAGTGCTCGTACACGGTGATCGGTCGTTCTGCAATTCTTGCGTACATCCAGGAACCAACTAGAATCTGCAATCGCTTCCAGGGTTTCCAAATCGATCTGACATGAGAGGGGCGGGCACAGTGAGCTGAGCGACGTCATGAATCATGTGCAACATCGGCGTTCCGGCAAGCCAAGCGCGCTGGGGAAGCCCATAGAATAGACGAAGAAACTAATCCAAGTGAAAGGAGCATAAAGCTGAATCAATAAACCTCAAGTAAGCCCAGCGCTCACTAGACCCATGGCAATTTACCAAAATTGTAGTTATATTCAAGCATTTCAGCCATGACTGGGGAGCCAATAATGGCTGCACATGGAAGAGAAAGTAATGCACAGGGTGCATTTCTTCCCCATTTGCCTTGAGCAACTCTCTCAATAAGGCGCCATGAGGATTACCCCACTCAATCACAAACCGAGCGTCGATTCCAACCCGCGAAAATTTAAAATTCTTCATTTAGAATAACACGTTAAGCAATCGCTCCCCATAGCTCTTCCAGGTGAACTCCTGAGCTCGCTGCCTGGCCGCCGCCCCCATCCGTTCCCGCAGGGTCCGATCCTCAAGTAACTGGTGGATACGTTCTGCCAGAGCCTGAGCATCGCGAATCGGCACGATAAAACCGTCCACGCCATCGCGCACCACTGAGCCGCAGTGGGGGGTGGTGATCACGGGAACGCCGCAGGCCATGGCTTCAAGGTGCACCAATGCCATGCCCTCTGCCAGGGTTGGGAGCACAAACACATCGGCCCGGCGGAATTCCTCGCGCACCTGGCTGCGGGGCACCTGGCCGAGGTAGGTGGGCCCCTCAAACAGGGGAAGGCTGAGATCCACTTGGGGCGGCCCAGCCACATGGCACTCGAAGGCCACACCCCGGGACTGGAGCAACCGGCAGCTCTCAGCCAGGACGTGATTCCCCTTGCGTAGGCCCACCTGGCCCACGAACAGAATGCGTCCAGGCTGTGGATCGGGCTTTAGATCAAACCAGTGCTCAGGGATGCCGTAGGGAACCACGCTGATCTTGGCCGGATCACAGCCCAGAGCGATCGTGCTTTGGCGGCAGTACTCCGATGGCACCAGGACCTGATCACTGAGGGCCCACTTCTGCCGATCGCGCGCGATGCCGTCTTCAACCACCACTTCCTTCTCACCATCTGGCTCAATGCCGGGGAATCGCCGCCTCTCCTCCTGCAGGATTCGGCCCACGTCAGCACCGATGATCAGCTCATGC
This sequence comes from Synechococcus sp. Tobar12-5m-g, assembly GCF_024345415.1. Classification (GTDB taxonomy): domain Bacteria; phylum Cyanobacteriota; class Cyanobacteriia; order PCC-6307; family Cyanobiaceae; genus Regnicoccus. The sequence goes on along the minus strand of NZ_JAGQBB010000042.1, from coordinate 687 downwards.
ACCACATGCAGTCCAAGCTCCTTGGCGCGCTGAACGGCCTCAAGGTCGTTGTTGATGAAGTTGGTGTAGAGCGCATTCGCCCCAGCGAAGCGCTCCCGGCAGGCTCGCTTGAGCACCTGGGAATCACTGCTGCCGCCTCGGTGCGCCCCGGTGAGGCTGGCAAAGGGCTGGTCTCGCACCAACTGGCGCGGCAGATCAGCTGGCAGTTGGCGACCTAACAGACGTCTGAGGGGTTTGGGTTGCAATCGGAGGGGCAAGAGCGCCTTCATCGCCTGTAGCGGCCAGTGGCTGCTATGCAGATCGGTATAGAAGGCGGCTAAGGACTTGGAGCGAGCCAACAGGGTCGGCACGGCATAGTGCATGCGAGCACCGGCCTGCAGCACGGCAAAGCGCCGCGCCCACGTGGAGGCCTCAGCCATGGAACTCACTGCATCCCACACAACCGCCGCGCTGCTAGATCGAGAGCGCTGGCATGGATGGCGAGCACGTTGTCATCTTCGCGGTGTGGATGGGCAGCATAGGAATCGGGCATAAACGGCACAAGGCGGTTGGTGGCTGGTCCCCCTCTGCCAGGAAAGATGAAGCCTCTCCATCCCGACCATTCCAATCACCAGGGGGCCTGATGGAACCGACCAATGCGTCCATACAGCGAGGCCGTCAAGGCTGATGTCCGCCGGCGGATGGGGC
>NZ_JAGQBB010000041.1 GCF_024345415.1 Synechococcus sp. Tobar12-5m-g | reverse complement strand
AAGCGGGCCAGTCCCCAAACATGGTGAGATCAGGCTCATTCCAGCCTGATCTCTGCTGAAATAGTCCAATCCGAACAATTGGTGGACCGCGACTGGCTATGCGGACGTGTTGTCCAGAGCTTCCTTAAGCCTATAAAACCAGTAAATAAGGCCATCTCTAGAACGAAGACGAATTTCCGCCCTAAGCGATCCGCTAAATTACCAAACAATGAAGCGCCAATCAGGATTCCAAAAAGAGTTGCAGCTCCAACAGCCCCTCTAAGTGTGGCTGGCAAGCCTAAGTCCTTCTCAATTAAAGGAAGCGCTACACCAGTGAGGAATACAACCATACCCTCAAAAAGCTTGCCGGCAGCAGCCAATCCCCAGATACTCCATTGGGTTGAGCTTAGGGGGCGTGGGGGCGTTTCATCAATGTGATCCTGTAATTTTTTCTCTAGAGTCCCATGCTCAAGGTAATTTACAAATTCGACCATGATAATTGAAAAGTAGATATCACCTTACAGCTAAATAGTTAAGAATGAACTAACCCACCTTTAAGAGTTAAGTAGTCAGGGACTCCAGAAAAAGGCAAATCCACTGCGCTGCAAATGGTCTCAGCGGTTGGAAGCCGAAAACTGGCAGGGGACGCGGCAATCGCGGATTGCCGCCACGGATAATGGCCACACATGTAGCGAAAGCAGCATAACGGTCAGCTCTCAATCAAGGACTTACACCTGCGTTCTTGCGGCACCCTTGACCCTGACGCTTTGCCTGCCAGCTCAAGGAAAGACCCCAGCGCTCGGGCTTCACCAAACCCACGCCAGCAGGGCAGTGCCGACCCCCTGAGGTGCATCCCCAGGCACAGCAGAATCGGATTTGCCCCTCGGTAGCGATGCCCCGAGAGCAAATTGACGGGATGCCCACCACCGGAGGAGGTCCCGGGTCAGGGGCACCTGAAACCCTTTGGCCTTGCGGCCTGCGAATCTTAACGTCCGTCAGGAAAGCTCGCAGTCACGTGCAGATCAGTCTCGAGCGTCAAGAAGAACCCGGAGATGGAGAAACCTGGCCGGTGTTGGATCCTGCTCAGAGGCAGTTCACCACCTCCTGATGGGATCGCCATGCCAACCCTGCAGGGGTCGCCCTCGCCTGAAAGATTAACAACATGGGTGTCATTGGCTTAGGGATTCCTTAACCCCCAACCATCCAAAGGCTTGGTTCTCGTGAGCCTTGGCCCTGATAGCGGGCAGAAGCCAGAATCTGCCTGGCTGTGTTGAATGGTTCGTCCGGCCGCGTACAACCTCGCAAGCTATTTGGGGGTATCCTCTGCGCGTTGGGGTGATTCCGTGACCTTCTTCAGCAAACTCGGGATCCAGTCCAAGCTGCTGGCTCTGGTGCTGGGAGTGAGTCTGATTTCGATCACCCTCACCGGCTTGCTGAGCTACGTGAGCGCCCGCCACTCGATGGTGGAAGCCGCCAACCAGCAACTGCTCAGCCTGCGTAATGCTCGCGCCGAGGCCATCAGGAGCTATTTCGAAGGCGTCCGCGCCCAGACCCTGACAATGAGCTATCAGAAAATGGTTGTGGATGCGATCTATTCCTTCAAACCGGCGATCGAGAAACTCGAATCCAGCCAACTTTCACCTGAGCAACTCAATACTCTAAAAGGCAACTATAGCAACGAATTCTTGCCGAATTTAAAGAAGAAAATAGGTGGCAATCCCAAGCTTGCCACCTATTTTCCACCAACACCAGCACCCCAGTACCTCAAGTACTGGTACACCGCCAAAAATCTTCCCCCAGACCGCAGATCCAGGCTGAACAACCCCGGCGATGGCAGCGATTACAGCCGCATCCACGAATCCTTCCACCCCCGCTTCCGGGTGATCGCAGATGAATTCAAGTACTACGACATCTTCCTGATCGACATCGACAGTGGTTTTGTGCTCTACAACGTCTCCAAGGAAGTCGATTTCGGCACGAACCTTCGCACAGGTCCATTCTCCGATACTGCCCTCGCCAAAGCCTGGGACATGGCCCGCCAGTCAAGGGATCCAGAGTTCGTGGGTCTGGTCGACTTCGAACAGTACAAACCCAGCTACGGAAAGCCCTCGGCCTTCATGACCACGACCATCTTCGACGGTGACAAGTTCGTGGGTGCCCTGGTGATTCAGTTGAGCTCCGAAAAGATCGACGCGATCATGAATGCCAACAGGAAGTGGCAGGAGGTGGGCCTGGGAAAAACCGGTGAAAGCTTCCTGGTGGGCCCGGACAACCTGCTGCGCTCCGCCACCCGTTTCTTCATTGAAGATAAGAGCGCCTACCTGAAGACCCTCAAGGATCAACGGGTGAAGGACGACACTCTGGCCCTGATCAAGACCGCTGACACCCCGATCCTGATCCAGAGGGCTGCCACCACCGCGATCCAGCGGGCACTGGCTGGCTGGAGCGGGCTGATCAGCTACACCGATTATCGCGGCGTCCCCGTTCTCGGGGCCTACCAGCCCATCAAGTTCGGCAACTTCGACTGGGCCCTGATCGCCAAGATGGATCAGGCGGAAATTTTCAAAGGTGTCAATGATCTCAGCCGGTTGCTCCTGATCGCCACCGCGATACTGATTCCTTTGATCACACTGTTCTCGATCCGGATGTCGCGCTCCTTCCTCAGGCCGATCCGCCGGCTGATCGCCGGCACGGAGGAGATCGCCGCCGGCAAAAGCGGGGTCCAGGTGGAGGTTCGCTCCGATGATGAATTCGGTGAACTCACGACTTCCTTCAATCGAATGGCAAGCTCGCTGGACGAGAAGGAGGTTCAGATCCAGAAGCATGTGAGCCAGAACGATCGCCTGCTGGCGACGATCCTGCCCCCCATGGCCGCCGCACGCCTCAAGAGCGGCCAGGAGGACACGGCTGACATCTTCCCCAACGTCACGGTGCTCTACGCGAATGTCGAAGGCTTCGATGCCCTCGCCGCCCAGCTCTCTTCAGAACGGGCGTTCGTGGTTCTCAATGAGCTGATCGATGCCTTCGATGAGGCCGCCGAAGGCTTCGGGGTGGAGAAGATGCGGACGATGGGCTCCACCTACCTGGCGATCTGCGGCCTGTCGGTGCCCCGGGTCGACCATGCCAAGCGAACGGTCGACTTCGCCCTGGCGATGCTCAAGATCATCCGCCGTTTCAGCCAGTCCCAGACCCTCGATCTCAGCCTAGACATCGGAATCCACTCGGGTCCTGTCTCAGCAGGGGTGGTTGGCAAGACGAAATTCAACTATGAAATCTGGGGCAATACCATCAACATCGCCAAGCAGATCCACCAATCCCCGAAGCAGAACGTGATCCAGGCCACCGGATCGCTCTATGACTCCCTCAATGGGCTCTACCGGTTCGAGAAGGTGAAGGTGGTTGAGGCCGATGAGATCGGCTCCCTCACGATCTGGGAAGTGACACCCCTGGAGGAGACGGCCACCGACGGGGCTCCCCTGGCAGAGGTGGGCTGAAGCCATGGTCCAATCCGCCCTTCCGCCGAACACCCTGGGCTGGGTCTTGGCATTGGTGCTGGGTTTCCCCCTGGTGATGATCCTGCTGGGGGAACTGATCCTGCGCCTGGAGCGTCGCAAGGCCCAACTGGCGGCTCCGCTGGAGATCCTGCGCCAATGGGTGCTCCCCTCCCTGGCCCTCTTCATCATCCTGGTCGAAGTGCTGCGGCTGCAGCGTTCGCAGGTGTTCGTCCGCCTCACCGAGACCTTCCTGTGGATCACGGTGATCTACGCGGCGCTGACCCTGCTCAACGTCATTCTGTTCACCGGGGCCCAGCAGGACAGCTGGCAGGCCAAGGTGCCGCAGCTGCTCCGGGACCTCGGCCGCCTCGTGCTCGTGGGCATCGGAGCGGCAATCGTGTTCTCAACGGTGTGGGGGGCCGATCTGGGCGGATTGCTCACTGCCCTGGGGGTTGGCTCCCTGGTGCTTGGGCTTGCTCTGCAGGACAGCCTTGGCAACGTGTTCTCGGGCATCTCCCTGCTGTTTGAGCAACCCATCAAACTCGGTGACCGGATTCGGCTGGGGGAGGTTCAGGGCAAGGTGATCGAGATCAACTGGCGTTCCGTTCATATCCTGACGGCCGACATCGATCTGATGGTGGTTCCCAATGCTGAGCTGGCGAAGGGTACCTTCACCAACCTCAGCCGCCCCACAGCACTGCGAGGAAACCGACTCTGCTTCTCGTTCGATTACAACGACCCCCCCAGCAAGGTGGTGCAGCTCCTGCTGGAGGTGGCCGAAGAGATCGAGGAGGTGCTCGCGGCGCCACAACCCACTGCCGTCCTCGATTCCTACGGAGAAACCGCCATCTCCTACACGGTTTGTCTCTACAGCCCCGACTTCTCCAGTGGCCTGCGGGCCGTTGAGGCCTTCAACACCAGGATCTGGTATGCCTCACGACGCAAGGCCTTCACCATGCCCTTCCCTCCCCAGGAGGGCGCCCCCTATGAAACCCGCCCGCTTGCACCCGAGGAGCTGGGCGTTCTTCACAGGAACCAATGCTTCGCCGGCCTGAGCACTCCCCTCCTGGAGCACATCGTGGAGAAGAGTGTGGTGCTCGAATACGCGGCCCAGGAGCGCGTGCTCACCCAGCACGCCAACCTTCCTGGACTGTTCCTGATTCTCGAGGGCCAGGTGAACCTGATCCTGGAGGGCCTCCCGGGGGGGGCGCGCCTGGTCGGTGTCCTCTCTGTCGGTGAGCTTTTCGGGGTCAAGGCCTCCCTGCTGTCGGATCAAACCAGCGACAGCGTGATTCAGGCCGTTGATCATCTCCGCGTTCTCCTCATCGATACCGTGACGCTCCAGGCAACAATGGAGCAGTCCCCCAAGCTGGCCCAAGACCTGGGAGAACTGATGGAACTGCGCCGGCGGGCCATTGAGACAACCCGGCTCAAAACCTGAACTCCCCTTTCCAATCACTGACCGTCTGTTGGCGCCGAGCCCGCCGGGGCGAGGTGCCGTGGGGATTCCGATGGGTGTCAGGTCGGATGGGTTTGGGTGGCGCTGCCCACTGAAGACGACGTCACTCCCCATCCATTGCCGCCCACTGGGTTGATGTTCGCGCTTTAAGTGAGTGCATACTAGTTGGATATTCATAAGAAATTCCTTGGTCATGGGACCGTCCCCGAGCGGATCCACCGGTTTTCGCACCCCCGCATCACCGGTGGAGCTCCTGAGGCAGCGGCTGTTCCGCCGCCCACAGGCGGCAGGTGAAGGGCCGCTGAACAGTTCCTTTGGTCGCACCCTTCACCAGTGGCTGGACATGAACTGCTGGAGCCCCCAACAACTCTCCAGCCTGATTCAGATCAGCAGCCAGAACCGTCTGCAGTCGTCGGCGATCGAAATCGACAACATCCTGCGTTGCGCCACGATCGATATCCAGTCGCGCCTGTTCCGGTCCCTGGCCACGGTGCACCAGGGCGTCACCATGGGCAAGGCCAGCGAGGTGGTGACGGCGTCCCCTGATCCGAGCCAGGACACCTTTCTGCTGGCCTACGCGGTGCCGATCACCACCGACAGGTCCGCCGACCTGGCCAGTTGGTGGTTCGGGCTCTACTGTGGCGAAGCCTGGGCCAGCACAAAGCTGAATCCCCCTTTGCCGATGCCTTCGGTGATTGGATTGTCGGTGGAACTGAGTTATCTGGTTCGTCAGGCGATTGTCGAGACTCACCGGGATCCTGTGATGGAGCTGCAGAGGCTTTCGCGGCGGATCTTTCCGAAATCTCGGGCTAAATCGGAAGCATTCAACAACTGGGCCCTGGGGATGAACACCCTTAGGGGTGATGAACTGCACGACACGATTCATCTGATCATGCACATCGTCAACCATTACGACAGCTCCGTTAAGAGCATCGAGCAGCTGCTGCGCGCCGCCGCCGACCTCAAGACGCAACGCGCCCTGGAAGGGTTCCAAGAGCGTCCGCGCTCGTAGCCAGCAGCATCCCTGGGGCTCATCCGGTGCTGGAACGGGTTGACCCCACCGCGGCCCCGCTGACAAGGGTTGGCTGATTGCTTCTGCTGTGCCGGGTTCGGCAGATTCGATCGGTTTCAGGTGGCCAGCTTGCACTGCACTTCCTTCACCGGAATCTCCTGACAATGAATCCGCCAGCATGGACGCCTCCTAAGATTAATCTATTTACCAACTTGGTTTGCCCATGTGGACCCTTGCCATCCCGATCTGGGAATTTGTGCTCCGCGGTGCGGTTGTTTACATCTTTCTGCTGGTCATTCTGCGACTAACGGGGAAAAGGCAGGTCGGCCAACTCGCTACTTTTGATCTGGTTTTGCTTTTGGTGCTCTCCAATGCTGTGCAGAACTCCATGAATGGTGGCGATAACTCCTTGGTGGGTGGGCTCATCTCTGCTGTGACACTTGTGACAATCAACCACTTTGTTGGGATTGCCACCAGTCGTAGCAAACGCCTTGAAGCCTATATTGAAGGACACCCGGAAATACTGGTTCACAATGGTAAGGTGTATCCACATATTATGGCCCGTGCCAAGCTCTCCCGTCATGAACTGGACGTAGCTCTCAGGGCTGCAGGCTGCGTCTACATCAAGGATGTGCACGTGGCAATTCTAGAGAACAACGGATCCATCACTGTCCTGCGGAACCACCCCAGAGGTTCTGCTCAGGCTGTCAACACTGATGCTGATTCACGTTGACTCCATTGCCTTCGACATCAGCCGTGAGCCTCCGACCCATGTGCCCGCGATGGGCTGAGCTGGGTGTGACAAGCAGCCAGGGCAAAGGAGAACGGCCCGGATCGACATGGCACGACTCAGTGAAGGCACCCCAGTGGCACAGAAGATCCTGGACCCAGCTTGATTGTTGGCGAAGCAGATCCTAAAACTTACACGGAAGCGATGATTCCAGGAAGAACCGGAACTGCGTCGATCAACTGCCAGGCTCCTTCCTCGGGATCAAGACTGAGCATCAGAATACCCACCAACACCCCACCCAAGGAGCCATCCGCTTGGAAGCAAAAACGCGGCCATGCTCATCTGATCACGATATCGGCTGGGTCTCGCTTCTGAGATGATGATGTGAGCGGTGGGATGATCAGCCCTGCGGTGGTTCCGGCTGAGCAGAGTCTGGACGATGGACAGGTTTTTGAGCGACCCAACACCCCAGAATGTCACCTCCCGGCCTCGGTTCAGCGCATTTCGGAGCACCGATCGTCCAGGTGGTCATGCTTCGTCCAGGCAGAACATCGGTGGGTGAGGTGCTCACCATGGGCGAGCAAGCCCCGGTGCAGCTGGCAAGTGAGCAGCGGGATTCCATCGGGCTCGGCTTGGTGACAGAACCAGTGGCAACTCAGGCAGAACTTGCGATGGCTGCTGGGTAGCAAAACCTCCAGATCCAGGTAAAGCCATTCATCAATCGGTACCTCCCGGGACGATTCAGGCCAGGGTAGGGCGATTCGCGTCATCTTCCGCAACTGCCAGTAGGGCGCACGACCCTATGGGTTCGGTGCTGTCGGGTCCATCTCGCCAGGCTCATGCTTAGGTGTTGCCCCATACGTGGGTGCGCGCTCAGCGCCTTTCCCATCTCGGTTCAGAACTCAGTTGGTGCCGTTCCTTAGCGATTGTCAGATTGTGATTCTTCCGCAGCAGCAGGCTCACCGGTGACCAATTCTGAGCGTTTGCCCCGTGGTGCTATCCACCAGAACACTGCCAACCGAGTAAGCACTCTGCGGCTAAAATTCTAGCCGGGACTCCGCACTCAGCCCTCGCTCAGTTGTTCCCAGGGCCATCACAGAGCCCAGGATCGGCTTGGTACATTCTGGCACGACTTTCAGCTCCGGGCTAGCAGGTTTCAGCCCTCGAAGCCCAGCCAGACGGGCAACTGCGCGCGCTGCACAGCGGTTCGGCTGTTGATGACGAGCCCCGCTGCCCAGCACGCCCCTCGTTCAACCGAATCTCCTGACAATGACCCTGCTCATAGGACCGCTGGGGGCACCTGGCGCCCCCACCTCTGCCAGCCCCAAGCGTTTGCTGGCCCAGGGGCTGCGTTCAACGAGCTCAAGACGGCTGGGGCAGAAGGGACCCTTGGCCTTGGGATCGCTCAAGCTGGTTGGTTGATGTTCCACGACAGACCTTCACCATGTGATCGAACCCACAAATGCCGTCATTCTGATGATGGTTCCTAGGCCGTCTCCGATCAGCATTCCTTATTGCGAGATGGACAACGGTACAGGCTGTCGTTGTGATGAATTGTCCTATCGTTTCGGCCTCTGCTGGCAACACATCATGCCCTGTTTCCTGCTGCGGGATGGCAGTATCCGTGAGCTTTCAGTTCATCCAGACGGCCTCGAACTGTTCGTCTACACCGACCTCAACCAGCGCACGGTCCATGTGTTGCTTTCGCCCTCCAGTCAGGTGACACTGCTGCGGGCCCAGCCGCGACAACGCCCGATCCCCCTGCGGCAGCGGCAGCGCCTGACCAACGCCAAGGCGGCCTGAGCACAGCTCACGAGCCATCTGCCCCACCCCGCCCGCCAACGGGCGCCACCCCAGGTACCCAGTCACATTCCTGACCTGCTGTTTTAGCCAGAGCCGCAGAGACCATCACCAAAGCCGGTGACGTGGCTACAATGTAGCCACGTTGTGAATGGGGGTGGGCTGTGAGGGCGAAGCTGGTCAGGATTGGAAACTCGCGGGGCATTCGCCTTGCCAAGCCGCTGCTGGAGGAGGCTGGGTTGACGGATGAGGTGGAAATCCAGGCTTCCCCAGGTGTTCTTACGATCACTCCCGTAGCAGCGGCACGGGCAGGGTGGGCTGAGGCAGCAGCATCCCTTCCGACAGAGGGTCTCCTTGATGAAAGCAGTGCTACCAGATTCGAAGATGAGGAATGGGAGTGGTGACTGACATCGCCGTTTCCCGAGGGGATATCTTCCTAGTTTGTTTGAACCCAACGCGAGGGCAAGAGATCAGAAAGACAAGGCCTTGTGTAATCGTGTCACCAGATGAACTCAATACCCATATGGGAACCTTTATCGTTGCGCCGCTTACGACCGGAGGACATCCCTATCCATTCCGCATAGCTTGTACTCTTCAAGGCAAGAATGGTCATATCATCCCTGATCAGCTACGTACTGTAGATCGAGAGCGGTTGGTGAAGCGACTCGGTGTTCTGCCTGACGCCACCCTCCTTCAGGTTCTGAAAGTTTTACAGGAAATGTTTGCTGCGTAGTAGCCTGGCTAACATCCAGATGCAGAAGACGGGATCAAGGGGCTGATGCTCATCAGCACAAACCCCTGCCCGCTTCTGATCTGGAGCGTTGATCCACTTGCAAATCCTAGAGTCAGTTTCCAGCCATGCCATCAGAGCCATTTGGTCTGACGCGCGTGTCGCCGCTGCTGGACAGCGGGTCCATTCAAGACATTCAGCACTTCCTGCCTGAAGCCCACTACTTGCCCTTTGCGCCATCCCATGACCACCGACGGGGCGGGCTGATGACGCAGACGATCCTTTCGGAGCTCTCTCGAGGTGAACGGCTGGCGATCGCCGGCACCTACACCCTGACCCTGCTGGAGAACCTCTGCATGCTCGCCTATCCAGCGCTCACCGGGTTGGCGGTTGACGGGCTGCTGGAGCGAAGCTACCAGGGCCTTTCGGCGCTGATCGCCGTGTGGCTCGTGCACCTTGTCGTGTCCTTCGTACGGCAGCGCTACGACACCCGGGTCTTCATGGGGCTCTATGCCCGCCTTGCCGTGCAAACCGTTGCTGATCAGAACAGCCGCGGCCACGGCACGAGCATCGTATCGGCGCGGGTCGAGATGATGCGCGACATGGTCGGTTTCTTCGAAGCTGACGTGCCGGCGATGTTCTCCCAGGTGGTGACCGTGATTGGTTCGCTGGTGATGCTGTTCACCTTCGACCTCGAGGCGGGATTCATCGCGATGGCGGTGCTGCTCCCGATGGCGCTCGTCAACGCCTGGTACTGGCGCCGCGCGCGCCAGTTGCACCGCGGACTCAACGACCAGATCGAGCGCGAGGTCGAGGATATTGAGGCGGCGCGCCTGCTGCGCCTGCGTCGCCACTTCGGCCGTGTGCGTCGCTGGCATGTGCAGCTGTCGGACAGTGAGTCGTGGACATGGTCCGTGACGGAGCTCGCCACGATCGTCGCGCTCGTTGTCATCCTGATCGACTTCACCCGTTCGCCGGGATTCAGCGCGGGCGCGATCTATGCCGTGCTCGCCTATGTGTTCGATTATCTGGAGGGCCTTGATCACGCTCCGACGTTGGTGAACAACGTCTCCCGGTTCCAGGACATCCGGACGCGGCTGGGCCGCTGAGGATCAACTGATTCAGGTCAAGGACAAGCAGGGTGCCCGGATCAACCTGCTGACGCTGAGATGATCGGGCCCTGCTTCCTTTCCCATGGGCCGTGTGTCCGGCGACAATCAGGTTGACCGGTTGGCGACAAGCTCGTTGGCCGGTTGGGAGCGGGGCTGCTGACCCTGGGGCCGATGCGCATGGCCCTGGTGATGCCGGCACCACTGACGAGCCAACAGATC
>NZ_JAGQBB010000040.1 GCF_024345415.1 Synechococcus sp. Tobar12-5m-g | reverse complement strand
AGGGCTAAAACGGCCCTCAATGGAAGCGGGCCAGTCCCCAAACATGGTGAGATCAGGCTCATTCCAGCCTGATCTCTGCTGAAATAGTCCAATCCGAACAATTGGTGGACCGCGACTGGCTATGCGGGCTTGTTGTCCAGAGCTTCCCTAAGTGATCTCTCACTCCATTGCTTTCAATGATCAACAGCAGCCAATGGGGCGCATCCTAGTTCGCAAAGTCAAAGGTTTCATGAAGGCTTGCCAGTTTGCCGCTTGGAGCTGGCCGATCTCAGCAGTCCCTTCCTACAGCGTGCGGCGCTGGTATCTACGTCGGGTGTTGCGCTACTCGATCGCTCGAAGCGCGTCGATCCACGGTGGTTGCTGGGTTACTGGTTTTCGTCTATCTCTAGGCGCCAACAGTGTGATCAATCGCAACTGCCGCCTCGATGCTCGCGGTGGCATCACGATCGGCAGCAATGTGAGCATTTCGCCGGAGTGCTATCTGATCAGCGCCAGCCATGATCCCCATTCACCTGGGTTTGGAGGGTCAACAAAGCCAACCGCTGTGAGCATCAACGATCATGCCTGGCTTGGGGTGCGGGCCATCGTGTTACCCGGCGTCACCATCGGCCGGGGGGCGGTAGTCGGGGCCGGCGCCGTCGTCACCCGGGATGTGGAACCCCTGGCAATCGTGGCTGGGAATCCCGCGCGTGTCATTGGCCGCCGCCGATGTGAACCTCAGTACGAACTGAACTGGCAGCCCTGGTTTGACACCGACATCTGCTGAGAAATGATCCATGTTGCTGATCGCTAACAAGAAGGAACGGCAATGGTTGGTATTCGTGATCTGCCAGGATCCAGCCAATTCTTCCGGCGCATGCCATCGCTCCCGCCAACTGCTGGAGATCCTCGAAGTTGCAGGCTGGAACCTCCATCCCGTAGCCGACCCAACCCCTCCGCCTTCACGCTGGGCAACTCTTGGGGCTGGACTGGATGCAGCCAGTCGTCATGGCCCACTGCTGCCTTTTGGTATTGAAAGCCTGCGTAGCCAGGGCCATGGGGGCCTGGCTGTGGCTGAGCTGCTGAAACGTTACCCACGCCTGGAGGGTGTGATCATTGAAGGTACTGGCTATGGGGCTCTCGCCTCCGTGGCCATCTGGAAGGCGCATGGCCGTCGAACCGTGATGGTGCCCGCCAATATCGAATCATTGGCCCCCAATACCGGCACCTGGACCCACCGCCGCCGTGATGTGGCGCGGCGCTTCGCCGATGAACGTCCCTGGTGGGCGATGGCCGATGCCATCTTCACCATTTCCCCTGAAGAGTCCTGGTGGCTGCAGTTGCATGGCATCACAGCTGAGCCGCTTCCCTACCATCCACCCTCCGATGTCCGTCGCCGCCTGGAGGCTATTCGACAAAATCGGCAACCTGATACTGAATTCGGTTATCTCTGGCTAGCCGATTTTCGAAATCCAGCGAATCAGGAAGGACTTTCCCGAATGCTGAAAGTGTTAAGAGAGTACGGGGCTCCTCCCCATCCAATTCAGGTGGTGGGAATTGGCAGTGATAAGCTACGAGATCGTTTTGACCTTGGCCAGAACCAATCGATCCACATCCGTGGTGAAGTGAGCGACATGGAACTACAACACTGCCATGAGCGTTGTCTGGCTCAACTCATCGTTCATCCGCCTTCGTCAGGCATGCTCACCCGGGTGGTGGATGCTGCGTTTGCCGGTATTCCAATTGTGGGAAACAGCATGGCTCTGAAGAGTTATCAACATCTGTTCATGGACAATTTGCTGATCGAGGGCTCCTGGCCGACCTATCCCAGGGTGATCGGAGCCCCACAGCATCCCCGCCAGGCCGAAGCGTCACTGCATGCCGTCATGGCGGGTGATCTTCTCCAGCCCTGATGCGTCTGCTACACCTCTCCAACGACCTCTACCCTCGCGTCACGGGCGGCACCGAGATCTTCGTTCACCAGCTGAGTGAAGCCCAGCAGCAGCTCAAGCCCACCCCCGCAATCCTCTGGGCCGCCCACGAGGCACCTCTGTCCTCGCCGGACCATGCTTACCAGGCCAGGCTTTTGAAGGAACAGCGGCTGTTGCCACCCATTCAGCCCGGAAATCGCCGCCAGCAGGTGGCCTCCACGGCGGCGGAGATTCCTGGCTTCAGCGAGCTGCTCCAGGAGTTCCGCCCCGACGTTGTGCATCTTCACTCCTGGAGCGGTCGCTGCGGCCTCAACCATGCCAGGGCCGTGAAGGCCTTCGGGGCGCGGCTGGTGATCACTGTGCATGCGCCGGGGTTCAGTTGCATCAAGGGCAATCTGATCGATGCCAGCGAAACCATCTGCGATGGTGTGCTGCGCCAGCGGCGCTGCACCCGCTGCCGTCTGCACAATGGCGGTGTGCCCCGTTTGATAGCTGCTGCCGTGGCTCTCCAGAGCGGCTGGCCGCTGGATGCCGAATCCGCTGGTTCGCTCGCCCATGTGCTCACCGCGCGGCAGCTCACCGCTGCGTTTCACCAGGCATGGCTGGAGCTCACCGAGCTGGCTGATGCCATTCACGTGCTTGCCGCATGGAGTCGGGATGTGCTCCTGCGCCAGGGAATTACAGAACAGAAGATCCATCTGATCCGCACGGCCGGCCCGCCACTGTTGCCGCCGCGACAGCGCCGGCCAATGCAGGACGGCGTCCTCCGCCTGGTGTACTGGGGCCGCTGCCATCCGGTGAAGGGCTTGCACCTGGTGATCGAGGCGATCCGCCGGCTGCCTGCAGAGGCCCCGATCCAGCTGGATTTCTATGGCCCCTATTGGGACAGTGCCTACGGCCAGCAGCTGCTTGAGCGCATCTCCGTCGACCATCGCTTCCGGCTGATGGGCAACCGGCCTAAGGATCAGCTGCTGCCGCTGCTGCAGGGCTACGACCTGGCGGTGGTGCCCTCCACATGGCTGGAAACCGGGCCTCTGACGGTGCTGGAGGCCTTTGCTGCAGGGCTTCCGGTGGCGGGGAGCAATCTGGGCGGGATCAAGGAGTTGCTGGATGGCGCTGCAGGGCACCTGCTTCCACAGGAAGCCAAGGCTTGGCAGCACTTTCTGCAGCGCTCTTTGAACAATCCTGAAGCGCTCAAGCAACCCCCGCTGCTGGTCCGTGCCTTCTCAGCTGTTGCCACAGAATTGCTCCCGGTCTATGCATAAGCCACTGCTCACGTCAACCATGCCATGCCCAATTTGCCAGGCCAATGACCTACGGCTGGATTGCGCTTCCACCTGGGAAAACATTCCACGATCCTCCCGACGCTATAACTATTCAGGCTGCAGGTCTTGCCAGGTGATTTCATTGTTGCCTGCGCCCAGCAGGGTTGATCTTTCCGATCACTATGCGCATATTGATGGCGCGGCATCCAGCAGGGCAGGGCAACAGACTGAAGCCTTGTCAACTCCCCAACGTGGGAAGCGCTCCTTGCTTGGCGGATATTGGCGGTCCGTGAATGATCCTTATCCCTATCTCTCCTCAACAAGGGCTCCAAGTGTGATCAGCCCCATTGTGGATCTGGGAGCTGGAAGTGGCTCGTTCTGCCTGTTGGCCCAGGCAATAGATTATGCGGTATCCGGCATCGAGCAATCTTCAAACTCCGTCGCAGAAGCAGTTTCAGCGGGGGCCCGTGTACACCAGGGAGATGTTCTCCATCCTGCCAAGCTCCCTGAAATCAAGTCCGCCAAAACAGTCACAATGAACCATGTGCTGGAGCATCTGATTGATCCAAGGGAGTTTCTTCAGGAACTCCATGCCGCGATGGCACCAGACGCCACCCTGATCCTCATGATCCCGAATCCTGGATGCCTGTGGCGCCTTCTTTTCAAGAGCGCCTGGCATGGCTGGGATCCACCCAGCCATGTCCATCACTACCCCGCTTCAGCCCTGAAGCGCATTCTTCGGCAAACCGGGTTTCAGAACGTCAAGATTGATACAAAAGCACGGCCGGATGGGTTCACCAGGAGCCTGATCCATTCAGGCCGGCTTCCTCAGGCCCGGTACCTGTGGTTGCGGTTGCTGCTGCTTCCCCTCCTGCCGATGATGGAGGCCTTTGGGCTTGGCGATGAGCTGATCTGCATCGCCACCAAGCGATGACAGGCGGCCAACCCCGCTGTGATCTGTTCATCGTTCTTGGTTCCCTCGTAGCCGAAGGCTGCCCCCAGCTGGCCTTGCAGTTAGCGCGGCACTGGAAGGCGCAGGGGTTGGTGGTGGAACTGCTCTGCCTGAGCCCTGAAGCCGATGATCTGCGGCCGGAGTTTGAGGCGCTGGCCATCCCCATCCATACCATCTCGCTCGGCTCAGGGCTGGCGCGCTACCCGCGCCTGACCTGGCTCAGCTTCCGGCTCTGCCGCTGGCGGCGGCCCCAAGCCGTGCTGAGCTTTCCGCTGGGCTGGCACTCCTTGCTGGCCCTGGGGGCTCGGGCGGCTGGGGTCAGGCATGTTTGCGCCCACGTGGGCAACCTGCCGCCGGTGTGGACTGGGCGCGCTTTCGGCAAGTTCAAGGCCCTGGTTCAGCTGGGGCGTCCTGTCACCAACCGCCTGCTCTGCTGCTCCGATTACATCCGCACGGCCACGCTCCGCGATTTTGGGCTCCATCCACAGGAAACCGCCACCGTCTACAACGCCTGCGATCTGGACCGCTTTGCCACCCAGGTTCGGGCCCCATCCCCTCCAGGTCCGCCCCGCATCGGCATGGTGGCGCGGCTGGAACTCCACAAGGATCAACCCACCTTGATCCGGGCCGCAGCCCTGCTCCGCGATCAGGGGGTGCCCTGCAACGTGTGGCTGGTGGGGGAAGGAAGCAATCGCCCCCAGCTCGAAGCCCTGATCGAAGAGCTGGATCTGGCCGATCAGGTGCAGCTGCTCGGCATGCACCGCGACATCCCCGAGCTGCTGGGCCAGCTGGATCTGTTCGCGTTCGCTGCCAAGCCCGATGAGGGCTTCGGCATTGCCTTGGCCGAGGCGATGGCCGCCGGCGTGCCGATCGTGGCCACCGATGTGGGCGCCTGCCGCGAGGTGCTCGAAAATGGTCGCTGCGGCTTGCTGGTGGAGCCCAGCTCCCCCCAAGCCCTGGCCGCTGGCATCGGCACCGTGCTTGCTGACCCAGCCGCTGCCGCCCGGCGGGCAGCGACCGCCCGCGAGCGGGCCCTAAGGGATTTTTCGGTTGAAGCCATGGCCCTGGCCTACGGGCGGGAACTGGGGCTCTCGGTAGCCTGAATCCATGACCGCTTCACCCGCCCTCTCCCCCCTGGAGGCCTTGCGCCGGCAGCGTCATGCCCGCTGGCTGGCTGCGTTCACCAGCAGCCTGGTGAAGGTCATTGGCGCCCATGCTCAGCCGGGTGACGAGCCGATCGAGATGATTCTGTTCGGCTCCAGGGCCCGGGGTGACTGGGATGGCTATTCCGATGTCGACCTGCTCGTAGTAGCAGGGGATCAGGCTGTGGCCGACCTCTGGGCCGATCGCCTGCTCGAGGCCGGTATCGGATCGGATGTGGTGCCGGTCAGCCGAATCTGCTGGCAGTCGTGGGTTGATTCTCCTTCTCCCCACTGGCGAGCGGTGCGCTCCCAAGGCATTCCCCTGCTCCGCTGGCCCTCGTGAATCCTCGACCGAAAGCCTGGCTGGCCCAGGCCCGCAACGACCTCGACCTCGCCGAACTCGCCAGCCGAAACGGGTTCCTCGCCCAGGCCTGCTACTTCGCTTCGCAGGCTGCCGAAAAAGCTCTAAAAAGCGTGATCCTGGAACTTGGAGAGGAACCGCCCCACACCCATGTTCTGGGAGATCTGGTGCGGCAGCTGGAAGCAGCAGGTCTTGACACATCGGCGCTGGCTCCTCTGGCCCTCAAGGCTCTCAGCAGGATGTCGATCAGCTCGCGTTATCCGATCGATGCCACGCCACCATCAGACTTGTTTGACCAAGCCGATGCCGAACAGGCCATCGGCACGGCAGCCGCGGTAATCCAGGCCCTCGCCGCCATGGATCAGACCCCATCGTGATCGAAAAACAGCGCCAGGCAGCCTCGATGCTTGCAACGCCCTGTAGGTTTCGAACGGACTGTCTCCCGCACCATGACCCGACTCAATCTCAGCGAGCTGGCCGCCCGATCGGCTGCCGCGGGCGTGGGCGTCAGTGGGTTCGTTTCAAGGCAGCAGGCGGATGCTGTTGCCCTCAAAGAACTCCAAGACTGGCTGCTGGGGCAATGCGAGAGCCAATACTTTCTCCACTACCTGAGGGGTGGCCTTCAGCATTGGTCAAGACGTTGGGAGTATCCCTACGTGCTGAGCCAGGTCGCACGCTGGATCAGCAGCAGAGCGGACCCGGCAGCTCCCTGCACCCTGTTCGACAATGCCTGTGGGGTGAATGCCACCGCCTACCTGCTGGCCACGGCCGGGCATCATCTGATCGGCACGGATCTTGGTGATCAGCCTTCAGCGGAAGGCGATCTTCCCTCCAGCGCCTGGAGCCACCCTGATCTTGCCGCTGTTGGCGGAAGCCTTCACTTTCAGACGGCGGATTCGCTGGCCCTTCCTTTCCCCGACGCCCATTTTGATGGGTCCTATTCGATTTCATCCCTGGAGCACATGCCCGACCCGATCCAGGCTGTGCGGGAGATGATCAGGGTGACCCGGCCGGGGGGGCTGGTCACCTTCACGATGGATGTGGCGCCTTGCCCGAGCGCCGTGGCCGATGAGAGCCAGGTGAATCGCTCCAACTTCGCCGACCTTCAGGCCTTGCTGGCCTCCAGCACCGATTTCTTCAGTCCACCCTGCTTTATGATTCCGGATGATGCCCTGAGCTGGCGACAGGATTGCCGGCGATCCTCCGGCCTCCGTGCCGCAGCCGGCCAACTGCGCAGGCGTCTGGTTGGCCAGCCGGAAACCCCCGATTTTCATGTGTTCGGCGGCGCCTACATCAAGCGCTCCTGATGCGCGTGCTGCATGGGCTCTGCGGCCTCCATGCCGCCGGCATCGAAGCCCTGGCCCTGCAGCTGATCCGCCACGCCCCGGCCGGGATTCATGGCGAGCTGCTCAATGCCGACAGCAGTGAGCAGACGATGGCCCAGCCCTTCCAGCTGCTGCTCGACGCCGGCCAGCTTGCTGCGATCCACCAGTGGCCCCGCTGCGATGGCCCGCAGCTGGCCTGGCGCAGCTTTCAGCTCTGCCGCCGGCGCCAGCCGGATGCACTGCTGATCTACCCCTGCAACCGGATGATGCTGTGGTTGGCCCTGGGGGCAAGGCTGGCGGGGGTGCGGCGCATCGCTGTCGCCGTGCAGAACACCGCCCCACCCGCTGCCACGGGTCGTCGTCTGTGGCATCGCCTGTTGAGGTGGTTCCAGAGGCTGGGGGTGGTGGCCGTGCCCTGCACCGAGGCGATCGTGGCCTCGCTCCAGCCCCTGCCCCGCGGCCTGCGGCTGGGGCCTGTGATCGCCAACGGCTGCGACACAGCCTCCATTGCCTCTCGCGCCGCTGCTGTACGGGCGGAGAGGCCGTCGGATGATGCGCGCCGCATCCTCATGGTGGCCCGCCTTGATCCGATCAAAGACCAGGCCACCCTGCTGCGGGCCTTCGCTGGTGTCCGCCTGCCCGGCTGGGAGTTGCAGCTGGTTGGTGACGGGCCGGATCGCCCACGGCTCGAAGCCCTCGCCCAAGAGCTGGGCCTCAATCCAGCCCAGGTGCTGCTCGGCCGCCGCTCCCACATCCCCGAGCTGCTGGGCCAAGCGGATGTGTTCGCCTTCTCCACCACCCCCGCAGAGGGTTTCGGCATCGCCCTGATTGAAGCCCTGGCGGCCGGCCTGGCCGTGATCGCCAGCGATGTGCCCGCCTGCCGGGAGGTGCTGCGCGATGGGGCTGCCGGTGCACTGTTGCCTCCAGGGGATGCTGCGGAGTGGGCGGGGCGATTGTCTGAGTTGATGGTCTCCCAGGAGCAACGGCAGGAGCTGGCGGAGCGGGCCGAGGCCCACGCCGAGGTGTACGACATCAGACTCACGGCCATGCATTGGTACCGGCTGTTGGACTTGGCTACGGATCCCGCTTAACTCGATACGTCCCATGTTGAAAACACCCTGGCGTTGGTTGTTCCCCCGCTTGCAGCGCGCGCTGCCTGCCCATCACGGCAATCCTTTGCTGGCCGTCATGGATCGCATGGCCACCGTGTTTCATGCGCTCTATGAAAATGGCAACTACGATCCTGCCTCCAATGGTGAGGCCTGGTTGCTGAATCGCCTTGCCAGCACGGCTCCACAAGTGATCTTTGATGTGGGGGCAAACCGGGGCGATTACGCCCGTCTGGCCTTGGCGGCTTGCTCCCAGGCTCGCCTCTATGCCTTTGAACCGATGCCCACTGTTTTCCAGCAGCTGGCATGCAGCCTTGGCAAGGAGCCACGGGCAGAAATCTTTCAACATGCTCTGGCAGATCGGAACGGGGAGCTCAACTTCTATTTCGACTCTAGCAATACTGGCAACACCTCAGCGATCGCTGGGGTACAGGATTCGGTCCACGACCTCACGACCGTGGAGTGCCTTCCAGCACAAGCCCAGCGCCTTGACGACTTCTGCTCTGAACACTCCATTGCATCCATTCATCTTCTCAAGATCGACGTGGAGGGATTTGAAGCAAGTGTTCTACGGGGGGGGTGCAGGATGATGTCTGAAGGGAGAGTTGACTGTGTCCAGTTTGAATACGGAAAGGCCAATCTATTCTCGCGTTTCTTCGTGCACGATTACATGCGCGACTATGGCGCCAACTATCTCATCGGAAAGCTTTACCCCAGGGGCATACGTTGGTTTGGCCGTTACTCAGCCAGCCTTGATGATCTGATGGGGCCGAATCTGGTGATGGTGAAGAGAGAGCGCAGGGATCTCATCCATCTCCTGTCTGAGAGCGGGGCGGCCTTGCCTTGATGAACCGCCAGCTGCTCTGCTGCGGCGACGCCACCGATCCAGCCACCTGGAGCAATATCCCCTTCTTCTTGCTCCAGGCCGGCAAGGCTTCCGGCCTGCTGGATGGGGGCCTCGCCCTCCATCCCGAGCGCCTCCGCAGCCGCCAGCGCCTCTGGAACCTGGCCCAGCTGCTGCGCACGGGTCGGCCGGGGGGGTTTCAGTACAGCCGGGGCTTTGCACGCGCGCTGCTGGCCCAGGCACACCTCGATCCCACCCAGTCGCTGCAGCTGCTCAGCCATTTCCCCCTCTTGCCCCCGCAACCCTGGCCCCGCCAGTGGACGATCAACTACTACATCGACGCCACAATCTGCCAGGTGTTCGATGCCTACGGAATCGGATCTCGAATCGCCCCGGCGTTTCAACGGCGGGTGCTCGAACGCGAACGGCAGGGCTACGAGGCGGCGGGGGTGGTGATCTGCATGTGCCGTTGGGCAGCGGATTCGGTGATCGCCGACTACGGCATCGATCCGGCCAAGGTGCATGTGGTGCCTGGCGGCGCCAATCTGGATGAGGCCACCCTCGCCGGGCTGGCCTCCCAACCACCCCCGCCGATTCCCAACCCCGAACACACTCTGCGGCTCGGCTTCCTGGGCAAGGACTGGCGGCGCAAGGGCGGCCCGTTTCTGCTGCAGCTTGCCGATGTGCTGATCGACCGTGGGATCCCTACGGTGGTCCGGGCCATCGGGCCTGAGCCTTCCACGCTGCCGGCCCATCCGGCCCTGCAGCCGCTCGGCTTTCGGAGCAAGCACAGCGACATGGACCGCTTTGTTGCCGAGCTGCGCAGCTGGCACTTCGGCACGCTGTTCTCCGAGGCGGAAGCCTTCGGAATCTCGAACCGCGAATGCCAGCGCCTGGGGGTGCCTGTGCTCACCCATGCGGTGGGGGGCATTGCCTCAACCGTGCCGGATGAGGGCTGCGGCCAGCTCTTCCCGGCGCACCCAAAGGCTGAGGAGGTGGCCGATTGGATCGCGGGCCGGCTGGATTCCTATGAGGGTTATCTGGCTTGGCGCGAAGCCCTTGCTCAGCGGGGCCAGGAGTTCACCTGGGCGGCGGCGGTGGAGCAGCTGGCGGGGATTCTGGGCTGAAGGGATTCACCACAGCCCCACGGGTGGGGATGAAAGCGCGAACGTTGCGGATCGCCAGCTGATGGCCTCGCTTCAGGGCCGTGGCAGCGAGCATCAGGTCAGCGCCGTGATGGCCGAGCTCGGCTGAACGCTGGCCCCAGCGTCTGCCGATTGCGCCATCCAACGGCAGGATCCGATTGCTGTCCATCGACGGCACCCCCTGCAGCCTGACCTGCAGCCACCTGGCGAAGGTGGTGTCTAGCAGGTGCAGTGATGCCCCTCAGGGGCGGGCCTCCAGCTCGGGTTGACCAAAGTTGCCATCGTCCTGGGGGAAATCCTGGAGCAGGAGCACTTGCTATCCCAATCGCACCCAGTCGAGCCTCTTCTCCACAGAAGATCGAAGGTGTTGGTCAAGCTCATATGTATTCTGGCTAGATTGCATAGGAATTTAGCTGGCAACCCAGGTAAAGTCTACTCCTTAGCCTATACCTCCTGGATGACGTCCCCCATAGTGCCATTGCTCGCTGGTTTCTCTACCCATGCGAGGTGGCTGTGAGCAAGAAGTTGTTGACTATCTTTGCACTTTTATTGCCAGTCAGCTTTGCATTAGGGTGGGTTGGTGGAATTAAGCGATGGCCGCCCAGTAATCAGCTGATTGCTTTGGTCAAAGGCATCCCTACGCGACCCCAGCAGCGGGAAGCCATCCTCATGGATATTCGCCCTGCTCACGTCACCTTCGTGGGCGATTCGATTACCGCTGAAGGCCTCTGGAACGAGTATTTCGACCCATCAATCGCTATTGCTAATCGCGGGTTTCCCTCGGCCAGCACTGCGGATGTCCTCGGCAAACTTCCGGTCATTGTTGCCACCCAACCCAGGTTGTATTTAGTGATGCTGGGTGTAAACGATATGCTTTTAAGACATTGGGGTCCCGAGAGAAGCGTGGCGAATCTACTTCAACTACGTCAGAAGATACTTGCGGCAACTCCGGGTAGCCGAGTTGTTTTACAATCTACACTTGAGTGCCTTCCTCCCCATTGCTCCGAACAGGTGTTGAACAACATCCGGTCTCTCAACAGGACTCTGAAAGCTGTTCTCCCCGACTTTGCATTCCTTGACCTCAATAGCGTTCTCGCAAATGCTAAAGGCCTCAATCCTGCGTATACCTACGATGGCATCCACCTCAACGCAAAGGGCTATTTAGCATGGCGGGAGTTACTCAAACCTATCCTCCATCGGCACCTCAGACGTGGTTGATCCGCTTAGTACTTCGACTACACCGGTGCGGCTTCAATCGTTGCAGGCCTTGCGCGCCGTTGCAGCCCTAACGATCGTACTCTACCACTTGGAAAGTGGTCTCAACATTTACATGCCCGTTGAGACCCCGATCAGTCTATTTCGCTGGGGAGATATGGGTGTACCTCTCTTTTTTGTGCTGTCAGGTTTTGTGGTGGCTTTCGCTGGCATGCATCATCCGCGCCCCGCCCTTGAATTCCTCTATGGCCGCCTCTCCAGGCTTTACCCCACTTACCTTTTTACGGCTACACTGTTTATCAGCGCAATCGCCATCCTGCCGGCATCCGGATTCCGTGGTAACCCGCTACCGATTACGCTTGCAGGAATTCAAAAAACATTATTCTTTGAATATGGCCAGATCAGCGGCTACGTGTATGTTGGCTGGGTCCTATACTATGAAGCATGGTTTTATATAGCCTTTGCCCTCGTTATCGCACGTTTTTCGATTGTTTCGCGTCAGCCGTGGTTTTCTGCATTGATCAGTGTAGGACTTATTGCCACGGCCATCACCCAAAGCAACCTAATTAGTTACTTTCTTACCGGTATTGCCGCTTTCCTGCTAGCAGTCAATCCAGGACAAGTGCCCCTTCGCTCCCCCTGGAAGGCAGCCCTTCTAGTGGCGGTTGTTGCCAATTTCCTGAGCACCCCTATCGCGCTACTGGCTTTTGCATTGGTGGTGTTTCTGTACTTACTTGAAACATCTAACTACCTATCAAGCAAGAGTTTTTCCAAGCATATTGTTGCTGCTTTCAGGTTCCTCCAGCTCCTTGGGAATTCCTCCTATTCTATTTATCTTGTGCAGGTGCTTACGTTGAGCGCTAGTCTCAAAGTTAGTGAAGGGCTAGTGCGAGCTCTTCTTCCTGATCTTGGCTCAAGCTATCAATATACTGCTTATTGGTTTACCTCAATCTCGCTTGGCCTTACAAGCACCATACTGGCTGGGATCCTGATGAGCCAATACATTGAAAAGCCCAGCTACCAAGCACTAATGCGGTTGAGCCCCATTCGCGCAGCCAAGTATTGCAATAGCGCTAAGAGTTCCAGCCGTAAATTAACCCGTTGATGCTGGGCCCGTGCCGGTGACTTTCAGGGAAGGTGTCACTCCTTGGCTGCCACTCAGGCGGCCTGGACCAAGGCTAGCGCGAGGATCGGTTCGGGCTCTTCTGGTGGCTTGTTGATCCACACTTCTTCGGGTTGACGCCAG
>NZ_JAGQBB010000004.1 GCF_024345415.1 Synechococcus sp. Tobar12-5m-g | reverse complement strand
GATCTGTTGGCTCGTCAGTGGTGCCGGCATCACCAGGGCCATGCGCATCGGCCCCAGGGTCAGCAGCCCCGCTCCCAACCGGCCAACGAGCTTGTCGCCAACCGGTCAACCTGATTGTCGCCGGACAACCGTGTGTGATTCTTGGACAGCCATCTCCATCACCAATGGAAGTGGTTGGTATGTGTTGCGCATCACGCTTCCGCCGCTGATGGTCTGACTAGGAAGGGCTTACCGAACCAGCCTCCATGGAATCATTGGGAAAACCCCTCGACACTGAGGCGATTCGCCAGTCCTCAGCAGGGTTCCTCATCACACCCGAGATGGATTTCCGTAAGGAAACCATCTATTTTCTCATCATCGATCGTTTTCTGAACAGTTGTATTGATAACGATCAGGTAGGCCGAGCGGGCCTCTTTGATCCCAGCCGTAGCCGCTGGGGCCATTACTGGGGAGGTGACCTCCGTGGTGTCATCGATCGGGCCGACTACCTCCAGTCGCTTGGAATCACGGCCATCTGGCTCTCTCCTCTGTTTGAGCAAGTGGATGATATCCAGCATGACCGCGCTCCCATGCATGGTTATTGGACCAGAGACTTCAAGCGGATCAATCCTCATTTTGTTAGTGCGGAAGATTCAAAATCGCTGGCTGAATCTCGGACGTTGCGGGAGCTAGTAGAGACATTCCATTCCAGGGGAATCAAGCTGATACTGGATATTGTCTGCAACCACAGCTCGCCGGACATCAATGGGAGCAAGGGTGTTCTGTACGACGATGGCGTGCTGATTGCTGACTTTAACAACGATACCAACAACTTTTATCACCACTTCTCAGAAATTTCTGATTGGAACGACGAGTTTCAGTTGCTCAATCATGAAATGCTAGGGCTGGCCACGTTCAATGAAAATAACATCGATTTCCGCAACTACATCAAGTCAGCGATCATTGCATGGCTGGATGCGGGGTTTGATGCACTGCGAGTCGATACCGTCAAGCACATGCCGATCTGGTTTTGGCAGGAATTCGTCACCGACATCCGGCGTCACCACCCTGAGACATTCATCTTTGGAGAATACGGCTTTGGCAGCCCCTTTGATGGTCGCACCCTTGCCTATGCCAACAGCACTGGTATGTCGATCCTGGATTTCGGGCTTGCCTATGGAATCCGAGATGCATTTTCAGGACAACAGGGTTCAAATGGATTTCACCATGTCCAGTCCGTGCTGGATCTGGATCATGTCTACAAACGTTCGACTGAACTGGTGACGTTCATCGATAATCACGATATGCCCAGGTTTCTTTCCGTCTCGAAATCCAGGGAGAACCTTGAACTCGCTACGATTCTGCTGATGACCCTCCGCGGCATTCCCTCGCTCTTTTATGGCACGGAACAGTATTTGTTCAACAATACTGACGGTGGGGAAGATCCCTACAACCGGCCAATGATGGATCATTGGGATCAGACAGGTTGCTTGTTTGCCATCATCCGTGAATTGGCAAATCTGCGTCTGACCAATCGCGCTCTTGCCTACGGTTCCCATCACCAGAAGTTCCTCAGCAAAGCGGTCTATGCCTACACTCGGTGCTATAGGGGCTCCAGGGTGTTTGTCCTGTTGAACCAGGGGGATGCCACAACCCTCTCGATCAGCAACATAAATTTTCCAGATGGTCTGCATCACTGCGTCCTCAGTGGAACGCTCGTGAAGGTTGAGAACGGTGTGATTCATGACCTTCACGTACCTGCCAAAGGATCCTTGGTGCTGAGCGTGATCGGACCTGCCGTTGAGGGGACCGCCATCGTCAAGTTTCAGCTCAACAACTATTTCACGTGCCCTGGGGAGTGGATTGCTGTGACTGGCGATGTACCGGAGCTTGGCTGCTGGGATCTTCGCAAAAGTGTTGCCTTGGAGTTCATCAATGGGGACACCTGGTTTAATGAAGTTCCCTTCGATGAATCGGCGGGTCAGCCGATGTGCTTCAAGTTTGTGGTTCTCAAGGAGGGCTCAGGAGACCTCGCCAGGCATGCCCACTACGAGAATGTGCTGCATCGTCGTTTTCTCTTGCCTGCCTCTGGTCGGGTGAAACTCGAAGTAGACTGGGAAGGATTCTGATCCATTGCTTATAGCATGGGGGTTGGAGAAAACTTAGGCCTGCCAAGATCTCAATATAAAATTATGGGCGATCGGCAGATCAGCTGAACGCATCCGAAGGGCATTTAGCCCTTGATTTCCAGGATTGCAGTTATCTTGTTCAGTGCGTAGCTGGTTTCCACTGATTAACGGGATTTCGTTGCCAGTTGCGCAATAAGCAAAGGCCGAGAGATCTATCAACGGATACTGCCGAGTTGTTGACAAATCCTTAACCATCGCTGATTAACGTTTAAGGGTTGTCTTGCGCACACGCATGGCCGACACTCCTCCTCGTTCTGGCCTGCCCGTTCTTGCCATTCATGGCGATCTCAAGCCCAATGCTGTATCCACAGAGGACCTGTTGGCCGGCATGACCGCGCACCGCTCTCTCACCGTGGATACCCAGGCCGACGGTGCCAGCGTGCACGACTACCGTCATAACCAGAGCGAGGCCTCTCTCCACGGGCCCACCTGCGGGCCCGCCGAGCGGATTTGGTGGGTACGGCGCCTGCCTGGGGCCATGGGCTGTGAGGCCAACTGATGGCCTCGCCTGCGTCGTCGTCCCCCTCCGCTGGCTGCCACTCTGAGGTGGTGCTCGTGCGTCACGGAGAAACCGCATGGAGCCTCTCCGGGCAGCACACCGGCCTCACGGATATCCCCCTCACAGCGCATGGCGAGGAGGTGGCACGTGGGCTGACCTCTGCCCTGGCAAGCCGGGACTTCAAGCAGGTGCTCTGCAGCCCCCTGCGCCGGGCGCGGGACACCTGCGAGCTGGCCGGTCTAGGCGGCCGCGCCCTCATCGAACCCGATCTCTGTGAGTGGGACTATGGCTCTTATGAGGGCCTCACCCCGGCGGAGATCCGGGTGGATGCCCCCGACTGGTTGGTGTTCCGCGATGGTTGTCCTGGTGGGGAGTCGCCGCAGGCCATCGGTGCCCGGGTGGATCGGGTGATTGAGCGGGTGCGGGCGGTGGATGGTCCGGTGGCTCTTTTCGCCCACGGCCATGTCCTGCGGGTGTTCGGCGCCCGCTGGATCGGCTTGCCGACCGCCGGAGGGTCCCACTTCACGCTCGATCCATCCACCCTCTCCGTTCTCGCCTGGTATCGGGGGGTGCCGGCCATTCGTTGCTGGAACGCCCCCCTGGATCTCAATCCTGAGCGGACGTCCTGAGCCGCCCCCTGGGTCTTCGAATCCCGGACACCTGTTCCGGCTTACTTGAGGATTGTTTCTCCACTCCATCGCTTCAGCCCAGCCCAGCCCATCCCCTCACCCGCACTTGACGGCGGCTTCTCCCCATGAACAAGACCTGGCAGCGCTACCAAGATTGGCTGGTTCACCTCCCTGAACTTGATCTCTATCTCGATGTCAGCCGAATGGGAGTGGAGGAGGCGGATCTCACCCGGCTCAGAGGCGACTTTGAGCGCGCCTTCGATGCCATGGAGGCCCTCGAGGCTGGTGCCATCGCCAATCCGGATGAAAATCGGATGGTGGGGCACTACTGGTTGCGCGATCCGCAGCGCGCCCCTAGCCTCGAAATCAGAGAGGCGATCAGCAGCGGTTTTGATGCGATCGTGGAGTTTGCCACTGATATCCACCTCGGGCGGATCACCCCCCCTGAAGCAGACCGCTTCACCGACCTGTTGGCGATCGGGATCGGCGGCTCGGCGCTTGGGCCCCAGTTTGTGGCGGCGGCCCTGGCACCGGATCAGCCACCCCTGAAGATCCACTTCATCGACAACACCGACCCGGCCGGGATCGACCGGGTGCTGGCCGGCCTGGAGGGTCGCTTGAGCAGCACCCTGGTCATCGACACCAGCAAGTCCGGTGGCACACCGGAACCGCGAAACGGCATGCTCGAAGTGAGGCATGCCTTCGAGCGGGAGGGTCTCGATTTCACCCGCCACGCCGTGGCGATCACGATGCCGGGCAGTCGCATGGACGATCTTGCACGGCACGAGCACTGGCTGGGCGAGTTCGCCATGCACGACTGGGTGGGCGGCCGCACCTCGGAGCTCTCGGCCGTTGGCCTGCTGCCGGCAGCGCTGCAGGGCATCCAAATCCAGGACCTGCTGGAGGGGGCGCGGATGATGGATGCCGCCACCCGCGTGCGCGACATCCGCGGCAACCCGGCGGTGCTGCTCGCCCTCTGCTGGCACTGCGCCGGAGAGGGTCGCGGCAGCAAGGACATGGTTGTGTTGCCCTACAAGGACAGCCTGCTGCTGTTCAGCCGTTACCTGCAGCAGCTGGTGATGGAATCGCTCGGCAAGGAGCGCGACCTTGACGGCCGCATCGTGCATCAGGGCCTGGCCGTCTACGGCAACAAGGGTTCCACCGACCAGCACGCCTATGTGCAGCAGTTGCGGGAGGGGATCCCCAACTTCTTCGCCACCTTCATTGAGGTGCTGGAAGACCGCTGTGGCGACTCGATCGATGTGGAGCAAGGCGTGACTTCCGGGGATTTCCTCTCCGGCTTCCTGCTGGGCACACGTCAAGCCCTGCACGAGAACGATCGCGGCTCGATCACGATCACGATCCCCCGCGTCGATGGTCAGCGGGTTGGGGCATTGATCGCGCTCTACGAGCGGGCAGTGGGTTACTACGCCTCACTGGTGAATATCAACGCTTACCACCAGCCCGGCGTCGAGGCGGGCAAGAAGGCTGCCGCTGCGATCCTTGCGCTCCAAAGCCGTGTTTTAGAGGTGCTGCAGTCCTCCGACTCCCCTCGCTCTCTGCAGGAGCTGGCAGCGGATGCCGACGCCAGCGATCGAATTGAAACCGTCTACCAGGTGCTACGCCACCGGGCTGCCAACGACCCCGGGATCGAAACCAGCGGAGATCCTTCCCGTCCCGACTCCCTGCGCTTCCGCCACAGACAACCCGCTCTGAAGTCGTAAGGCTCACCACCTCTCTGTCCACCTTGCCGATCGTTCTGCCCGCATGCCGGCCGCCAGTTGACGCAAGAGGCACAGAGCCATGCCAGCCCATGGTCAGATCGGCATTGCTTGAGCCAACCTGACGCTGCCAGCGTCAGCCCTTGCCCGAGGGGCGACCATGAGGAAGCCCCAGCGATTGTTCCCCAGGGGGTCAGTCCCGCAGCAGATCACCGCTGCTCCAACCGCCGGTGCGCCGAATCCGTGACGGCCGCGACGGGGTTGCTTTGGTCATCTGCCGATCGAAGCTGCCCCGCGTGGGGGCCATGGCGACGGAGAAGGCAACACCCGGTGCTCCGACCACCTGCTGGGGCCAGACCCCGCTGCGGGGCTTGGCGTGAACCCGGGCGATCTGAGCCGGGGTCTTCATCGATCTGGCGCTGATCATGGTGGTGGGCATGGCTGAACTCCTTGTGTTCAAGCCCCCTTGCCAGGCCACGGCCGGCCCTGGCAAGGGGTGTTGACGTCTTGCAGCTGCGCTGATGCCTCCTGGTACTCGTGATCTGCTCGCCTCGGTGCTGGGTGAGCGCCCGCTGGTCACTTCACCGGCCGATCCGGTTGTGGCCCCTGTGGCGCCACCACCGCCGCCACAGGGACCTCCTGGACCCTGGCGCTTGACGGCGCGGGTCGGTGCCTCCCAGCTGCAGATCAGCAACCAGCCCGAGTCGCGGGTGATCCGCAAGGTGGAGCTGGAGACGTACCTGAGGGGGGTAAGCCCTGGTGATTCAAGCCTGCTTTGCCGCTGTGCTCGGCTTCGGCATCGGCCGCGATCAGCCGCAGCCCCGCTCCTGCGCGGCGAGCAAGTGGAGAGCGGAGCGAATCACCTCAGCGTGACAGGCCAGCGGGGAGCACCAGCAGAGCGGCTCGATCGGGCACTTGGCGGCTTGCTGGAGCAAGGCCTGCAACGCCTGACGCTGCGGGGAACCGGGCTCCTGCAGCTACCGCCACAACCAGCCCCGATATAGCTGAATCACCTGATCGCGGCTGCGATCCCGGTCGATGCTGAAGGGATTGCCGAGCGCCGTGGGCCGGCCCACATAGACCTGGCCAGGCGAGATAATAGAAGGTTAGCGTCAGTTTAGTGGCCTCCATGATTGTGCCGGCAGTGAGGGTTGTCTGATGGCGGCAATGGTGGCGACACGGATAGCGCTTGTGACGTCGGCCATTGACATTTCCATGTTCCTGGCTTTCACAGCGCGGACAGCGGAAGCCATCAGGCCAGGGCGCCTTCTCCAGCGCCGCCTCGCATTTCTCCTCAGAGTCATAGAGGGCATTGAACTGTGGGAACGAAAGCCCTTCCTGGAACTGGATGAGGCTGCGGCCCATGAGTGGGGTGGTAACTTAATACCACTATAACTCCGAGTCAGGTTTTTACGGAGCTTCCGGGGTAATCAAGTGCAGGCTTATCACGTAACGGGAAAAAGTTTTCACCCATACCAAGCATTAAGCATTTTGCGACCATCCTGTCAAGATGTTTATGACTTTCCAGCTGAAGGAATCGATAACCATTGCTCGGATTACTGCAGCATCACCAACTTTAACCACCGTTCTGCAACAAAGCCACTGCACCAGAATTCTTAGTGTGGTTTCAGGCTTCGCTCAGATATTCAGCAGCGACTTTCGATCCTCCGGGTGAAGCGAGCGAGCCAGGCGAGCGGGGCTTGCAGCTGGAGCCGTTGCTTAGGATTGGCATCTGTTTCATGCGCTTTTCGTGCCAGCCGCTCCCCCTGCAGCCGAACCCGCCAGCCGCAGGGTGAAAACGGACACCACCCCGATCCACCTGCCGAAGACCAGCGAGAGCCCCCAGCTGCTGCGCAT
Organism: Synechococcus sp. Tobar12-5m-g; assembly: GCF_024345415.1. Taxonomy (GTDB): domain Bacteria; phylum Cyanobacteriota; class Cyanobacteriia; order PCC-6307; family Cyanobiaceae; genus Regnicoccus. Next base: position 137,508 of record NZ_JAGQBB010000004.1, on the reverse strand, counting down.
CCGCCATTCGATGAGCCATGTGCTTGCCATGGCCGTACAGAAGCTCTTCCCGCGCGCCCAGGTGACCATCGGGCCCTGGACCGAGTGCGGCTTCTACTACGACTTCGACAACCCTGAGCCTTTCACCGAGGCCGATCTCAAGGCGATCAAAAAGGAAATGGGCCGAATCATCGGCCGCCGGCTGCCCCTCGAGCGGATTGAGGTGAGCCGCGAGGAGGCTGAGCGCCGCATCAGCGCCCAGAACGAGCCTTACAAGCTCGAAATCCTCGCCGGCCTCACCGAGCCGATCAGCCTCTACACCCTTGGCGATGACTGGTGGGACCTCTGCGCCGGGCCCCACGTGGCCCACACCGGTGAGCTGAACCCCAAGGCCTTCGAGCTTGAAAGCGTGGCCGGTGCCTATTGGCGCGGCGATGAAACCAAGGCCCAACTGCAGCGTATCTACGGCACCGCATGGGAAACGCCCGAACAGCTGGCCGAGCACCAGCGCCGCCAAGCCGAAGCCCTGCGCCGTGACCACCGCCGCATCGGTAAGGACCTGGATCTGTTCTCGATCGAAGACGAGGCCGGCGCCGGCCTGGTGTTCTGGCACCCCAGGGGTGCCCGCATGCGGCTGCTGATCGAGGAGTTTTGGCGCGAAGCCCACTTCGCCGCCGGCTACGAGCTGCTCTATACCCCCCACGTGGCCGATCTCAGCCTCTGGAAAACCTCTGGTCACCTCGATTTCTACGCCGAGAGCATGTTTGGCCCGATGCAGGTGGATGAGCGCCAGTACCAGCTCAAGCCGATGAACTGCCCCTTCCATGTGCTCACCTTTGCCAGCCGCCTGCGCTCCTACCGGGAGCTGCCGATTCGCTGGGCCGAGCTGGGCACCGTCTACCGCTACGAGCGCCCGGGCGTGATGCACGGCCTGATGCGGGTGCGGGGCTTCACCCAGGACGACGCCCACATCTTCTGCCTGCCCGAGCAGATCACCGCTGAAATCCTCGAGGTGCTCAACCTCACCGAAACGATCCTCTCCACCTTCGATTTCCACAACTACGAGGTGCACCTCTCCACCCGGCCGGCCAAGTCGATCGGTGACGATGCGGTGTGGGAGCTGGCCACCGCCGGTCTGGTCGAGGCCCTGGAGCGCAAGGGCTGGGCCTACAAGCTGGATGAAGGTGGCGGTGCCTTCTATGGCCCCAAGATCGACATCAAAATCGAAGATGCGATCGGCCGCCTCTGGCAGTGCTCCACGATCCAGCTGGATTTCAACCTGCCGGAGCGCTTCGATCTGCACTACATCGCCGCCGATGGCTCGCGCCAGCGTCCGATCATGATCCACCGGGCCATCTTCGGCTCCCTGGAGCGGTTCTTCGGGATCCTGGTGGAGAACTACGCCGGTGATTTCCCCTTCTGGCTTGCCCCCGAGCAGATCCGGCTGCTGCCGGTCACCGATGCGGTGCTGCCGGTGGCCGAAACCTTGCTGGCCCAGCTGAAGGCCGCCGGCATCCGTGCCGGCCTCGATCGCAGCGGTGAGCGGCTCGGCAAACTGATCCGCAACGGCGAACAGCAGAAGATTCCCTTGCTGGCGGTGATCGGTGCGACCGAGGCCGAGGCCGGCACCGTCAACCTGCGCAGCCGCCGCGACGGTGACCTCGGCGCCGTGGCCGTGGCTGATCTGCTCGCCGCAGCCACCCGCGCCAACCGGGAGCGGGCCGCCGGCCTGGCCCTCGGCCTTGCCCTCGCTGCGGCATGACCACCCTGCTGGCCGGCGACATCGGCGGTACCAAGACCCTGTTGGCCACCTACCGCCTCCAGGCGGGCCATTTGGAGTTGCTGCGCCAACAGCGCTACCCCTCCGGCGCCTGGGCCGATTTCGCCGCCATGGTGGCCCACTTCCTTGCCGCCGCCGCCGCTGCCGGCGAGGAGCCGCCTCGCCACGGTTGTTTTGCCGTGGCCGGCCCGGTGATCGGCGGCCAGGTTAAGGTCACCAATCTGCCCTGGCAGCTCGACCAGGACGCGCTGGCCGGGGCCTGCGGCCTTGAGTCGCTGGAGCTGGTCAACGATTTCGCTGTGCTGATCTACGGCCTGCCCCACCTGGCCGCCGATCAGCAGCAGCCCCTGCGGCCCGGGCCCTGCTCCAAGGCCAGCCCCGGCGGCAGCTCGGCCCACCCCAGCGGGCCACCCCTGGCGATCCTGGGGGCAGGCACCGGCCTGGGGGCGGCGATCGGTGTGCCGGGCCCCGGCGGCCTGATCGCCCTGGCCAGCGAGGCTTCCCACGCCGAGTTCGCCCCCCGCAGCGAGGCGGAATGGCGGCTCAAGCGCTGGCTGGCCAACGACCTGGGCCTGGAGCGGGTTTCGGTGGAGCGGGTGGTGAGCGGCACCGGTCTCGGCCACGTGGCCCGCTGGCTGCTGGCCGAGCGGGATCCGGCCGGCTCCCACCCCTTGGCCGGCGACCTCCCCGACCTGCCCGCCGCGGTGGCTTCGGCGGCCGATCGGGGCGATCCCCTGGCCGCCGAAGCCCTCGCCCTCTGGCTGGGGGCCTACGGCAGTGCCGCCGGTGACCTGGCCCTGCAGTGCCTCTGCCGCGGCGGCCTCTGGCTCGGCGGTGGCACAGCGCCCAAGATGCTGCATCACCTGCGCTCCCCCGCCTTCCTCGAGCCTTTGTGTGCCAAGGGCCGGCTCTCCCCCCTGCTGCAGGCCATCCCCCTGATGGCGATCATCGATCCGGAGGCCGGCCTGTTCAGCGCCGCCTGCCGCGCCCGCATGCTGCTGGAGGACGGCATGGCTGAGTCCTGGGCCGGCGGTAGCTGATCGAGCAAGTGGGACACTGGCTCCAGCAGTGCAGACGACATGGTGCGGCCGCGGATCGGCCAGGGGGTGATGGTGGATGTGCCCGCCACCACCGCCAACCTTGGGCCGGGTTTTGACTGCCTGGGCGCTGCCCTGGAGCTCAACAACCGCTTTGTGCTGCGCTGCATCGAAGGGGATGGCGAGCGCTTTGATCTGCTGATCGAAGGCAGCGAGGGGTCTCACCTGCGCGGCGGCCCCGACAACCTCGTCTACCGCTCCGCCCGGCGGGTCTGGAAGGAGGCCGGTGAGGAGCCGGTGGGCCTCGAAGCGCGGGTGAAACTGGCGGTGCCGCCGGCCCGGGGCCTGGGCAGCAGCGCCACGGCGATCGTGGCCGGCCTGATCGGCGCCAATGCCCTGGTGGGGAACCCGCTCAGCAAGGAGAAGCTGCTGGAGCTGGCGATCGACATCGAAGGCCACCCCGACAACGTGGTGCCGTCGATGCTGGGGGGCCTCTGCCTCACCGCCAGGGCGGCCTCCCACCGCTGGCGGGTGGTGCGCTGCGAATGGAACGAGGTGGTGAAGGTGGTGGTCGCCATTCCGGCCCTGCGCCTGCCCACCAGCGAGGCGCGGAGGGTGATGCCCCGCCAGGTGCCGATCGCCGATGCGGTGGTGAACCTCGGCGCGCTCACCCTGCTGCTGCAGGGATTGCGCACCGGCAATGGCGATCTGATCGCCGATGGCATGCACGACAGGCTGCACGAGCCCTACCGCTGGGCCCTGATCCAGGGGGGACTGGCAGTGAACGCGGCAGCCCTGGCCAGCGGCGCCTGGGGATGCGTGATCAGCGGCGCCGGTCCGAGCCTTTTGGCCCTCACCTCCGCCGAGAACGCGGCCAGCGTGGGGCGGGCCATGGTGCAGGCCTGGGAGAAGGAGGGCGTCGCCTCCCGCTCGGAGGTGCTGGAGCTGCAGCATCACGGCAGCCACTGGGAGGCAGTCGAAGACCGGCCTTGAAAAGGTAGGTACAACTACTTAACTGATAAATTCTGCAGCGCCGGACCGCCGGCCTCCCCGGAACCCTGCCTGGCCGCCATGGATGCACTTCTGCCCCTCACGGCCGCCTCCAGCCTTCCGGCCAGCTTCCCCTGGCTCAGCCTGATCGCCCTGCTGCCTGCCTCCGGCGCCCTGGTGCTGCCGCTGCTCCCTGGCGATGGCAGCGATCCCCGCGGCCCCCGCACCGTCGCCCTGGCGGTGCTTCTGGCCGACCTGCTGCTGATGCTGTGGGTGTTCAGCCAGCATTTCGATGGCGGCAGCAGCAGCCTGCAGTTGGTCGAGCGGGTGGCCTGGGTCCCTTTCCTCGGCCTGGAGTGGTCGCTCGCCGCCGACGGGCTCTCCACACCCCTGGTGGTCCTCAGCGGGCTGGTCACCTTGCTGGCGGCGGCGGCCAGCTGGAACATCAACCGCAAGACCAACCTCTATTTCGGCCTGCTGCTCCTGCAGGCCTCGGCCCAGTCGCTGGTGTTTCTCTCCCAGGATTTCCTGCTCTTTTTCCTGGCCTGGGAGCTGGAGCTGGTGCCGGTGTATCTGCTGATCGCGATCTGGGGCGGTGCCCAGCGCCAGTATGCCGCCACCAAGTTCATCCTCTACACCGCCACCGCCTCGCTGCTGATCCTGATCAGCGGCCTGGCCCTGGCCCTCGGTGGTGAGGGCTTCACCCTCAACCTGCAGGAACTCAGCCAGCGCTCCTACGGCGGCAGTTTCGGCCTGCTCTGCTATCTCGGCTTCCTGGTGGGCTTCGGCGTGAAATTGCCGATCTTTCCCCTGCATACCTGGCTGCCCGACGCCCACGGCGAGGCCAATGCCCCGGTGTCGATGCTGCTGGCCGGTGTGCTGCTGAAGATGGGCGGCTACGCCCTGCTGCGCTTCAACGTCCAGATGCTGCCCGAGGCCCACCTGATCCTGGCTCCGGCCCTGATCGTGCTCGGCATCGTCAACATCATCTATGGCGCCCTCAATGCCTTCGCCCAGGACAATGTGAAGCGGCGGATCGCCTGCAGCTCGGTGAGCCACATGGGCTTCGTGCTGCTGGGCATCGGCGCCATCGACAGCCTCGGCATGAGCGGCGCCATGCTGCAGATGATCAGCCATGGCTTGATCGCCGCCTCGATGTTCTTCGTCACCGGGGTGTTCTACGAGCGCACCAAAACCCTCTCGATTCCCAACATGGGCGGCCTGGCCAAGGTGCTGCCGATCACCTTCGCCTTCTTCCTGGCCAGTTCCCTGGCCTCCCTGGCCCTGCCGGGGATGAGCGGCTTCATCAGCGAGATCACCGTGTTCCTTGGCGTCACCAGCAACGAGGGTTTCACCACCGGCTTCCGCACGATCACGGTGGTGCTGGCAGCCATCGGCCTCGTGCTCACCCCCGTGTATCTGCTGTCGATGTGCCGGCGGGTGTTCTTCGGCCCCAGAATTCCGGCCCTGGCCGTGGTGGGCGACATGAAACCCCGCGAGCTGGTGATCGGCCTGATGCTGCTGGTGCCCACCCTGGCAATCGGCTTCTGGCCCCGCCTGGCGATTGATCTCTATGGGGCCAGCACCACGGCCGTTGCCGAGAACCTCGCCAGCCACGCCACCGAGGCCATGGCGGGCCTCGCATCCCTCGGCTGAATCGGCTGGAATGGAGCTTCTGCGTCTCCACAGCCGATGAGCGCCACCAGCCTTGCCTCTCCCCTGCTGGTCGGCGAGGGCCTGCCCCGCTACGGGGCGATCGACCCCGAGCAGGTGAGCAGCCAGATACCGCTCCTGCTGCTAGGGCTCGAGACCGAGCTGGCCGGGCTGGAAGCCCAGCTGGAGCTGGCCCTCTCGGCCCCTGAACCCCTTGGATGGGACCAGGTGATGGAGCCGCTGGAGAAGCTGGCCGAGCGGCTGCGCTGGAGCTGGGGGGTGGTGACCCATCTGGTGGGCGTGTGCAACACCACGGCGCTGCGGGAAGCCCACCAGGCCCAGCAGGCCGCCGTGGTGGCCTTCACCAACCGGGCAAGCCAGAGCCCGGTGCTTTATCAGGCCCTGGAGCGGCTGCATGCCCAGCATGACCAGGCCGCCCCGGCAGATCCGCTCTGGCTCGATGCCACCCAGCAACGCATCCTCGCGGCCGAGCTCCGCGACCGGCGCCTGCGCGGGGTGGGTCTGGCCAGCGACCAGCAGACAGCCTTCAACCAGGCCAGCGAGGAGCTCTCCGCCCTTTCCAGCCGCTTCGGCAACCATGTGCTGGATGCCACCAACCAGTGGACCCTGCAGCTCACCAGCCCGGAGGAGGTGGACGGCCTGCCGGCCAGCCTGCTCGCCCTGCTGGCCCAGGCCGCCGGCGAGGGGGCCAGCGCCGAGGCCGGTCCGTGGCTACTCGGCCTCGACGCCCCCCGCTACGGGCCCTTTCTCCAATACAGCACCCGCCGGGACCTGCGCGAGCAGGCCTACCGCGCCTTCGTGGGCCGGGCGTCGAGCTCCGACCTCGACAACCGGCCGCTGATCGAGCGCATCCTGCGCCTGCGCGGTGAGCAGGCGCGGCGGCTCGGGTTTGCCCACTGGGCCGAGCTGAGCCTCTCCAAGAAAATGGCCGATTCGGTGGAGGCGGTCGAGGGCCTGCTCGAAGACCTGCGGGCGGCGGCCTTCCCGATGGCCCAGCAGGAACTGGCCGCCCTGGCCGCCTGCGCCGCCCGCCATGGCGCCCCCGAGGCCACTCCGGAATCCACTGGCCTCAAGCACTGGGACGTTCCGTTCTGGTCGGAGCGGCTGCGCCGCGAGCGCTTCGATCTCGACAGCGAAGCCCTGCGGCCCTGGTTCCCCCTGCCCCGGGTGCTCGATGGCCTGTTCGCCCTCTGTGGCCGTCTGTTCGGCATCCGCATCGAGGCGGCCGACGGCGCGGCGCCGGTGTGGCATCCCGATGTGCGCTTCTTCCGGGTCGTTGATGCCGCCAGCGGCGCGGCGATCGCCGCCTTTTTCCTCGATCCCTACAGCCGGCCTGGCAGCAAGCGCGGTGGCGCCTGGATGGACGACTGCCTGGGCCGCTCCCTCGATGCCCAGGGGCGGCCGGTGCTGCCGGTGGCCTACCTGATCTGCAACCAGAGCCCACCGGTGGCCGGCACCCCCAGCCTGATGACCTTCCAGGAGGTGGAAACCCTCTTCCATGAATTCGGCCATGGGCTGCAGCACATGCTCACCACCGTGGAGCGTCCCCAGGCCGCCGGCATCAACCGGGTTGAGTGGGATGCGGTGGAGCTGCCCAGCCAGTTTATGGAGAACTGGTGCTACGACCGCGCCACCCTGCTGGGCATGGCCCGCCACTGGCAGAGCGGCGAGCCGCTGCCGGAGGCCGAGTTCGCCAAGCTGCTGGCGGCCCGCACCTTCATGGCCGGCTTCGCCACCCTGCGGCAGGTGCACCTTGCCCTTGTCGACCTGCGCCTGCACAGCCAGTGGCAGCCGGATTCCGGCCAGACCCCCCAGCAGCTCCGCCTGGAGATCGCCGCCACCACCTCGGTGCTGCCCCTGGTCGAGGCGGACGCAACCCTCTGCTCCTTCGGCCACATCTTCGCCGGGGGCTACGCGGCCGGCTACTACTCCTATAAGTGGGCCGAGGTGCTCAGCGCCGACGCCTTCAGCGCCTTCGAGGAGGTGGGCCTGCAGAACGAGCCCCAGATCCAGGCCACCGGCCGCCGCTTCCGCGACACCGTGCTCAGTCTGGGGGGCAGCCGCAGCCCCGAGCAGGTGTTCGAGGCCTTTCGCGGCCGTCCGCCCAGCCCTGAAGCCCTGATCCGCCACTCGGGGTTGGCGCCAGCCCTGGCTTAGCTGGCCAGCAGGGCCTCCCGCAGGGCTGCAAGGGCCCGCGGATCCCTCAGGATCGCCTGGTGGGTCATGGCGGGCAGGGCCTGGCGGGTGCCCACCGGCAGCACGCCGCGCCAGCCAGGCACCACGATCTGGTCGGTGGGGGTGTAGATGCTGTGGCAGTCCACCGTCTTCAGGATCTCCGCTGAGTCATTGAGCTGGCGCAGCAGTGGGCTGCCCGGTTTCAGCTCGGCGATGCCCCCCAGCAGCCAGGGGGGGCAGACCTGGGCCAGGGGCGTGCCTTGCTGGGGGCTGGCCACGCTGAAGAAGCGGCGGGTGCGCCGGTGGCCACCGAGCAGCTGGATCCAGCTGCGCCCCACCACTCCTCCCATCGAGAAACCCAGCACGTCGATCGTCTGGCTGGGCCCGAAGGTCGCCTCGATGGCCGCCTCCAGGCGCTCGGCCAAGGGCAGCATCCGGGTTGCGCCGAGCCGGTGGTGCAGATAGGGCACCAGCAGGGGATCCCGTTCGCCGGCCAGGGCCTCCTGCAGGCGCCGGAACAGCCGCGGTGTGTCCCAGAGGCCATGCACCAGCACCAGCGGGGGCCGGGTGCTCACCGATCCGCCCCCCTGTCCCCATGGCGCCAGCGTTCCACCGCCACCCGGCCGATGAAGCCCGGCACCGGCGCCCGGCATTTGGTGAGCACCACCCTCTGGGGCACCGGCCCGAACAGCTCCTCCAGCCGGTCCATCACCCGCTCGGCGAACTGTTCGATCGTGTGGCAACGCAGGCCACAGGCCAGCTGTTGCACGGCCTGGATCGCCACACCGTAATCGAGGCTGAGGGCCAGGTCGTCGCTGCGGCCCGCTGGTGCCAGGTCGTGCCAGAGGGTGAACGCCAGCTCGAACCACTGGCCCATCTGCCGCTCCCGCTCCAGCACCCCGACATGGGCCCAGAGCCGCAGTCCGTCCACGTGGATGGCGTCGAGGGGCTGCGTCACAGGGGGAGAGACTGGTGGCGGAACGTGCGCGTACCCGCGGCGTAGTCGGCGGCGATGTGCCCGTCGCCGCGCAGCCGGTAGCGGTAGGTGATCAGGCCTTCCAGCCCCACCGGCCCCCGCGGGGGCAGGGTCTGGGTGCTGATGCCCACCTCGGCGCCGAAGCCGTAGCGGAAGCCGTCGGCGAAGCGGGTGGAGCAGTTGTGGAAGACGCCGGCGCTGTCCACCGCCCGCAGGAAGCGCTCGGCGGTGGCGCTGTTGGTGGTACAGATTGCGTCGGTGTGGCGGGAGCCGTGGCGGGCGATGTGGGCGAGGGCCTCGTCGAGGTTCTCCACCACCTTCACCGCCAGGATCAGGTCGGAGTACTCCGTGTCCCAGTCCGCCTCGCTGGCGGGGTGGGGAACGCCCAGGGCGCAGGCCGCCGCGTCGCCGCGCAGCTCCACCCCGGCCGCGCCGAAGGCCGCGATCGCCGCCGGCAGGAAGCTGGCGGCGACCTGACGGTCCACCAGCAGGGTTTCGATCGCGTTGCAGGCGGCCGGGTACTGGGTCTTGCTGTCGAGGGCGATCCTGATCACCTGCTCCACCTCCACCTCCCGGTCCACCAGCAGGTGGCAGATGCCGTCGGCGTGGCCGAGCACGGGAATGCGGGTGTTGTCCTGGATGAAGCGGACCAGCTCGTTGGAGCCGCGGGGAATGATCAGATCCACCAGGCCATCGAGCTTGAGCAGGGCCAGGCTTTCCTGCCGAGTGGTGAGCAGATCGAGGCAGTCGGGCGCCACGGGGCTGGCCGCCAGGCCCTGCTGCAGGGCAGCGAAGATGGCGGCGCAGCTGCGGCTGGCCTCCCGCCCCCCCTTGAGGATGGCGCCGTTGCCGGAGCGGATCGCCAGGGAGGCGATCTGCATCACCGCATCGGGGCGGGCCTCGAAGATCACCCCCACCACCCCGAGCGGCACGGTGATCCGCTCCAGCTCCAGGCCGCGGTCGAGTTCGGTGTGGAGCTGGCGGCGCCCCAGCGGATCCGGCAGGACCGCCACCTGGCGCACGCCGACGATGGCAGCCTCGAGCTTGGCGGCATCGAGCCTGAGCCGCGCCACCAGGGCCGGAGCCAGGCCGTCCTCATCAACCGCCGCCGTCAGGTCGGCCTGGTTGGCGGCCAGGATCCCGGCGGCGGCCGCCGCCAGGGCATCGGCCATCGAGTCCAGGGCGGCGCGCCGCTGGGCATCGCTGGTCTGCCCCAGGGCCGCCGCCGCCCGGCGCACGCCGGCGGCGCGCCCCAGCAGGGCGGGGGTGGGTTCAGGAACGGTGGAGGCCATCACTCCATCATCCCAAGCGGGGCCGCACCAGGCGCTCAAGGGCGAGCCGGGCGGCCCCGAGCCGGCCGGCGCCGTTGCCGAGGGCGCATGGCTGGATCCGCAGGCCCTCGCGGCTGGCCGGCTCCACCCGCTGCTCCACCTCCCGCCACACCGCCGGCAGGAAATGGGAGCTGGCGGCGCTCAGGCCGCCGCCGAGCAGCACCAGCTCGGGAGTCAGCACGTAGACCAGTGAGCTGATGCCGAGGCCCAGCCAGCGGCCATAGCGGTCCCAGACCGCCAGTGCCTCCGGATCGCCCCGATCGGCCTGGCGGCTGAGCTCGGGCGGATCGAGGGGGCTCAGGCGGCCGAGGCCGGCGATGCTGCAGTACTGCTCCAGGGAGCCCCGGTTGCCGCTGTTGCAGGGTGGCCCCTCGGGATCGAGGCAGATCAGGCCGGGCTCGGCCGCCGCCCCGGCGTGACCTGTGAACAGTCGTCCGCCTAACAGCACACCGCCCCCCACCCCCGTGCCCAGGGTGAGCAGCAGCACATCTCCGTAGCCCCGCGCCGCCCCCTGCCAGGCCTCCCCCAGCAGGGCGCAGTTGCCGTCATTGGCCAGGGTCACCGGCCGCCTGAGCTGGGGCTCCAGCCAGGCCGCCAGGGGCACATCCCGCCAGCCCGGCAGGTTGATGCAGATGCGCGCCACCCGGCCGGCAGCATCCATCGGACCGGGCAGGCCGATGCCCACCGCCGCCGCCTGGTTACCTGGATCGATCGCCGCGATCGCCTCCACCAGGGCCATGCTGACGGCGCCGGGGAGGGCCGGCTGGGGTGTGGGCCAGCGGAGCTCGGACAGGAGCTGCCCGGAGGCGCTGAAGCGGCCCAGCTTGATCGCCGTGCCACCCAGGTCGACACCGATCAGCTCGAAGCCGCTCAGCTCAAGGGGGTTCGCCTCGCCGTCGATCTGCACCATGGCGTCAGGGCAGGGATCTGGCTCCATCAGAACCGGAAGCGTTGCATCAGAACCGGAAGAACAGTTGCATCTGGGTCTGCCAGCGCCCCTCAGTGTCGAACGAACCCTGCACCCCGACGGTGTCGTTCACCTGATAGCGCAGGGTTAGCTGGGGGGGAATGTCGCTGCGGTTCGGCGCCGCCAGCACCGAAAAATTGAAGCGATCGCTGAGGTCCAGGCCCAGCTCACTGCCGACCACCAGCTGGCTGGGGACACGGCGGCGGCTGATCTGGCCGGTCTGGCTGGTCTGGGTGGAGGGAGTGACGAAACTGGGGTAGATGGCGAAGCTCACCCGCTCACCGAGGGCCTCGGTGAGGCTGCTGAGCAGGGGCGAGAGCAGCGATTGCCCCACCACCGTGGCAAGCGCCGCCCCGGCGTTGCCTTCGCCGAGGCCCGCCACGGTGTTGCCGCCGATCAGGGCCACCAGGCGATCGCGGGAGAGGGGCGGGTTGCTGCGCAGCTCGATTGATTCGCCCAGCCGGTCGGCCGGACCGCTCACCTTCAGGGTCACCCGCACCAGACTGAGCTGATCGAGCGGGGTGAAGCCACCCCTGAGATCCAATTCGCTGATCGGATTGCGGTCGCGGCCGATGCTCAGGGTGTTCGAGACCCGGGTGCGCAGGGCGATGTCCACGAAGGGCACCAGGCCCTGGCTGGGGGTGAAGACCGCCACGTTCGGCGCCTGGGGATCCAGGCTGAAGGTGGTGGTGAAGAAGCTGAGCCGGCCGCTCAGGAGCCGTACCACCCCACTGGCCCGCAGGGAGCTGTCGATCGGGCCGTTGAGGGTGAGCAGGCCGCCGGTCTTGAAGGCCGCCACCGGCGGCGACACCACCAGCAGGTCGGGCCCAAAGCGGAGCCGCAGGTCGCTCAGCCTCAGGTAGGCGAAATTCGGGATTGCCTCGCGCAGGGCCAGGCCCGTGCTGGTTTCCACCTCCGGGCCCAGCAGCAGCAGGGGTTGCTGGAAGTCCCAGCCCTGCTCGACCAGCCGGGGAATCGTCGCGGGCCGCACGGTGCCCTTGGCATCGGCGCGGGCCAGCTCCCCTTGTTGTCCGTTGATCGTGCCCCGGCTGACCTGCAGCTCGCCGCTGAGGGTTGGTTTCAGCAGGCTGCCGCTGATGCCCAGATCTCCATCGAGGCGCGCCTTGAGCCGGGGCACGCTGATCTGGGCTTCGCTGACCTCCACCGCCAGGGGGTTGCGCTGGGGGGTGGCCTCGAAGAGGCCCAGGCCACCGGACGCCTTGATCGTCCCCCGCTCCCCGAGCTGGGCGGTTAACTCCTGCACCAGCAGCTCCTGGAAGTCGAACAGGACCGTGGCCTCCAGTTGGCGCACCGTCTGGCCAGCCAGTCGCAATTCGCCCCCGCGGAAGCGGAGGAAGCCGTTGGCCACCGGCTCGCGCCGGCTGCCGCGCACCAGCAGCTCCAGGTCGGCGCTTCCCTTGCGCCAGATCGTTTCCGCCGTGGTCAGATCGTTGAGAAAATGGAGGCCGTCGCCGCGGCTGGAGACCCGCAGCCTCAGGCCCTCGGTGGCCGGATCCAGGGGCACCGTGCCGATCAGATCGACGCTGTTCTCGGCGTCGCCACCGCGCAGGGAAGCCTGGAAGGCCACGGTGCCGTCGTTCAGGGTCACATCCGCCTGCTCCAGGCGCAGGGGGGTGTCGTTCAGGCTTCCCTGGCGCAGCGCCACGTTGGTGCTGACCCTGCTCCGGGCTCCGGCCAGCCGGTAGTCGCCTTCCAGGTCGAGGGCTCCCCGCAGGCCCCGCGGTACCGGGGTGAGCAGGGCCAGCAGACTGAGCGGTAGCCCCTCCACGCCGAAGCGACCTGGCCCCCCGCTGAGGGGTCCCTGCACCGTGACCACCAGGGGATCGAGCAGCAGGGCTTCGTCCTGGTTGTCCCCCTTCTGCCAGAGGTGGGCCTTGGCGGCCAGGTCCAGCCGCAGGGCCTGGATCGAGGGGCCCTGCAGGCTGAGATCGGCATCGACCAGGCCGCGCAGATCCTCGGGATGGAAGCGGGGGGGATCCAGCGGTGCCAACCGGAAGGTGTCGAGCCGTTGCCGGGCCCGATCCAGGGCGGCCAGTTGGTGATCGATCGTGCTCCCCAGGCTGGCGATCCAGCCGTTGCCGAGAACCCTGGCCGGGCCCATTGGCCGTGCTGGCGCCCCCTGGATCTGGGGCCAGGCCTCCGCCAGTTGTTCGAAGAAGCTCAGGGGCAGCCCCCGGCCCTCCAGGCGGGCCCGCAGCGGCCCGGCCCGGCGACCCTGGGCGGTGATCGCCACAGTTCCAGTCCCCAGCGGTTGCAGCTTGCCCTTCAGCTGGAAGAGCTGCTGGCGGTAACGGCCGGAGGCCGTCAGTCGCTGGCCCTGCAGTTGCAGCAGCACCGGACGCTCCAGCCTGATCTCCCCCCCCATCGCCAGGGGCTGGAGTTCCAGGAAGCCTTGGCCGCCCAGTCGCCCCCCCAGGGGGCCCGGCGTTGCCCGGGCTCCCACGCTGAGCAGCAGGCCCTCAAGCGGCAGGTTGCTGGCCTGCCAGCCGTAGCGCTGGGGGCTCCCGCTCAGCCGCAGGGAGCCCTGCCCCCGCCGGAGCAGCACCTGCCGTGGCAGCCAGTTAGGGGCCAGGCTGGCCTGCAACTCCCCCGGCATGGCGGGAGCCTGGGCCAGCATGCGCAGCTCCCCCCCAGCCCCGACCTGGGCCGTCAGGCGCCCCCGCCAGGTTTCCCGCAGCCGCAGAGGTCCACTGGCCGGATCGCGCAGGGTCAGCTGCAGGTCGGGGCGCAACCGCCCCAGGGGACCGCGCAGGCTGCCGCTGGCGGCCAGATCGCCGCCCAGGGCCACCCCGAGCAGGGGGCTGAGCCGTTGGAGCTGGAAGGGAGCCGCCTCGAGGTCCAGGGCAAGATCCCCCGCCACCAGTCCCAGCCGCTTCTGCCAGCGCAGGGGGAGCTGGCCGCGGGCCCGCAGCTCCGGGCTGCGCAGCGCGGTGAGCCGCAGCAGGTTGCTGCCCCAGGCCAGGCTGGCGCTAGCGGGCCCCAGCACGGCAGCCTGGTTGAGCCGCAGCCCGGCGGGGGCCCGCAGCTCGCCCCTGATGCCGTTGGCGCGGCTGCGGCTGGCTTCCAGCTCCAGCAGGGTCCGGCCGGCCTGGACGAACACGCCCCGCAGCCGCGGCTCGTTCCAGGGGCCGCTGGCGCGCAACTGGCCTGCCACCGGTTGGTTGGCGTCCAGCAGGGGCCGCAGCCAGGGGGCCGATTCCCACAGGGAGGGGTGGAGGTTCAGGGAGCGGCTGCGCAGCTCCAGCCGGGGCCACAGCCTTCCCTCGGCCTGCAGCTCCGATCTCCCTGTGCTGAGCCGCAGCCTGGCCAGCTGGAGGCCCAGGGCCTGTCGCCGATCCACCTGGATCTCCCCTTTGAGCCGCAAGGGCGCCGGACTGGCCGGGGTGCCGCGACCCAGGGGAACCAGGCCGGCGAGCTCCAACCGTGGCTGCAGCCACGGCCCGCGCAGGTCGAGACTGAGCTGATCCCCCCGTTTCGGGTCCTCGGCGCTGAGCTTCAGGTTGACCCATCGGTTCAGCGCCAGGGCGCCCCAGGCGCTGCCACGCCAGTTCGCCATGGTCCAGGGGCTGCTGGCCAGGGCGAGGCGATCGCCAGCGCAGCGCAGGGCCAGCCGCTCCACCTGCAGGGGAGCCGGTAAGGCCCGGTCCTGCACGATCAGGCCGCCCAGGCGCAGGCTGCCATCGCAGCGGGGCCGGCCGCCTGATCGTGCCAGCACAAGGCGGCCGGCCAGCCGCCCAGCCAGGCGGGTACCGGGGCGCTGGCTGGGCCAGAGCCGCGCCAGGGGGGCGAGGGGCTGCTCGAGCACCCCCAGCCGCAGGCGAAGGTCGCCGCTTCCCCAGTTGGCCCCACCCTCCAGCTGGAAGCGACCCGGCGGTTCGCCACCAGGGGCAGCAGGCAGCTGTGCCAGCCCGTTCCAGTCCACCTGCTGGCGGTGCAGCGCCACGGCGAGGCCGCCGCCCACCGCCAGGTCGAGGCCGAAGGGCTGGACCCGCACCCGGGTCCTGTCGGCGAGGCGGATCCCGAGGGACAGTCGGGGGGGCTGCTTCGCCGCTCCGCCCCCGAACACCCAGAAGCGGCCTTGGGGGTTGCGCACCAGCTGGAGGTCGCCCCCCTCCACGGCCAGCTGGATCACCGGCAGCCGTTGGCGCAGGCTGGCCAGTGGTGCGACCGACACCTCCAGGCTCCCCACCGAAGCGCTGGAGCCGTCGGCGGGGCCGGCGTACAGCCGGCTCGGGCCGATCGTCAGCCCCCAGGGTCGCAGGCCTTGGTAGGGCCCCAGCTGGAGAGGGCGGCCCAGGCCCCGACCGATCTGCCGCTCCAGCTGGGGGCGCCAGTGCTGGTAGAGGCGACCGGCCAGCTGGTCGGCGCCGAACCAGATCCCCCCCAGGCTGGCGGCAGTGAGCAGAGCACCGCCGAAAACGAGGGAGCGGCGCCAGTCGGCCTTGGGCAACCCCATCGGAACGTTGTGGTTACCGGCTGAGGTGGCCGCAATCTATAAGGTGATTTCGCCCTCGCCCAGCCCCCCCCATGCCCGTTGATCCCGTGCTGCTCGCCGTGGGGAAATGGCTGGGTGCCGCCAGCGGCGTTCTCGCCGTGCTGATGGTGGCGGGCTTCGTGGCGGGCTGGGGGATCCGCTTCCGGTTGGTGGGGATCACCAGCTTCACCGCCCTTCTGGCGCTCTCCTGCCTGGCCTTCGCGATCAGCTACAACCCGCGGGTGCAGGTGGAGGGGGCGGTCAGGGCGCCGATCGTCTTCGACAACGGCACCAACCTGGTGGTGGCCACCGCCGGCCCCGACCTGGCTCCGGAGGCCTTCGCCCCCACCGTCGAGCAGCTCGCCCTCAACCTGCGGGGCAATGGCCGTAACAGCCCCGATGGGCTCGTGCACGTGCGCCTGCGGCGGGTGGAATCGGTGGGGAAGGGCGTCAGCCGGCCTGTGCTTCTGGCCGAAGCCACCCGCAACAGCCAGGGCGAGGTGGCGCTCCTGCTGCCTTGAGCCTCCCCGGCGTCGATGGGCCGATCGGCCCGCTGCCATCGCACTTCCAGGCGGAGCAGGGCCAACTCGAGGCCGATGGGGTCTGCCGCTGGAGCGAACTTGCCGGGCTGGCTGATGGCGACCTGCGGCGGCTGGCCCGCCACGGGGCTTCCGAGCAGCGCTTGATCAAGCTGCGTGGCCAGGCCCGCCTGATCGCGGCGGTGGGCCTGGCGCCGGCGGAGGCGGCCCTGCTGCTCTACGCCGGCATCGCCTCCGTCGATGGGCTGGCTGTGGCGTCCCCCCAGCAACTGCTGGTTCAGCTCGGCCGTCTGCAACGCTCGCTCACCGGCACCGCCATGCCGCTGCTGACGGCCACCACGGTGCGGCGCTGGATCAGCTTGGCCCGCAGTACCACCGGTCGCTCCCCAAACTGACCCGATGCCGCCCTGGCCGTGCCCAGGGAGCCCTCAAATGGAGATGTATTCCCTTCTGGGATGGGTTGTCCGTGAGCTGTGATCGTCGCCATTCGCTCCGCAGCCGCGGGCCGTCTCATCGGCTGGGTCAGGCCATGACCCAGGTCATCGCCCTCAGCTTTCTCTTCAACGTCGCCACGGCGATGGCCGCCTCACCACTGTTGGAATCGGTGAAGCAGAACCCCCAGCTCGCCAAGAGCCTCTGCAACGAGCTGCGCCAGCTCAACAGCCAGGGCGTGCGTTCCACCTCACCCCAGGCAATTGACATGGTGGCCAAGCGCCAGAACATCAGCCCGACCGATGCCGAGATCGTCACCACCTACGTGGTGGGCCTCCACTGCCCCGATGTTCGCTGAGTGAGCCCGCCGCTTTCGGTGGAATCCCAGGACGCCTGGATGCCCTGCCCCGATGGCGTGAGGCTGGCCACGCGAATCTGGAAACCCTCTGGCGCTGGCCCCTGGCCGCTGCTGTTGATGCGCCAGCCCTATGGCCGGGCGATCGCCTCCACCGTCACCAGCGCCCACCCCCATTGGTACGCCAGCCAGGGTTATGGGGTGGCTGTTCAGGACGTGCGGGGACGGGGGGATTCTGGCGGTGATTTCGCTGGCTTCGCCCAGGAGGCCCGCGATGGCGCCACGGCCCTGGCCTGGGCCCGCAGCCTGCCCTGGTGCAACGGACGCCTCGGCACCTACGGCTTTTCCTACCAGGGGCTCACCCAGCTGCTGAGCGACGACCCCGCCCTCGCGCCCGATTGCCTGGCACCGGCGATGACCGGCCTGGATGAACGGCTGCACTGGGCCAGCGAGGGGGGCGCCCACCGCTGGGCCCTCGGCCTCGCCTGGGCTCTCCAGCTGGCCGCCGAAACCGTACGGCGTCGGGGGAATGAAGTGGCCTGGAGAACCATCCAGCGCAGCCTGCGCAGCGGCCATTGTCTCGACCATGGGCTGGCCTTGCTGGAGCGTCATGACCCCGGCGCCATGGGCCTGGGCTGGTTCAGCCTGGATCCCGCCAGCGACGGGGGCTGGACCCGGCATCGACCCGCTGCGGCGCTGCTGCGCAAGCCGATGCTGGTGGTGGGCGGCTGGTGGGATGCCCAGCTCAGCGGCGGCCTCGATCTCTACTGGCGCAGCCTTGCCGCCGGCGGCAAGCCCCTGCTGCGGATCGGGGCCTGGACCCACCTCGACTGGCAGGGCGGCATCGACCGCCTCCAGCTCGCCTTCTTCGATCAACACCTGCGCGATCGACCACCGCCGTTGCCCCAACCCCGCCAACGCAGCGCTGACCTCGGCAGCGGTCTCTGGTCGGAGACTTCCCCTTTCGCCCCCCCGGCGCCCCGATGGCGGCTGGCCAGCAACGGCCTCGCCGCCATCGATGCCGGCGAGGGGGAGCTGCTGGGGCCTGAGGAGTCCGGCCGAGGCGAGGTCTGGCTGGTGCATGACCCCTGGCGGCCGGTGCCTGGTCGGGGCGGCCACCTCGGTCTGGATGCCGGCCCGGTGGAGCGGGGCGACCTGGACCGGCGCGGTGATGTGGCCTGCTTCACCTCCGCACCCATGGCCCAGACGCTGCGCCTGGAGGGGCAAGCTGAGCTGGAGCTGGAGGTTGCCGCCGATCAGCCCGGCTTCGACCTCTGCGGCGCCCTCTCGATCGTGCGGCGCCAGGGAGCTCAGGTGCTTCAGATCAGCACGGGAGTGGGGCGTTTCCTGGGGCCGGAGTGCCTGCGGTTTCAGCGGCGGCGGATTCTGTTTCAACCGCTGCTGGCCACCGTTGCGCCCGGCGAGCGGCTGAGGCTCTCAATCGCCGCCGCCGCCTGGCCCCAGATCGCCGTCAACCCCGGCACCGGGGAGACACCCCTGGGGCCGGCCGGGCCAGGCCATCGGCCGATCACCCTCCAGTTGGTGCTTCCTGGCGCCTCACTGGAGCTGATGCCCTGGCCATCGGCCAGACTGGCTTCATCGTCTGATCCCACCCTGTGAATCTGCGCGCCCCACTGCTGGCCCTGGTTCTGGCCTGCAGCGCTTCGCTTCCAGCGGCTCTTGCCACCTCGGGCCTGAACCCGGCCCAGGCCCGCAGCGCCGCTGAAGCGATCATCGAGGGGCTGCGCCGCAACGACAGCCAGGCCATCTACAACCTGCTGGCCCCGGATCTGCAGCGGGCCACCACACCCGAGAGAATTCGTCAGCGGCTGCAGCTGCAGGAGCCGATCCTGGGCAGCCGGATCAAGGAGGTGCTGGGGGGCGCCGACGACAGCACGGTGGAGGCGGACCTGATCACCGCCAAGGGCACCAGGCCCCTGGTGCTGGTGGTCGACGACCGCGGTCGGCTGCTGGGCTGGGAGCGCGACCTGAATGACACGCCGATCAAGCAGGTTGCAGCCAATTTCGTCAATGCGCTCAGCCAGGGGAAGGTGGTGGAGGCGCGCGGTCTCCTCTCCCTGGAGCTGCAGGGCCAGCTCAGGCCCCAGGACATGCTCAACCGCTGGAAGGATCTCGAAAAACTCACCGGCACGTTCCAGCGGGTGCGGGGGACGGTGGTGGCCAGCCAGGGCGGCGACCAGCAGCTGGTGTTGGTCACCACCCAGTTCAACCGACTCACCGACAATCTCTTCGTGATTCTCGACGCCAGCAACCACATCATCGGGATCGACTTTCCGGAGGAGCTCAAGCGCCAGGACGGCCCCGTCAAGCCCTGAACCCTTACAAAGCTTGATCGCCGCCTGATCACCCAACCGTGGCGATCTAGTGTTCATCTTTCATGTGCGCACCTTCCATGATTCCCGCCGCCAGCCTCGACGGGATCATCCAAGCCGGCCAGAGCCTGGCCAGCTGCGTTCACGATGACCCCTTCGCGGTGCTCGGACCCCAGCCCCAAGCCGGTGGTTGGGTGGTGCGCGCCTGGATGCCGGAGGCGGATCGGGTGGACCTGCTGCTGGCTGATGGGCAGAGCCAGGCGATGGCGACACCCCACCATCCCTGGCTGTTCGAAGCGACCCTGGCTTCGGATCCGGGATGCTCCTACCGGTTGCAGGTGAATCGTGCCGGCCTTGAGCACAGCCAGCACGACCCCTGGGCCTTCCGCCAGGAGTGGATGGGGGAGCTCGACCGCCATCTCTTCGCCGAGGGCAACCACCACCACATCTGGCACCGGCTCGGCGCCCACCCCTGCCAGCGGGATGGCATTGACGGCGTGCAATTCGCCCTCTGGGCGCCCAACGCCCGCAGCGTGGCGATGCTGGGCGACTTCAACAACTGGGATGGCCGCCACCATCCGATGCAGCGGCGGCTCGGGGGTATCTGGGAACTGTTCCTGCCCGGCCTGGCGGTGGGCACGGTCTACAAGTACGAGGTCCGCAGCCCCGAGGGCCATTGCCACCAGAAGGCCGACCCCTATGGCTTTCAGCACGAACTGCGCCCCCAGACCGGATCGGTGGTGGCCCGCCTCGGGGACTACCGCTGGAGCGACCAGGCCTGGCTTGAGCAGCGTGATCGCCGCGATCCCCTCGACCAGCCGATCGCCGTTTACGAGCTGCACCTCGGCAGCTGGATGCACGGCTCCAGCGAGGAGCTATACCGCGAAGCCGATGGAACGTCAAGGCCGCCTGTGGCGGCGGCCGATCTCAAGCCCGGCGCTCGGCTGCTCACCTACCCGGAACTGGCCGATCGGCTGATCCCGTACGTGAAGCTGCGGGGCTTCACCCACATCGAGTTGATGCCGATCGCCGAGCATCCCTTCGATGGCTCCTGGGGGTATCAGGTCACGGGGTTCTATGCCCCCACCAGCCGCTACGGCAGCCCCGATGAGTTCCGGGCCTTCGTGGACCAGTGCCACGCCGAGGGGATCGGCCTGCTGCTCGACTGGGTGCCTGGCCATTTCCCCAAGGACAGCCACGGGCTGGCCTTCTTCGATGGCCAGCACCTCTACGAAAACGCCGATTCCCGCATCGGCGAGCACAAGGAGTGGGGCACGCTGATCTTCAACTACAGCCGCAACGAAGTGCGAAACTTCCTCGTGGCCAACCTCATTTATTGGTTCGAAGAATTTCACATCGATGGCATCCGTGTGGATGCGGTGGCCTCGATGCTCTACCGCGATTACCTTCGCCCCGATGGGGAATGGCTGGCCAATGAGCATGGCGGCCGCGAGAACCTCGAAGCGGTGCGCTTCCTGCAGCAGGCCAACACTGTGCTGTTTCATCACTTTCCTGGAGCCCTCTCGATCGCCGAGGAGTCCACCACCTGGCCGATGGTGACCCAGCCCACCCACCTGGGCGGCCTTGGCTTCAACCTGAAGTGGAACATGGGCTGGATGCACGACATGCTCGATTACTTCGAGCTTGACCCGTGGCTGCGCCAGTTCCACCAGAACAACATCAGTTTCTCGATCTGGTATCACTACACCGAGAACTTCATGCTCGCCCTCAGCCATGATGAAGTGGTTCATGGAAAGAGCAATCTTCTCAACAAGATGCCGGGTGATGATTGGCAGAAGTTCGCCAATGTGCGGGCCCTGCTCGCCTTCATGTGGACCCATCCCGGCAAGAAGACCATCTTCATGGGCATGGAGTTCGGCCAGCGGGCCGAATGGAACGTCTGGGGGGATCTGGAGTGGAACCTGCTCCAGTACGACCCCCATCAGGGTCTGCTGAACCTGGTCGATGACCTCAACGGCTTCTACCGCCGCGAGCCGGCCCTCTGGAGGGACGACTTCGTGCAGTATGGCTTTCAGTGGATCGATTGCAGCGATAACCGCCACTCGGTGATCAGCTTCATGCGCCGGGAGCAAAGCACAGGACGCTGGCTGGTGGTGGTAGCCAACTTCACCCCCCAGAGCCATGCCTGTTACCGCATCGGCGTTCCTTTGGAAGGGTTCTACGCGGAGGTGTTCAACACCGACGGCAGCCGTTATGGCGGCAGCAACCTCGGCAATCTCGGTGGCAAGTTCAGCGAGGAAACCGCCATGCACGGCTATAGCCACTCCCTCAACCTCTGCCTGCCACCGCTCAGTGTGCTGGTGTTCCAGAGGGATGGGGCGCGCAGCCAGGGTCTGTGTGACGAAGCCGCTGCCGGCGGTCTTCTGGTCGGGTAGGTTCGCCCCTGGCTTCGCCTCTGCCCCCGGCACCGCTTTTCTCCCATGGCCGATTCCCTCCCCCTGTTGCTGCGCGCCGCCCGAGGCGAGCAGGTGGAGCGGCCGCCGGTGTGGATGATGCGCCAGGCCGGCCGTTACATGAAGGTCTACCGGGATCTGCGCGATCGCCATCCCGGCTTCCGCGAGCGCTCCGAGAACGCCGATCTCTCCTATGAGATCTCGATGCAACCGTTCCGGGCCTTCCAGCCCGACGGTGTCATCCTTTTCTCCGACATCCTCACCCCCCTGCCGGGAATCGGCATCGACTTCGACATCGTCGAAAGCAAGGGGCCGATCATCGATCCCCCCATCCGCAGCCAGGCCCAGGTGGATGCCCTGGGCATCCTGAACCCCGCCGAGGCCCTGCCCTTCGTCGGAGAGGTCTTCCTGCGTCTCCGCCAGAGCGTCGGCAACCAGGCGGCGGTGCTCGGCTTCGTCGGCGCCCCCTGGACCCTGGCCGCCTATGCGGTGGAGGGCCGAAGCAGCAAGAACTACGCCGTGATCAAGGCGATGGCCTTCCGGGAGCCTGCGCTGCTGCACCAGTTGCTGGGCCACCTGGCCGATGCGATCGCCACCTACGTGCGCTACCAGATCGAGTCCGGCGCCCAGGTGGTTCAGCTCTTTGATTCCTGGGCGGGTCAGCTCAGCCCGATCGACTACGACGTCTTCGCGGCCCCCTATCAGAAACGCGTGGTGGATCAGGTGAAGGCCACCCATCCCGACACCCCCCTGATCCTCTACATCTCCGGCAGCGCCGGGGTGCTGGAGCGCATGGCCACCACGGGGGTTGATTTCATCTCGCTCGACTGGACGGTGGACATGGCCGACGGCCTCACCCGCCTGCCAGCCCACCTCGGTGTGCAGGGGAACGTGGACCCCGGTCTGCTGTTCGGCACCCCGGAGGCGATCACAGCCCGGGTGGTGGACACCGTGCGCAAGGCCCGTGGACGGCGCCACATCCTCAACCTCGGCCATGGAATCCTGCCGGGCACGCCGGAGGAGAATGCCCGCGTGTTCTTCGAAGCCGGCAAGACGGTGAACGAGCTGCTCGGAGCGGCTGTTTGAGTGCTGCGGTGAGCGCTCCGGCCAGGGTCCTGATCACCGGAGCCAGCGGCTGCGTGGGCCAGGCGATCGCCCAGCAGCTCTACCGGGAGTCGGACGTGGAGCTGCTGCTCTGGCTGCGGGACCCTGCCAAGCTCACTTCCGTTCCCCGCCACGACCCCCGCATCACCCTGTTGGTTGGCGATCTGCGCGATCAGGAGCCCCATGCCGCCGCGATCGCCACGGCGCAGCGGATCATCCACACCGCCACGGCCTGGGGTGATCCGGAGCGGGCTCATCAGGTCAATGTGGTGGCGGTCAAGGAGCTGCTGGGCCGCACCGATCCTGGGCGTCTGGAGCAGGTGATCTACTTCTCCACCGCCAGCATCCTCAACTGCCACCTAGAGCTGCTTCCCGAAGCGTCGGCCTACGGCACCGAATACATCCAGACTAAGGCGCTCTGCCTGCAGCAACTCGAGTCCCACCCCCTCGCGGGTCGAATCGTGGCGGTGTTCCCCACCCTGGTGTTCGGCGGCTCGGTGCAGCCCGGGGGCACGCTCCCCACCAGTTACCTCACGGCCGGGCTCAAGGAGGTGGCGCGCTGGCTGTGGCTGGCCCGCTGGCTGAGGGCCGAGGCCAGCTTTCACTTCATCCACGCCGAGGATATTGCCCGGGTTTGCGTGAACCTGACGCTTCAGCCACACCAGGCCAACCCTGAGCCCGGTCAGGGGCCCCTGCGGCGCCTGGTTCTCGGCCAGCCGGCCGTCACGGTGGATGACACCGTGACGCGGCTCTGCCGCTGGCGCGGGATCGGACGCCCCTGGTTTGGGCTCCCCTTGAGCGGTTGGCTGATCGAGGCCCTGATCCAGGTGCTGCCGATCGAGGTGAATGCCTGGGATCGCTTCAGCATCCGCCAGCGCCATTTCGTGCATGATCCGATCAGCCCGCCGGAGCGGTTTGGCCTGGTGAGCCTGGCCCCCACCCTGGAGCTGGCCTTTGAAACCGCCAGGCTGCCGCGGCGGGGTCCGCTGCGCTGAGGCCGTCAGGATTCATAGGATCGTGCCGTGATGCCGGGTTACGAGATTGTTTCGATCCTGGCCACCCGCCCTCCTGGCTGGCAGGGCCCCCCTCTAGCTTTGTTCCGTTGCCCGTTTTCGATGCGCCGCCTGCTCAGCTTCTTTGCTCTCTGCCTTGCCCTTCTGCTGGGCGCCTCCCCCAGTTTCGCGGCCGATCCGGCCCATGGTGGGCAGCTCTTTTCGGCCAACTGCGCCGCCTGCCACATGGGAGGCGGCAATGTGGTGAACGCCGAGCGCACCTTGAAGCAAGACGCCCTCCAGTCCTATCTGGCTGATTACAGCGCCGACCACGAAGCGGCCATCACCATGCAGGTCACGAACGGAAAGAATGCGATGCCGGCTTTCGGCGGCAAGCTCACCCCTGCTGACATTGCCGATGTGGCCGCCTACGTCGAGGAGATGGCCGGCAAGGGCTGGAGCTGATCCGCCGTGGCTTCAGGTCTGTTCCAGGATTCCAGGAACTCACCCGTTTTCTTCTTTTTCCTTCTTCCTTCAGCTCGTCCAGGATGGACGGGCTTTTTTTTGGTCCACGGTCCTGGGCCGCCCGGCTCAATTCCCCTCGAGCCGGCAAGCCAGCACGGCGAGGTAGAGAGCTTCGGGAACCTCCCGGATGTCGTATTCGCTGGGCAACACTCCATGGGCGTGCTGGTGGACCGCCAGCCAGCAGTTGCGCTCAGGATCCTTGCCGGTGGTGTCGAAACGGCGGGATTCCTCCGCCAGCCTGACCACCAGATCCTCTTGGCTTTCGCTTGCCATGCTTCAGTGCGGTGATTGGATGCGCCCATCATGAAGGCGAGGCTTCTGCTTCTGGGTCTTGGGCTGATTGCCCTGCCGGCCGAGGGTCTGGCCCAGAACAGCTGCCCCCTGCTGGTGCCCCGCCAGGAGTCGTTTCTGCAGCCGAAGCGCCTGCCCCCCTCCCAGGTGTCCCGCAAGAACGCCGCCGGTTGCCTTTCCCCCGCCGACGCCATCTACGGCCCGGACGGCTGCCCTCGCAAGCTTTGCCCCAAGCCCACCCGGGGGATTGAGCTCTGAGTGGATCGAGCCGCTAAGCGCCCTGCCGTCGCACTACCCGAAAGGTGAGATTGAGGCGGGGCCGCTCCACCCGACGGCGCCGGGGCACTTCGTGCAGCCAAAACTGCTGGGTGGGGGGGTCCATCAGCAGCAGATCGCCGTGGCCCAGCTCCAGACCCTGGCGCTCATCCTGATGAGATCCCTTGCCCTTTGGTTTGAACCGAAAGCTGCGGGAGGCCCCCAGGCTCAGCGAGGCGATCGGTGCGGTGGGATCAAGTTCGGGCTCGTCATCGGCATGCCAGCCCATCCCATCGCGGCCATCGCGGTAGAGGTTGAGCAGAACCGAGTTGAAGCGAGAGCCCCCCAGGGCGCCCAGCCGTTCCCGCAGGGCCAGAACTGCGTGGCTCCAGGGCTGGGGGATCTGGCGGGCGCCGCTGTAGCTGTAGTCGCAACCGGGATCCGCCATCCAGCAGGTGAGCCGGGGCAAGGGGTGGCGACGGCCGAACAGCCGAATCGACTCCTGCTGCCAGGGCACCTCGTTCAGCAGGTTCTCCAGGCTGGCGTCGGCTTCCGTCAGCCAGCCCGGCCAATGGCGCAGCCTCAAGTTGGCGGCGGCCATGGCTATCGGGGCGGTCATGGAGATGAAACGAGGCATGGAGGCCTGGGGCGCCGCGCTCGGATGGAACGCTAAAAGTGTGCGCCGCCTCGGGTTCGGTTGGTTCGCCATTTGATTCGGGCAGCCCACCCTGTGGAAGCTGAGGGATCCCGCATACGGTTCTGGAACACCATCCCTTGCAGGGAACGAGCCATGCATCCCACCGCCGAGCAGTTCACCGAAAAGGCCTGGGCGGCCGTGGTGGCGGCCCAGCAACTTGCCCAGAAGAGGCGCCATCAGCAACTCGAGACAGAGCACCTGTTCGCCGCCCTCCTGGCCGAGCAGGGCCTGGCCAGCCGCATCCTCGAGAAGGCCGGAGTCAAGGCCGATCTGTTGATCCAGAAGGTGGAGGCCTTCCTCGCCAGCCAGCCGAGCCTGAGTACGCCGGCTGAAACGGTGTTCCTCGGCAAGGGCCTCAACTCCCTGCTGGATCAGGCCGAGGTGCTGAAGCAGGAGTTCGGCGACAGCTTCCTCTCGATCGAGCACCTGCTGCTGGCTTTGTCGGTTGACCCCCGCTGCGGCCGCCAGTTGCTCTCCCAGGCCGGCACCGACAAGACCAAACTGCTCTCTGCGATCGAAGCGGTGCGTGGCAGCCAGAAAGTGACCGACCAGAACCCGGAAGGCACCTACGAATCGCTCGAGAAGTACGGTCGCGATCTGACGGCGGCGGCCCGCGACGGCAAGCTCGATCCCGTGATCGGCCGTGACGAGGAAATCCGCCGCACGATTCAGATCCTCTCCCGCCGCACCAAGAACAACCCGGTGCTGATTGGGGAGCCCGGCGTCGGCAAAACCGCGATCGTGGAGGGCCTGGCCCAGCGCATCGTCAACGGCGATGTGCCCTCCGCCCTGCAGAACCGTCAGCTCATTTCGCTTGACATGGGGGCCCTGATCGCTGGCGCCAAGTATCGCGGGGAGTTTGAGGAGCGGCTCAAGGCGGTGCTCAAGGAGGTCACCTCCAGCGATGGCCAGATCGTGCTGTTCATCGATGAGATCCACACCGTGGTGGGGGCCGGCGCCGCCGGCGGCTCGATGGATGCCAGCAACCTGCTCAAACCGATGCTGGCCCGGGGCGAACTGCGCTGCATCGGCGCCACCACCCTCGATGAGCACCGCCAGCACATCGAGAAGGACCCAGCCCTGGAGCGCCGCTTCCAGCAGGTGTTCGTGGATCAGCCCACCGTCGAAGACACGATCTCGATCCTGCGGGGCCTGAAGGAGCGCTATGAGGTGCACCACGGCGTGCGCATCGCCGACAGCGCCTTGGTGGCCGCCGCCGTGCTCTCCAGCCGCTACATCGCCGACCGCTTCCTGCCCGACAAGGCGATCGATCTGATGGATGAATCGGCCGCCCGCCTGAAGATGGTGATCACCTCCAAGCCGGAGGAGATCGATGAGATCGACCGCAAGATTCTGCAGCTGGAGATGGAGAAGCTCTCCCTCGGCCGCGAGTCCGATGCAGCCAGCAAGGAGCGGCTGGAGCGGATCGAGCGGGAGCTGGCCGAGCTGGGCGAGCAGCAGAGCGGCCTCAACGCCCAGTGGCAGAAGGAGAAGGGCTCGATCGATGAACTCAGCGCGATCAAGGAGGAGATCGAGCAGGTGCAGCTGCAGGTGGAGCAGGCCAAGCGCAGCTACGACCTCAACAAGGCGGCCCAGCTCGAGTACGGCACCCTGGCCGAGCTCAACAAGAAGCTGGCCGCCAAGGAGAGCGAGCTCAACGCCGGCGGCGGCGACAAGACCCTGCTGCGCGAGGAGGTCACCGAGGAGGACATCGCCGAGGTGATCGCCAAATGGACCGGCATCCCGGTGGCGAGGCTGGTGCAGAGCGAGATGGAGAAGCTGCTGCATCTCGAAGCCGACCTGCACGCCCGCGTGATCGGCCAGGAGCAGGCCGTCACCGCCGTGGCCGACGCCATCCAGCGCTCCAGGGCCGGCCTCTCAGATCCCAACCGGCCGATCGCCAGCTTTCTCTTTCTCGGTCCCACCGGCGTCGGCAAGACAGAGCTCTCCAAGGCCCTGGCCGCCCAGCTGTTTGACAGCGACGACGCCATGGTGCGCATCGACATGAGTGAGTACATGGAGAAGCACGCCGTGTCGCGGTTGATCGGGGCGCCTCCGGGCTACGTGGGCTACGAGGAAGGCGGCCAGCTCACCGAGGCGGTGCGGCGGCGCCCCTACGCCGTGATCCTGTTCGACGAGGTGGAGAAGGCCCACTCGGACGTGTTCAACGTGCTGCTCCAGGTGCTCGATGACGGCCGGGTCACCGATGGCCAGGGGCGCACGGTGGATTTCACCAACACCGTGCTGATCCTCACCAGCAACATCGGCAGCGCCTCGATCCTGGATCTGGCCGGTGATCCTGCCCGCCACGGCGAAATGGAGAAGCGGGTGAACGAGGCCCTGCGGGCCCACTTCCGGCCCGAGTTCCTCAACCGCCTCGACGAATCGATCATCTTCCACAGCCTCCGCTCCGAGGAGCTGCGCCAGATCGTGGTGCTGCAGGTGGAGCGGCTGCGCCGGCGCCTGGAGGGCCGCAAGCTGGGCCTTGAGCTGAGCACGGCGGCACTCGATTGGCTGGCCAGCGCCGGCTACGACCCCGTCTATGGCGCCAGGCCCCTGAAGCGGGCGATCCAGCGGCAGCTCGAAACCCCGATCGCCAAGGCGATCCTGGCCGGCTCCTTCCCGGAGGGAAGCACGATCGCTGTGGAGGTGGAGGAGGAGGGCGGCAGCGAGCGTCTGCGTCTGCAGCAGGCCCGCAGCCATGAGCTGGTCATGGTGTGAGTGGGGCCGATCAGAGCCTTGCTCCCCTGATCGCGGCCCTCTCCCTGCCGTCGACCTATCCAGCTGCCGATTGGGAGGGGGTTGCCCCGGAGTTGCGGCGGGTGGAGGTGATCCAGACCCACATCAGCGTGGTGTTTCTGACGCCCCGACGGGCCTACAAGCTCAAGAAGCCCCTGCGGCTGTGGGATCTGCTCGATTACAGCAGCCGTGAGCTCCGCCGCCACTGGTGCGAGGAGGAAGTGCGGCTCAACCGCCGCCTGGCGCCGGATCTCTACCTCGGGGTCACCAGCCTGGCCACGCCGGAGGGCCCCGAGCCGGTGGTGTTGATGCGCCGCTTCGACATCGCCGACACTCTCTTGAACCGCCTCGATGCCGGCCGCGCCGGGGCTGCGGAGTTGGAGGCGGTCGGGCGTCACATTGCCGGCTTTCACCAGGGCCATCTCCTGGCGGAGGTCGCGCCCGCCGCGTTGCTCAGTGATTTCGCCCGGGTGTTGCACAGCAACCTGCGCTCCACCCGCGCCTGCGTGCCGGCCCTGGTGCCGGCGGTGGTGCATCGCCTGCTTGACCATCTCCTGGCCCGGGCTCTGCTGGCCCAGCGGCGGGAGTTGCGGCAGCGGCTCTCGGCCGGCTGGGCTGTGGATGGTCACGGAGACCTGCGGCTCGAGCACGTGTTGCTGCTGGATCCGATCGCCGTGGTGGACTGTGTCGAGTTCAACCCGAGCTTGCGCCGGATCGATGCGGGCTCCGATCTGGCCTTCCTGGCGATGGAGTTGCAAGCCAGCGGCCATGGCGCGCTGATCGCTCCGCTGTTGGCGGGCTATGGGCGGCCGATCGCGCCCGGAGTGTTCGCGCTGTTCTGCGCCTACCGGGCCCATGTGCGGGCCAAGGTGGCGGCCGCCACCAGCCTGGAGCCGGAGGTGCCGCGGGCCCAGCGGCAGCGGGCCACCCAGCTGGCCCGGGCCCAGCTCAGCCTTGCCCTGGCCTATGCCCGCTGCGGCCAGGCGCCACCGGGCCTGGTCCTGTTGCGGGGGTCTTCCGGCAGCGGCAAGAGTCACCTCGCCAGGCAGCTGGCCCCCTGGCTGCTGGCCGACCATCACCAGAGCGACAGGATTCGCAAGCGGCTCCATGGCCTGCCTCCCCTGGCCCGGCCGAGCGGCCCTGAGCGGGATCAGCTCTACGGGCCGGCGGCGAACCAGCGCACCGAGGACGGCTTGCTGGCTGAGGCGCGCGCCAGCCTTGCGCTGGGCCGCACCGTGCTGCTCGATGCCACCCACCTGGGCCGCGCCAGCCGCGCCAGGGCGGCCGAGCTGGCCAGCTCCCTGGGGTGCCCCTGGTTGATCCTCGATCTGCAGACCCCCCAGACCCTGATCGAGGCGCGGTTGGAGCAGCGCAGCCGCCGCAACGATGACCCCAGTGACGCCGACGCGGCCGTCCAGGCCTCGCAGGCATTGGGCAGCGAAGCGCTCCTGCCCGAGGAAGCGACGCGAACCCTGGTGGTTGGCGCAGATCCGGCTAACGATCGGCCCTCTGATCAACCCAGCGAGCCCGTCGAGGTCTCCGGTCTGTTGATGGAGATCTGGACCCTGTGGGCGGAGCACACCGGCCCCGGCCTCATGCCTTCAGCAGCCCATTGATCCGCAGGGCCAGGTCCCGGTCCAGGCTGGAGAGGCCGCCGGTGTCATGGGTGATGAGATCGATCATCACGCGGTTATAAATGTTGCCCAGCTCTGGATGGTGACCCATCGATTCCGCGATCAAGGCCACCTGGGTGAGGAAGCCGAACGCCTCCACGAAGGAATCGAAGATCAGGCCCCGGTGCAGCTTGCCGTTCACCACGCTCCAGTCGGGCAGGCTGGAGCTGAGCTCGGTGATCTCCTCGGGAGAGAGGGGACTGGCGGCCATGGCGGATTCCATCACAGACACCCCTCAGCCTGGCAGGGTTGCCGCGGCCAACGGCAAAAGGTGCTCAGTTCCTGCTCCATCGAGGCCTCTCAGGGCTGCTCCTCCGAAAGTTCATGCAGCCGGTCGATCAGCAGATCCAGCTCGGTGTCGTTGTCGGGGTCGAGGCCCCGGGCGCTGCGGCGCATCACCTCGGCGTTGAGGCGCTCGGCATTGCGGCGCGCCAACAGTGTCGAGGTTCCTGGCGCCGCAGCCTGTAGCGGGGAGTCCTTCGGTGCCATGGAGCCTGGATCCTGCGCGAATGGCGGGGCTTGCCCCTGGTGGGGTTCAACCGTTTCGAGCAGCCGCTCCAGGATGGGTCGCAGCGCCGTGAGCAGGGTGTTCAATGCCTTGATTTCCTTCTCCAGCTGCTCCATCCGTGTCGCCAGGACGTTCAGGTCCGGCGTGGCGGGGGGATCCATGGGAGTGTCACAGTGGTCCAGCGTCATCAATGGCCAGGGCCCCATACTCTGAGGATTGATTCAACTGGCCTGTCATCCCATGGGCCCTTGCCCGTCCCGTTTCATCCTCTCGGTGGCCCTTGGCCTGGTGGGATCTGCGGTCCTGCTGGTTCCAGGCACTCCGGCTTCGGCCCAGGAGGTGATCCCCAAGCTCCAGGCCCTGTGCCCCCTCGGCTATGTGGACACGTTCAACGGCAAGTGCAGCACCCTCGGGGTGGTGAGCTACACGGTCACTCCCACCAACGGTGAAGCCTGCCCTGCGGGCTGGATGAACATCGGCGGCGGTTACTGCCGCCGCAAGTAAGAGGACACCTCCGTCCGGTGGTATCGATCGTCGGCTGCGTCTGGCAGGTCCAATCGCACCAGTCCCAGCCTTAGGGCGATCACCGCCGCATGGATCCGACTGCGGGCCTTTAGCTTGGCCAGCATCGCCTTGCTGTGGCTGCGCACCGTTTCCAGGGAGATGAAAAGTCGCGCTGCGATTTCGCGGGTTTTAAAGCCCTTCAGCATCTCTTCGAGCACCTGCAATTCTCTGGGGGTAAGGCGTTGGGGCTCTCCCTTGATCCACTCTCGGCGGGTCCGGTGCAACATCGCGGCCACCGAAGCGTCCATGTAGACCTCACCCCCGATGATCACGGCCCGGATCGCCGCCACCAGATTGCCAAGGCCCATCCTCTCTAGGCAGATGGCGTCGCAGTTCGATTCGAGGGCTGCCAGCAGTATGTCGGGGGTATCCCGTTCCAGCAACAGCAGGCAAGCCAGATCAGGGTAGAGCTGTTTTGCCCGCTTCACCAGGCCATATCCACTGCCGGCCTCCAGGGGGTCGGTCACGAACAGAAGGTCAGGGCGCTGCCTCGCCAGCAGTGCCAGACCCTGCTCCTCGCAGGTGGCTGCTCCCAGCCATTGATCGGGCTGGCCGATTGTACCGGTGATCAGGGTGATCAGCAGCCGTCGCCCACTGACGATCATCAGGGTTTGATCCCGCAACAGCTCAATCGCCTGTTCCCTTCCCAGGGATTCGCGCCCGAGCAGTGGTGTGATGTCCATCACCCCTGTCCGTAGCTTCCAATGATCCAGGGAACCCCCCGGATGGCAAGCCAGGGTCAGGATTCCCTGACGTGTTTCGGAGCATACCGACGGCTCAGTAGTACCGAGGCGGGTTCTGGGAAATCGCCAGTTGCACCTCCAGCAGGAACAGAAGCAGGCCCGCGATCAGCGAAACCATTGCCAGCACGAAGACCGGCACCACGATCGTGGCTAGATCAACAGCCGCGACGGCGCTGATGAACAGCACCGCCACCACCCCGGACACCAGCAGGGCGGTGACGGTGGCGCAGAGGATCGCCCGGTTGATCAGAAAGAGGCGGCGGCGCTGCACGATCAACACCGCCTTCAACCGCTTGGCCTGGGCGATGTTTCCCCTCTCCATCGCCTCCTGCAGCAGGCGGGTGCGGTCGATGATGCGGCTGAGACGTGCCGTGAAGGTGCCCAGCAGGCCGCCGATGCCCGTGAGTAGAAAGACAGGCGCCACCGACAACTGAATGGCCCGGGACAGGCCGGCCACCGCCGAGGCGTCGCGCAGACTCATCGGCCCCGGTCGTGGCAATTGGCTTCAATGTACCCAGCACCACGCACCCCAAGGGAGCACGGATCGAATGGCAACGCTGGCGCTGGAGAGGCTGGGTGCCCATGTGCGCCAGACGCGGCTGCTGGGCAGCATCCACGGCATCCTCTACTGGGATCAGAACACGCTGATGCCATCGGCGGGTGCGGCCTGGCGGGGTGAACAACTGGCCCTTCTGGCACGGCAACTCCACGAGCGCCAGAGCAGCGACGCCTACGCGGAGCTGCTGGCCGCCGCCGAAGCTGAACTGCCGCCCGCTGGATCCAGCGACCCCTGGCAACGGAACCTGGCCCTGCTGCGCCAGGAGCTGGAGCGGCAGAGGCAGCTCGATCCCGCCCTGGTGGCGGCCCTGGCCCTGGCCCAGGCCCGGGGTTACGCCCTCTGGCAGGAGGCCCGCAGCCAGGCCGACTTCAGCCGCTTCGCCCCCGCCCTCGGCGAGCTGATCACCCTGCGCAAGGAGCAGGCCCGCCAACTCGCTTCCGTCGAGCATGGCCAAGGCGGCTCGCCGCGCAGCTGCTGGGAAACCCTGGCCCAGCCGTTTGAGCCGGAAATCAGCAAGGCCAGGCTGGCGGCGCTGTTCGCGCCCTTGCGCCAACGGCTGCCGACCTTGATCGAGCGCTACGGGCGAAGCCCGGCCCCGGCTAGCGGCGGCGGTCATGCTGGCTGGGATCCAACCGGGCTGGCGCTGCCGGATCCGGTGCAGCAGCAGCTCTGCCGGCAACTCCTGCAGGAGTGGGGCTTCGACGCCAGCTGCGCGGTGCTGGCCTGCTCCCCCCATCCCTTCTCCACCACCCTGGGCCCCTCCGACTTCCGGATCACCAGCCGGGTGGTGCCCGGCCAGCCGTTTTCCGCCTTCCTGGCCACCGCCCACGAGTGGGGCCATTCCCTCTATGAACAGGGCCTGCCCCGCCACGACCATCAGTGGTTCGCCTGGCCCCTGGGTGAGGCCACCTCGATGGGCGTGCACGAAAGCCAGAGCCTGTTCTGGGAGTGCAGAGTCGGCAGGAGCGAGGCCTTCGCGCGGCGCTGGCAGCCCCGCTTCCGCCAGGCACTGGCCGAAAGCGCAGCCGGGGCCTGGGACGATCCCGATCAGTTCTGGCGAGCCCTCAATCCCCGCCGGCCCGGTGCGATCCGCGTCGAGTCCGACGAGCTCAGCTACTGCCTCCACATCGTGCTGCGCTTCGACCTGGAGCTTGCCCTGCTCGAAGGCGATCTGCCGGTGGAGGAGCTGCCGGCGGAATGGAACCGGTTGATGGTGGAGCTGCTGGGCGTCAGGCCCGCCGATGCGGCCGAAGGCTGCCTCCAGGACGTCCACTGGAGCGAAGGCCTGTTCGGCTACTTCCCCTCCTACGCCCTGGGCCATCTGATTGCGGCCCAGCTGGCCGAAGCGATGGAACGGGAAACCGGGCCGATCGAGGCCCGCCTGGCCGCCGGGGAGGACGCTGTCCTGCGGGATTGGCTGCGGGTTCATGTGCACCCCCTCGGCCGCAGCGTCACAGGTGAGGCTTTGGTGGAGCGGGTCTGCGGTGCTCCCCTCGATCCCACCGCTTTCCTGAGCTACCTGGAAAGCAAGCTGGACAGGCTCGCGGCCGGGGATCCCTAGGATCGCCGCCGCAACCTTCCCCCCTTCCCCGTCGCCATGGCGAACATCGATCAGGCTCCCAGCCGCACGATGCTCAACCTGCTGCATGTGCTGCCGGCCTTCGCCGATGAGGCCGAGTTGCGGCTGAACGCGATCATCGAGGTCAATTCGATGACGATCAACAAGTATGAGCTGATCACCGAATCCGGGCAGCTCAAGCTGGATCGCGTCGGCTACTCCTCCCTGGCCTATCCATTCGCCTACGGCTGCATCCCCCGCACCTGGGATGAGGACGGCGATCCCCTCGACATCGAGATTGTCAACGTCACTGAACCGCTGGTGCCGGGCAGCCTGGTGGAAGCGCGCATCATCGGCATCATGACCTTCGACGATGGCGGTGAAGTCGACGACAAGGTGATCGCGGTGCTGGCCGATGACAAGCGGGTGGACCACATCACCAGCTATGAGCAGCTCGGTGCCCAGTGGGTCAAGGAAACCGAGTACTACTGGGAGCACTACAAGGATCTCAAGAAGCCCGGCACCTGCCATGTCAACGGCTTCTTTGGAATCGAGGAGGCGGTGCGGATCGTCAAGGCCTGCGAAGCACGCTACAAAGGCGAAATCGAAGCCAAGCTCGTCAACTGAAGTTCCCGACCCGTTCCAAGACCACCAACCCTCCCCTCCCCATGCGCGCGATCCGTTTCCGCCTCGTTACTGCCACCGTCGCTCTGGTGGCCCTGGGTCTGGGGGCCGCCCTGCCGGGCCTGAGCCAGCAGAGCGCCCCAACCTCGCCGTCACCGGCTGTGCCGACCCCCGTGGCCTCGTCCTCGGCGGCCAGCCCGGGGGCGACACCGGAAGCCAAGCCAGCTCCGACACCAGCCAACCCCAGCACCGCCGCGATCACCAGCACCAAGGAGATCGTGCTGGAACTCGGCAAGCGCACCATCAGCCTGCTCGACAACGGCAAGGTGATCGGCAGCTGGCCGGTGGCGGTCGGAGATCCCGCCACCCCCACCCCCACCGGCACCTTCAAGGTGCGCAACAAGGTGCTCAATCCCCAGTACCAGAGCACCAAGAGCGGCAAGGTCAACCCAACCAGAGGTGCCCAGGGTCCCCTGGGGGATCGCTGGATCGGTTTCCACACCACCACGAAAGACCAATACGGCATCCACGGCACCCCCACCGCCTGGGAATGGACCGTCAAAGGCCGTGAGGCCGTCTCCCACGGTTGCGTGCGGATGCTCACCCCCCATGTCCGGGCCCTGTTCGATCAGGTGGAGGTCGGCACTCCCGTGGTGGTCAAACGCTGAGGGTGCGGGCCAGGGCCAGCGCCAGGCCATCGCGGCTGGCAAGGCCGCGCAGCGCCGCGATCGGCAAGCCATCGGTGGGCAGTCCATGGGGGAGGTGGCCCCCCACCCCTTCGGCCACATCGAAGACGGGGATCTGCCGCAGCCCGTTGGGTGTGAGTTGGTCCTCGAGCCGGTCCAACCGCGCCGTCAGAGGCAGCCACACCAGTTCACTGCGTCGGCAATCGCCCAGGGTCACAGCCTGCTGGCGCTCGACCCCCGCACTGAGGCCGCGCTGAAGATCCTGCAGGGTGACCAGGGCCACGGCCCGATTCTCCTCCGCGGCGATCAGACAATGGCCATGGGCCTCGATCAAGCGAGCCACGGCCACCGCCGCTGAGGTGTTCGCCGCCATCACGAGGGGAGCCTCAGGCCCAAACGCCTCGCTCACCGAGAGCCCAGCCAGCTGATGGCGGCGACGGTCCTCGATCGGATCGGCCCCGAGCAGCCCACGATCCTGGAACCCCTGCCAACGCTCAACCAGCACGGCGCTCAAGCCCGTTGCGGCCATCAAGGGGAGCACGATGCGGATGTCGTGGGTGAGCTCGAACAGCAGCAACAGGGCCGTCAGCGGAGCCCGGGCGCTGCCCGCCAGCACCGCCGCCATGCCCACCATCGCGTAGGCCGGTGGCTCGGCCACGGCCAGTTGGAGGCCACCATCACCTAGCAGCTGGCCGTAGCAATTACCCAGCACCGCACCGAGAAACAACGACGGGGCGAAGCCACCCCCCACGAACCCGGTGGCATTGCTCAACCCCGTGGCCAACAACTTCACCACCAGCAGGGCGAGCAGGGTGCCCAGCGCGATGCCGCCTTCATTGCCAAGCAGGGCCTCGATCGTGTCGTAGCCCACGCCGAGCACCTCCGGGAATCCCAGGGCCATCACCCCCACCCCCAGCCCCCCCAGACCGTTGAGCAGCCACGGATCGAGCCGGCTGAACTGGCGTTGCACCGGTCCGCTGCGGCCCGCCGCCAGCAAACTCACCAGCGCCCAGGACATCAGGCTGGCCACCACGCCGAGGCCGAGATAAAGCGGCAATTCCAGGGGGGAGCGCACCTCGTAGAGGGGCAGCCGGAAGATCGGCTCATCCCCCAGGCTGAGCTGGGTCACCAGGGTGGAGCTGACCGCGGCCACCAGCACCGCCCGCAGACTGGGTCGACCCGGAATCGTGCTGTAGGCCCCTTCGAAAGCGAAGAACACCCCAGCGATCGGAGCACGGAACCCGGCCGCCAGACCGGCCGCAACCCCCGCCGCCACCAGCGCCTTCTGGGATTCAGGAGAGAGGGAGCTGCGCAGGCCCACCCAGAGGCCGATGTTTCCACCGCCTTCCACGCTTGGACCCTCCGGTCCGAGGGAGGCGCCACTGCCAAGGCTGAGGGAGGCGGCCACCAGCCGCAGGATCGGCAGCTTCGGGGCGGCCCGCACCATCCCGTCAGCCATCGCCATCAGGCTGGGCAGCCCAGGTCCGAGGTCCTTGCCCAGCTGCCGCAGCAG
This sequence comes from Synechococcus sp. Tobar12-5m-g, assembly GCF_024345415.1. GTDB lineage: Bacteria > Cyanobacteriota > Cyanobacteriia > PCC-6307 > Cyanobiaceae > Regnicoccus. The sequence continues at coordinate 101,000 of NZ_JAGQBB010000004.1, read as the reverse complement.
GCCCACCAACAGCCCCCCCAGCATCGGCACCACCAGCACGGGCCAGGAGGACAACCAGCTGACGGTGATGGTTTGGGGTGGCAACGGTTCCGGGGGTGCCGGGGGTGGCGGCAGGAAGCCGATTCCGCCGAGGCCAAGCTGGAGCAAGGCCTTGAGCGGGGTGCTGGATTCGGGTTCGGCCGGGTTGAACAGTTCCAGCGGGGTTTCCGGGGTCGTCACCGAGCCCACCAGAGCCATGATCGATTCCACCAGGGTTCCGAACAGAAACTGGTTGATGGAACCCAGCAGAAAATGAAAGCCCACCACGGCCAGCCCGGTGAGCACCCCCACCAAGGCGGCCCAGGCCAGCAGATTCCACTGGAAGGGCAGTCCGCGGGCCTCCGCCTCCTGCTCCGGCGCGAGGGGGGCCCCGCTCAGATCAGTGCTCGCGGCCAACGGCTGCAAAGATCTCCTCCAGGATCTCCCCAGCCCCCTGGCTCCTGAGGCGATCGGCCAGGGAGACGCCGATCGCCTCAGGGTCCGCCTGGTTGCCGCGGGCCTGATCACGGATCAGCCGCTGGCCATCGAGGCTGGCCACCATGCCGGTGAGCACCAGCTCATCGCCTTCGAAGCAGGTGTTCACGCCGATCGGCACCTGGCATCCCCCCTCCAGTCGGCGGAGAAAGGCCCGCTCGGCCAGGCAGCGGCGGGAGGAGGGGACGTGCTCCAGTGCCCTGATCTGCTCGATGACTAGGTCGTCGCCGCAGCGGCACTCAATGCCGAGGGCACCCTGGCCCACCGCATGGAGGGAGATTTCCGGGGCGATCCGCTCATGGATCCGCCCGGCCAGGCCGAGGCGCCCGAGCCCCGCCGCCGCCAGGATCAGGCAGTCGTAGTGGCCGGCATCGAGCTTTTCCAGCCGGGTGATCACATTGCCGCGCACATCCTTGAACACCAGATGGGGGTAGTGGTGGCGGAGTTGGGCCAGCCTCCGCAGGGAACTGCTGCCCACGACACTGCCTTCCGGCAGGGTGGCGAGGGTCTTGTCGGTGTGCCGGGCGTGCACCACCAGGGCATCGGCCGGGTCTTCCCGTTCGGTGATGCAACCCAGCACCAATCCTTCGGGAAGATTGGTGGGCAGGTCCTTGAGGCTGTGGACGGCGATATCGGCCCGATCCAGCAGCATCTGGGCTTCGAGCTCTTTGGTGAACAGGCCCTTGTCGCCGATCTTGGCCAGGGCCACATCGAGAATCTTGTCCCCTTGGGTGGCCATCGCCTCGATGCTGATCTCCAGCTGCGGGTGGGCCCGGGCCAGTTCATCGCGCACCCAGTGGGTCTGCACCATCGCTAGCTGACTGCGGCGGGAGGCAATGCGCAGGGTGGAGCCAGCCATTCAGTCCGTCCTCAAACCGGCCGTGGGCCGTCTAACAGCCGCCCAGCCTAAGGACAGGTCGTCCGTGGCCCCCAGCTACCTGGCAAGATCGTGATCAGGCAAAGAAATCCAGGGGCAGGGGTCCCCAGGTCCCTTCGGCCTCGGAATCCGTGTGGTGATGGCCGGTGATCAGCAGCCCGGCACCGAGGCCCCTTTCGGCCCGGATCCTGAACAGGCCGGTGCTCTGGTTTCCCTTCAGGAACACCTGGCCTGACAACGCCGGTAGGTCCTCGCCCACCAGAGCTTCCCAGCCCAGGGCCCGCTCACAGGTGCGCAGGGCCTCGAGGGCCGCCGCCTCGGAGGGGGCCATCACGCCTACCGTGAACCAGCTGCAAGCGGCCAGCCGTGTCTCCAGCTCCTGCCGGATCCGATCGCGTTGTAACCCAGTGAGGGCGGGAGCGGTGCGCAAACCGCAGAGGTCGGCCAGGGAGGCAAGATTGGTTTGGCTGGTCAAGGAGCGAGGACGCGGTTCCGTTCACTCTGCCGGGCTGCAGCCAGCTTCCAGTTGGTCAGGCAGACGCTCAGCCAGATGAAGCCCACCCTGGCACCGGCCACGATGTGGGTGGGCCAGTGCACCCGCGTATTGAGGGTGCTGATCCAGATCAGCGCAACCCAAATCGCCGAGCCGATGTAGAGCGGTCGGCGCCACTGGGGATAGCGCTTGGAGAGGAAGGCACACATCAGGAAGTAGAACACCACGGCACCGGTGGCATGGTCGCTCGGAAAGCTGCGGCCGCTCACCTCCACCAGGGTTTCGTGGGGTCTGGCGCGATCGAACAGGGGCTTGAGCCATCGATCGACGATCAGCAGAAACCCCGCCGTTCCCACGCTCAACCAGGTCAGTTCATCCCAGGCCCGCTTCAGGATCAGATCCATCAGGGACGCCAGCACCAGCAAGGGCGTGAACCGGGTGCCACTCACGTGATACATACACCACCACCAACGCCCGGCCCAAGGGTGGGGGAATCACGTCCCCCAGCCAGGCCAGCCCGGCTTCATCCAGCTCCGGCGTGACGTGGTTGCCGATCGCCAGCTCAATCGAGATCACCACGAGGGTGGCCACGAAGCAGAGGGCCAGGCGCCAGGCTCCGAGGCAGCGGAACCAGGTCCGCAGGCCGCTCAAGGCTGAATCCCGCTGGCTTGTTCGCTCAGATCGCCCCGCTGCACCCGCCACAGCCGGAGGTTGCCACGGCTTCCCAAGGTCTGGATTCGGGACGGATCCAGGTTGAACTCCCCGTGCTTGGAGGCCTCACCGAACAGCAGCACGGTGGGGGCTGAGGGTCGCGGCTCCGAAGCTTGGCCAGGGCGTGCAGCAAGCTTGACCAGCTGCTCGCGGGCTCCTTACATTGTGTCGAAGAAGGTCACGGGCTGTTCGCTGTAATACACAACGCTGTAGCGCTCATAGCCGATCCCCAGCAGTCTTCGTGGATCTTCGACACCGATCCGGCCAGGATGGCCAGGTCGCGAACGGGGGTTTGCCGTTGGTTCTGCATCAGCGGCGCCGGCGGCGGTACCACGAACAGCAGCACCCCTGCGAATCCGGCCAGATTCTGCAGCCAGAGCAGGTGGGGTTGCCCTGCCCGCAGCAGCAGCAGCAGCACCAGACCGATCGCCGGGGTGGCCAGCACGACCGCCAGCAGCTAGGGAAGGCCGGGATCTGCTCAACGACTGAGCAAACTCCGGATAGGCCGGATTGATGGCGGCCCAGCGGGGGGAGAGAACCTCAGGCTCCCTGTGGGCGAGTTGCCTGACCAGCTCGGCGGTGCCATCGGCGGAGTCGACGACGACGACAATCAGCTCCATTCTCCAGCGATCGCTCAGCAGCAACAACTGCTGCACGATCGGCGTGATGGTGGCCCCTCGTTGAAGGTGGGAAGCATGATCGACTCCCGCGGCGCCGACACTGGACCTGCTCCGATGGAGGTCCAAGGGGATGGTGCCAATCCGGGGGATTCGAAGCTGCGGAAGGTTACTTGATGTACTCCTTCAGCACGCCGTTGCGGTTGGGATGGCGCAGTTTGCGCAGGGCCTTGGCCTCGATCTGGCGGATGCGTTCCCGGGTCACATCGAAGATCTGGCCAATTTCCTCCAGGGTTTTCATGCGGCCATCATCGAGGCCATAACGAAGCCGCAGCACGTCCCGCTCCCGGGGGCTGAGGGTGGCCAGGACACCCTCGAGATCCTCGCGCAACAGGTTCTTAGCCACATCCTGCTCGGGGTTCTCGATGTCGGCTTCGATGAAATCACCAAGCCGGGAATCCTCTTCCTTACCGATCGGGGTTTCCAGGGAGATCGGGAGCTGGGCTGATTTGGCGATGAAGCGCAGTTTTTCGATCGTCATCTCCATGCTTTCGGCGATTTCCTCCTCAGTGGGTTTGCGGCCGAACTCCTGGCTCAGCACCTTGGTGGTTTTCTTGATGCGGGAGATGGTTTCGTACAGGTGCACCGGCAGTCGGATCGTGCGGCTCTGATCAGCGATGGCGCGGGTGATCGCCTGACGGATCCACCAGGTGGCGTAGGTGGAGAACTTGTAGCCCTTCTCGTGATCAAACTTCTCGGCGGCACGGATCAGGCCGAGGCTGCCTTCCTGGATCAAGTCCTGGAAGGAGAGGCCCCGATTCATGTATTTCTTGGCGATCGACACCACCAGCCGCAGGTTCGACTGCACCATCTTCTCCTTGGCCCGGCGGCCCAGCATCAGGCGCCGGCGGAACTTGAGAAGGGTCATGTCGACGAGAACGGCCCACTCCTTGTTATCGGGATAATGACCGTTGTCCTGCTCGAACTGATTCGCGAGTTCCTCGAGCAGCAGCAGATCGGCGATCTTGCGGGCCAGCTCAATCTCTTCATCGGGCCGTAGCAGGCGTATCCGGCCGATCTCCTGGAGGTACACCCGGATCGAATCCTCGGTGTAGACACCCTTGGGCCCGACCTTGATGCTGGCCAGGGCCTTGGCCCCGGCTGGTTTCTTGTCGGCGATCGCCTCGATGGCGTCGGTGGCGGCCAGGAGCTGCTCGGCCGCGTCGTCGAGATCCTGCCCGACATCAGGGGCGGCAAGCCCATCAGGCGGGCGCTTGGCCTTGGCGGCCGCTTCTTTTGATGAAAGCCCCTTGCTTGAAGCCCCTTTGGTTGCAGGAGCCTTGGCCGTCGTGGTTTTGCTGGCCGCCGGTTTGCGGGTGCGGCTGACCTTGTTTGCCGGGGCACCTGAATCCGTGGCTGGTTCAGGCTCGCCGGGGCTCGATGCCGGCTTGGCCTTGGCTTTGGCTTTGGCCCGTGGGGCCTTGGTCTTCAGCTCGACAGTGACCTGATCTCCCGCCTGAGTCGCGACCGCGAGGATTTCGGGTTCAGCTTTCGTGGACTTCAGGGCAGCTACAGGGCTCATAGGGATCAACGGGAAGGGGAGCGGGGTCGGGCGGACGAGATTGGGGAGGCCGACAGCGGTATGGCTGGCTCCACGGCGCCAAGGCGCATGGAAACCAAAGCAAAATGGGTGGCCTTAGGCACACCGAGCCGACTGCCTGCAAGGGTTCAGTCGGGAGCGGAGGCCATTGAATGAGAATCGATCAGTCAAGGAACGGCACGGATGCCTTTGCAGGGTTGTCAGGGGTGGTCGCAGACTGGGAGGCCGGCGGGAGATGGGCTCCATCCGGCTTTTGTTTCAAGTCTTCCCTCTGGACGGAACACTGCGAAGCTCCGACTGCAGCCTGAATGACTGCTCAACCCATTCATTCTAAGAAACTGCCACCGGGTTTGCAAGGCGACGGGCTGATCTGCTGGCAAGTGTGGGTGGAAGCTGGCCGGGAAGGCCGGATCTTCAGTTACGGGAACCCGGAGAACCTGCCCCTGGCACCCGGCGATCTGGTCAGGGTTCCCCTGCGGGGGCGGCGGCAGATCGGTCTGGTGGTTGAGCAGCTGGACGGTCTGCCTGCTGAGCTGGATCCGGGCAAGCTGCTGCCGATCGAAGCGGTGCATCAGCGTGCCGCCGTCGATCCCCTCTGGCAGGGCCTGCTCCAGCAGGTGGCGGTGGATTGCCACTCCAGCCTGTTCAGGACCCTCAAAACAGCCCTGCCGCCTGGCTGGCTGGGCCAGCTCCGTGCTGCGGCCCCGCTGCGGCCCCGCCAGCGGCAATGGGTGGAGCCGCTGGCCGAGGACGTGGCCCTTGACCCTCCTCCCCCACGGCAGCGTCAGTTGTTGGAGCGCCTGAGGCTGCAACCGGAGGGGGCTTGGCTGCAGGAGATCCTTACCGAGTGGGGCTTCAGCCGCTCGGTGGTTCAGGGCTTGCTGGAGCGCTCACTCCTGCGGCTTCAATCCCGATCAGGCCCCCAACGCTCCAGTCCCAAAGGGCTGGAGCCACCCCGCCGCTTGAATGCCGCCCAGGGCCAGGCCCTCGAGGCCATCGACTCAGCCCCGCCGGGAGCCAGCCTGCTGCTCTGGGGCATCACCGGTTCCGGCAAGACGGAGGTCTACCTGCAGGCGGCGGCGGCCTGCCTGGTGGAAGGAGCAAGCACCTTGATGCTCACCCCGGAGATCGGCCTGATTCCCCAGCTGCTGGACCGGTGCCGGGCCCGCTTCGGCGAGCGGGTGATAGCCTACCACAGTGGCCTGGGTGAACCCGAGCGGATCGTCGCCTGGAGGCGCTGTCTGGCTGCCGATCGGCAGGCGCCCGTGGTCGTGGTCGGCACCCGCTCCGCCATCTTTCTGCCCCTGGCGGTGCTGGGCTTGATCGTGCTGGACGAGGAGCACGACAGCTCGTGGAAACAAGAGAGCCCGATGCCCTGCTATCACGCCAGGGCCGTGGCCCAGCGACGCGCCTGGCTCAGTGGGGCTCGCCTGCTGCTCGGCAGCGCCACCCCGTCGCTCGAATCCTGGTTGGCCTGCCGCCAGGAGCTGGGACAGCCGGTCCCGCCGACCACCCTGGTGAGGCTGCCCGAGCGGATCAGTGGCCAGCGGGATGCCCCGGTCCTGGTTGTCGACATGCGGCTGGAACTGGCGGAGGGGAATCGCCGCCTGATCAGCCGGGCCCTGCGGGGACGACTGGATCGGTTGCGGGACCAGGACGGCCAGGCAGTGGTGCTCGTGCCCCGGCGCGGCTACAGCAGCTTCCTGAGCTGTCGCAGCTGCGGGGATGTGGTGCAATGCCCCCATTGCGATGTGGCCCTGACCGTCCATCGCCACCGGGATGGACACCAGTCGTTGCGCTGCCACTGGTGCGGCCATCGCCAGGAACCCAGCCTCCGCTGCGGCTCCTGCGGTTCCACCGCCTTCAAGCCCTTCGGCGCCGGAACCCAACGGGTGATCGAGCAGCTGGAGAAGGAATTGGAGGGCTTGCGTCTGCTTCGCTTCGACCGCGACACCACCCGGGGCCGGGATGGCCATCGCCGCCTGCTGGCCCAGTTCGCCGCCGGTGAGGCCGACGTGCTTGTCGGCACCCAGATGCTCACCAAGGGAATCGATCTGCCCCGGGTGACCCTGGCGGCGGTTCTGGCCGCCGATGGACTCTTGCATCGGCCGGATCTGCGCTCCGGTGAACAATGCCTGCAGCTGTTGCTTCAGCTGGCGGGCCGGGCCGGCCGCGGTGAGCGGCCCGGCGAAGTGATTGTGCAGACCTACTCCCCCGACCATCCGGTGATTCGTCACCTGATCGATGGCCGCTACGACCGCTACCTCGAATCGGAGCGGCTGGTGCGGCAGCAGGCCGGTCTGGTGCCGTTCAGCCGGGCCTGCCTGCTGCGGCTGGCCGGGGCTTCTGCCACCGCCACCGCCACCGCCGCCGCCGCCCTCGCTGAGCGCATCCGCTGTCCGCTCCAGGAGGCGGGCTGGCTGCTGGTGGGACCGGCGCCCGCCCCAGTGGCCCGGGTGGCCGGCCGCCATCGCTGGCAGTTGCTGCTGCATGGACCAGCCGGCTCCCCCCTGCCCCTGCCGCCGGAGGCGGAACTGCGCGCGGCCCTCGGCGGCCAGGTGAGTCTCAGCATCGATCCCGATCCGCTGGCGCTGTAGCCACCTTCAGGGTTTCTCAGGCGCCGGCAGTTCGGGCCAGCCGAATCCGGCCTGCCAGCGCAACCGCTGCAGGGCCAATGCCAGGGCCAGCAGCAGCAGGATGGCGATCCCGCCCAGGCCGAGGCGGCTCCATCGCCAGCTGACCAGCTCCAAGCGGTTCAGCGCGCCGATCGCCAGGCCCCAGCGCACCCCATCGCCCTCGGGCTGGCTGGCCCTGGGTTGGGCTGAGCGCACCGCCCCCCGTCCCAGGGGGCCGAGCGCCACGCTGAGGTCGAGGCCAGGCAGCGCTCCCACCTGCCGCAGATCCACCTCGAGGCTGAACTGCTGCTGGGCTCCGAGCAACCAGTTGCGTTCCCGCAGGGCCAGGGTCGGGGGTGGCAGCGCCAGTCCGCCCAGGTCAGCTGCGGTCGTCGCCGTGAGAGCCAGCAGGCGGTTGATCTCCTGGGAGGCCACGCTGGCGCTGGTGAGGCTGACGACCCCCCGGTGGGTCTCGATGCCCAGCGCTGTAGCCCGCTCCAAAGGGGCTGCTTTGAGGTCCGAGACGAACTGCCGCTGCCAGGGCAACAGGCGTCCGGTCTTGCTGCTGAGGGTCTGGCGCAGCTGGAGCCGCCCCGGGGGGCCGAAGCGCAGGTCGGTGTCGACCCGCAGGCAGCCGGAGAGCAGCGAAGTCAGCAGCAGCAGGACGGCCACCACCACCACGGCGAACCCCACCGGTGCGCGGGTGGGGCCCACCGGCGGCGGTGGCGGCGAAACAGGAGTTGGGGCCTGGCGGCGCTGGCTGGCCGTGGCCTTGGCGCGGCCCTCGAGGGCATCGGCGCCACCGAGAACCGGCAGGCTGAGCGACCAGTTGGCGGGGCGCTGCAGGGGAGGTGCCTCGAGAATCAGCTGGAGATCCTTGGCCTGTGACCGAACATCCAGGTCCAGGCAGGCACGCAGGCTGCGGCAACAGGCCACGGCACCTGCATCGTTTCCCTGACCCAGCAGGGCCGTGACCATTAGCAGCCGCAGGGTTCCCCCCAGGCCGGTGCTGGCTGGATGGGCGGCGGCCAGGGGTTCCAGCAGCCGCAGGCAGCTGCCGTACTCGCCCCGCTCGAGCGCCAACCGGGCCGGCAGCAGCGGATCCTCAGCCATGGCCCGGCAGGGAGCTTCCCAGCACCATGGTGCCGATGCCGGCATCGGTGAACACCTCCAACAGCAGGGCATGGGGGACACGCCCATCGACGATGTGGGCCGCGCCCACCCCCTGGGCAAGGGCGCGGATGCAGCATTCGGTCTTGGGTGTCATGCCACCATTCACGAGCCCGCTGGCGATCAGCTCTCGCGCCTCGGAGAGGCTGAGCTGGCGCAGCAAGGAGCTGGGATCGGTGCGCTCCCGCAGGATTCCAGGCGTGTCGGTGAGCAGGATCAACTTCTCAGCCTGCAGGGAGGCGGCCAGCTCGCCGGCCACGGTGTCGGCGTTGATGTTGTGGGACTGGCCCTGGGGATTCGGGGCCACGCTGGAGATCACAGGGATGTAGCCGTTCTCGAGCAGGGGGGTGAGCACCTCGGGATGCACCGCCGCCACGTCTCCTACCAGGCCGTGGGAGCCGTCGCCCCAGGTGCGGGCTTCCACCAGGCCCCCATCGCAGCCGGAGAGGCCCACCGCCTTGCCGCCCAGCCGGTTGAGGCCGTTGACGATCTGCTTGTTGACCCTGCCGACCAGCACCATCTCCACCACGTCCATGGTGTCGGCATCGGTGACCCGCAGGCCATCGATGAAGTGCGGCTCGATCGCCAGGCGGCTCAGCCAGTGGTTGATCTCAGGCCCACCGCCATGGACCACCACCGGCTGCACCCCCACGCAGGCCAGCAGAGCCAGGTCCCGGAAGACGGCGTCGCGCAGCTCCTGATGCGCCATGGCGGAGCCGCCGTACTTCACCACGACCCGGCGGCCGGCGAACCGCTGGATGTAGGGCAGGGCTTCGCTGAGAACGGAGACCCGCAGGCTGTCCTGGGGACTGATCAAGGGGTCCTGGTTCAAGAGTGGCAACCGAGGGAAACGAACTGGGATCAGGCTTGATCAGACTCCAGGCTGGCGATGGCTGGCGACATCGGCAAGAGGGTCAGATCGAGTTCGGCTGCAGCATGCTGGTCCAACTCCGCCACCAGGCCGGGCCCGAAGAAACGGCCCAACCGTTCCTGCTTCGCCTGCCAGCGCTCGAAGGGAACCCCGGGGCAGCGAAACCGGAGGACGAGGCCATAGCCCCCATGGCTCTCCAGTTCCCCCACGCTGAGCAACTCGGGAGGCTGCTCGTCGTCCCAGAGCTTCAGCGCCTGCAGGGAGCTCTCCAGATGGGCCTTCTGGCCGTAGCGCCAGCGGGTGACGTCCTTGAGCAAGGCGCTGAGGGGCTCGCTGGCGGGCTGCTCCCGCAGGGATCGGAACGCGTCGGGCTGGCTCAGACGCGCTGCCGGCGCCAGCTCCGAGGACTTCAACGCCAGCCCGCCGAGCAGCAGGGGGATGCCATAGAACACGCCGGCCAGGCTGATGTTGGGGCTGTCCGTCGCGTAGGCGATGCTGCCCACCACGGTGAGCACGGCTCCCAGGATCGTGAGCAGGCTGCCGGGGGAGGTGAGTGCTTGCATGGCTGTCATTCTCCCGCATGCCCTTGCCATGACTACGGTGAATTCCACGGAACCTGCCTCGGCGCCAGGGCCAGAGGCACCATCGGCCGAAAGCAGCGCCGCAGAACTGATCGACCAACTCAGCGCCGAGAGGCTCTGGCTGCTGCGCCAGATCGACGAGGGCCGATGGGCCGATCTGCGCCTCGATCTGGCGGCTCTGGAGCGGGAACTCGGGCAGATGCTCGATCTGGCCAAGGAACGCCTGGCGAACCGCTGAGCACGGCTCCGACATCCAGCCCGCATCAGATGGGCCAATTGAATTGAATGGATCGATCCAAAGGGCCGATTGAAAGCCGATTTAAAAGGGAATGTCGTCGTCGTCGGCCAGATCCGGCACCAGTGGCGAGGTGTTCCAGGTGGGGGCCTCCTGGGTGAGGACTGGGGCGCCGGACGCCGCCGGGATGGGCCGGGCCGGGACTGGTCGGGGAATGGAGCGTGGAGCAGCCTGGCCAGCTGGAGCTGGTGGGGTCGGCGCGCCAGCGGCGGCGACGGGATGGAGCCGCGCCAGGGTGAACTCGGCCCGCTTTTCCTTGACGCCATCGGCCCGGGTCACCGTGGTGATCCGCAGCCGGCCTTCAAGCATCAGCCGTTGCCCCACCTGCACCCGGTTCTGCAGGTCCTGCGCCAGATTGCCCCAGCCCACCACCTTCAGCTGGCAGGGGGGATCATCCGGCCGCAGACCCTCGATCTGAACTGCCATCTCTGCTACCGGGGTCTGGTTGTCCTGGGTGTATCGCACCTGGGGGGCCTCGAGCACCTCCACTTCCAGCACACAGTGATTCACAACCAGGATCGCGACAGCGGGCCACATCCTGATGCAAGACGCCCTTGATTGGCACCAGCGGCGGCTTTGGCTGATCGCCGGCACCGGGGAGGGGCCTGTCCTGGCCGCCGCTCTGCTGGAACGGGGCTGGGGGCTCTCGGTGTCGGTGGTGAGCAGCTCCGCCCGCCGCGCCTACCCAGCCCACCTCCGCTTGCAGCTGGAGGTGGGAGCCCTGGCGAGTGAAGCGGCAATGGCGGCGCGGCTGCAGCAGGCCCGTGACAAGGGCTCAGCCTTCGTCTGGGTGGTGGATGCCAGCCACCCCTTCGCCAGCCGCGTCACGGCCGACCTGGCCACGGTCTGCCGGCGGTTGGGCCAGCCACTGCTGCGCCTGCGACGGCCCCTGCTGCAGACCCCGGCCAGCCTGGATCGCACCCTGCTTGCCGACCTCGACGCCCTGGGCCGCCTCGACCTGCGGGGGCAGCGCCTGCTGTTCGCGATCGGGGCCCGCCAGCTGCCGCGGGCCGTGGCTCTGGCCGCCGGAGCGCTGCCGTTCGCCCGGCTGTTGCCAAGCCCAGAAAGTCTGCGGCGGGGCGGGGCGGCGGGGCTGCCCGCTGGCCACCTGGCCTGCCACCGGCCCGGTGAGCCGACGGGGCTGGGGGAGCTGGCCCTGGAGCGGGCCCTGCTGCGTCAGTGGGCCATCACCGCCGTGGTTTGCCGCCAATCCGGCGGCCACACAGAAGAGGGTTGGCAAACCCTTTGCGCCAGCCTGGGCCTGCGCCTGTTGCTGCTGGCCCGGCCGACGGAACCGGAGGGGGTGTGCGGTCTGGACCTCCCGGCCTTGATCGATCAGCTGGGCGTCCCTGCACTCAGCCCAGATGGGTGGCGACCAGCTCCGGCAGGGACACCTGGGAGCGGGGCCCCAACTGGGTGACGACCTGAGCAGCACAAAGGGAGCCGAGCCGACCGCAGCGCTCGAGGTCGTCACCGCGGGAGTAGCCGAACAGGAAGCCGGCGGCGTAGAGATCCCCGGCACCGGTGGTGTCCACCAGGGGTCCGAGCTGGTAGGCATCGATCGCAACGGTGTCCGAGCCACTCAGCAGCACCGAGCCCCGCTCGCTCCGAGTGAGGGCGGCCACCTGGCAGCGGCCCCGAACCTGCTCGGCCGCTGCCTCGAAGCTGGAGGTTTCATAGAGCGCCGTGATCTCTGATTCGTTGGCAAACAGCAGGTCGACATGGCCATCGACCAACTCCAGGAAACTGGCCCGGTGCCGATCGACGCAAAAGGCGTCCGAGAGGCTGAGGGCCACCTGCCCGCCGCTCTGGCGCATCACCTCGGCGGCGGCGATGAAGGCCCGCTTGGCGGCTTCGCTGTCCCAGAGGTAACCCTCCAGATAGAGCAACCGCGCCTGGCGCACCAGATCGAGATCCAGATCCTCGGGCTCCAGGCCCACCGAAGCGCCCAGGTAGGTGCACATGGTGCGCTGGGCATCGGGGCTGACCAGAATCAGACAGCGGGCCGTGGAGGGGCCCCTGGTGGCTGGCGGGGTGTCGAAACCGGCCCCGACCGAGCGGATGTCGTGGGCGAAGATCGCGCCGAGCTGATCATCCCGGACCCGGCCGATGAAGGCGGCTCTGCCGCCGAGCTGGGCAATGCCGGCCAGGGTGTTGGCCGCTGAGCCACCGGAGGTTTCCAGGCCAGGCCCACTGGCGGCATAGAGCCTCTCGGCCTGGGCCTCGTCGACAAGGGCCATGGTGCCCTTGGTGAGCTGGTGGTCGGCGAGAAAGCTGTCGTCCGACTGGACGAGCACATCAACGATGGCGTTGCCGATGGCGACGATATCAAGGGTCTTGGTGGCGTCGGGCATGGCCTTGGTGGAGTCAGGCATTGAGAAGGGCTCGTTTCGGTCCGTGGATGGGATCCTCGACCACGATGGTCTGATCCCGATGGGCCCCGAGGGACACAATGGCGATCGGAACTTCCATCAACTCCGCCAGGTAGCGGAGGTAGGCCATCGCGGTGGCGGGAAGCTCCTCGAGCTGCCGGCAATCGGCCGTGGAGCACTGCCAGCCCGGCAGGCTGACGAAAATGGGCCGGCAACGGGCGAAGGCCTCGGCGCTGCTGGGGAAGTGCTCGATCCGCTCGCCGTCGAGTTCGTAGGCGACGCAGACCTGGATCACATCGAGTTCATCGAGCACGTCGAGCTTGGTGATGGCCAGGCAATCGAGCCCGTTGACCTCGACGGCGTAGCGGCCGATCACTCCGTCGAACCAGCCGCAGCGCCGACGGCGGCCCGTGGTGGTGCCGAACTCGTGACCTCGGTCGCAGAGGTGGTCGTTGAGGCTGCCCTGCAGTTCGGTGGGGAAGGGCCCCTCACCCACCCGGGTGGTGTACGCCTTGGCCACGCCGATCACCCGGTCGATCAGGGTGGGACCGACCCCGGCACCGATGCAGGCCCCGCCCGAAACGGGGTTGGAGGAGGTGACGTAGGGATAGGTGCCGTGGTCAAGGTCGAGCAGGGTTCCCTGGGCCCCTTCAAAGAGAATGTTCTTGCGCGCGCGGGCCGCCTGGTGGATCGTGCGGGTGCAGTCGACCACATGGGGGGCAAGGCGCTTGCCGTAGGCGGTGTACTCGCCGATCACCGCCTCCGGATCCAGCGGCTCGATTCCGTAGATCTTTTCGAGCAGCAGATTCTTCTCGACCAGCGGCGCCACCAGGCGATCGCGCAGCCGTTCCTCATCCAGCAGGTCGATCACCCGGATGCCGTTGCGCTCGGCCTTGTCGGCATAGGTGGGGCCGATGCCCCGTCCGGTGGTGCCGATGCGCCGGTCACCGCGCCGCTGTTCCATCGCCTGATCGAGGAGGCGGTGATAGGGCATGGTCACGTGGGCGGTGGAGGCCAGCTTCAGGCCCGCGATGTCGATGCCATAGGTCAGCAGCATGTCGAGTTCCCCCAACATCACCTTCGGATCTACAACTGTTCCCGATCCGATCAGGCAGATGGTTTCTGGATAGAGAATTCCGGATGGAATCAGATGCAGTTTGAGCACCTTGTCGTCCACCACGATGGTGTGGCCGGCATTGACCCCACCCTGATAGCGGACGACCACATCGGCGGAGCGACTCAGCAGATCGGTGATCTTGCCTTTTCCTTCGTCACCCCACTGTGCTCCGATGACGACGACGTTGGCCAAGGACACAGCGGCCCGAAGCCGCTTCAAAGCACAAGGTTGGAGCCTGTCAGATCGATGGCCCTTCCGTCAAAGAAGTGGAGCGAGCAAGAGATCGATTCAGGCGCCGCGGACCACGCTCGCCTCGGCTTTCTTGAGCTCCTTGGCCAGGCGGGAGCGAAGGTCCTCAGGCAGGGGGCGGTTCGCATAGTTCGCGTAGTAGCCCGCCAGGGAATTGATCGCTGTCTGCATCGTGGTGAAGGAACTCAGTCCATTCACCTTGGCCTTCGGGCGGTAGAACGCCACGTAGTTGGTCACGAGTCCGCGGGCTGCCGTTTCGGCCTCGGCCCGGCCTGGATCGTCCGCCGGGATGGCGATCGTGCCCAGCAGGGCCTCGGCCACCGTCATCGTGTCATCGACGTAGGAGCCGCTCAGGGGGCCGCCGGGCCCCGCACAGGCCCCCAGCGAAACAACCAGGCAGACAGCGAGCAGCGCAGCGATCGAGCGTTTCAGCCCCAGGCCAAGGGCATTGACCAGGGCCCGAAAGGGTGCCCGAGCGGCCTGTCGATCCCACGCTGCAGCCATCGGCGCCCTGAATTCACTGGTGATTCAGTGTAGAAGCAGCTCGCTTTGGATTTGATCCCCTTCCTTGTGAGGCTCAAGCACTCAGTGCGCCTGCAGTCCCTGGCGCTGGGCCAGGATGCGCGGCTGCAACCGGGCCAGAAGCTCCGCGGCGGGCAGGTCTTCCCGGCTGTGGCTGGCCCGCTCTACCAGCTCCACCGTTCCGGCGGCGGCCCCGCGGCCGACCACCACCCGCCAGGGGATGCCGATCAGGTCGGCGTCCTTGAACTTCACACCCGCCCGCTCGCTGCGGTCATCGAGCAGCACCTCGATTCCTGCCGCCGCCAGCTCGCCGTAGAGCCTCTCGCCCAGGCTCCCCTGGTCGGCGTCCTGGTTGCTGGCAATCACGATAATCACTTCGAACGGGGCGATCGCCAAGGGCCAGCAGATGCCCTGGTCGTCGTGGTGCTGCTCCACCGCCGCCTGGGCCAGCCGGGACACGCCGATGCCATAGCAGCCCATCCACAGGGCTTCCTCGCTGCCGTCTTCGCTCGTGAAGCGCGCCTCAAGGGCTTCAGAATACTTCCTGCCCAGTTGAAAGATGTGGCCCACCTCGATGCCCCGGCTGGCCACCAGCCGTTGGTCCGGGTCGTGGAGGCAGGGATCGCCGGGTTGGGCGGACCGCAGGTCCACCAGCTCCGGCAGCGGGGTGAGTAACTCCCAGCCATCCACGACCCGATGGAGATCCGGCTTGTTGGCCCCACAGACGAACCGCCCCAGGCCAGCGACGCTGGGATCCGCCAGCCGCAGAAACTGGGGGCGCCACTGGTGGGCACCGGCCAGAACGGCATCATCGAGCTGGGGGCCGAGGAACCCGAAAGGCAGTGGGGCGAGGCCCTGGGCTTCGAGCTGCTCCGGGGTGAGGGGCTGGAGATCGAGCAAGGGATGGCTGCCTGAGCCCGCCCGCTGGGAGAGGGCGTTCCTGAGCTTGACCTCATTGAGCTGCTGGTCACCCCGCAGGCACACCAGCACCGGTTGCGCTGGAAGGTCGGCGAACCGGGCCAGCAGCAGCAGCACCTTGAGGATCTGGCTGGGCGCCAGGCCATGGCCGTCGCAGAGCGCGGCGATGGAGCTCTGGCCTGGGGTGATCAGCTCGCCCGAGGCGAGGCCGTCATCCAGCGGCACCGCCGGAGCCGCCACCGAGAGGGCCCTCTCCTGGTTGGCTGCATAGCGACCGTCGGGGCTGGAGAGGATCAGATCCTCCCCGACTTCGGCAGTGACCATGAACTCCTGGCTGGCGGATCCGCCGATCGCGCCGCTGTCGGCCTCCACCGCCACGGTTCGAAGCCCGCAGCGCAGGAAGATGCGCCGATAGGCCAGATCCATCGCCTGGTAGGTCTGGGTCAGGCAAGCCGCGTCGGCATGGAAGGAGTAGGCATCTTTCATGATGAATTCCCGGCCCCGCATCAGCCCGAACCGGGGGCGTATCTCATCGCGGAACTTGGTCTGGATCTGATAGAGGCACACCGGCAGCTGGCGGTAGGAGCGCAGCAGGTCGGCGGCCAGGGCCGTCACCACCTCCTCGTGGGTGGGCCCGAGCCCCAGGGAGCGATCCTGGCGATCGACCATGTGGAACATGATCCCCTCACCGGCGGTGTAGCCCTGCCAGCGGCCACTTCGCTGCCAGAGTTCGGCCGGCTGAAGCTGGGGCAGCAGGGTTTCGAGGGCGCCAGTGCGGTCCATTTCCTCGCGCACGATCCCGTTGATCTTGACCAGCACCCTCCAGAGCAGCGGCAGGTAGGCGTACACACCGGCGGCGATCCGTCGGATGTAGCCACCCCGAAGCAGCAACCTGTGCGAGGGAATCTCCGCTTCGGCCGGGTCGTCGCGCAGCGTCACCAGGAGCAGCTGCGACACGCGCATGGAAGTGGCCGGCAAAGGGTCGTGGAACCTATCACCGAGCTGCTGTGTGGCTTGCCGGAGCACGGCTGCCCATTGGGCCGGGCACTCTGGACGCCCTGGCCCAAAGGCGAGAGACTTCTGCTAGGTTCAGCAGAATTGTCCTATTAGTCTCAGGATTGTCTCATGGTTGCGGCATCGCAGGATCCCGGTGGGGGGAGCATGTCAGCCGGTCTCCGGGCTGAACCGGCCACCTTTCCTGCCCACCCGGGGGGCTCACCCCTGGTGCCCTTTCCCGCCGCCACAGGGCCAGGAGCAGCTGAGGCTCTGATCGGCATCGACGAGGTGCAGAACGCCCTGAATCGCTCCCGCGCCTCCGTCTACCGCTACACCAACACCGATCCGCGCAACCTGAACCCACCCTTCAATCCACGCCGCCTCAACCCCGAGTACCGCACCGACCAGAAGGAGCCCCTGCAGTTCCACCCCCAGGAAGTGGCTCGTTTTGCCCGAGATGTGCTGCGCATCAAGGAGGTCACCGTCGAGGTGCTCAATTCCCCTTCCACGGTGACGCAACAATTGCTGGGCTCGATTCTGGAGGAACTCCAGGCCATTCGCGGCCTGCTTCACGGCATGGAGAGCGCTCCGATCGATCTCGGCCGCAAACGGGAGGGCCTGGACCAATCCCGGCCTGCGGCCTGAGTGATGTCGCCCCCCCTTTGGTGGCAGGATTGACGCGACAGTCCGTTTTCGGCGGGTGATCTGGCCGACCTGAAATCAGCCGGGGCACCCCCTGGGCGGCTGTTGCTTCCCGTCCAATTCCAGGCGCGGCCCAGGCCGTTCGGCTCCAGTTGACGGGGGGCTGTCCCTCAATCCCCCTCCATGGACTCCGCCCAGCCCCAAAACACCGCCGACGGCCCGCGCAATCCCAGCCACGAGCAAGCCTCTGACTCCGCCGAGGACCCCTTCAGTCCGAGCGCCATGCTCGAAACCGGCTCCTCCTTCTTCGGGGCTGTGATCGCCATTCTTTCCCTGTTCGTGCCAATCGGTGGGGTGATGGCCGATCGCATCAGCCTCCCGGTTACAACGGTGGTCGACAACCCTTCAGCCCTGATCCATGGACATCAGCAACCTGGCGGCCTCCCCAGCCCCTGGGCTGGTGCACCTGGTGGTGGAGATCCCGGCCGGTAGCCGCAACAAATATCACTACGACGCCAAGGCGGGGTTGATGTCCCTTGAGCGGGTGCTGCATTCCTCCGTGCGCTACCCCTTTGATTACGGCTTCATTCCCAACACCCTCGCCGAAGACGGCTGCCCCCTCGACGCCATGGTGATCATGGCGGAACCGACCTTTGCGGGTTGCCTGATCACCGCCCGCCCGATCGGCATCCTCGACATGGTCGATGGAGGTGCCTACGACGGCAAGCTGCTCTGCGTGTCGGTCTGCGACTCCGCCCAGGGCAGCATCACCAGCATTGCCCAGATCGCCGCCATCCAGCTGGAGGAGGTGGCAGAGTTCTTTCGCACCTACAAGAGCCTGGAGGGCCGGGTGAGCGAAATCAACTGCTGGCAGGATGCCGATCGGGTGCCACCGTTGCTGGCCCGCTGCATCGCCGCCGCCGAACGTGATCAGCTGGCGCGCTGTAACAGGAAGCCCTCGTAGTCGAGGGCCTGAAACACCCGGGCCGGGTCACCGAAGCCCGCCGCATTCACCAGGGCGGTGAAGCGGGCCACACCGATCGGATGCAGACCCTGGGTGAGCGATTGCACGATTTCCCTATCGTCTTCAAGACCGCTGGCGCTCTGGAAAGCCAGCAGGGCGTCGGCCATCTGGTCCTTCAGGAGGGGCAGAGCCGGACGCATCAGATCCACCAGCACCAGCTGGCCGCCAGGCTGGAGGCTGCGGGCGAGGGCAGTGAGAAAAGCCAACTTGCTACCGTCGTCGGGGAGGGAGTCGAGCACAAGCACGCAGAGCGCTCCGGCAAACCGCCCGTTGGCGTCGAAGGCTTCCACGCTCGAACGACGCCAGTCGATCGTGGCCTCCTCGCCGAGCCGCAGGCGAGAGGCCGTCAGCATCGCGGCGGATGGGTCGAGGGCTGTGAGCCGCCAGTCGGGTCGTTGCCCCACCGCTTCCACCAGTTCTGCGCCGGTGCCGCAGCCGGCCACCAGCACTTCCGAACCGGTGGAGCTGGCGAGCGGCGAGGCCGCCAGCAAGGCCACAGCCAGACGCGCCAGGCTTGCGTAGCCGGGGATCAGGCGCTGCACCACCAGGTCGTACCCGGCGGCGGTGCGGTCGTGGGTGGTCTCCGGCCCGAAATCTGCAGCCAAGGATCAGCCGTTGCAAGCCTTGATTTTAGCGGTCCGGTCACCAAGAACCCTTGCGCGGCTTTCGTCAGCGACCCCCTCAGCAGGTAAGTTTGATGGCGCCGTGTACCGTCGCATTCCGTGCCCACCATCCGCTTCGAACAGGAAGGCCAGCAGGTCGGATGCATCGAAGGAGCCAACCTCCGCAAGGCGGCCCTCGATGCCGGCATCAACCCCTACAAGGGGCTGAACAACTTCAACAACTGTGGTGGCCTCGGCCAGTGCGGCACCTGCGTGATGGAAGTGCTGGAGGGTGCCCGCAACCTGTCCCCCCGCAGTGACGTGGAGCAGGTTTACCTGGCCGATCGCCCCGCCAACTTCCGGCTGAGCTGCCGCACCTCCGTCAACGGTGACGTCACGGTGCGGACCAGACCCGAAGCGGCGGTGGGCAAGGGGTCCAACAGCCTGGTCGGGGCCCTCAAGTCCCTGGTCGGCCGGAAGTGAGTGCCAGCCCCCTGCGGTTGTACAGCTACCCCCGCTGCTCCACCTGCCGGAAGGCGATCCAGTGGCTCCAGCACGAGGGCATCGCGGTCACCGTTCGGGACATCACCCTGACACCGCCTTCCAGCCAGGAGCTGGCCCTGGCCTGGCAGACCGTTCAACCGCCCCAGCGGCTCTTCAACACCAGTGGGCTGAGTTACCGGTCCCTGGGCGCCGCCACCGCCAGGGCGATGACGGCGGAGCAGGCGATTTCAGCCCTGGCCGCCGACGGCAAGCTGATCCGCCGTCCGTTCCTGATCAGAGCGGATGTTTCGCTGGTGCTGGTGGGGTTTGACCCTCAGCAGTGGGCCGAGGTGCTTCTGGGTTCTCCTGCGGAACCATCAGCTCATCGAGCTCCCTGATCAGGGCATTGATTCCCACCCGGTTGATCTGGCCCAGGTAGTTCAGCTTGAGTTCCTCCAGCAGGTTGCAGAGCAGCTGCTGGCTGCGCTCCAGGGCCAGGCCGTTCTCAAGAGAAGCCGCCAGCTCTTCCCAGAAACGATCCACGAACCGCTGCAGGAGATCAATCTGCTGATTGTCCTGCTGTTGAAGCCGTTCCCCGGTGTTTCGGGATAGCTCCAACAGGCTGATCACCATCCCACTGGCCAGTTGCCGTGACAACCCCCGCTCGATCTGCAGGAGCGGTTGGAGCTGGCGCAGTCCTGGCGGCACCACCAGGCCCTGGAGGCTCTGTTGCAGGGAGTGGCTGAGCACGGCCTCCAGCTCGGGCTCGAGCCGGGGCGCCACCTGCTGCAACAGCAGGGGTGCCCAGATCCGCAGCAGCTCCACCAATTCACGCTCGTTCCTGGCGGCAACGCTCTGGTGGCTGCGCAACCGGCGGATCCGCTGGGGCCACTGGGGCGAGCGGATCAACCCCTGGGCTCCGTCCATCAACTGCAGGGCCAGCACCTCGAACAGCTCCACCGCCAGCAGGGCCACCACCACCCGGCTGACGACGGCCCGCAGCGGCTCGAAGCTGACCAGGCCACTGGTCTGCAACCGTTCCACCACGGGGATCAGCCGCAGCAGGCGCCAGAAAGGAAGCAGCAGGGGCAGGTCCGTCCAGCGACGCAGCAGCGCCCCACCCCAGCTCAGGCCGGGGACGCGCCGCCGGATCCGCACCACCCGCAACAGGATGTCCACCAGAAAGACGCTCTGGAACAGCAGCAGATCACCCCGCCAGAAGTGATCGGTCGGGCGGCCGTTCTCATCGATCGAACGCCAGTAATTGGTAGCAACCAGGGGCAGGATCTGCTGTCGCCAGAACAGGCGTTCCTCCGTCCAGGAATGGCGCTGCAGCCAGTCGTCGCTCAGCAGGCGTTCCGCGGCTTCCCGGGCGGAGGGAAGATTGGCCCGCTGCCGCAGCCTGTTCTTGATCTTCTCGAGGGTGCCGGAACCTCCGGAGGCCAGAAACGGGTTGTCCTGGATCATCTCCTGGGTCAACTGCACCTGGCCGCGCCGAAGCCCTGTCGCCGCCGATCCAGAACCCATCGACTGGTCGAGTTGCTCGAACCGGTCGAGGAAGGCCTGGGTTTCCCGGTGGGGCTCGATCCCCTTGACGGGGTCGTAGGAGGGTGTGATGTCCGGCAACCAGCTGAGCTGCAGCGCCAGGGGGACCGAGGGGAGCGGGTAGAGGTTGCGCTGCAGCCAGAAGGTGCGCAGCGGTACGTAGCTGAGATCGAAGCAGACCCAGAGGAGATTGAGGCTGGCCCAGAGCGCGACAAACTGGTCCCAGCGGCGTCCCACCCGGCTGTTGCCGATCGTTCGGATCCTCTGCCAGCGGGGCCGGGCCATGGGGGCAGCTGCAATCCGCCCAAGCGTAGGCAGGAGGTCCGCAGCCCCCAGCACCTAGGGTCGAGGCCGGGACGGCTGCCCAGGCTGCTTGCCCTACTTCATGCCGCCACAGGTGCTTTGAGAGCCGAGGACGCCCCGTCACCACCCCTGGAGCCGCCCGCCCCCGGAGCCGAAACCAATACCCCACCGGAGAGCGCCTGGGCCTTCTGGCGCAGTGTTCTGCTCACCCTGGCGGTGGCCCTGGGCATCCGCCATTTCCTGCTCGAAGCACGCTTCATTCCCTCAGGATCGATGCTGCCGGGATTGCAGATTCAGGACCGCCTCCTGGTGGAGAAGGTCAGCTATCGCACCCGAAGCCCGAGGCGCGGCGAGATCGTGGTGTTCAATTCCCCCTTTCATTTCGATCCCGCCCTGCGGGGGGACCATCAGGCCGGTCCGCTGCGCTGCTTGGTGGTGAACCTGCCCCTGCTGGGATCGATTCCCGGCATTCAATCCCCGGCCTGCGATGCCTACATCAAACGGGTGATTGCGATCCCTGGCGATCGGGTGGTGGTCAACCCCCGTGGTCAGGCCTGGATCAACAATCAGAAGTTGCGTGAGCCTTACGTCAGCAACCTTTGCCCCGTCGACAAGCAGGGGGTGGGGCCCTGCCGCACCCTCAACACGGTGGTTCCCCCTGGCCATGTGCTGGCCCTCGGCGATAACCGCGCCAACAGCTGGGATGGCCGCTTTTGGCCGGGAGGTCCCTTCCTTCCCCAGGACCAGATCATCGGTCGGGCCTTCTATCGGTTCTGGCCCCTCGACCGCTTCGGTTCACTCATCGACCGGGACCCGCTCAGGGTCCCCTCCCCCGCCAGAGCTCCGGCAGCAGTCCCGTTGCCAGCACCTGACCGGTGAGCGTGGCGCCGCCATAGGGCTGGTTGGCGGCCAGGGAGGCCTCCGCGTCGGCTCTGGGCTCCCAGGCCATCGCCGGATCGAACAGGATCCAACGGTCGCTGCCTGGCTGGAGCGTCTCCTCGGCCAGGCCCAGGAACCGGGCCGGTCCCCAGCAGAGGGCCTCCCAGAGGGCGGCGACGCTCCAGCCGGCTCCCACCACCAGCTCTTGCCAGAGCACCGGCAACACGAAGCGATGGCCCGCCAGACCCGGGCGGCGCTGGTCGATCGGCAGCAAGCGCTCCTCCGCATCGAGGGGTACGTGGTGCACGGCCACGGCACTGAGCAGACCCTCCGCCAACGCTGCTACCAGGGCGCGGCGATCGGCCGGGCCACCCAGGGCGGGGAGAAGCCGCCAGCCCTCGTCCACCGGATCGAGCCGGCTACTGTCGCCCACCAGGTGCCACCAGCAGACGCTGGCGGGCACCCTTCTGGGGTGGTTCCGCAACAGCTCCATCGCCGCTGCCGTGGAGAGATTGCAGAGCCTGATCTCCGAAGCCGGCAGGTCGGCCTCCAGGGCCAGGAGGCTTTGGAGGGGCAGCGTCTCGCTGAGATCTGGATCCAGCGGCCAGCCCGCCCTGAGGGCCTCCACCCCTTCACGGACGAAGCCTCCCCGGCTCAGGGAGGGGTCGCGGGGGGCGAGCAAAACCGGCCGCCCGCCCGCCTCAGCGAGCCGCAACCCCCGCTCCAGCAAGGCCAGGGGGGGCAGGTTGTCGTTCTCAGCCAGGCCGATCGCCCCCGCCGCGATCAGATCTGCATGGGGGGCCAGCTCAACCCCGTCTCCGCCCAGGCTGAAGCTGGCCCAGAGGGGTAAACGGAACGGCCCCATCGCCGGGAGCTGCAGCCGCTCGGGCCGGTCTCGCCAGCTTCGCCCCCTGGGCAGGAGTGCCACAGTGCCGTAACCCGCGGCGGTAGCGGAGCGCACCAAGCTGTCGAGGGTCTCGGCGGCGGCGCCATAGGGCTGCTCCAGCATGCTGTGGGGATCCACCAGGGCCGGTGCCAGCAACAAGCCTGCGGCCGGCTGGGGGGCCATGCCCAGGGCCTGGCCGCGAGCGAGCGCGGCCGGGCCGATCGCCGCCAGCCGCCCCTGTTCGAGCAGCACATCCTCACGGCGCAGGGGCGAAGCTGGCCCCTCCAGGATCTGGACCTGCTGGAGGAGGCGAGGCCGCATCAGAGGGCGCCGGCGGCGGTGCGATCGAGCACACCGCCGAGGTGGGCCGTGAGGTTGAGGCAGGTCACCACGGCATGGCCTGGGAGGGGAGCGACCGGAAAGTCGATCACGCTGACACCACCATTGCCCTGCTTCACCATCCAGATGTCGGCCGGCGAAAGACCGAGCAGGGCGCAGAGGATCGTCTTGTTGACCGCGTCATGGGCAACCACCAGGGCTGTTTCCGAGGTTTCCAGGCTGTTGGAAATGGTTTCGATGGTGGCGAGCGAGCGTTCCCACACCTCCTGGAGGTTCTCACCCCCGGGCATCTGGACGGTTTCGGGGAAACGCTTCCAGGCGGCGAGCAGGTCCGGCCAGCCCTGGTGGATCGCCTCCTCCAGCTCCCCCTCCCAGAGGCCATGGCCGATTTCCACCAGGCCCCGCAGGCTGGTGAGGGGGATGCCGGCGCGGCCGGCCAGGATCAGCTCTGCGGTCTGGCGCGGACGGGCCATGGCACTGGTGTAGGCCCGCTGGATCGGCTCCCCCGCCAGGCAGCGGCCGGCCGCTTCAGCCTGGGCGCGACCTTGGGCGTTGAGGGGGATGTCGATCTGGCCCTGGAAGCGGCCTTGGCGGTTCCACTCCGTTTCGCCATGGCGCACCAGCAGAAGCCGGGGCCCGGCGCCCTTCGCCGGCAGACCCTCACCCAGGTGAGCCGTGCCGTTCAAGGATTCGATCTGCACCTCCTGTTCCCCGGCGCCAGACCAACGGATGTTGAACACCGAGAGCGAGGCGTTATCGAGCCGCAGGTGCTGAAAGCGGCTGGCCGGAAGCCCTAACAGATTCAGCACCAGGCAGCGCAGGATGGCGTTGTGGGCCACCACGAGAACGGTGTCGGTGGAGTGGCGCGCGAGCAAGCGGTCGAGGAAAGTGCTGGCCTGGGCCATCAGCTCCACGATCGGCCGGTAGCGTCCCCCGCCAGCACGGCTGAGCTCCAGCTGCTCGGGCGCATGGCGCCACTGGTGATGCTGGTCGGGGAAGCGTTCCCTGACCTCGCTGCTGAGCAAGCCGCTCCAGGGTTCGAGATCCACCTCCAGCAGGTCGTCGTCCAGCTGGGCGGTCATGGAGCCCCCCTGGGCGGCCAGCAGGATCGCGGCCGTCTGGTGGGCCCGCCGGAGTGGGGAGCTGTAGGCCGCCTGGATCGGGAGGTCCTGAAGGGCGGCACCGGTGGCATGGGCCTGACGCTGCCCTTGTTCGGTGAGGCAGGAGAGATCGTCGCGGCCCTGCACCCGATGCTCGAGGTTGAAGCTGCTCAACCCATGCCTGACCAAGAGGAGCCTGAGGGGCACAAGTCGTCGAGCCGACAGCGGGGCCATCGTATTGGAGGGCTTCAGGGGAGAATCGAGCCAGCGGGAGACGGCGGTTGACAGCAGGCGGCGAACGGCAGCGCCCCGGAGGGTGGAAGGTGGCGCTGGCCCTGGTCAGCCTGGCCCTCAGCCTTCTGCTGTGGATCAACGGGCTGCTGCAAAGCCTGGATCGCCCCTCCGTCGGGAATGACCTGGTGATCCGCCAACTGGAGTTGGCGGCCCTGGCGGCACCCCGGCTGCCCAACGCGCTGCAACCCCTCCTGGTCGGGGAGCGACCGGAAACAGCCCTGCTCGAGGAAATTGACCACCAGGCTGCCCCGGACACCGAGCTGCTGCGGGCCCTGCTATTGCTGAACGGCCCTGAGCCTGGGCGGGCGAGGCCCCTGCTCGAGGCCCTGCGCGACCGGAGCGATCCCTCCTCTAGCCCCCTGATCTCGAGGTTGCTGGACGGGCCTTCCCCGCTGGGACCCGCTCGACTCGACGGGTTGGCCCTGCCCCCCGATCCCCTGCTGCGAAGGCTGAGCTGCCGCGCCCTCGGCGGCAGCCGCTCCGACTGTGCCCTGCCCCGCGAAGAGGGGCAGGCGCTGCTTCAGTTGCTCGGTGTCACCCTGCTGCCGACCCTGGCGGTGCTGGCCGGGGTGCTGTTGATCGGCCGGGAGATCTGGCTGCGTTGGCGGGGCTATGGACCGGAGTTGCCTCCGCTGCTGGGTCCTTGCCTGGGTGTGACCGATGTGATCCTGCTGGTTGCAGGAGGCTTCGTGCTCCTGGGCGAACTGATCACGCCGCTGCTGATCACACCGTTGATCACCGGGTTGCTGGCCACCCTGGCGATTGAATCGCCCCTGGCCGATGGCCTCACGGTGCTGCTTCTGTACCTCGGCCTGATGGCGGCCCCCCTGGCGATCCTGGCCCTGATGCTGCGGGGTGATCGGCCCGAGGGAGGCTGGCTGCAGTACCGCTGGCGGCCGGTGGGAAGCGCCCAGCGCAAAGCCCTGAAAGGGCTGTTGATCGCCCTGCCCCTGGTGAGCCTGGCCAGCTGGTTGCAGCAACTGGCCTGGAGCGATCCCGGTGGAAGCAATCCCCTGCTCGAACTGGTGCTGCGCAGCACGAGCCCCCTCACCTTGTTCTGCTTCGCCTTCACGGCGATCGTGCTGGCTCCGCTGTTCGAGGAAACGATCTTTCGCGGTGTGCTGCTGCCGGTCATGGTGCGCCGGGTGGGCGCTGGTTGGGGCGTGGTGGTCAGCAGCGCCGTGTTCGCCCTGGCCCACCTGAGCCTCGGTGAGCTGACGCCGCTGTTCGTGCTGGGGCTGGCCCTGGGCTGGATGCGGCTTTCCAGTGGCAGGCTCAGCGCCAGCATCTGGCTCCATGCCCTCTGGAACGGCCTCACCTTCAGCAATCTGGTTTTGCTGGGGAGCTGATCTGTGCCTTGCTGAGCCTCCAGGCGCGTGGTTCACTTGCAAAGACGCATGTTTGGATCCGGTGGTCGCTACTCCGTCACCCCAAGGTTCCGGCCGTCGGCATCCCTTCGCCCTGGTTCAGGGTTCGCTGATTCAGCGATCGATGTCGTCGCGGAGGGTGGCCCGTCAGGCGCCGGTGCTGGCGGGGTTGCACCGCATGGCCGACGGACTGTTGCTGGCCCTGGGGGGCTCGATGATCGGACTGGCCGCCCTGACGCTGCACTGGCAGGGTGCCTGGACCCATAGCTTTCAGCGACTGGAGGCCTCCCAGCTCCTCGAGCATCGCTTTCATGAGTCTTCGGCGGTGCTGGAGCAGCACCACATGGCGATGGCGAAACGCCCCGGCCAGCTCGTTCCCACCAGCATCCAGAAACTGATCTACCTGCCCGCTCCCGATTCCGTCGCGGCCAAGCCCACCCCCACCCGTGCATCGGTCCCGGGGGACGCGCGCTCGGTCCCTGTCCCCTTGATCCGCCCCGGCTACTGAGGTGGTGACACGTTCATCGCCTCGAGCCCAGCCGATTCCGATCCAGGCCAGGGGGCGCCAAACCCGTCAGAGCACAGGAGCCAAGCAGCGTCGCGTGGTCGATTTCCAGCCGGTGCCGGCCGGTCGGCTGATGCTCGTTTACCTGCTGCTGGTCGGCGGCCTGGCGGGTCTGGGGTTGCGGTTGGCCTGGTTGCAGGTCAAGGAAGGCGACAGGCTCCAGGCCCGGGCCAGGGCGATCCAGACCCAGCAGGTCAAGCCAATCGGCAAGCGTCGCGAGATCGTGGATCGGCAGGGCAAACTCGTGGCCCTGGATGAGGAGCATTTCACCCTTTGGGCCCACCCGCGCTATTTCAATTTCCCGGGGGATGACCCCACCGTCAAGCGCAGTCCCCTCGATGTGGCAGAGAAGCTCTCGGAGCTGATGGCCCTGCCTGCCGCCGATCTGACCCGCAGCATGGGGAACCGCCAGAGCGGCGTGAAACTCGCCACCGACCTGGATTCCGAGACCGCCAACCGAATCCGCAAGCTCGGCATCAGCGGGCTTGATCTCGAACCCTTCCCCCAGCGGCTTTATCCCCAGGGCCAGCTGTTCGCCAATGTGGTTGGGTTTCTCAACCAGGACCGGGTGGCCCAGGCAGGGCTGGAGCAAAGCCGCGATCATGAGATGTGGCGTCAGGAAAGCGTGCGCTCGATGCGGCGTGGCGCCGATGGCACGCCGCTGCCCGATGGGCTCCAGGCAGGCGTGCTCTACACCGATGACCTGCGGCTGCAGCTCACCCTCGACGCCCGCCTGCAGCAGGTGGCCCAGCAGGCCCTGTCGCGCCAGCTCAAGCAGTGGAAAGCCAAGCGAGGCGCGGTCCTGGTCATGGATGTGCGCAATGGGGAAATGCTGGCGTTGGCCTCGGCCCCCAGCTACGACCCGAACCAGTTCTGGAAGTATTCCCCTGCCCTGTTCCGGGAGTGGTCGGTGCAGGATCTCTACGAACCTGGCTCCACCTTCAAGCCGATCAACCTGGCCATCGCCCTCCAGGAGAAGGCCATCCAGGCCGATGGCAAGGTGAACGACCCTGGCTCCTTGACGATCGGCGGCTGGCCGATCTTCAACCACGACCGGCGCGGCAACGGCCTGATCGATTTCCCGACGGTCCTTCAGGTCTCGAGCAATGTCGGCATGGTCCAGGCGATGCGGCAGGTCAAGCCCGGCCATTTCTGGCAATGGCTGCACAAGATCGGCATCGACTCCGTTCCGGACACCGATCTGCCGGGGGCCGTGGCCGGAGAACTCAAGAGCCGCGAGCAGTTCACCAGCCAGCCGATCGAACCGGCCACTGCGGCGTTCGGGCAGGGCTTCTCGCTCACCCCTCTCAAGCTGCTGCAGCTGCACGCCATGGTCGCCAACGGCGGCCGACTGGTCAGCCCTCACATCACCCGGGGACTCCGTTCCGGCGATGGACTGGCCAGCGCCGGCGGCCCCAGCAACGGCATCCAGGTGCTTGATCCCGCCGTCACCCGCCAGGTGACGGCCTGGATGGAAACGGTGGTGCAGAAGGGGAGCGGCAAAGGGGTGAAGGTGGAGGGCTACCGGATCGGCGGCAAGACCGGCACCGCCCAGAAGGCCCTCAACGGGGTGTACATCCCCGGGGCGCGGATCTGCAGCTTCGTGGCCACTCTGCCGATCGACGACCCCCGCTACGTGGTGCTGGTGGTGGTGGATGAGCCGCAGGGGGGCAATGCCTATGGCTCGACTGTGGCCATTCCAGTGGCGAAGCAGATCATCGAGGCCCTGCTGGTGATCGAGAAGGTGCCGCCGAGCACACCGCTCGTTCGGGGATGACCACCCTTCCGATGGACTCGACGGGCCCTGGTTAGCTTGAAGGCTCATCTTGGTGCATCGCTCCATGGCCAACCTGCTCGACCAACTCGCCGGGATGACCGTGGTGGTCGCCGACACCGGCGAGCTGGAAGCGATCAAGCAGTTCACCCCCCAGGACGCAACCACCAACCCCTCCTTGATCCTGGCCGCCGCCCAGATCCCCCTCTACCAGGGATTGATCGACACCTCTTTGCGGGCCTCCCGGGACCTGATCGGAGCCGAAGCCCCCGTGGAGGCGGTGGTGCTCGAAGCGCTCGATGAGATCTGCGTCACCTTCGGCAAAGAGATCCTCAAGATCGTGCCTGGGAGGGTCTCGACCGAAGTGGACGCCCGGCTGAGCTTCGACACCGAGGCCACGATCGCCAAAGCCCGCAAACTGATTGGGCTGTATCACGATGCCGGCATCGGCAAGGACCGGGTTCTGATCAAGATCGCCTCCACCTGGGAAGGCATCAAGGCCGCCGAGCAGCTGGAACAGGAAGGGATCCACTGCAACCTCACCCTGCTGTTCAGCTTCACCCAGGCCGTGGCCTGCGCCGAGGCGAAGGTCACCCTGATCTCTCCATTCGTGGGTCGCATCCTGGATTGGTACAAGAATGACAGCGGCCGGGATCACTATCCTGGACCTGAAGATCCCGGCGTGATCTCGGTCACCCAGATCTTCAATTACTACAAGACCCACGGCTACAAGACCGAAGTCATGGGTGCCAGTTTCCGCAACATCGAAGAGATCATCGAACTGGCTGGGTGTGATCTGCTCACCATCTCCCCCAAGCTCCTTGACCAGTTGCGCCAGCAGCAGGGTGAGCTCCAGCGGCGGCTCAACCCCTTCGACCCAGGCCCGAGTGAAGCCCGCTTCTCCCTGAGTGCCGCCGATTTTCAGCAGCGCATGGCCGCCGATCGGATGGCCCATGAAAAGCTTGATGAGGGTATCCGGGGCTTCAGCAAGGCGATCGAAACCCTGGAAGCCCAGCTGGCCCACCGCCTGGGCGAGCTGGAGGGGGAGGCCGCCTTTGCCCATGCCGCCCAGGAGATCTTCCTGCTCAACGACCTCGACGGTGATGGCTGCATCACCCGGGAGGAGTGGCTGGGCAGCGATGCGGTGTTCGATGCCCTCGACACCGATCACGATGGGCGACTCATCCCCGAGGACGTGCGGGGCGGGCTGGGAGCCCCCCTGGCCCTTTCTACGGCGGCCAGCTAACTACTCCTTAACGTCCTGCCTGCAGGATGGAGAGGTTGCTTTGCTTTCGCTTCGCCCATGAATGCTCTCGACACCATGCGTGCCCTTGCCAATGAGGGGGATGTCAGCTCTTTCGGGCCTGGGGAGATCGTGTTCAGCTCGGGCGATTCAGGTGACTGCATGTACGGGGTCCTGGACGGCACCGTCCAGCTCAGCTGGAACAACGGGGCCAGCCAAGAGGTGATCAAGGCCGGTGACGTGTTTGGTGCCGGTGCCCTGGTAACGGCTGATCACCGCCGCTATGGCGAAGCCAAGGCCTTAACCCATTGCCGCATCCTGCTGATGAATCGGGAGAAGTTCCTCTTTGCCGTCCAGGAGTCGCCCATGTTCGCGGTCGAATTGCTTGGCTCGATCGATGAGCGTCTTCGGCAACTCAAGGACTGCCTCAAGGGTTGAGCACCGCCTCCAGCCTTGATGACGGCCTCAAGCCTTCAAGACCGCCTCAGCCGTTGAAGAGCAGGCGCCGAATCACCCGCTGGGCGATGTCGCCATAGCCCATCTCTCCGGAGAGGATCTGGGCAATCCGCTGCGGGGCCGTGGCCCGCTTGATACCGAGCTGGTAGCCCACCCGGGGCAAGCGGTAGAACACCTGGGCGATCCGTCGTCCCCAGGCCATCGACTGGCCCCATTCCAGCCGCATTGCCTCGCTGTATCCCGCCAGGGCGCCCGCTTCACCGCTCAGCCATCGGTCCAGGGCCTCGGCGGCCCTGCTGCCGCTCAGCAGGGCCGGGCGCAGCCCCTCGGCCAGAAAGGGATCACACAGCGAGGCGGCATCCCCCACCACCACCACCCCATCGCCGTGCAAGCGGTGGTGGCCGTCCCACACCCGCAGGGGCCAGTGGCTTCGCACGCCTGCATCGGCCGGCAGCCCAAGGCTGGGCAGCAGCTCGGCGAGCACCGCGTCGGCATCGCTCAGCTCCCGGCCCAGAAAGGTGCCAACGCCGATGCTGAAGCCACCATGGCGGGGAAAGGCCCAACAGAAGCCATGGCGCACCAGGCCGAACTCGAAGTGGGCGGTGTCCGGTTCCTGCACCGCTCCTTCCACCTCAAGGGCCAGGGCCGAGGCGTAGCGCGGCTTGGGAGAACCAAGGCCCAGCGGAACGTTGAGGCGGGAGCGGGCCCCATCGGCCACCACGACCGCTCGGGCCAGGAGAGGGGGACTGCCCTCGGTTTCCACCCGCCAATGGTCACCGCAGCGTTGGAGGGTTCGCACCGGACAGCCATCGAGCAGATCGGCGCCCGCCGCTATCGCCTGATCGGCCAGGAAGGCATCGAAGCGCTGCCGCCGCACGATCCAGAAGGGGGCTTCACCGGGCAGGTCGGCGAGCACTGGATCCTCCAGGCACCAGGTGAAGCGCACCCGGGTGATCACCTGATCGACGGCCGGCGACAGATCAAAGGGGAACAGACGCTGCACGGAGGCCGCCATCCCGCCCCCGCAAGGTTTGGCGCGGGGCATGGTCAGAGCCTCAAGCAGCCGCACCCTGTGGCCCCGGGCGGCCAGATGATAGGCAGCTGCCGCGCCGGCAACCCCAGCGCCGACGACGATCACGTCGGCATCCAGCCGGCCGGGAGCTGGGGGGCTCAAACCTTGAGAATGTCGATCTCTTTCTCGGAGAGATGCTTCTCGAGTTCAGCGATGAAGCGGTCGGTGAGCTTCTGCACCTTCTCCTGGGCATCGCGGCTCTGATCCTCGGAGAGTTCCCCCTCCTTCTCCTGCTTCTTCACCACGTCGATCGCTTCGCGGCGAATGTTGCGCAGGGACACCTTGCCCTCCTCGGCGTACCTGGAGGCCAGCTTGCAGAACTCCTTGCGGCGGTCTTCGGTGAGGGGGGGGATGTTGATGCGGATCACCTTGCCGTCGTTGTTGGGGGTCAGGCCCAGGTCGCTCATGGCGATCGCCTTTTCGATCAGGGCCATCGAGCCTCTGTCAAAAGGCTGG
This sequence comes from Synechococcus sp. Tobar12-5m-g, assembly GCF_024345415.1. Lineage (GTDB taxonomy): Bacteria > Cyanobacteriota > Cyanobacteriia > PCC-6307 > Cyanobiaceae > Regnicoccus. Next base: position 69,453 of record NZ_JAGQBB010000004.1, on the reverse strand, counting down.
ATCTGGATCGTCTGGGAATCGGGGGTGGAGAGGGTGGCCAAAGACCGCAGCGGGGTTTCGGCGCCGTAGTAATCGATCGAGAGCTTGTCGAGCAGGGAGGGGTTGGCGCGGCCGGTGCGGATCGTGTTGAAGGTGCGCTGGGTGGCTTCCACCGACTTGCGCATGCTGGCTTCGATGTCCATGGCAGGGGAAGGGGTGAGGTCCGGGACTAGCCGGCGGGGGTGATGCTGGTGCCGATCGCTTCGCCGGCCACCGCCTTGCCGATGTTGCCGGGGCCGAACAGATCGAACACGAGGATCGGGATGGCATTGTCCTTACAGAGGGCGATCGCGGTGCTGTCCATCACGGCCAACTCCCCGCTGAGCACATCCTGGAAGGTCAAGGTGGCGTAGCGGATCGCATCGGGGTAATGAGCCGGGTCCCTGTCGTACACCCCATCCACTTTGGTGGCCTTGAACACCACGTCGGCGTTGATCTCGGCGGCCCGCAGGGCCGCGGCGGTGTCGGTGGTGAAGAAGGGATTGCCACAGCCCGCCCCGAACACCACCACCCGGCCCTTCTCGAGGTGTCGAATGGCCCGGCGGCGGATGTAGGGCTCGGCCAGCTCCTGCATGTCAATGGCGGTCTGGACCCTGGTCGGCACGCCCACACGCTCCAGAGCGTCCTGGAGGGTGATCGCGTTCATCACCGTGGCCAGCATGCCCACATAATCCGCCGTGGCGCGCTCCATGCCGGCGGCCGATCCCTTGAGGCCCCGGAAGATGTTGCCGCCACCCACGACGATGGCCAGCTGGGTACCCCCGGCCACCACCTCCGCCACGTCGTTGGCGATGGACTTGACGATGGCCGGATCGATGCCGTAGCCCTGACCCCCCATCAGCGCCTCACCGCTGAGCTTGAGGAGGACGCGCCGGTAAGCCATCGGTCGAGCGCTCAGCTCATGCAAACGGCCGAACAGTAGCAACCGCGCGGCCTCAGTATTCGATGCCGGCCTGGGCTTTGACCCCCTGCTCACGGAAGGGATGGCGCAGCAGCCGCATCTCGGTGACCAGGTCGGCACGCTCCACCAGGGCGCTGGGTGCGCCCCGTCCGGTCAGGGCCACATGGGTGAGGGCCGGGCGGCGGTCCAGCCCTTCGAGGACCTGATCCAGCTCCAGGTAGCCCAGCTTGAGGGCCACGTTCACCTCATCGAGCACCACCAGCTTGCGGCTGGCATCGCCCAGGTAGGCGAGCGACTGCAACCAGGCCTGCTGGACCAGCTGCCGATCCCGCTCCCGGTCCTGGGTTTCCCAGGTGAACCCCTCCCCCAGGGCATGCCAGTGCAGAGCCTCGCCGAACAGCTGCAGCGCCCTGGCCTCGCCAGGCTGCCAGCCCCCCTTGATGAACTGCACCACCGCCACCCGCTCGCCGTGGCCCAGGGTGCGCAGCACCAGCCCCAGGGCTGCCGTCGTCTTGCCCTTGCCCTCGCCGGTGAACACCAGCACCAGGCCTTTTTCGAGGTTTCGCTCCCCCACCCGTTGCTGCTGCACCTCCCGGCGGCGCTCCATCCGCCTGCGGTAACCCTCCGCATCGGCCTCCGGGGCCAGAACGCCTCCTGGTCCCAGCTCAGCGGCCCGTTCATCGAGGGAAGGGGTTGCCGGTGCGCGGCTGGAGGCGGCGGGATCGCGGTCAACCATGCTGATTCTGAAAACCATTGAGGGCCTGCACTCTGGCCGACCTAGGCCGCCTGCCGCCGGGCCAGCGCCGCATCCACCGCCTGCTGCTGGTCCCGGCGGGTGATCCAGTGGTGGTAGGTGCGGGTGTGGATCGCCACCGAGTGGCCCATCATGCGAGCAGCCACGGTGTCGGGCAGGCCGATGTGGATCGTGCGCACCGCCCAGGCGTGACGAAGGTCGTAAGGGGTGATCGGCAGGCCGTAGCGGCGGAATTGCTCGGCGACTCGCCGGCCCACCTGTTGGAGGGTGGTGCGGCGCAGGTCGGTGCAGACTGGTGGAAGAGCCGCGCTGGATTCGACCAGCCTGACCAGTTCGAACTGATCGACCCACTCCGGTTGAAAGGGCCAGACCTGATGCTCGCCGGTCTTGCTGGTGGGGAGCACCCGCAGCACCCGATCACCACCCGGAGCCAGGGCCGAGAGATCGGTGAAGAACACCTCGTGATTGCGGAGTCCGTAGGTGGCCATTAATCCGTAGGCCAGCCGCCAGCGCGGGCTGGGAATGCTCTCCACCAGGGCTTGCACCTCCCCATCGGTGGGCAGGTGGCGGAACTGGGCCTGGTGAAGCCCGTAGCCTCCGGCTCGCTCCGCCCAGTCCGCCGGCAGGGTGATGCCCAGCTCGCGAGCCAGGGCCGCCAGGGCGGTGCCGCCCTGTTGGCGGCTGCGGCTGCCAGGTGGATAGCTGTCGAGCACCTCGAGGAACAGCTCGGCGTTCAACCCCTGGGGCCGACTCGCTCCAGCCGCCAGCAGGCGTCTGAAGTAGGGGAGATAGGCCCCCAGCCAGGTGGAGCGGCTTCCGGCCGGGTTGCGGCGGCGGCGGGGATCGGAGAAGAAGCTGGCCTCGAACCGCTCCAGCACATCCTCTGATGGCGGTGTGCCGACCGCTGCTGGCGCCGACTTGGCGCTCACCGCTCCCCACTCCCGCCAGTGGAAGCGCTGTTGCTGCAGCTGCTGTTGCAATCGGCGCAGCTCGCGGCGCGCCTGCCCCAGGCCCTCCTCGCTGGCGGCCAGCCCGAGACTGATCCGCTGCACTGGAAACGTGCCGCCACCTCGGCGACAGGGCAGCGGTCCACGCAGGCCAAGCCGCTGGCCTCGCCGCTCCAGCCTCAACGACACCCCGCTGGCCGCCAGCAGGGCATTCTGCCGGCGCAGTTCGGGATCGATCCATGCCGGGTCCAAACCCTTTGCCTCCAGACCTGTCGCCACGTTTTGGCCGACCCTATCGATCGGGGCCTTCAGCGGCCAGGGGACAGGTGACAGCGTTACGCTCAGCCCACAAGACGGAACAGATCGGGCATGGCCAGGGTCGGCGTATTGCTGATGAACCTCGGCGGACCCGAGCGGATCGAGGATGTTGGTCCCTTCCTGTTCAATCTCTTCTCGGATCCCGAAATCATTCGGTTGCCGATACCGGCGCTCCAGAAGCCGTTGGCCTGGCTGATCAGCACCCTGCGCAGCAGCAAGTCCCAGGAGGCCTACCGCTCGATCGGCGGTGGCTCACCGCTGCGGCGGATCACCGAACAACAGGCCCGCGAGCTGCAGAGTGAGCTGCGTCAACGCCAAGTTAACGCCACCACCTATGTGGCGATGCGCTATTGGCATCCGTTCACGGAATCCGCCGTCGCCGACATCAAGGCCGACGCCGTTGATGAAGTTGTGGTCCTGCCGCTTTATCCCCACTTCTCGATCAGCACGAGCGGTTCGAGTTTCCGGGAGCTGCAGCGGCTGCGCAAGGCCGATCCGGCCTTCAGCCGTCTGCCGATTCGCTGCATCCGCAGCTGGTACGACCATCCCGGCTATGTGAAGGCGATGGCCGAGCTGGCCGCCACCGAAATCCGCGCCTGCCGGGATCCAGCCACCGCCCACGTGTTTTTCAGTGCCCATGGGGTTCCCAAGAGCTATGTGGAGGAGGCCGGTGACCCCTACCAGCAGCACATCGAGGCCTCGGCCGCCCTGGTGATGACCGAGCTGGAGCACCAACTGGGCCACACCAACCCCCACACGCTCGCCTACCAGAGCCGGGTCGGGCCGGTGGAATGGCTCAAGCCCTACACCGACGAAGCCCTTGTGCGCCTCGGTGCCGAGGGGGTGAAGGACCTGGTGGTGATCCCGATCAGCTTCGTGAGCGAGCACATCGAAACCCTGGAGGAAATCGACATCGAATACCGGGAGATCGCCACGGAAGCCGGCATCACGATGTTCCGTCGTGTGCCCGCCCTCGACACCTATCCCACCTTCATTCGCGGCCTTGCCGACCTCGTCGAGAGCGCCCTGGCCGGACCGGAGGTCAACCTCGACCAGGCGGCCCGGTTGCCCACCAAGGTCAAGCTCTATCCCCAGGAGAAATGGGTCTGGGGCTGGAACAACAGCTCCGAGGTCTGGAATGGCAGGCTGGCCATGCTCGGATTCTCCGCGTTCCTGCTGGAACTGATCAGTGGCAAAGGTCCCTTGCATGCCCTGGGCCTTCTGTAGGGCGAACCGTCTGGTCGCCGCCGGCTACGCCCTGCTGATCTGGCCGGCCTGGCCTGACCGGGCCCTGGCCGAGCCCCGCTGGCGGCATGGGGTTTTCCCTGTGGTTCAGTTCCTGGGCTACACAAGCCACTTCGGGGGGCGGATCGGACCGGGCGGGGTTCAGGAGCACCATGGCGGCCTGGACATCGCCGCGCCGCTGGGTTCTCCGATCCGCGGCTGGTGGGGGGGCGTTGTTCAGGCGGTGGTCAACGACGGTCGCTGCGGCCTTGGCGTGGTGATCCGCTCGGGCGAGTACGACCACCTCTACTGTCACCTGGCCGGCCAGGTCAGTGGCCGCACTTACACCAGCGGGCCGCTCCGCCTGGTGGTCGGCCAGCCCGTGAGAACCGGCCAGGTGATCGGCCACGTGGGGATGAGCGGCCGCACCACGGGACCCCATCTTCACTGGGCGATCAGCTACCGGGGTCGGTGGCTCGATCCTGGCGTAATCTTGCGGGCCATGGCCATCAGTCGTTCATCGCGCCAGCTCAGACCTTAATGTTGGCTCTCTGGTTGAGTGTGTCCCCGCTGCCGTGACCCTCACATCCCTCTCTCCAGCGGCCACCACCGCCGACCATGCCGTCCCCGCACGGATGAGTGGTGCCGACGCCCTGATGGATGCCCTGCATCGCCATGGCGTCCAGCACATCTTCGGCTATCCGGGTGGCGCCATCCTGCCCATCTACGACGCCCTCCATCAGGCTGAGAACCGCGGCTGGCTCAGGCACATCCTGGTCCGCCACGAGCAGGGCGGTGCCCATGCGGCTGATGCCTATGCCCGCTCAACAGGCCGGGTCGGCGTGTGTTTCGGAACCTCCGGACCCGGTGCCACCAATCTGGTCACCGGCATTGCCACCGCCCAGATGGATTCGGTGCCGATGGTGGTGATCACCGGCCAGGTGAGCCGCGCCTCGATCGGCACCGACGCATTCCAGGAAACCGACATCTTCGGCATCACCCTGCCGATCGTGAAGCACTCCTGGGTGGTGCGTGATCCGGCGGAGATAGGCAGGATCGTGGCGGAAGCCTTTCTGCTGGCCTCCACCGGACGGCCCGGCCCGGTGCTGATCGATGTGCCCAAGGATGTGGGCCTCGAGGAGTTCCTCTACGAACCGGTCGAGCCCGGCTGTGTGATCCCTGCGGGGTATCAGCTGCCAGCTCCACCTCGCTCTCAGCAGATCCAGCGGGCCCTGGATCTGATCAGGCAGGCCAGGAGGCCCCTGCTCTACGTGGGTGGCGGCGCCGTCGGCTCCGGGGCCCATGAAGCGGTGAAGCAACTGGCCGAACGGTTTGCCCTTCCGGTCACCACCACCTTGATGGGCAAGGGATCCTTCGATGAGCGCCATCGCTTGGCGGTGGGCATGCTCGGCATGCATGGCACGGCCTATGCCAACTTCGCCGTCACCGAATGCGACCTGCTGATTGCTGCAGGTGCCCGTTTCGATGATCGCGTCACCGGCCGGATCGACAGTTTCGCTCCCCGCGCCCAGGTGATTCACATCGACATCGATGCGGCCGAGGTGGGCAAGGTTCGTGTTCCCGAGGTGCCGATCGTTGCCGATGTGCGCCAGGCCCTTGAGGCCCTGCTGGCGGCTTCAGCCGATGAACCGGCCACCAACCGCACCACAGCCTGGCTGGAGCGGATCGACAGCTGGAAGCGCCATTACCCCTTGGTGGTTCCCGAACCCAAGGGGCCGATCGCTCCCCAGGAGGTCCTCCTGGCCCTGCGCCAACTGGTCCCCGATGCCTTCATCACCACGGACGTGGGCCAGCACCAGATGTGGGCGGCCCAGTTCCTCAACAACCCACCACGCCACTGGATCAGCAGCGCTGGCCTCGGCACGATGGGCTTCGGCCTGCCAGCCGCCCTCGGTGTCCAGGTGGCACACCCCTCCGAAGCGGTGGTCTGCGTGGCGGGCGATGCCAGCATCCTGATGAACATTCAGGAGCTCGGCACCCTCTCGCAATATCAATTGCCGGTAAAGATCGTGATCATCAACAACGGCTGGCAGGGCATGGTGCGCCAATGGCAGGAAAGTTTTTATGGCGAGCGCTATTCCGCCTCCGAGATGAGCGCTGGCATGCCCGATTTCCCGGCCCTTGCCGAAGCCTTCGGAGTCCGGGGGGTGCTGATCACCGATCGCTCCAGGTTGCTGGACGATCTGGCTGCCGCCCTGGCCCATCCCGGCCCGGCTCTGATCGATGTGCGGGTCCGCCGCAACGAGAACTGTTACCCGATGGTCCCCCCCGGGGCCAGCAATGCCCAGATGGTCGGCTTGCCCAGCCATCCCGAGCTGGCGATCGATACCACCCGGCAGTGCGGGTCCTGTGGATCCACCACGGTCAGCGCCCACCTGTTCTGCCCCACCTGCGGCGCCAAGCTCTGAGCGCCATCCCCCAGCCGCGCCATCGATCCAACCCATGGTCGATGCTTCTGGCCTTCATGGTCGCTCTGCTGGTGCTTTTCGCGGCAGCTCCGAGGGCCCAAGCCGCCGAGGTCCTGCAGGTGAGGGGCGCAGACCTCTTGCAGGTCGGCGATCAGAATCGCAGCTATCCCGTTCAGCTGGGTTGCGTCGCCGTGGATGCCGCCCACTCCCTGGCCGCCACAGCGTGGCTGCGTCAGGCGTTGCCGCGGCGCACCCGCGTGAACCTCCGGCCGCTGGGCAGCACCGATGGCGTCTTGCTCGCCAGGGTGTCGATTCTCTCGACCGGGGAGGATCTCGGCTCTGGCCTGGTGAGGGAGGGCCTGGCCACCGGGCTGGATCAGTCCAGCGCCCCGGTGGGTTGCCCTCCCTTGGCTGCGACTTCCCCGCCATGGGCCTGAACCGCACGGCCAAGGGCATCGTGCTCGTCCCCAGTCTTCTGCTGGGGGGAGCCTTCCTGTCCGCAAGCGTCTGGAGCCAGGCAGAGGGGGGGGGTAACAGGACCCTGGCCGCAGCCCTGGGCGCCATTCTGCTGGCCACGGGCCTGCTCAGCCAGTTGCTGCCGGAGCCTGCCGGGCCTGTCCCTGACAAGGAGCCAGCAGTGGACGGAGAGCCACCTAACCTGCCACCGCCGAAGGCGATGGACCATGGGGAGAGGCGAGGTTGATTCCAGCACCCGTTCCGGCTCGGTCCGCCCCTGGGCTTTCCGCTGGGGGGCGATGGGTCTGGCCGCCAGCCTGATCGGTGTTCAGAGCCTGGGTGCCAGCAGCGCCATCGGCGGCCAGGTGCTCATGCTGCTTCCGGCCGATGGCCAGGTGGCCAGCGTCGGCGATGGCCTGCGGCGGGGCTATGGCCTGGCAATGGCCGAAGCCAGGGCCTGCGGGGTCATCCCACCATCGTTGGAACTGGGCTGGCTGCCGACCGGAGAGGATCCCAGGCCCTTCCTGCTGGGCCGCACGATACCCAGGCTGCTGATCGCCCCCCCAGCCGTGTCCTTGCTGCCCTATGGCCTGTTGGCACAACAACAGAACATCAGCGTTCTCTTCCCCTTGCAACGGGGGAGTTCCCTGCAGCGTTTACCGAGCCAAGCTGGGGCCGATCGGCTGTGGCCGGTGCTGCCGGCCCGCAGCCAGGAGGCGGACCGCCTGGCCCGGGCTCTGGTCGATCAGGCCCGTGGCAAGGCGATGGTGATCCATGACGGCAACGTCGAGCTGGCGGCCCTGGCAGGCCGATTTGCGGAAACCCTCAGCGGTGCTGGCGGCTGGGTGGTGGGACCCACCAACGGTCCCATAGCTGTCTCCAAGCCGAGTGAGGCGGCGATCGAGCAACTGCTCGATGACATCAGCTGGTACCAGCCAGAGGCTCTGATGGTGATGACCTCGCCTGACTCACCCCTGGCCAAGGCCGTGGCCAGGGCCGCCCTGCCGGGAAGCCTCACGCTGGTTTGGCCGTTTCCGGTCAAGAGATCGCTGCGCAATCCCCAGCTGGGTGTCGAGCCCCTCACCCGGGGGCCTGGCTGGAGCCGGTTCGAGCAGGCCTTCCAGCGCAGCCATGGGTTCAATCCAGGTCTGGTCGAGGCGGCCGGCTATGACACCGGACAACTGACGGTCCTTGCTTCCCGTGGCGCGGCAAGCAAGGACCTCTGGCAGCTCGACTGGCTCGATCCCAAGGCCAAACCCCTCGACCTCTGCGCCGCACTCCAGGCCCGCTCCCAGGGCTCCGGCCTTGCCATCAAGGGTGCCGCCAGCCGCCTCGACCTTTCCGCAGCCAATCCTCCAACCGGCGAGCTTCAGCTCACACCCGTGCAGCCCCTGCCGCTCACTCCGGCGCCTTAGCCACCAAGCAAGTGGGTTTTGCGGCCAGGCTATAGCGCACACCAGGCACCGGATCGATGAAGCGGCTGGCCCCGGGCAGGTCCGAAGGAAGGCTGGGGCGGTCCAGTGGCGGGGTCGTCAACAAGGCCGCCGCCGCTGCCGCCGTGCCCTCCTGCCACAACAGTTTGGTGAGCAGTCCCGTGTAATCCGCCTCCCCGCCTGCGGTGCTGGCCAGCACCGTCAGGGGTTCAAAACGCTCCAACAACCTCGGCAACACCTGCCGCCCCTTGACAAAAGCCCCGGCCAGGGGCAACCCCAGATCGACAACCGGTGTGATCACCGCGTCCAGCGGTTGGGCCGGCAGGTCCGGCGCCAGAAAACCGTGCGGTTCCACGTAGAGCCGCCCTTCGGCGTGCTCCAGCAGGTAGCCGTTCTCCACCTGGGGGACCGGGGCTCCGGCGGTGGCCGTGATTCGCAGGCCAGCAAAGTCATGGTGTTGCCCGGGCGTCAGTGCCGTCACGGAGGAGAATCCCAGCGCCTGCACCCGTTGAGCGGCGGCCGCTGAGCCCACCACCGGCAGGGACTTCTCCAGCAGCTCCAGACTGGCCGGATGGCTGTGGTCGGGTAATCCCTGGCTGAGCAGCAACAGGTCGAGCCGCTGGGGCACCGGCCAGGGTTGGGCCAAGCGGCCCTGAAACAACCATGGACCTGGTGGAAACTCCAGGGTGCCGGTAAGCCAGGGGTCGAGCAGCACCCGCAGAGAACCGAACTCCAGCAACCAGCCATTGGCGCCGAAGTAGGTGGCATGCAGGGCCATCAACAGGCTGAAACTCAGGCCAGACCCTAGATCGCCTGCGGTTGCAGACGTGGCAGGGATCCCTGCTGCGAAGCGGGTCGTGTCGGGGATCGGCGCACGTTCCAGATCAGCAGGGCATGGGCGCTGAAGCGAACGGCGCTCAGCACCGCCAGTCCAACGCAGAGTGGGCAGTGGGTCACACCCATGGGAACGGGGCTCTGCGAGGGGATCGGATCCACCAAGCTTGACAGTGGCCGGCAGCGGCTGGGGCCTGGCTGCTGGAATGGTGGGGAAGCGACATCCCCTCCGGCGAGCAGGCCCTGTGTTCCGGCTGAGCGAACTCAAGGTCCCCCTGGACCACTCCGCCGACGAGCTGCGGCAGGCGGTGCTGGCGCGGCTGGGCCTCCCCGCAGAGGCCCTGCTGGGGATGGAGGTGGTGAAGCGCAGCATCGATGCCCGCTGCCGCTCCGCCATCCAGTTCAGCTATAGCCTCGATCTGGAGCTCGACTGCGGCGCTCGGGTGCGGCGCCGCCTGGCCCATGACCCCCAGCTGCGACCCAGCCCCGATCGGACCTACCGGTTCGTGGGCAGGGCACCTGGGGATGGCCCCGGTTGCTCCCGACCACGCCCGATCGTGATCGGCGCAGGCCCCTGTGGTTACTTCGCCGCCTTGCTGCTGGCCCAGATGGGGTTCCGCCCCCTGCTCCTGGAGCGGGGCAAGCCGGTGAAGGAAAGGAGTGCTGACACCTTCGGCTTCTGGCGCGGTCAACGCCCCTTCGATCCGGAATCCAATGTGCAGTTCGGCGAGGGGGGTGCCGGAACCTTTTCCGACGGCAAGCTTTACAGCCAGGTCCGTGACCCTCAGCACCACGGCCGCAAGGTGCTGGAGGAATTGGTGGCCTGCGGAGCCAACCCCGACATCCTGCATCTGCATCGCCCCCACATCGGCACCTTCAAGCTGGCCACCGTCGTGCGGGGGCTCCGCGCCAGAATCGAAGCCCTCGGCGGCGAGATCCGCTTCGAGGCCAGGGTGGTGGGAATCGAGACCACAGCCCTTGAGCCCCCAGCCAGCGGCAACCAGGGCAGCCGGGACCCCTTCGTCGGCGACCGAATGGGGCACCAACGGGTGGTTGGTGTCCGCCTGGCGGATGGCACCGTGCTGGCGGCCGAGCAGGTGGTGCTGGCCGTGGGCCACAGCGCCCGTGACACCTTCGCCATGTTGCAGGCCCGCGGGGTGGCCATTGAGGCCAAGCCATTCTCGATCGGGCTGCGCATTGAGCATCCCCAGCCGCTGATCGACCGGGCCCGATGGGGCGCCTTCGCTGGCCACCCACGGCTGGGGGCGGCGGAGTACAAGCTGGTGCATCACTGCAGCAATGGCCGCAGTGTCTACAGCTTCTGCATGTGCCCTGGGGGCCTGGTGGTGGCCGCCGCTTCGGAGCCAGGCCATCTGGTCACCAACGGCATGAGCCAGCATTCCCGCAATGAACGCAATGCCAACAGCGGCATCGTGGTGGGTCTTGAGCTCAGTGACCTGGAGCCCTACGGCTGCGGAGCCAATGACCCTCTGGCCGGTGTGGCCTTCCAGCGCCACTGGGAAGCCAAGGCCTTCGCCCTGGGCGGCAGCACCTACCGGGCGCCCTGCCAACGGGTCGGGGATTTCCTGTCGGGTACCCAGGCCAGTCCAGGAAACCCCGGGAGCCATGGCGAACGGAGCAGTCCCTTACTTCAGGCGTCCTACGCCCCCGGGGTCATCGAGGCCAACCTTGAGGCCTGCCTGCCCGACTTCGCCGCGGCGGCGATCCGGGAAGCCTTGCCGGCCTTCGAACGTTCGATCCCAGGCTTCAGCATGGCCGATGCCCTGTTGACCGGGGTGGAGACCAGGACGTCATCCCCGGTGCGCATACCGCGGGGGGAGAATCTGCAGAGCATCAACACCCAGGGCCTCTATCCAGCCGGAGAAGGGGCCGGCTATGCCGGTGGAATCCTTTCAGCAGGAATCGATGGCATCAAGGTGGCGGAAGCCGTGGCCCTCACTCGTCTTCGTCTTCCGCACCCAGGGGGATCAAACGGATCTGCTTGCGACCCAACTTGATCTGAAACTCGTCACCGGGTTTGAGATCCAGCAGACTGGTGTAAGCCTTCCCCACCATCAGGTTGCCGTTGAATTGAATTTTGGTCGTGAAGCTGAGCTTGCGGCCTCCCCTTCCGACCTTTGTGCCAAGGCCGAAATCCACACCCTTGGCATTGAGCAGGGCTTCGTAGAAGGCGGTGAAGTTGAGCCGCTCGCTGCCATCCTTCTTTGATGAGACATACCCGCAAGCCCGCACGATATCGGATTTGCTGACATCTCCCATCTCCTTCACCTTGGCAAGAAGATCAGCACCTGTGAGCATGTTGACAGACTCGTTGAATTCCCATGATTGTATAAGGTCATCGCCCATCTGGCAAGTTATGGACATGATCGCGCCTTGGCGATTGATCTTCCGCTGGTCCATGCCTGGGAACGGCACGCGGCGGTTTCGTCCGGCTTCCAAGCTGGGATGATGGATGCTCAGGCCTGGGCCACGATGCCGCTCCACTGCACTGCCTTGACCTGATCACGGCGCCAGGAATGAAACAGAAGCGGTTCCGCCACGGTACAAAGCGGGCAAACGCTGATTTGTGTAGCCGACAGCCCTTCATGGTGCAACTGGCACGCGGTTGCAGCCCGGATGTCGAGCCGCACGCGCTCAGGCCGGGGATCATCGAGCAAGCCACCGGCCCTTCGCAAGGCCTCCATCGGATCCGCGCCCGCGGCTTCCCCACCGGATCGGGCCGCTTCCGCTTCGGCCCCCAGGCTGGCGCCCACCTGGATGGCCACATCCGCCTGCACCTGATAGGCCGGACCACTGATCGCGGGACCAAGGGCCACCCGAAGATCCTGGCGGCGGCTGCCCTGGCGCTCCAACTGAAGGATCGCTGCGGGAACAATGCGGCCAGCCACGCCACGCCAGCCGGCATGACAAGCCGCCACCTGCCCGGTGGCAGGATCGGCGATCAGCACCGGGGTGCAATCAGCCCCGCAGACCCAGAGGCTCTGCCCCCCCCCTCGACTGACCAGCCCGTCCGCCTCGGGCCATGGCTCACAGGTCGCCCGGTCGGCCCCGAGCACGGTGGCACTGTGGATCTGACGGGTTCGATGCACGCTCACACCGGCGCTGATCGCCGCGGCCAGTTCCTCCGGGCCGCGGCCGCCCCACTGGCGGGTGAAGAAGCCATGCTCGAAATCGGCGAGCAGATCGGCCTGCAGAACGTAGCCGCCATAGGTGCCCACCCAGGTCCAGCCGGGCAGGGTGTTGAAGGCCCGATCAGGGCGATCAAACGGCGGTTCGATGGCTTCGGCCATGACAATCAATCCCGTTGAGGAGGCTCAGGGCTCCGGTAGATCTCGCAACAACCAGAAGCCCTCGAAACGCTCCGACGCCGGGCTGCTCTGCACTGCGATGAACTGCAATCCTCCAGCCTCCAGGCGGGAGGCGCTGAAGGCGGCTTGGGCTTCCTCAGCCTCTGCCTCCACCACCTTGCCCAGCAGCCAGGAGTTCTCCAGGCTGGCCTCGAGCACGAGCGACTCGCCGCTGAGGCGAAGCCGCACGGGCTCCAGCCCCGCCATCCAGCCGGCGATCGCCAGGGCCCGATGGACGCTGAACAAACGAATCCCGGGAACGGACACGTCATCGCCCAATCCGGCCGGCAGGGCACCCAGCCCATTGAAACCGATCTCCCAGTCGGCGGCCTCGCGGATTGCGCCCATCGGCAGGCTGGCCCAGCTCCAGCTATCTCCCCGGACGGATTCGGGCAAGAGCACGGCCGGCGGCGAAATCGGGATCGGGGCCGGAGCCAGCGGACCGCAAAGGTAGCCGGGTTCTTCGGGGTACACCCGCTGCTCCCTTTCGTGAAGCCAGTCGAAGAGGGCGTAACAGCGACGGCTGGGGATGACCTCAAGTCCAATCGCTTCGGCGGCTCTCTGGACCATCGTGCGCATCGAGGCCCGCCAGCAGCGCAGCCGGCGCGGAGGTGGATAGCCCTCCAGGGCGGCGGCGGCCAAGGCCTCACTCAAGGCTCCCTGCAGCCAGACCGAGTTGACACTGGTGGCAGGGCAGAGCTTGACCCATCGGAATCCAGGATCGCTGGCGGCGAAGGCCGGCGTGGAGCAGATCAACAGTTCCCAGCGCTTCTTGCCATCGGACTCGAGCACCGGTCGGGAGTAGTAATCCAGTTCCCAGTCAGCGGCAACGACGACGGCCGGGCCGGCGTTGGCGGGGACAGCCTTGCTCATCCGGCGATCTGCTCCTGCTGACGCAGGGCATTGCGGGCCCGGTTGGCGCGGTCTTCGGCCTCCGCCATCACCTTGTCCTTGTCGATCAACAATTCGCCTGGTTGGCCCTCGAGCAGGGCGGTGTTGAGCCCGATGCGGCCGCGGGCCGGATCGATCTGGGTGATCAGGGCACGGAGCCGATCCCCCTGGTCGAAGACCTCGCGAAGGTCGCGCATGGTTCCACCGGTGATGCACGACTGGTGCAACAAGCCGCTGACCCCTCCGAGGTCGACGAACAGGCCATAGGGCTTGACGGCCACCACCTGCCCCTCGACGAGCTGGCCCACTTCAAGCTCCGAGAAGCGGGCGGCCGAGGCGGCCCGCTTCTCGGATAGCACCAGCTTGAGGGTTTCGATGCTCACTTCGAGGAAGGCGGCACCGAGGGTTTTGCCGACCAGTTCCTCGTGGTTCTCCCCATGGATCAACTGGGAGCGGGGAATGAAGGCGCGCAGCCCCTCCAGGTCACAGGTGATCCCACCTCGGTTGAAGCCGGTCACCTTGACCTGCACCACCTTGCCGTCCTTCTCCAGCTGCTTGACCTTGTCCCAGCTCTGGCGCAGGGCCAGGGCGCGGGCACTGACGGTGACCATGCCATCGGCGTTCTGCTCCCGGGTGACCAGCACTTCCACCGGAAGACCTTTGGGGAAGCGTTCCTTGACATTGACGATGACCCCCAGGCCACACTCGCTCTTCGGCATGAAGCCGGGGGCCTTGCCGCCGATGTCGACATACACGCCATCACTCTCGACGGTCAGAACCACCCCTTTGACCACGTCGCCAGTGGCCCCCACCGGTTCGTTTTCGTCCAGGGCGGCCAGGAAGGCCTCCTCATCGAAGTCGAACTCATCCACGGTGCGGGCCGGCGCTGAGGCGGGCTTCGCCTCGCGGTCGCCTCCGGTGCGCACCCTGGCCCCTGCACCGCCGGCCCCCCGCTGAGCGGTGCTGGCAGGGCCCAGCAGATCGGCCATGGTCAGCCCCTCGAGGCTTGCGGTTTCAAAGCGGTCGTCATCGGAGCCGACCGGCACCGACGGCTGGCCGGACACTCCGGCCCTGACGGGGGCCGCTGCTGGCGTTCTGGCAGGGACGGCGACGGAGTCGTCAACCGGAGGGGCCTGATCCTGCTCCTTGCGGCTGAGGTGGAGCACCTGCAGGGGTTTGCGCGGGGGGGTGGATGGTTGGAGTCGCGAGACGGAAGGTGGAACCGGCCGCCGCGATCCCGCCTGGGGATCTGGCGATGACTGCTGCTCGGATCCGGCCATGGTCCCCACGGAACTCGGGTAGTTCCACACTGTAAGGATCATCGGTGTGGGGCTTTCCCAGATGGGTCGCGACGGCACAGCGGATCCTCCAACCCCAGGAGTTCGGCAGCGATCACTGGATCACCTGCCCTGGCCGGAGGTGCGGCGGGCGGCAGCCCGGCCTGGCAGCACGGTGATCTGGCCGTTCGGGGCGATCGAGCAGCACGGTCCCCACCTGCCGCTCTGCACCGATGCCCTCTTTGCCGAGCGGATCTTGGATTCTGTTCTCGAACTGGTTTCCGAGGAGCTGCCGATCTGGCGGTTGCCCCTCTCCAGCTTCGGGTTCTCTCCGGAGCATCAGGGCTTCCCCGGAACTCTCAATCTTGGCGCCGAAGCCCTGCTCCCCCTGGTGATGGCGGTGGGCCGCGATCTGGCCGCTGCCGGGTTTGATCGGCTCATTCTCTTCAATGCCCATGGTGGTCAGATCGCCTTGCTGCAGGTGGCTGCGCGGCAGCTGCGGGCCCGCCAGCCGGCGATGGCGGTGCTGCCCTGCTTCCTCTGGAGCGGACCAGAGGGAGTGGCCAGACTTGTGCCGGAACCCGAGCGCCATGAAGGGCTCCACGCCGCCCTGGCCGAAACCAGCCTGATGCTTCACCTGGCCCCGGAGCTGGTGGGGAGGGAGCGCCCCCACGATGGAGTGCCGGGCCAGGGTTCAAGGGATTTGCCTCCGCCGGGCTGGAGCCTGGAGGGGGCCGTGCCGAATGCCTGGCTCACCGCCGACCTTTCCGCCTCGGGGGTGATCGGAAATGCCGGTGGCGCCAGCGCCGAGCTTGGCGAAGCACTGTTCCACGAGCTGGTGACCGGCTGGAAGCAGTTGCTTGAGGCGTTGCTGCAGAGCCGTTGGCCACCGCGGGGCTGAACCGATTGGCCCGGTGATGGTTACAGTTGCTTCATCTCTGAATCTTGGCTGCCATGCCCGTTGCGGAAAGCACCTCGGCCCTTCGCGAAGCCCTGCCGGATTTCACCACTCCAGCCTACAAGGATGCCTACAGCCGCATCAACGCGATCGTGATCGAGGGTGAACAGGAAGCCCATGACAACTACATCTCCCTGGGAACCCTGATTCCCGACCAAGCCGAGGAGCTCGCCCGTCTGGCGCGGATGGAGCTGAAGCACATGAAGGGCTTCCAGGCCTGCGCCAGGAACCTGGATGTCGTTGCAGACATGCCTTTCGCCAAGGACTTCTTCTCCCCGCTCCACGGCAATTTTCAGGTGGCTCTGGCTGAAGGCAAGGTGGTGACCTGCCTGCTGATTCAGGCCCTGTTGATCGAAGCCTTCGCCATCGCGGCTTATCACATCTACATCCCCGTTGCTGATCCGTTTGCCCGCAAGATCACCGAAGGGGTGGTCCAGGATGAGTACACCCACCTGAACTACGGCCAGGAATGGCTGAAGGCCAACCTCGAGACCAGCCGCAACGAGCTGGAAATCGCCAACCGCCAGAACCTCCCCCTGGTGCGTCAGATGCTCGATCAGGTTGCCGGCGATGCCGCCGTTCTCAAGATGGAGAAGGAAGGGCTGATCGAGGATTTCCTGATCGCTTACCAGGAAGCCCTTGCCGAGATCGGTTTCACCAGCAGGGAGATTGCCCGCATGGCAGCAGCGGCGTTGGTCGGCTAGGCAATTTCTCCTAGCCCTCAGCAACGGGGAGTCGGCGTGAACAGGTATTCTGCGCTACCAAGTGGTCCGCGGACGTCCGTTCGCCTCGAAAGGTTCAGCTCCCATGTTTGGTTTGATCGGACATTCCAGCAACTTCGAGGAGGCCCGGCAGAAGGCGCGAAACCTGGGATACGACGACTACGCCGAAGGTGATCTCGACATGTGGTGCAGCGCACCCCCCCAGCTTCTCGAAAGGCTCTCTCTCACGAGCCCGTCTGGGACGACCATCGAGGGCGCTTACATCGATTCCTGTTTCGTCCCAGAGATGTTGTCCCGCTTCAAGACGGCCACGCGCAAGGTGCTGAACGCCATGGAGCTGGCCCAGAAACAGGGCCTGGCCATCACGGCCCTGGGTGGCTTCACCTCGATCATTTTCGAGAACTTCGATCTGGCCAAGGTTCAGCAGATTCGCTCAACCACCCTGGATTGGGAGCGGTTCACCACCGGCAACACCCACACCGCCTGGGTGATCTGCCGTCAGCTGGAAGTCAATGCCCCGCTGCTGGGCATCGATCTGGCCAGGGCCAAGGTTGCGGTGGTCGGTGCCACCGGCGACATCGGCAGCGCCGTCTGCCGGTGGTTGCAGAACAAGACCGGCGTTGGCGAATTGCTGCTGGTGGCCCGCCACCAGCAGCGCCTGCTCGATCTGCAGACGGCCCTCGGTTCTGGTCGGATTCTTGCTCTGGAGGAGGCCCTTCCCGAAGCCGACGTGGTCGTGTGGGTGGCCAGTCTTCCCCAGTCCCTGGAGATTGATTGGCGGACGCTCAAAACCCCCTGCCTGATGATTGACGGAGGCTATCCAAAGAATCTTGACTCGAAGGTGAATGCCCAGGGAATTCATGTGCTGAAGGGGGGCATTGTTGAGTTCTTCACCGACATCGATTGGCAGATGTTGGAGGTGGCCGATATGGAGAACCCGAAGCGACAGATGTTTGCCTGCTTCGCCGAGGCGATCCTGTTGGAGTTCGAGGGTTGGCACACGAATTTCAGCTGGGGTCGAAACCGAATCACCACCCAGACGATGGAGCAGATCGGCGCAGCCTCCGGCCGCCATGGGTTCAAGCCCCTGGGCCTTGATCCCGCCGGGATCCTCTCCTTGGCCGGCGTCGTTCTCTGAACGACAGACGTTCCTCCCCCCTCCCCGATGGCCCGCCGACCCCTGCTCGACTTCGAAAAGCCCCTCGTTGAATTGGAGGAGCAGATTGAACAGATCCGCCAGCTCGCCAAGGATTCGGAAGTGGATGTCAGCCAGCAATTGCTTCAACTGGAAACCCTCGCGGCCCGCCGACGGGAGGACATCTTCAGTGCGCTGACCCCATCCCAGAAGATCCAGGTGGCACGCCATCCGCAGCGCCCCAGCACCCTCGATTACATCCAGGTGATCACCGAGGAATGGCTTGAACTGCACGGCGATCGCCGGGGCTTCGACGACCGGGCCCTGGTGGGCGGGGTGGGCAGGATTGGCGATCAGGCGGTGGTGCTGCTGGGCCAGCAGAAAGGTCGTGACACCAAGGAGAACGTGGCCCGTAACTTCGGCATGGCTTCTCCGGGGGGCTATCGAAAGGCGATGCGCCTGATGGATCACGCCGATCGCTTCCGCCTCCCGATCATCAGCTTCATCGACACACCTGGCGCCTATGCGGGCGTGCTGGCTGAAGAGCAGGGCCAGGGGGAGGCGATCGCCGTCAACCTTCGGGAGATGTTCCGCTTGCGGGTTCCCATCATCGCCACCGTGATCGGAGAAGGCGGCTCCGGCGGAGCCCTTGGCATCGGTGTGGCCGATCGCTTGCTCATGTTCGAGCACAGTGTCTACACCGTGGCGAGCCCGGAAGCCTGCGCCTCGATTCTCTGGCGTGATGCCGCCAAGGCACCGGCGGCGGCGGCGGCCCTCAAGATCACCGCCGCCGATCTGCTTCAACTCGGCGTGATCGACGCGGTGCTCAGCGAACCTTCGGGAGGGAACCACTGGTCACCGGTGCAGGCGGCCCAGACCCTGAGGGCCGCCCTTCTGGAGCAACTGGAGGATCTCGGCCGGTTGCGTGAATCCGAACTCTTGAACCAGCGCTACGAGAAGTTCCGTCGGATGGGACGGTTCATTGAGGCGGGGGCCACGGATTCTTCACTGAGCACCTAAAATCAAGTTGTTAATCGATTGGTGTCGAATCGAATGTTTAAGCTAAAAATGGACACGGTGATGGTTTGGCTGCTGTTCTGATCACGGGTGCCTCCAGGGGGATAGGGGCGGCGGCCGCCCGGCGTTTCGCTTCGGCTGGCTGGGATCTTTTGCTCTTGGCTCGAACCCGCTCAGACCTGGAAGCCGTGGCTGATTCACTGCGTAGCTGCGATGTTCAGATCGAAGTCATCGAAGCGGATCTCAACCAGGCCGAATCGATCGGCCCCTCGATCGACCAACTGCTTTCCGCTGGACTCACCCCGAGCGTGGTGATCAACAACGCTGGTGCCGCCTATACTGGATCCCTGGCCAAGATGTCCCTTGATCACTGGCAATGGTTGATGCAGCTCAACCTCACCAGCGTCTTTCAGGTCTGTCAGGCCGTTCTGCCCACCCTCCGGGGCATCGAGGGCGGCCTGATCATCAATGTCAGCAGCCATGCGGCCCGGAAGGTCTTCCCCGATTGGGGGGCTTACTGCACCTCGAAGGCCGCCCTGGAGGCTTTCAGCCGTTGCCTTGCCGAAGAAGAGCGCAGCCATGGGGTCAGGGTCTGCACCCTGACCCTCGGTTCGGTGGATACCCCTCTCTGGGGGGCGGATACCGTCCACGCGTCGTTCGATACCCGTGCCATGCTAAGTGCCGACCAAGCGGCTGAAGCACTCCTGTTTCTTGCTCAACAGCCTTCCTCCCAAGTGGTGGAAGATCTCACCCTCATGCCAGCCACCGGCGCTCAATGACGTCTTCCATGACTTCCACCCTCCCTTCCTCTTCCATGCCCAGGGCTACGGCGCCTGCGGTCGGCCCTGCGCCGGTCAGTCTGCGGATTCGTGAGCGCCTCCAGCAGGCCGGCGTTTCCTTCTTCGCGAACGACAACATCGCCGACTACCTTCAGGATGGCGAGCTTGACCAGCTGGAGATTGAGGTTGCCGGCAAGGTGCGGGAGATGCTCCGCAGCCTGGTGATTGATATCGACAATGATCACAACACGGAAGAAACCGCTGAGCGGGTCGCTCGGATGTATCTCCATGAAGTCTTTAAAGGTCGCTACCACAAGCAGCCCAAGATTGCCAGCTTCCCCAATGTCAAGAAGCTGGATGAGATCTACACCGTCGGGCCGATCAGCATCCGTTCGGCTTGCTCCCACCATCTTGTTCCGATCCTCGGAAACTGCTGGATCGGTATCAAACCTGGCGACCGGGTCATTGGGCTCTCCAAGTTTGCTCGCGTGGTCGACTGGGTCTTCTCCCGCCCCCACATCCAGGAAGAAGCGGTGATGATTCTCGCCGACGAGATTGAACGGCTCTGCTGCCCCCAGGGGCTGGCGATTCTGGTCAAAGCCCAGCACTATTGCATGAAGTGGCGCGGCGTGAAGGAACCCCAGACCAGCATGGTGAACTCCGTTGTCCGTGGCGACTTCCGCCATGACCCCAGCCTGAAACAGGAGTTCTTCGAGTTGGTTCGTCAGCAGGAATCGATGCTCTCCACCTGAGCTGGTGGCTTCGCATCAATATGATTCATTTCCGGAAGCTCCGCTCCGCCGATTAAGGAGTCGGCAGTTTGATCGGCCCGATGGGTATTGAGCTGGTGCGACGCGTTGTTCCTGAAGATCCCGTGACGGAAACAACCATCACCTGGTTGCCCACATCCGTGACCGAGACCAGGTAAGTCGATCCTTTCGCTTCAGGAATCAGTTGCCAGCTCTGCTGGGTGGGGGCGAGTCGGTACCAGTGAAACAACCCTTCCCCCGGGCCCGCGACAGTTGCTCGCAGGATGGCCCCCACCTCCGCTTGGCCGCTGATCAGCACCTGTTCGAGACGCCCCCGATCCTGGCCGATTGCCGACTCGAGGCTTTGATCAAGACTGATTTCCTTGCGCAGAATCTGAATCTGCTGCTCGGGATCGGCGCTCAATCCCGGGACGCACTGCAGGCTCCCGTCGACGAGTTGGCAGCCAGGCAGCATGCCTTGAGTCAGGGCGGCTCGCGGCGACACGATCGGTGCAGCCATCCAAGCGGCGCCGATCAAGAGAAAACAACTGACGGCGCCAGAGGGCTGGGGAAGGAATGACAGGGGAAGAAATGGCAAGGCAGGAGATCGATGGGCTGTCGTGGGAGGCCTGAGGGCACGGCCAACCCAATGGATCCTGGCCTGGAATCTCCCGGGTGACCAGGGCTGGCTCAACGTCCCTCCCCTTCGGGTCCCTTGACGACGCTCAGCAGCTTGACCACCCGCTCGATGTCCTTGACGCCCGGGGCCAGCTCCACCGAACTCGATGCATCGAGTCCGTCTGGTTGCACGGCCCTCAGCACCATCGCCACGGTCGAAGCAGAGATGCCGCCGGCCAGCCACCACGGCATGGGCGGCCGGAAGCCGACCAACCATTCCAGCGGGATTCGCTGGCCAGTGCCTCCCAGCTGGTCGGGCACCCAGGCATCGAGCAACACCGCCTCCACCACACCCCTATAGGCCGAGACCCGTTGCAGGTCTTCAGGGTGGCGGAGGCGAAGGGCTTTCCAGAGGGGGCAACCCAGCCGTTCGCCCAGCTGGTGGCAACGCTGGGGCGATTCCTGGCCATGCAACTGCACCACATCGTGCCCCCCCCGCACCGGCCTGAGGTTTTCCAGGTCGTCGTCCGAGGGGTCGGCCACCACCAGCACGCCACGACAACGGGGATTGGCCTGCCCCATGGCGGCAAACAGGGCCGGCCGGTGGGCCGGCTCCAGCCAGCGGGGTGAACCGGGAACGCCGATCACCCCTAAGGCATCCACCCCCAGGCCTGCCACTGCCGCCGCCTGGCTCTGCTGGCGGAGGCCGCAGATCTTCAACAACGGAGAGGGCACGGCGGAGGGGTGCGGTGGCCTTTCTAGGATCAGACTTCGACGACACCGGTCCGCCGGAGTCATAGCCGGAATGAATCGCGTGGGCGAGGGTTGGTTGCTGTTCAGGATCCAGGGGATACCCCTGCGCATCCATCCCAGCTGGTTCGTGATCCTGGGCCTGGCCACCGTGGGCTTCCAGCAGCAATACGGCGCCCAGTTCGCCGGCCAGGCTTCCCCGTTCAGCCTCTGGCTGCTCGCGCTGGCCACGGCTCTTCTGCTGTTCGTCTCGGTGTTGCTTCACGAGCTGGGCCATTCGCTTGTGGCCATCGCCCATGGGGTCAAAGTGCGGAGCATCACCTTGTTCCTGCTCGGCGGTGTCGCCACGGTGGAGCGGGAGTGCAGCACGGCGCTGGCTGCCCTCCAGGTTGCCGCCGCTGGGCCGCTCGTGAGCCTGGTGCTGGCTGGGCTGCTGCTGTTCGCCAGCCATTCCGTCTCCCATCTCTCCCCCCTGGCCGGTGAAATGGTGCAACAGCTTGGAGCCCTCAATCTGGTTCTGGGCCTGTTCAATCTTCTTCCCGGCCTTCCCCTCGACGGTGGCTTGATCGTCAAGGCCCTGGTCTGGCAATACACCGGCAGCCAGCGCCGCGGTATCCAGGTGGCGGCGGGGATCGGCCGCTTCCTGTCGCTGATGGCAATCGGCATGGGCACGCTGCTGGTGTTGCGGGGCGGAGGTTTTGGAGCCTTCTGGTTGATCCTGTTGGGCTGGTTCGGCCTTGGTTCTTCCCGGAATCAGCTCCAGCTGCTCTCCCTGGAGGCTGCCCTGCGGGATCTGAAGGTTCGCGATGCGACCGGCCGTCGCTTTCGCGTCCTCGAAGCGGATGCCACGCTGAAGGAATTCAGTGGAATGCGCCGCAGCGACGATTCAGCCCAGAGCGCCGACTGGATCCTGGTCTGCGATCGGGGCCGCTGGCGGGGCCGGATCGATGACGGGGCCCTGCAGTCGCTGCCGGTGCAGCGCTGGGACCTCGAACGGGTGGGTGATCACCTCGAGCCCCTCAGTTCGCTCGCCTCGATCGGGGAAGCGGCGCCGCTGTGGCAGGCCGCCTTACAACTCGATGAGCCGGGGGTGAACCGTCTGCTGGTGCTCAGTGCCGCGGGCCTTCCCGCCGGCACGATCGAGCGACCCGAACTGTCCGAAGCCGTCCTCAAGCGCCTGGGGCTCCGCCTGCCGACACCCTTGCTCGAGGCTGCCCGGCGCCAGGGTGCCTACCCGATGGGTCTGGCCCTTGGCCAGGTGGCCCGCGGCATCGCCGGCTCCAGTCCCCTGGATCCAGCCACCACCGCGGCGGTCAGTTCAGGGGACTGAGGGAAGGCGCGGAGGCCGCCGCCCTGAGCTGGAACCGCTCCCTGCGGGGCTCGATCGCGGCCAACTCCCCCCTACTGAGCGGCTGCTCGTCGAAAGGCTTCCCCCCCAGGCCCACTTCTGCCGCACGGCGGAGATGGTTCACCAGGGCCTCTGCCCCGATCGGCAACGCTGGAAGCGGTGGCGGTTCCATGCCGAACACGGCCTTCCAAAGTTCAGGAGTGGGATCGAGCTGCAGGCTGCCGTGCTGGAGGAGGTGGCCCTGGCGCCACAGCTGGGCGCTGCCGACCCGCTTGGCCCCGTCGGCTTCGACCAGATCAGCGGCGGTGCTGGTGGCGAAACAGCTGGGGCTTTGCTGGTTGGTCGTCCCGACTCCAAAGCGCAGTGGGTGGCCCAGGCTCGCCAACCCCTCCTGCAGCCAGAGGCTGGCAAGGCGATAGGCCAGGGTTCGCGGCCCCGGGGCGTCGGGCCAGAGCAGCGCATAGGTGAGGCAGCCACCGTGCAGGACGGCCCGGCCGCCGCTGGGTCGCCGCACCAGGGCGATCCGCCCCTGCTCCTCCAAAAGTCCCCAGTGGGCCTCGAGCCTGCGCTGGTGAAAGCCAAGGGAGAGGGTGGGCACGGACCAGGTGTAAAGGCGAAAAACCGCCGAACCCCGACCTGCCACCAGCTCGTCGAGCAGCCAGTCATCCAGGGCCATCTGCCAGTCGCCCAGGTTGGCGAGCGGCGGAATCCAGCGCCAGCGGCTCGGAAACGGGGAAGCGATGGGAGATCCTGGAGCCAACGGACCGGAACGCTCAGGATCCCACCATGGTGGCCGCGATGGCGATCGTGCTAGGGGGAACCGCTGCCTTCTCCGCCCGGTGGTCGGCAGACCGGCTGCACCGCGTCAGCGGGCAGAACCTGGCCTGGTTGCTGCAGCTGGTCACCCTGCTGCTGGCCGCCGATGCCGGCCGTCGGGCGATCAGCCTGGGGCTGAACGGCTGAGGGGCTCCCAGAAGGCGGGATCCAGCTCGAAGCCCAGCATCGCCGCCATCTCCGCCAGCCCGCCTCGGCAACTGAGGCCATGGAGTCGGCTCCAGTCGTCGAGCAGGAAGAGGCGATGGGTGATCCAGAGCTCCAGACACTCCGGGGCGAAGCGGATGCCCTCGCTGCGGCTGAAGCCATGGGGCAGCAACATCGCCACATGGCGACAGAGTTGGCCGCTGCTTCGCTCCAGCACCAACGGCAGCCAGGGAAGGAGCGCATCGGCCCGCAGGCTCCAGAGCCGCAGTTCGGCCAACTCCGAGAGTTCCCGGGGATCACCGTCGGTCCGGGGCCACGCGAAGCCAAGTTCGAGCTCTCCGGCGCGCTCCAGCAGGGCCGCCGCGGAGAGATCACGCCAGGGTTGGAGGGGGCCGAGATCGAGGGAGCGGATCTGGCTGGCGGAAATCGTCAGCGTGGTCGAGGAGAAAGCCATCAAGAGCTATGACAACCGAGGGGCCTGGGGCGGCAACCGGTGAGATCGAGCTGAACAATGGTGGCGACAATCATTCCTCATCGTCGGCCATGGTCACAACACTCAGCCAGGTGGAAGTGCTGATCGCACTCGTGGTAGCCGCCCATGCCGGCGTGCTGGCGATTCGCCTATGCGTCAGCCTCTACAACGCCTGATCCAGAGCCAGGGCCTTGGCACGCCCCACAGAAGCTGTTAGAAGCGGGCGAACAACGCAGCTCTGCCTTGACCACCGCGCAGCCCTCCCGTTCCCTGGGCAGTCTTCAGGTTCGTGGCCCCAGGGGCCTGGTCAGGGACCGACCCTCAAGGCCTGCCGGGGTTGGTCTCCGTTCCCTGGAGGGGCGGGCCGATTCCTCGTCTGCGCCGCTCACCTTTCCGGTGCCTTCCAGCGAGCGTCAGGAGTTTCTCTGCAGCGTGATCGGCCTGTCCGTCAAGCTGGGGCTCGGCTTGCTGGCCGCCGTGAGCCTGACCCATCTGGCCTCCGCCTACCAGCAACGTCTGGATCGTCACAGCGAGCTCAGCGCCATTCTCGACATCGAAACCGCCCGACTGCGCCGGGCCCAGACCCGCTTCGACAATCTCTTTGCCCTGGAAGGTGAACAGCAAATGATGCGGGAGCAGGACCAGTGGATCGCTCCGAATCGGCTGCGGGTGGTCTGGGAAGAGCCCAGGCAATCCCGTTCGCTGCAATCCCGTCTCTGAGCCGTGAGGCCTGGCTGGCAACGATGTTCTTCTGTTGAATTCTTCTGCCCTTCAGGTTGAGAAGGCAGGTCAATGTCTTTAGGTAAGGGCACTTCAATGCGATCCGCCAGCATGGCGTCTGATTCCACTGCGGGGCAAGCACCAGGAACGGTGCTGGTCACCGGCGCCTCCTCGGGCGTCGGCCTCCATGCCACCAAGGCCCTGGTGGATCGGGGCTGGCATGTGGTGATGGCCTGCCGCGACACCGGCAAGGCCCGCGCGGCCGCCAATGCCCTGGGGATTCCCGAGGGCGCCCAGACCCATCTGCAGGTGGATCTCGGTGATCTCGAGAGCGTCAGGCGGCTGGCCAATGCCTTCAAGACCACGGGCCGGCCCCTTGATGCCCTGGTCTGCAATGCGGCGGTGTATCTCCCCCTCCTCAAGCAACCACGGCGCTCCCCCCAGGGCTATGAGCTCTCGATGGCCACCAATCACTTCGGCCATTTTCTGCTGATCCAGCTTCTGCTCGATTCGCTGAAGCAGTCCACCCATCCATCCCGACGCCTGGTGATTCTCGGTACCGTGACGGCCAACTCCAAGGAGCTCGGCGGCAAGATCCCGATTCCTGCTCCCGCCGATCTGGGTGATCTGGCCGGCTTCAAGGGCGGCTTCAAGGCACCGATCAGCATGGCCAACGCCAAGCCGTTCAAGCCAGGCAAGGCCTACAAGGACAGCAAGCTCTGCAACATGATCACCACCCGGGAACTGCACCGGCGCTTGAATGCCAGCACCGGCATCGTGTTCACATCCCTCTATCCCGGCTGCGTGGCCGATACACCCCTCTTTCGCAACAGCTATCCCCTCTTCCAGCGCATCTTTCCCTGGTTCCAGAAGACCATCACCGGGGGGTATGTGAGCCAGGAGCTCTCCGGTGAGCGGGTCGCCCTGGTGGTGGCCGATCCAGGCTTCGCCAGCTCCGGTGCCCACTGGAGCTGGGGCAACCGCCAATCGGCCAATGGCAAGCAGTTCATCCAGGAGCTCTCCGAGAAAGCCAGCGATCAGGGCACAGCGGAGCAGATGTGGGATCTCTCGATGAAGTTGGTCGGTCTCGCCTGAGCTGACCTGGCAAACGCTGCTAGGACATGGCTGGTCCAAGACCAATTCCGAACAGGAGAACGCCGATGCCGCGTCCATTGCGCTGGGTCCTTGGTCTTGGACTGGCTGGCCTGCTGCTCGTTGGCGGGCTGCTGCTGCTTCCCTTCTCCGATTGGTTGCCGGGCGGCACCGTCGGCGACATCTCCAAGCAGGAGGTGGTCAATGGCACGGCCTTCAACCGTCTCTTCCCCGCACCAGGGGCCGGTGAGGAGGTGGTGTTCAGCCAGGAGAAGCGGGGCTTCAGCGAGGCCAAGCTCAAGCGCGGTGGCGAACTGCTGGCGTTGCTCGCCATCTCCGACACCACCACGGCCCCGGAGGCCAGGGCCAAGTTCCAATCGAGCGGCCAGCAGATCAAGGGGTGGCCCCTGGTGGAGCAGGGGCCCCAGGCCAGTGCCCTGCTGGTGGCGGATCGATTCCAGGTCAAGGTGATCGGCCAGGGCAGTGGCCTGGATCCGGACCGCCGTCACGCCCTGCTGGGCGCCTTCGATCTGCCCCGGTTGGCGGCCCTGGAGCCGTCCGCCGGTGCCATGGGCAAGCAGCTGCCTCCAGCCAGCGGTGATCCGCTGCACCAGCTCGCGCCGAACGCTGAACGCCAGCCCGCCCTGCAGCCCGCCGCATGAGCCGAACCGTTCTGGAGCGCCTCGAGCGCCTGCCCCGTCGTGATCTCACCGTGCTGGCGCTCAAGGGCATCAGCACCCTCGTGCCCGGCGGCTGGAGCAACCCCACCAGCGCCGATCAGCTGATTCGCGAGGTGATCGGCAGCAACGATCCTGAATTGATCCGCCTGGTTCGGGCCCGGGCGGACCAGCTCAGCGGTGCCCGCGCCGAAGGCTACGGCCGAGCGCTCAGCCTCTATGACGCGGTCAACCGGTCGCAGCACGCCACCGGCGGGTTGCGTTTTCTGGCCAACGTCACGGCGGGGCTTCCCCTGCTCAAGCGGATCTCCAGCATCACGCCCCCCAGCGACACCCTGCAGGCGGTGGACCTGAGCTTGAAGGTGGGTGCCGAGCTGCTGGCCTTCACCCAGGTGAACGGCTTGCCAGGTGACAGCTTCGGCGACTTTGGCGCCGCTCTGGCTGATTACGCCGGCGAGGCCCGGGTGAGGATGGCGGCCCTGATCTGTTTCGATGGCCTCTTGCCCCTCGGCGATCAGGCCTTGCAAAGGCTTGATGGCCTGCTGGGAGCCGCCGGCAGCGGCGAGCTTCGCAAGCTGCCGGCCTATGGCCGGATGGCTGCCCTGATTCCGGGCCGGGGTGATGAGGCCCACATGGGCTTCCTGCGCAAAGGGGTGGATCAGTGGCTGGGCTGGGCCGGTGGTTTCGTGGGCCAGCTGGGCCTTTCGGGGCAGAAAGCGGTGCAGGCCCTGGAGGGCAGCATCGGACCCTGGCAAGGGCGGATGGATCAGCTGGCCGCCTTTCTTGATGCCTTCACCGACACCTATGCCCATACCGGTGTGCAGGCGGTGGCGCGGCGGCTGGTGGAGCGGGCGGCAGCGGAGATCTGACAGCTTCAAGAAAACCAGCGCGTTTTCAGCCGCCTGGGCTCGCCCCGCTGCCCCTGGCCAGGAACAGCCGCATCACCCGTTCGGCTGTGTCCGCCACCATGCCCCGGCCCTGCTCCATGGCGTTTTGAAGGCTCACCGGACCCGGCACCAGGGAGACGATGCTGGTCAAACCGCTGCGGTAGAGGAGATCAGCGCCGGCACCGATGCTGCCGACGATGGCCACCACCGGCACTCCCTGCTGCTGCGAGAGGCGTGCCACGCCACTGATCGTTTTGCCATGGGTTGTCTGCTGGTCGATCCTGCCCTCGCCGGTCAAGACCAGCTGCGCACCCTGAATGGCTGCGGCAAAGCCGCTGGCCTCCAGGACCAGGTCGATACCCGGTCGCAGTTCGGCGCCGAGAAAGGCCATCAGCCCGGCGCCCAGGCCCCCGGCCGCACCGGCGCCGGGCTGAAGCCGGACCCAAAGGCCCAGGGTCGCTTCGATCAGATCGATCGCGCCGGCGAGGGTGGCTTCGAGCCTGGCCACAACCGCAGGGCTGGCCCCCTTCTGTGGACCGTAGACCGCACTGCAGCCCTGGGGCCCCAGCAGCGGGTTGTCCACATCACAGGCCACCAGGATGCGGCTCCGGGCCACAGCCGGATGGAGACCTGCTGGATCGATCCGGGCCACGTCGGCCAACCGTTCAGCCGTGATCGGCTCGAGCAACTCCGTCCCATCGGCCCGCAGGAAGCGGACGCCAAGCGCCTGGGCCATGCCGGCGCCCAGATCATTGGTGGCCGAGCCGCCGATCCCCACGATCAGCTGGCGCGCGCCCCGATCCAGGGCGGCAGCGATCAGCTGGCCGGTGCCATAGGTGGTGGTGTGGAGTGGATTTCGCCTGGACAAGGGCACGAGAGGCAACCCCGAGACACAGGCCATCTCGATCACCGCGGTGCGTCCTCCGTGAATCAAGCCGATCACGCCTTCGACCGATTGCCGGTGGCCCGGCAGGGGCCCGCTGGCAGCAACCCTGACAAGCTCACCACCGCAGGCGGCGACGAGGGCCTCGGTGGTGCCTTCACCGCCATCGGCCATCGGCAGGGCAACCAATTCAGCGCCGGGCACGATGCGGCACACACCCTGTTGAAGAGCGTTGCACACCTCCATGGCCGTCATCGAGCCCTTGAAGGAATCTGGCGCCAGCACGATTTTCATCGATTGCGTCCGGGATGATCCTCAGGCCCCGGACTCAGCAGGGAGCAATGGACGTCCGCCAGACTCCGTTGGCGGCCTGTGCGTCAATCGAAGCCCAGCAGATCGAAGATGTCGCGATCCTTGAGGGGTTCGGCCGGGAGGGGCTCCACATCGGTGAGCATCTTCTGGGCCAGGCTCAGGTACTCCTGCTGAACGGCCACCACTTCCGGGCTGTCGTCATCCATTTCAAAGATCGTGCATTTCTTGAGGCGGGAGCGGCGGATCGCATCCACGGTCTTGAAGTGGGCCATGGTGCGCAGGCCGGTGCGCTCATTGAACTTGTCGATCTGGTCAGTGTCTTCGGAGCGGTTGGCGATCACGCCACCAAGACGCACCTTGTAGTTCTTGGCCTTGGCATTGATCGCCTGCATGATCCGATTCATGGCGAAGATTGAATCGAAATCGTTGGCGGTCACGATCAGGCAGTAGTGGGCGTGCTGCAGGGGAGCGGCGAAGCCGCCGCACACCACATCACCCAGCACATCGAAGATCACCACGTCGGTGTCTTCGAGCAGGTGGTGCTCCTTGAGCAGCTTCACCGTTTGCCCGGTCACGTAGCCGCCGCAGCCGGTGCCGGCCGGCGGGCCGCCCGATTCCACGCACATCACGCCGTTGTAGCCCTCGAACACGAAGTCTTCGGGGCGGAGCTCTTCAGTGTGGAAGTCCACGGTTTCGAGGATGTCGATCACCGTGGGCACCATTTTCTTGGTGAGGGTGAAGGTGGAATCGTGCTTGGGATCGCAGCCGATCTGCAGCACCCGCTTGCCCAGCTTCGAGAAGGCGGCCGAGAGGTTGGAGGAGGTGGTGGACTTGCCGATGCCGCCCTTGCCGTAGACGGCGATCACCAGGGCGCCCTCCTCGATGGCCATGGCCGCGTCCTGATGCACCTGGAGGCTTCCTTCTCCGTCTTCACCGCGTGTGGTCGGCGTCGTCAGGGTGGCGGTCATTGGTGGGATCCTTGCCTAAAGCGGGGCCAGACACTGGCACTTGCTCCATGGAAGACCAGTGGAGCCGGCCCTGCGAGCGGGTGGTGCAAACCGAAACATCCTCCCCGGATCAACTACCTGCTGTAGTGGGCCTTGGCGTCGTAGAGCACCTCCTCGGTGATCGCAGCCAGGCCCTGGTCCCGGGCGAAGGTCTCGGTGTTCTTCCTCACCTTGCCGCGCACGAAGAAGGGGATCTTGCCGAGGGCCGCCTCCCCGTCGGTGCTCCACACCGGCGCGGCTTTCGCCCCACCATCCAGAGGGGCCAGGGTGGCCGTTGCCAGAGCTGGCTCAGGCGTGGGTGCGGAGCGGGCCGGGGCCCCTTCGGCGAGGTGGCTGCGGTGCCCTTCGACGAACTCGAAGTCCTCCTTGAACATGCCGATCAGGTGCTCCTCCAGGCCCATCATCAGCGGATGCACCCAGGTGTCGAAGATCACGTTGGCCCCTTCCCAGCCCATCTGAGGCGCGTAGCGGGCCGGCACATCCTGAACATGCAGCGGCGCGCTGATCACGGCGCAGGGCAGGCCCAGCCGTTTGGCGCTGTGGCGCTCCATCTGGGTGCCCAGCACCAGTTCGGGAGCGGCTTCGCCCATCGCCTTCTCCACCGCCAGGTAGTCGTCGCTGATCAGGGCCTCCAGGCCCAGCTCCTGGGCGGCGGCCCGCACCTCGCGGGCCAGCTCGCGGCTGTAGGTGCCGAGGCCTACCACCTTGAAGCCCAGCTCCCGGCTGGCGATCCGCGCCGCGGCGATGGCGTGGGTGGCATCGGCAAAAATGAACACCCGCTTGCCGGTGAGGTAGGTGGAATCCACCGAGCGGGAGTACCAGGGCAGCCGGGAGCGCTGGTCGGCCTCCAGGCTGGCTGGAGCCTCCAGATCGAGCAGGGCATGGAGATCCCGGAGGAACTCGGTGGTGGCGCCGATGCCGATCGGCACGGCTCGCAGCACAGGCGTGCCGAAGCTGCGCTCCAGCCAGCTGCAGAGGGGGCCGGCCACTTCCGGATACAGGCAGAGATTCACATCGGCGGCCGGTAGCCGCAGCAGGTCGGCGGGCGCCGCCCCCAGCGGTGCCACCACGTTCACCTCGATGCCGTGGTCACCCAGCAGGCCCCGCAATTCCTTGACGTCGTCCCGGCAGCGGAAGCCCAGCAGGCTGGGGCCCAACAGGTTCACCCGCGGACGACGGCCCTCGGCGCGCCAGCGGGTTGGATCGGGTTTCGGCCTTCCGGGCAGCGGCACCTGCTCCTTGAGCAGGCCACGGCAGAGCTGGTAGAGGGTTTCCGCTGCTCCCCAGTTCTCCTTCTTGGAATAGGCGGGCAGCTCCAGGCTCACCACTGGCACCCCCAGGCCCATGCCGGCGGCCAGGGATCCGGGCTGGTCCTGGATCAGCTCGGCGGTGCAGCTCTCGCCCACCAGCAGGGCTTCGGGCTGGAAGCGATCCACCGCCTGCTGGATCGAGCGCTTCACCAGTTCGGCCGTATCGCCGCCGAGGTCGCGGGCCTGGAAGGTGGTGTAGGTGACGGGGGGGCGCCGGCCGCGACGCTCGATCATCGTGAACAGGAGATCGGCATAGGTGTCGCCCTGGGGAGCGTGGAGCACGTAGTGCACCCCCTCCATCGAGGCGGCGATCCGCATGGCGCCCACATGGGGCGGTCCTTCATAGGTCCAGAGGGTCAGTTCCATTGCAGAAGCTCGCGGCGGTGCAGGGGACGGGCGAAGAGTTCGGCCAGATCGGCGGCCTGGTCGCAGCCGTGGATGGGGCTGAACACCAGCTCGATCGACCACTTGGTGGCGATGCCTTCGGCCTCCAGGGGGTTGGCCAGGCCCAGGCCGCAGACGACCAGATCAGGCCGGCTGGCCCGCACCCTCTCCAGTTGTCGCTCCACATCCTGGCCTTCGCTGAGCTGGGTGCCCGGCGGCAACAGGGCCAGTTCCTCGGTCATCAGTTGCCGATCGAGGTAAGGGGTGCCCACCTCCACCAGCTCCATGCCGCACTCGCGGTGCAGAAAACGGGCCAGGGGAATCTCCAGCTGGGAATCGGGCAGCAGAAACAGCCGTTTCCCCTCCAGCTGGCGGCGCAGGGGCTCAAGGGCCCGCCGACCCCGCTCCACCAGGGGATCCATCACCAAGGCCAGCTGAATCGGGTCGATGTCGAAGGCGGCGGCGGCGGCGGCCATCCAGGCCAGGCTGCCCTCGACCCCCAGGGGGTAGGGACTGGCGATCCGGCGGGCGCCACGGCGCTCCAGGGCGCGCACCGTGTCGCTGAGGAAGGGCTGGGCGAGCAGCAGGCGGGTTCCGGGTCCCACCGGCGGCAGCTCCGTGGACTGGCGGGGCGGCAGGCTGCGGACAGGGCCGATGCCCAGGCGCTCGAACAGGGTGAGGAAGCGCTCTTCCACCCCGTCGGCCAGGGTGCCCACCAAAAGAAGCTGGGGAGCATCGCTGGCCGGCAGCATCGGCACCAGGGCCGTGAGCGCGGCGTCTTCCCCCTGGGTGAAGGTGGTTTCAATGCCGCTGCCGGAGTAGTTCACCACCCGCACCCGGCCAACCATGCGCTGGCTGAGCCGTTCAGCGGCCTTGGCCAGGTCGAGCTTGATCACCTCCGAGGGGCAGGAGCCCACCAGGAACAGGGTGCGGATCTCGGGGCGACGGCCCAGAAGGTCGCCCACGACGCGGTCGAGTTCGTCATTGGCATCGGCCAGGCCGGCCAGGTCGCGCTCCCCCAGGATGGCCGTGCCGAAGCGGGGCTCGGCGAAGATCATCACCCCGGCGGCCGACTGGATCAGGTGGGCGCAGGTCCGACTGCCGACCACCAGGAAGAAGGCGTCGGGCATGCGCCTGTGCAGCCAGACGATCGAGGTGAGGCCGCAGAACACCTCCCGTTGGCCGCTTTCCTTGATCAGCGGCGGCAGGGTGGGCGTGGCGGCCATGGAGAGGGTCGATCAAACTCTTCCTGGCTACTCCCAGCCGCCCCGACGAAGGAATTCCGTCGCCCGGTTTCGCTGTTTCCTTCATATTGCTTCATGGTTCTAAGCAAGGATGAGCACTGCTTATCGAGACCACTACGGACCTTGATGGGAAAGAACACCCAATTGGCTTGACGGCGGGGTACGTCGAAGAGCACTGTTCTCATCGAACCTCCTTTCTCTGTCCCGGAGTCGTCAATGGCGAGTGAAACCATGGGCATTGCCCTCGGCATGATCGAAACGCGCGGCCTGGTGCCTGCCATCGAAGCTGCTGACGCGATGACCAAAGCGGCGGAAGTCCGCCTGATCGGCCGTGAGTTCGTGGGTGGTGGCTACGTCACCGTCCTCGTACGCGGCGAAACGGGCGCCGTCAACGCCGCCGTTCGCGCCGGGGCTGACGCCTGCGAGCGGGTCGGCGACGGCCTCGTGGCTGCCCACATCATTGCCCGTCCCCACAGGGAAGTGGAGCCGGCCCTGACCAGCAGCTTCGGAGTCGGGTCGAAGGACTGAGATCTGACGCGCCCCTGAACCGACGGGCGCCCAGCCCTCCCCTTCCCAACCGATCCACCCACAGATTCTCCCCATGAGCAAGAAATTCGACGCCGGGGTCAAGGAGTACAGGGATACCTACTGGACTCCTGACTACGTTCCCCTGGACACCGACCTGCTGGCCTGCTTCAAGGTCACCGGCCAGGAAGGTGTTCCCCGCGAAGAGGTGGCAGCCGCCGTGGCCGCTGAATCCTCCACCGGCACCTGGTCGGCGGTCTGGTCTGAACTCCTCACCGACCTCGACTTCTACAAGGGCCGCTGCTATCGCATCGAAGACGTTCCAGGCGACAAGGAATCCTTCTACGCCTTCATCGCCTACCCCCTCGACCTGTTCGAGGAGGGCTCGATCACCAACGTGCTCACCTCCCTGGTGGGCAACGTGTTCGGCTTCAAGGCCCTGCGCCACCTGCGCCTGGAAGACATCCGCTTCCCGATGGCCTTCATCAAGACCTGCCCGGGACCGCCGAACGGCATCTGCGTCGAGCGCGACCGGATGAACAAGTACGGCCGTCCCCTGCTCGGTTGCACCATCAAGCCGAAGCTCGGCCTCTCCGGCAAGAACTACGGCCGGGTGGTCTACGAATGCCTCCGCGGCGGTCTCGACTTCACCAAGGACGACGAGAACATCAACTCCCAGCCGTTCCAGCGCTGGCAGAACCGTTTTGAGTTCGTCGCTGAAGCCGTTGAGTCGGCCCAGCAGGAAACCGGGGAGAAGAAGGGGCACTACCTCAACTGCACCGCCGCCACCCCGGAAGAGATGTACGAGCGGGCCGAGTTCGCCAAGGAACTGGGTCAGCCGATCATCATGCACGACTACATCACCGGGGGCTTCACCGCCAACACCGGTCTGTCGAAGTGGTGCCGCAAGAACGGCATGCTGCTGCACATTCACCGCGCCATGCACGCGGTGATCGACCGCCATCCCAAGCACGGCATTCACTTCCGGGTGCTGGCCAAGTGCCTGCGCCTCTCCGGTGGTGACCAGCTCCACACCGGCACCGTGGTGGGCAAGCTCGAAGGTGATCGCCAGACCACCCTGGGCTTCATCGACCAGCTGCGCGAATCCTTCATCCCCGAAGATC
This sequence comes from Synechococcus sp. Tobar12-5m-g, assembly GCF_024345415.1. Lineage (GTDB taxonomy): Bacteria > Cyanobacteriota > Cyanobacteriia > PCC-6307 > Cyanobiaceae > Regnicoccus. The sequence continues at coordinate 34,888 of NZ_JAGQBB010000004.1, read as the reverse complement.
GCAGCCGCGGCAACTTCTTCGATCAGGACTGGGGTTCGATGCCCGGCGTCTTCGCCGTGGCTTCCGGCGGCATCCACGTCTGGCACATGCCCGCCCTGGTGGCGATCTTCGGTGACGACTCCGTGCTCCAGTTCGGTGGTGGCACCCACGGCCACCCCTGGGGATCCGCCGCAGGCGCCGCCGCCAACCGCGTCGCCCTCGAAGCCTGCGTCAAGGCCCGCAACGCCGGACGCGAGATCGAGAAGGAAAGCCGCGACATCCTGCTCGAAGCGGCCAAGCACAGCCCTGAGCTGGCGATCGCCCTCGAGACCTGGAAGGAGATCAAGTTCGAGTTCGACACCGTCGACAAGCTTGACGTCAACTGAAGCGTTCCCTGTTCCCCTCCACCCAACCAAGGCCCCCCATGCCCTTCATGAGCACCGTGGGTGACTATCAAACAGTCGCCACCCTGGAGACATTCGGCTTTCTGCCCCCCTTCTCCCAGGACGAGATCTACGACCAGATCGCTTACATCATTGCCCAGGGCTGGAGTCCCCTGGTCGAGCACGTTCATCCCAGCCGCTCCATGGTCACCTATTGGTCGTACTGGAAGCTGCCCTTCTTCGGTGAGAAGGATCTCGGCGTGATCGTCAGCGAACTCGAGGCCTGCCATCGGGCCTACCCCGATCACCATGTCCGGCTCGTCGGCTACGACGCCTACACCCAGAGCCAGGGCTCCTGTTTCGTCGTGTTCGAAGCACGCTGAAGGGAATAGCAGGTCCCGGCATAAGCCGGGACCACCCTTACCTCTGAATTGTTCAGGCCACTTACTCACCGGGCGGATATGGCAACTCAATCCAGTCGCGAAGCGGCCCTTGCACGTCGTTTGGCGCTCTCCACCGCCGGAAAAACGGCTGAGAAGCGTTTTGCCAGCAGTCCCGACCGGGTCCGCAGCGCCTCCGAGGCCCGCCCGACCCGGGCTGCTGCAACCGTCGTCGCATCGGCGCTACCCGTGCCCATGTTGAGCCAGCCCGGTCCTGCCAGCCGCCACCAGGCAAGCAGCCAGCCCCGCAACCGTGCTCCGATTTCCAACCCCAGCCGCGATCTGGTGCTGGCTCGCCGCGAGGCCCTCAGCAAGCGGGGCAAGCGTGCTGACACCAGCAAGGACCGCACCCGCACCGCCCCGGCGCCGGCCAGCCCGGCGGCCACCGCCTTTGAACCGGCCGTTGCAGCTTCGGCCAAAGCCAGCACGACCGAACCAACCCGCGCCTCCAGGCCGTTGTTCAGCGAAGGTTCGGCCCAGCGCCAAGCCACCAAGTCCAACCCGAATCATCGCAACGGGCCGAAGCGTTCCGCCCAGCACAACCCCAGCCGTGCCGTGGTCCTCGCCCGCCGCGAAGCCCAGTCCAAGCACGGCAAGTCGGCCGCCATCAATGGTTCCACCGGCACCGCCGCCGTGGTGCGGCAGACCAATCCCGACATGAGCAGCCGGGATCTGGCCCATCGCATTCGAGATCTGAAAAGCAAGAACGGTGCGGCTGCCGTCGGCGGTTGCACAGGAGTCACCAGGCCGACGGGACCTCGCCGAGGCCCCAGCAAGGTGGCTGGTGCCCAGGACGCCACCTGGAAGGTGGGTGTTGGTGAGACCAGCCGTGGCCAGCTGGTGACCGGCACCCAGGCCACCCGCTCCCTGAAGACCACCGGGAATGAAGCGAGCACCTGTCGGCCGATCACCGGCACCGAATACATGGGCGCCGATATCTTCCGGTCGTTCTGCCAGAGCGAGCCCCAGCCCCTGCAGCCAGCCAAGGTGGCAGTGACGGCCACCAGCCATGGCAACAAAGTCACCGGCAATGAGGTCGGTCGCTCCGAGAAGGTCACCGGTGATGAGCCAGGGACCTGCAAGATCGTCACCGGCACCGAGTATCTCTCCGCGAACCAGTCGGCCGCTTACTGCGGCGTGTCAAGCCCTGCCCCCCGCAAGGTCGGGCTCGGCCAGACCCTGGCCGGCCGGCCCGTCTCCGGCGTGATGGTCGGCCGTTCCGAGAAGGTGACCGGCGACGAGCACGGCGCCGGCCTTCGCACCACCGGCACCCAGTACGTCGGCTCCGATTCCACAGCCACCCCAGGGAAGGCCCCCGCCAAGGTGGGACAGGTGCACACCCTGCGGGGAACGGGCATCACCGGCACCCTCGTCGGCCGCAGCGACAAGGTCACCGGCAATGAGCCCGGCACCTGCCGCCGGGTCACGGGGGATGAATACATCGGCAGCCAGCAGTACGACAATTTCTGCGGTGCCCGCCCTGAAGCCGAGGCCGCCAAGGTGAGCTTCAGCCTAACCAACAAGCAATTGGTGGTCTCCGGCACCAGCACCGGACGCTCGTCCAAGGTCACCGGCGATGAACCCGGCACCTGCAAGGCGGTCACCGGCACCCCCTATGCGGGCCTGGAGCAAGCAGGCGAATGGTGCGCCCCTTCGGCGGTCAACACCATTCGTCAGCGCACCCCGATGGGCCGTGGCACCCCGGGGCCAAGGCTCAGCGGCATTCAGCCGGGCATCGGTGGCGTGATGACGGGCGCCAGCAAGGGGGCCTGCGAACCCCTCACCGGCACCCCCTACGTGGGTGTGGATCAGTACAACGAGGCCTGCGCTGTTGCCCAGAGCCCCGCGGCTGATTTTCCCCAGCCCCTGGAACCCCAGCCCTGGCAACAGTTCAGCGTCCAGTCCCCGGCGAGGGCGGCCCAGCAGCAGCCTGAACGCAGCGGTGCCGTCACCGGCACGCGCTATGAAACCAGCGCCAGGATCACCGGCCCTTTTGACCTGGCCGGTGACAAGGTCACTGGCACCGAGCAGTTCCGTTTTGACCGCCGCGCTCCCCACTACGCCGGTGCGGCCATGAATGTTCCCGCCAAGGCTCCCGTCAGCGTCGATGAAGACAGCCGACCGGTTTCTCGGGTCACCGGTGAAGGCATCTCCGCCGGTCTGCACATCACGGGAGATGACTGGGACCGGGGCAAGCGGGTCACGGGCACCGAAGGGGTCTCGGCCCGTCGCCGCAATCCGACCCGCACCGGCCCGATGCCGGCCATGGCTGGGGTCCAGCCCAAGCGCAACGAAGAGGTGACGAAACCGGTCAGCCGCGTGACCGGCTCCAGCGGCAACACCGACCAGGGTTCCCTGATCACGGTCTCAGGCGGCGCCCGAGGTTGATGGCATCGTTTCCCTTCTCCCCCCTGAGCTGACCTTGCCAATCCCGCGACGCCATGCCACCGGGGATCGGCCCTTGGCGCCAACAGCGCCAAGCCGGCGGCCCCCATCGGACCGGCCGATGGGCCTGTTCCCCGCCGAGATTCCCGGCCTTGCACTCGAAACCCCGGATCACCAGGCCAAGATCGCGCCGGCCCAGCGAAGCGAGCCTGCCAGGGACCGCCCCGTACGCCGTTGGCGGCCGATCACCACGGGACCGAGTCATCCCCTGGCTGACCAGGCCGGCAACGCTCGGTTGCATGACTACGAGTCCTCGGTGAAGGGGGCCTTCGATCGGATCGTCCCCGTGCTGAAACGGCTCTCCGCCCTGCAGCATGACGACCATTTCGTTGCGCAGGCCCAGCGCCATGCCGAAGCTGAGCTCGGGTTTTCCCTGCCCACGGCCATCCTTGAGAAGGCCTGGGTCAGCCAGCTCGACATGCGCACCCTCTTTGCCTGGTGCGTCTTCGAAACCTATGGACAGGTGAGTGAATCGTTCTTTCGTGATGATCCACTCGATTGCCGCGATGGCACCCCCGCCGCCCAGGCCTTCAATGCCTTTCTGCTGGATTGCGGTTTCCATCTGCTTGATGTGACCCCCTGCGCCGATGGCCGCCTGGCCCACACGATCAGCTACGCCCTTCGTCTGCCGTTCAGCTCGGTGCGACGCCGGCCCCATGCCGGAGCGATGTTCGACGTTGAGGACACTGTGGATCGGTGGGTGAAGACCGAGCACCTGCGCTACCGGGAAGGTCGCCCGAACCAGGCCAGTGCGCCCACCCGTTACCTCAAGGTGGTGGTGTACCACTTCAGCTCCGTGGACCCGAGCCATGAAGGCTGCGCGGCGCACCAGTCCAATGACACCCTCGCCGCCTCCAGCGGAATGTCACGGCTGATGGACTTCCAGCAGGCGGTCGAGAACAGCTTCTGCTGCGGGGCCTCCGTGGATCTGCTGCTGATCGGGCTCGACACCGACACCGATGCGATCCGGGTCCATGTGCCCTCCAGGGATGGCACCACGGACCTCGACACCTGGCTCGATGCCGGCGAGGCCCATGCCGCCACCCTGCAGCTGAACCCTGAGGCTGGCCGCCACAAGCTTCGCTCGATGGTGGCGGCGGCAGCTGCCGGCGAACCCGACGAGGGCATGGTGACAATGATCACACGGCTGGTGGAGCACAACATCTCCCAGATCGATTATGTGCGCACCTTCCATGGCGGTGCCTATCCCGACGCCGGCCACGCCGAGCGCTTCATTGGCGTGGGCATCGGTTTCAAGGAAATTCACCTGCGCAATCTCACCTACTTCGCCCACCTCGACACCGTCGAGGAAGGTGCCGCCGATCTTGATGTCGGCGTGAAGATCTTCACCGGACTGAACGTGTCGCGAGGCTTGCCCGTTCCGGTGGTGGTTCGGTTCGACTACCACGGCAGTGTGCCCGGCGCGAGGGAGCGGGCCATTCAGCACGGCCGTCGCGCCGAAGCCGCCCTCCGCAGCCGCTACGGGGAGCTTTGCCGGGAGGGCCTGCTCCACACCCTGCTCACGGTGCGGGACCGAGACCAGCATGCCCCTGCCGAGGCCGTAGGGTCATCCATCAACCTCGACGCGGCAGGGGGGCATTGAGATGTTGATCTGCAAGGTCGTCAAGCCGCTCGTTTCCACCAATCGGATCCCGGGCTTCGAGCACAAGCACCTCCAGGTCGTGCTTGATGGCAGCTCCCAGAAAGTGGCGGTGGATGCGGTGGGTTGCATCCCTGGGGATTGGGTGATCTGCGTGGGAAGTTCAGCGGCCCGCGAGGCGGCCGGCAGCAAGTCCTACCCCAGCGATCTCACCATCGTGGGGATCATCGACCATTGGGATCCCGAAAGCGGCAATGCACCCGAGGGCCGAGCCTGATGGAGATCATGCAGGTGACGGGTTCCCTGGTCTGCAGCCAACGGGTGGATGGTCTGCGCCATTGCAATCTGCGGGTGCTGCGTTCCAACAAGGGAAAATTCAGTGTCGCGGTGGATCCGGTCGGCGCCTCTCCAGGCAACTGGGTGTTCACCGCCAGTGGCTCGGCAGCACGGTTTGCCTCCGGCGATCCCGACCTCCAGACCGACCTCACCATCGGTGGGATCATTGATTTCTGGGATCCAGATGGCTGAATCCCCCCGGCTTCAAGCCCTCCCCTCGCTGCTTCCCTCCACCTGATCCCGTCCATTCGATTCCGCCTCCATGGCCACTCCCACGCCCCGACAACCCTCCTCCCGTCGCACCACCGCCAGTCGGAGCGTGAGCAGCACCACGGCCAAAGCATTGCCAGCGGCTGCGGCCGCCCCAGCCACCCCCGCCGTCCCAGACACCCCGGAGACCCAGGATCCTCCGGCCACTCCTCCTTCCACTCCAGCCGAGCAGGGCTCCAGGCCCAGCAAGCCCCCGTCCCCAAGATCCCCCCAACCCACCCCAACGAAACCCGCCATGGCCTCTCTTCCTCACGGCATCGCCCTCGGCATGATCGAGACCCGCGGCCTTGTCCCCGCCATCGAGGCGGCTGACGCCATGACCAAAGCCGCCGAAGTCACCCTGGTGTCCCGCGAATTCGTGGGAGGCGGCTATGTCACCGTCATGGTGCGCGGCGAAACCGGAGCGGTGAATGCGGCCGTTCGGGCTGGAGCCGATGCCTGTGAGCGGGTTGGCGACGGCCTGGTCGCAGCCCACATCATCGCCCGTCCCCATGTCGAAGTGGAGCCCGTTCTTGTCCCCAGCGGTGCTGACCGGAGGAGTTGAGCGTGGTGGTCGGTGTTCATCCACGGGTGCTGGGCTACCTGGGCAGGGCCCTCACCCTTGAATACTCCGCGGTGCAGCAGTACATGACCCAGACCTCCCTGGTCGCCCTGTGGGGTCAGGCTGAGGCTGCCGATCGGTTCCGGCGTGAAACCGTAGAAGAGCTGCGGCATGCCGAGCGGATCATCGAGCGCATGCTCACGCTGGGGGTAGCCCCTGCCGCCTCCCAGTTGCGGCCGGTGTGGACCGGGTCCGATCTGTATCAGCTTCTCCATCAAGACCTCGAACTTGAGGAGGATCTGGTTCTGCTCTACGACGAAGCGGCGCGCTTCTGCACGGTCGTGCGTGATGAGTCGAATGGCTCCTTTTTTCGTGACCTGTGTGAGGAGGAGCGGCAGCATGGCGAAGATCTGAAGGAATGGCTTGGGCAGATCGACCGCAATGGCCTGGGGGGAGTGGATCAGAGAGCCACCTTTTAATGATGGTGACGTTTCGCTTCATCGTTTGAACCGATCCGGCCGACCCATCGGCCACGACGGCTGGAGCCGGCGCAGGCATCGCCCCGAGCCTTTAGCAGAGGTTCTGCTGGAGAGATGACAATGAACAGACCCGGATACCCAAATGCGGCGATCGATCGACCCATCCAGTTGACCCGTTGCGGTCGGCTCTGACCTTGGCGTTGCCCATGCCCCACTCCATCCAGATGGTCTGGCTGATCCCGCTCTACGGGTTCGGCAGCGTCGTGCTCTCCCTGCCGTGGGCGGCCGGATGGATCAGGCGCAACGGCCCCCGGCCGGCGGCCTACCTCAACCTGCTCGGCACCCTGTTGGCGGTGGTGCACAGCAGCCTGATCCTGCAGCAGGTGTGGCAGCTGGGGCCCCAGCACCTTGAGTTTGCCTGGTTCCGCGCCGCCGATCTGGACCTGCGCATCGGCTTCGACCTTTCGCTCACGAACCTGGCGGCGCTCGAGCTGGTCACCGGGATGAGCCTGCTGGGCCAGGTGTACGCCCTCGGCTACCTGGACAAGGAATGGTCGCTGGCCCGTTTCTATGCCCTGGTTGGCTTCTTCGAGGGAGCCCTGGCAGGAGTGGTGCTGAGCAGCAGCCTGTTCATGAGCTATTTCCTGCTGGAGATGCTCACCCTCTCCACCTACCTCCTGGTGGGCTTCTGGTATGCCCAGCCCCTGGTGGTGACCGCCGCCCGCGACGCCTTTCTCACCAAGCGGGTGGGTGATGTGCTTCTGCTGATGGGCATGGTGGCGCTCTCGGCCTGGGCGGGCTCAATGGAGTTCAAGGACCTTTACGTCTGGGCTGCCGAGGCCGACGCCAGTGGTGCGTTCTCGCCCATGGCCGGGACGCTGCTGGGCCTGGGGCTGATCGCCGGTCCGATGGGCAAATGTGCCCAGTTCCCCATGCACCTGTGGCTGGATGAGGCGATGGAGGGGCCGAATCCAGCCTCGATTCTGCGCAACTCGGTGGTCGTCACCGCCGGCGCCCTGGTGCTGCTGAAGGTGATGCCGCTGCTGCGCTTATCGCCCCTGGCCGTCAACGTGCTGCTGGTTGTGGGCACCATCAGCGCCGTGGCTGGGGCCCTGGTGGCCATCGCCCAGGTGGACATCAAGCGGGCCTTCTCCTACTCCACCACCTCCTACCTGGGTCTGGTGTTCATCGCCATCGCCCTGCAGCAACCGGGGATTGCCCTGCTGCTGCTGTTCGCCCACGGACTGGCCAAGGCGCTGCTCTTCATGAGCGTGGGCAGCGTGATCGCCACCACGAACTGCCAGGACCTCACCGAACTGGGAGGCATGGGGTCGCGCATGCCGGCCACCACCACGGCCTACCTGGTGGCCGGCGCCGGACTGGTGGGCCTGCTACCCCTGGGCTGTTTCTGGAGCTTCGGCCTGATGGTGGAGGGGCTGGGCTCCAGGGCCCCGTTCTTCGCCGCCGTGGTGCTCCTCACCAACGTCCTGACGGCGTTCAACCTCACGCGCGTGTACCGCCAGGTTTTCCTCGGCCCGGCCAAGCCGAAAACCAAGCGTGCTCCAGAAGTGAACTGGCTCATGGCCCTGCCGATGGTGATCCTCACTGTGCTGGTGGCCTTGATGCCGGCCCTGATGGCCCGGCTTGATCCCGTGCCCGGCCTGGCGTCCTTCTCCCGGATCACCGCCATCGCCGTTTGCGCCAGCGGCCTGGTCGGGGTGACCGCCGGCGCCCTTGTGGGGCTGGACACGTTCTGGTCGCGATCGATGCTCCAGCCGTTGAGAGCGCTGCGGGACCTGCTCGCCTTCGACTTCTACACCGAGAAGATTTACCGGGTGACGATCGTGGCGGCGGTGGCGGGACTGGCCCGGCTGACCGTCTGGTTCGACCGTACGCTCGTCAACGGTCTGGTGAACGGCATCGGGCGGCTGTCTCTTGCCAGCGCCGAGGGTCTGAAGCTTGTGGTTAGCGGCCAGCTGCAGAGCTATGTGCTCACGGTTGTTGCGGCGATCGTGCTGCTGCTGGCCTCGCTGCAGTGGTTACCCCTGCAGTGGTTCAACAGATGAGGGGCCCACCATGCTGAGCATCCTGCTGCTGATTCCTTTCGCCGGAGTCCTGTTGCTGGCCCTCTGGCCCGGCAGGCCGGCAGAGGGGCGCATGCGCACGGTCACGCTGCTGGTGCTGGGCCTGCAGATGGCCTGGAGCCTGGTGGTGCTGGCCCGCTTCGACCCCGGCAACAGCGCCATGCAACTGCAGGAGTCCTTCCCTTGGGTCGACATCCTGGGGCTCGAATACAAGCTCGGCGTTGATGGGCTCTCGTTGCCTCTGGTGCTGATCAACGGTGCCTTAACCCTGGTGGCGGGCATCTGCACCCGCGACATCGACAAGCGGCCGCGCATCTATTTCGCCCTGCTGCTGGTGATCAGTGGGGCCGTCAATGGTGCCTTTCTGGCCGAGAACCTGCTGCTCTTCTTCCTCTTCTATGAACTCGAACTGATCCCCCTGTGGTGCCTGATCGCCGTTTGGGGCGGGGTCAACCGGGCCTATGCGTCCACCAAGTTCCTGATCTTCACCGCCGCTTCCGGGATGCTGATCCTGGGGGCCTTCCTGGGCCTTGCCCTGTACACCGGCACGGTGGATTTCAGCCTCACGCCTGTCACCAGCGAACGGCTGGCGATGGGTAGCCAGCTGGTGTTGCTGGGGGCGCTGCTGATCGGCTTCGGCATCAAGGTGCCGCTGTTTCCTTTCCACAACTGGCTACCCGATGCCCACACCCAGGCTTCCACGCCGGTTTCGGTGCTGCTGGCGGGGGTGCTGCTGAAGCTCGGCACTTACGGGCTGCTGCGCTTCTGCATGGGGTTGTTCCCGGAGGCCTGGGCGCTGCTGGCACCGGGGCTGGCGATCTGGGCGGCGGTTTCGGTGCTGTTTGGCTCCCTGGCGGCGATCGCCCAAACAGACATGAAACGGATGGTGGCCTTCAGCTCCGTGGGCCACATGGGGTACATCCTGCTTGCAGCTGCGGCGGTCACGCCAGTGTCGATCCTCGGGGCGGTGTTCCAGATGGTGAGCCACGGCCTGATCTCAGCGCTGCTGTTCCTGCTGGTGGGGATCGTGTATCGCAAAACCGGCACCCGTGATCTCACGGTGCTGCACGGCCTGCTCAACCCCGAGCGTGGCCTGCCGTTCACCGGCACCTTAATGATCGTGGGGGTGATGGCGAGCGCCGGCATGCCGGGCATGGCGGGCTTCATCTCCGAATTCATGGTGTTCCGCGGCAGCATCAGCGCCTACCCCGTGGCCACGCTGCTCTCGATGGTGGGCTCGGGCCTGACGGCGGTGTACTTCCTGCTGCTGGTGAACCGTGCCTTCTTCGGCCGGCTGGCGGTAACGCCGCTCATCGATCCAGTGGCCCATGGCCGGCTTGATGTGAACCTTGCCGCGGTTGCCCCCCGCGAAACCATCCCTGCCATGGCCCTGGCTGTGGCGGTGTTTGCGATCGGGCTGTTGCCCTACGGGCTAGGCAAACTCAGTGAGGCTGCCACCACGGCCATGGTGCAGCTGCCTGCCCTGGCGGCCGCCCTGCAAACCGGGGGCCTCGGCTAATGCCGATCATCCCAGCCGATCTGGTTCACAGCGGTGGGATGCCCAGCGCCGCCGAACTGGAGGCCAAATTGCTCGGCGGCGAAACCCTGCTGGCCAACACGCCCGACCACCTGATCGAGGTGGTGGATGTGCTGAACAGTTACGGCGAAGTGCTCGATGCCTACAGCACCAACCTGATTTTCCAGGCTGAGCGCCAGCTTCTGCTGCCCTTCCCGCTGTTCAAGTACCTCGATGGCGACAACAGCCCAGCCAAAATCTGGCGCCATCTGAACCACGATCGGATCAACTTCGAGTACGCCGAGTACTGCATGAAGGCGATGCTCTGGCACGGCACCGGTGGCCTCGATGCCTACCTGGATTCGGAGCCCTTCGCCGCCAGCTGCGCAGCGATCATCTCAAAAAAGACGCGCCGCGATCCCCTGCTGGCCCTGCTCCATCCGCTCTTCCCTAGCTTCCTGATTGAGCTGATCCGAGCCGCCGCCACCACCCACGCCCTGGGCCAGTTCTGGCGGGTGATGAGCGATCTGTTCCTCGATCTGGCCCGCGCCGAGGCCGATGGGCAGATGGACTCGATCGACGCCGTCGTGGAGTTCCTCAAGGCGGGTCTGGTGGCCGCCGCCGCCAATCCGATCACCTACGGGGTCGAGGTGGCGGGCGAGCACCTCTGGGTGCTGCCGCCGGAGGCAGGCCTCACCTTTCTGGTGGACGTGGCCGTGCCCTACGTGGAGGCGGTGTTCCTGCGGGGCATGCCGTTCCTGGGAACGGTCAGCTTCAATGCCCAGGCCCACCAGATCTCACCGGATCAGGCCCAGTTCGCCTACGGCGCCCTCTATGCCGATCCGCTGCCGACCATGGGGTCCGGGATCCCGCCGAGCCTGCTGATGCAGGACATGTACCGCCACCTGCCGGAGCGCCTGCACAGCTGGTACCTCCAGCGCACCCGCGGGGAGGGAGACGTGCGCGTGAAGATCTGCATGAGCTTTCAGAAGTCAATGTTCTGCGTCACCAATGCCGCCATTCGGGGCACCTTCCCCCACCCCCTGGGCAGCACCGATCCGCAGGCCCGCTCGGCCAACCGGGCCTATGCCGCTGCCTGGGCCAGCCGGCTGGCGGTTGCCCGCACCGACTGCCTCGCTGTCAAGCCTCCCGTAGCCTGACCCCATGGACCAGCCCTGGACACCACGCCCCAAACCCGAGCAGGCCGACCGCCTCGAGCGCCGCATCGAATTCGAGGACTACGCCAGCAACCGCGCCTTCCTCGATCTCCTCAACGACTTCTGCGAGCAGCAGGGGCGGTATCCGGACATCAGCTTCGGGCGCACCTACGTGAACATCACGCTGCGGGCCGAGGAGCTCGGAACCCCGCTCGGGGCCATCGACCATGCCTTCGCCGCCGCCATCGACGCCCTGGTGCCCTGATGGAGCCCCGCAGCGACTGGCCGCCCAGTCCGCTTCAGCCAGTGGGTCAGGGAGCCGTCGATGACGACACCCCCGTCGATCTGCGCGCCGCCTATGACGGTACCGGTGTTGACGAGGTGCTCGAGCAGCTCGATCGGGAGTTGATCGGCCTGCGACCTGTCAAAACGCGGATCCGCGAGATCGCCGCCCTGCTGGTTGTTGAGCGGGCCCGCAAGCAGGTCGGCCTGGCCACCGGTGCCCCCAGCCTGCACATGTCGTTCACCGGACATCCCGGCACGGGCAAAACAACGGTGGCAGAGCGGATTTCCGAGATCCTGCACCGGCTCGGCTATGTGCGCAAGGGCCACCTGGTCACCGCCACCCGGGATGACCTGGTCGGCCAGTACATCGGCCACACCGCTCCGAAAACCCGGGAGATGCTGAAGAGGGCCATGGGCGGCGTGCTGTTCATCGACGAGGCCTACTACCTCTACCGGCCGGAGAACGAGCGGGACTATGGCGCCGAGGCCATTGAAATTCTGCTGCAGGTGATGGAGAGCAACCGCGACGATCTGGTGGTGATCTTCGCCGGCTACAAGGATCGAATGGATGTGTTCTACCAGTCCAACCCCGGGCTGTCTTCGCGGGTAGCCAACCACATCGACTTCCCTGATTACACCGCCAGTGAGCTTCTGGCCATTGCTAAGTTGATCATGGCGGCGGAGAGTTATCGCTTCAGCGAGGAAGCAAGCTCCGCTTTTGCTGATTATATCCGGCGGCGCATGCAGCTCCCCTTCTTCGCCAATGCCCGCTCAATCCGCAACGCCATCGACCGGGCCAGGATGCGCCAGGCCAACCGGCTGTTCAATCACCTGGGGCCGGGCCTGACCAAGCGGGATCTGATCACGATCGAAGCGGCTGACATCACCTCCAGCCGTGTGTTTCAAGGAGAGGTGGAGGGGCTCGACCCCAGCCTCCCCCTCACCTGACCATCCCCCAAGTTGGCAGGGCGGCTCAGCGGCGGCGGCGGCAATCAATCTGCAGGAGGTCCCGCACCTGCTGGAGCTGGCGGGCCAAGGTGGGGTCGATCGCCAGCTTCTTCTCGATCTGCTCGACTGCGTACATCACCGTGCTGTGATCCTTGCCGCCGAAGGCATCGCCGATGCGGGGCAGGCTGAGGTCGGTGCTCTGGCGCATCAGGTACATGCCCACCTGCCGCGCCTGACTCACGGCGCGCTTGCGGCTGCTGCTGCGCATCTCCTCCACGCCGATGCCGAACACCTCCGCAACTTTCTCGACCACCTGCTGGGGCGTGACCACCACCTCGTTGCCGACGGGGTCCAGCATCGGCGCCACCGATTCCACCGTCATCGGTAGCCCGGTGATCGAAGCAAAGGCCACGGCCCGGGTGAGGGCACCCTCCAGTTCCCGGATGTTGGAGGTGAAGCGGCCAGCCAGGTACTGGATCAGGTCGCGGGGCAAGGACATCCGCTCCTGCTCGGCCTTCTTCTGGAGGATCGCCATCCTGGTTTCCAGATCCGGGGCCTGGATGTCGGCGATCAGCCCCATCGAGAAGCGGGAGATCAACCGCTCCTGCAGGCGTGGAATCTGGCTGGGCGGGCGGTCACTGGCGATCACGATCTGGCGGCCCGCCTCGTGCAGGGCGTTGAAGGTGTGGAAGAACTCCTCCTGGGTGTACTCCTTGCCCTCGATGAACTGGATGTCGTCGACAAGAATCAGATCGGCGGCTCGGTAACGGTCGCGGAACTTCTGCATGCCGTCCTTGCGAATCGCCTGAATCAGGTCGTTGGTGAACGATTCCGTTGACACGTAAAACACCCGGGCTTCCGGGTCGATCTCGACGCGGTAATGGCCGATCGCCTGCATCAGGTGGGTCTTACCCAGGCCAACCCCGCCACAGAGAAACAGGGGGTTGAACTCGCGGCCGGGCGCCTCGGCCACCGCCAGGGAGGCGGCATGGGCCATGCGGCTGTTCGGGCCCACCACGAAGCGGTTGAACACGTAGCGGGGGTTCAGCCCCGCCGCCGGTCGGCGGGGCGTTTCGCCGCGGGGCGGGGGGACCGGTAGCTGGCGGGGCTGGTGGTCAGCCCCGCCAGCCTCGCCCTGCTGCGGGTTGGAGGAACCGAGTGCAGCGGCGGCCTCCAGGCCAGGGTCATTGCCTGCCTCTGCAGCGGTCTCGACATCGACCCGCACGGTCTGGCCGGCCAGCTCGGAGGCCACGGCCTCGATTGTGCTCAGGTAGTTCTTGCGCAGCCAACCGCTGGCGAAACTGTTCGGTGCCTCCAGGCACAACCTTCCGTCGGAGAAGCCGGCGCAGCGGGCCGGCCGGATCCAGGTTTCGAAGGTGGGCTTGCTCAGATTGGCCTGAAGTGCCTCTTGAACCCGGCGCCACAGCTCCTGACCCTGCTGCACCTCCGCCTCGTCCCACAGTGGCCGAATATAGGCAGATCCCCAGCCTCCGACCTGCTTGCTGCAGGCGGCACGTGGCCTGGAACCTCTCCCCTCTCCATGACCCCTGAACGGCCCACTCCCCCGGCAGCTCTGGTGCGTTGCCTGATCGCCGCGGCCAGCGCCGCTGTGCTGCTGGGGGGCTGCAACCTGGGCGTTCCGAACCTGCTGGAGCAGAAGGGGAAACCGGCTGCACCGCCGAAGGTGAGTGACGCTCCAACGGCCGCCCCGCTGCTGGCCGGCAATCGCTTCATCGTCGAGGCCGTCGACAAGGTGGGACCCGCCGTCGTGAGGATCGACACGGTCAAGCGGGTGATCAATCCGCTCGGCGGCCTGTTCGGCGGTGCCCCGGCGATCCAGCAGCAGCAGGGCCAGGGGTCCGGCTTCATCACCCGTTCCGACGGGGTGATCATCACCAATGCCCATGTGGTGGAAGGGACCAACGAAGTCTCGGTGACCCTGCCGGACGGGCGCAGTTTCAACGGCAAGGTGCTGGGCGGCGATCCCCTCACCGACATCGCGGTGGTGAAGGTGGTGGCCCAGGGACTGCCGGTGGCCCCCCTCGGTGACTCGACCAAGGTGAGGCCGGGAGAATGGGCGATTGCGATCGGTAACCCGCTCGGTCTCGACAACACGGTGACGGCAGGGATCATCAGCGCCATCCAGCGCACCAATGCGATCGGGGAAGGTCAGCGAGTGCCGTACATCCAGACGGATGCTGCCGTCAACCCCGGAAACAGCGGCGGTCCGCTGATCAACGACAGCGGCCAGGTGATTGGCGTCAACACGGCGATTCGGCAGGCGCCGGGTGGTGGACTCAGCTTTGCGATCCCGGTCAACCTCGCCCGCCAGATCGCCGCCCAGATCCTCGAGAACGGCAGGGTTTCTCACCCGTACATCGGTGTGCGCCTGCAGGCCCTCACCCCCCAACTGGCCAGGGAGATCAATGCCACCACCACCAAGTGCCGCCTGCCCGAAATCAACGGCGTCGTGGTGGTCGACGTTTTGAAAGGCAGCCCCGCCGACCAGGGGGGGCTTCAGGCCTGCGACCTGATCGAGCAGGTGGGAGACAAGCGGGTGAAGAACCCTTCCGACGTGCAGGTGGCGGTGGATGGCGGCAAGGTCGGCCAGGAGCTGACGGTGCGGGTGCGCCGCGGCGACCGGACCCTCAGCCTCAACCTGCGACCGGCCGAGTTGCGCCGCAACGGCTGAGCCTGCCCAGCCTCCTGGCTGATCAGGGGGAATACCAGAAGGCGCAGCGGCGCTGCCTGGGCTCCAGCTCCCATCCCTGCAGTTCGTAGAACCCCACCACATCCGGGTCGGCGAAGAGGCTCACCCGATCCACTTCCATCAGCCTCAACCGCTCCAGCACGTAGGCCATCAGTTCCCGACCCAGGCCCGTCCCCTGATAGGTGGGATGGACGGCGACGTCCCAGACGGTGGCCTCCAGAACGCCGTCGCCGGTGCAGCGGGCAAAGCCCACCAGCTTGGGGAGCCTGGGATCGTGCCGCCACAGCCCGACCCGCAGCAGGCTGTTCTCCAGCGCCTTGCGCACACGCCGCAGCGGCCGGCGGCTCCAGCCCACGGCATCACAGAGTCGCTCGAGTTCGATCAGGTCGATCTCCTTGTCGAGGCTCAACACCAGCTGGATCTGGGGATTCGCGCTCGTACAGATCCGGCACTGGGGGCCGTAGAGACTGGACCAATCGGCGGAAGGATCCAAATCCTGGGGAAGGCAGCCTGGCATCGCTCTGATCCTGCCCGATCTCGGAGCTTCCGCTCAGAGCTTGACGAGCCCCCGTTCCTGCAGGTCGGCCAGCTGGGCGTAGAGCCCATGGGCAGCGCGCAGCTGCTGGTGGCTGCCCTGCTCTATCAGCCGCCCCTTGCGCAGCACCAGGATGCGGTCTGCGGATTCCACCGTGGCCAGGCGGTGAGCGATCACGATCGCCGTCCGGGCGTGCAGCAGCTTGTCGAGGTCCCGTTGCAGGGTGGCCTCGGTGGAGGGATCCATGAAGGCGGTGGCCTCGTCGAGGATCAGCACCGAGGGATTCCGGATCGCGACGCGCACCACGGAGAGCAACTGACGCTCCCCCGAGGAGAGGTTGCCGCCCCGCTCCCTGAGTTCCGTGGCCAGACCGTCGGGCAGGCGGCGCAGCAGGGCGTCGAGGCCGAGTTCATGGCAGAGCCTCTCGAGCTCGCCGTCCTCGATCGCCGCATCCAGGCGCAGGTTGTCAGCCACATTGCCGCTGAACAGGAAGGTGTCCTGCAGCACCACACCGAGCCGCTGGCGCAGGGTGGCGATCGGCAGTTCCTGGATATCGATGCCATCGAGAAGGATCCTGCCCCGCTGGGGTTCGTAAAGCCGGCAGAGCAGGCGAATCACCGTGGTCTTGCCAGAGCCGGTGGGGCCCACCAGGGCCACATGCTCCCCCGGGGCAATGCGGAAACTCAGGCCAGTGAGAATCGGGTCGTCGGGGCGGTAGGCAAAGGACACGTCCTCGAACACCACCTCGCCGGCGCTGGCCCGCTCCCGGCCGGAACGCAGCGCCGCCTGGCTGCGCTGGACATCGGCGAGGTCGCTGATCTCGATCGGTTGCTCCAGCAATTCACCGATCCGCTCGACGGCCGTGAGTCCTCCCTGGATCTGGGTGAAACGTTCCGCCAGCTGACGCAGTGGATCGAAGAGGCGCTGGGAGAAGAGGATGAACGTGGTGAGGGTGCCCAGACCCATGGCGCCGCTGGTCACCATCCAGCCCCCCAGGGCGAGCACCAGGGCCACCGCGCTCAGGGCCACCCATTCGATGAAGGCGGAGATGGAGCTGTCGTAGAAGATCGTGCCCCCCACCGCCTCGCGGTAGGCATCGGTGGTGTGGGCGAACCGGCGGCTGTTGATGGCCTCCCGCCGGAACATCTGCACCACCTCAAGGCCCTGGAGGTTCTCCTGAAGATCGGCGTTGAGCTGGCTGAGTTCCTCGCGGACCCGGTAATTGGCCTTGCGATACCGCCCCTGCAGCCAGAGGATCACCAGCACGACCGGGACCTGGATCCCCAGCAGCAGGGCCCCGAGCCGGGGTTCGATCATCAGCATGGTGATGGCGATCACCAGCAGGGTGACCAGGTCAGCCAGAACCCCGACGGCCCCGCTGCCGAACACCTCGGCCAGGGCGTCGACGTCACTGGTGAGCCGGGTGAGCAGCTTGCCCACTGGCGTGCGGTCATGGAACCGGAGCGACAGTTCCATGGCATGGCGGAAGAGGTCGTCACGGATCCGGGCGGTGAGGCGCTGGCCCACCGCCTGGACGCTGTAGCTCTGGATTCCCTGCAGGGCCAGCCGCAGCAGCACCGCGGCGAGGAGCAGCAGCACCAGCAGGTGCATGGCCTGGGGCACAGCAAGCCCGCTCAGCCAGGCGACGGTGGGTTCTTTGCGCAGCACGGAAATCGCCTGGCCGACCAGCAGCGGCTGGATGGCCGCTGCCAGGGCCACCGGGATCAGCAGCAGCAGGGTGAGCAGCAGGCGGCGTCGATCGCGGCCCAGGTAGGGCAGCAGCCGCAGCAAGCGTTGACGATCCAGATTGGCCATCAGGCCGGCACCGGTGGACGGGCCGCGGGGGCTGCCGTGGCGATCTGGTCCACGATCGTCTGCAGCGATCCATGATCGAGGCGCAGCGCGATCGGATGGCCGATCAGGCGGGCCGTGCTGGTGAACAGATCTTCGATCGCCACGAGGCCGTTATCCCGAAGGGTGCGGCCGGTGGCCACCAGATCGACGATCGCCTCGGACATGCCGGTGATCGGACCCAGCTCCACCGATCCTGTCAGATGGATCAGCTCCACCGGCAGATCAAGCTGATCGAAGAACGCTTCAGCGCAACGCACGAACTTGCTGGCCACGCGGCAGTGGGCCGGCAGATCGGAGGCCCGGCGGTAGCCGCTGCTCGCCTTGACGGCCACCGCCATGCGGCAACCGCCAAAGCCGAGATCCAGCAGCGGTGCCACCGGCAGGCGATGCTCCCGCAGCACATCGTCGCCAACGACGCCCAACTGGGCCTGGCCGTAGGCCACATAAACAGGCACATCGGCATTACGAACCAGCAGGGCACGGGCCGTGCCGCAGGGGCTTGGCACCATCAGCTGGCGGTTGTCGTCATCGAGCAGGGGGCTGAAATCGAGGCCTGCGGCGGCGAAGCGCCGAACCGAATCCTTGAGGAGGGCACCTTTTGCCAGGGCGACGGTGATCATGGAACTGCACCGCAAACTGGACTTTAACGATGGGCGCAGAGCAGGGCGAGCCCAGGCTGGCATCGCCGGACGGTCCCATGGACGGTCTTGGCAATGGAGCTGGGGCGGTGGCAGGGAAGGTGGCCGTGGATGTGGGGCTGATTCCGATCCTCACCGACAATGTTGTGATGGTGCTCCGCAACGGCACCGAAGCGGTGGTGGTGGACCCAGGTGTGGCGGAGCCGGTGGCCACCTGGCTGCAGGAGCATCGGCTGAAGCTGGTCGCCGTGCTCCAGACCCACCACCATCGCGACCACATCGGCGGAACACCGGCCTTGCTGCGGCGCTGGCCCCGGGCCGAGGTGATCGCCAGCGCCGCCGATCGCGAGCGCATCCCCTTGCAGACCCATCCGGTGGCGGAGGGGGATGTGATCGAACTGCTGGGGCGGCGGGTGGAGGTGCTGGAGCTGCCCGGCCACACCCGTTCCCATCTGGCCTTCCTGCTGCCGCCGGTTCCTGGCGGCCAGGGGGAGCTGTTCTGCGGTGATGTGTTGTTCGGAGGCGGGTGCGGGCGCCTGCGTGAAGGAACGCCGGAGCAGATGCATCACGCCCTGCAGCGCCTCGCCGCCCTCCCTGCCGCCACCCGGGTCTGGTGCGCCCATGAGTACACCCTGGCCAACCTGCGCTGGGCCGTCACGGCCGTGGACGTGGAACCGGCTAGCCGGGCGGCGATCGCGGCGCGTCTTGCCGAGGTGGAAGCGCGACGACGCCTAGGGGCGTTCACCATTCCCAGCACGATCGGCCTGGAGCGCGCCACGAATCTCTTCCTGATGGTCTCGGGCCCTCGGCAGCTGGCGGAGCGGCGTCAGCAGAAGGAACAGTGGACGGGATCAGGAGCCGCTGAGCTCCCCATCGTCTGACACGCCCACCACCCGGAGCCCTGCGGGGAAGAGCAAGGCCGACTGGGACGGGCGGATGCGCAACCGGCAGCGTTGTCCGTTGCTGAATTCCTGGTCCAGGGGAAGACGCAATCTCAGCTTGAGGGGAGGCCTGGAGGGTTGCTCCAGGTGAACCTGGAGCAACCAATCCCGTCCCAGAAACTCGCGCCCCATCACCCAGGCTGCGCCGTCCGGATCGGCGATCAACTCCAGGGCCGTGGGGTCGAGCAACACCTCCAGGGGACCAGCCTTGCCTTCGCCTGACAGGCCAGCCAGGTACGAGTTCGCCTGTGGAACCGCCCGCTCCAGCCAGCCCAACGGGGTGCGCAGACGCTGCCCTTCCCAAGCGGCCGGAAGCAGATTGCCCTGCAAGACGAAGCGTCCGACGAAGGCACTGGCCGGGCTGGAGACCAGCTGGCGGGGGCTGGCGCACTGGTGGATGCGGCCGGCTTCCAGAACCGCCACCCGATCGCAGATCGCCAGGGCCTCTTCGGGATCGTGGGTCACGATCACGCCGCTGGCCCCGCAGCGGCTGAGCACGCCGGGGAGCTCACTGCGCAGTCGCAAGCGCACCTCCACATCCAGGTTGGAGAAGGGCTCATCGAGCAACAGCAGAGAGGGACCCGGCGCCAGAGCTCGGGCCAGGGCCAGGCGCTGGCGCTGGCCGCCGGAGAGCTCGTGGGGGTAGCGGTGCTCCAGTCCCTTCAGACCAAGCAGCTCCAGCAACCAACTGGCCCGGCTGCGGTCCTGGCGGGGTTTCAGGCCAAAGCAGGTGTTGCGCCAGGCGTCGAGATGGGGAAACAGGGCGTAGTCCTGAAACACCATGCCGACCCCTCGGCGCTCCGGCGCCACCCAGCGCCTGGACCCAGCCACCTCCTGGCCCTTGATCAGGATGCGGCCCAGGCTGGGCCGCTCGAATCCGGCCACCAGACGCAGCAAGGTGGTCTTGCCACAGCCGGAGGGTCCGAGCAGGCCCACCAGTTCGCCGGGGCGGAGGTTGAAGTTGATCGCTTCCAGGGTCCAGCCATCGCCCATGGCCGCAGCGGGCGCAGGCCCGCCGGTGGCCCTGCCATAGCGGTGCCAGACATTCTCAAGCCGGACCTGGTCACGGTGGGGCGCCTCGCTCCAGGCAGCCTCAACGGGGGGAGAGAATCCGGGGATCGGTGATCGACTCAAAGGTGGTTGTGGGATCCTGCCGATCGGCCACCTCCCCTACGCTCAGCACCCCATCTTCCCCTGTCATGGTCGGCGCTTCCCCGCCTGAGGCGATCAACACGGCTGCGGCCCCGGCTCCTGTCGGCCCCTACAACCAGGCCGTCAAGGCCGGCGGGCTGCTGTTCTGCTCGGGCCAGATCGCCCTCGACCCCTCCACCGGGCAGATGGTGGGAGAAGGTGATGTGGAAGCCGAGACCCGGCAGGTGCTGGCCAATCTCGAAGCGGTGCTGGCCGCCGCCGGTTGCACACCCCGGCAGGTGGTGCGCACGACAGTGTTTCTGGCCGACCTGGCCGATTTCGTGGCGGTGAACCAGATCTATGCCGAAATGTTCGGGGCCGGGGTCTCTCCGGCACGGGCCTGCGTGGAAGTGGCCGCTCTGCCAAAAGGTGCCCGGATCGAGATCGACTGCATCGCCCAGCTGGAAGCTTCCTGATCGGATCGGCATGAGAAGGTAACGAACAACACCCTTGGTAATCAAGGTGACAGTCAGCAGCTGGCACAGCCTCCACAATCGGTTGATGCTTCAGCTCACCCCATGGCGTACTCCCATCTTGGCGTCAGGTCTCTTTTGAACGCCAGCAAAGGTCGTCTCTACCGGCTGGTGGATCAGCAGTGTTCGCCCCATCCGGTCCTTGATGACCATTTCGAGTCGATGGATGCCGCCTGGGAAGCGGCCCTTGACTGGTGGCAGAAGCAGGTCGGCGCTGTGGAACAGCCCATTGGGATCGGGATCGAAGTGAGCACCCCCCGGGGTGACTGGCGCACCCTGCGCTACCCGGGGACGTGGCCGGGTCTGATGCACTGAAAACCCCTGCTCCGTGGTATGGCTCTCTTGCCATTCGACGCAAGAGGTATTTTTCAACCTCTGTGGAGAAAAGGGTTTCCGTCAAGGGAAAACATCCACAGGTCAGGCATGAAGGGTTCTGACCTTCTGATCCGATCTCCTGGGATGACTGGGGGTACAGGTAGAGTCATCCATTCGGGGCGTGGCGCAGCTTGGTAGCGCGGGTGCTTTGGGAGCACTAGGTCGCAGGTTCGAATCCTGTCGCCCCGATCAGTGATAGCAAGGGTTCTCGGCGAAACCGGGAACCCTTCTTTTTTACTTGCAAGAGAAAGTGCAAGAGAAACTTGCCTGTTTCTGGGCTTTCAAGGGTTCTGTGCCGGCCAGCTGCGCCCGTGGTGGTCGCTGGGCACTAAAGCCGGCCATTGATCAGCCGGAGGCAGACCGGGACTTTCTCTTGCATCTCTTGCAGTTGATCGCTCAAGAAGAAGACACCTCAGGCGCACAAGGACGGAGACCACCCGGCGGCGGGGATGCAGGGTGTCACGCGGCGCAAGGGCGGGACAAGTCGGCTTCGCCGACCCTTGCGCTCGCGTGAATCTGATCTCCCCTCGCCGCCGCCGGGATGGGTGCGCTCAGGTCACGGCTGCCCGGTGGCTCTCCCGCGGCTGCGGTGCCGCTGCTCATCCGGCCGGCAGGTGATAGATCAAGGGCGCTGATGGCCAGGGGTTACCTCGCGCGGTTGCGCGGCTGTCCATCAGGCCTGGAGCCCCAGGCCGGCCGCAAAGATGGCCAGCTGGCTGTCACTCAATCCAGGCCTGTGAGCATGAGCCCGAACTCCTCAGATCCAAGTGCTTGCAGCGGCTCTGGCACTCCTCAAGTGCATTTGTACTGGTAGAATAAGGGTCGCGCCAAAGGCCCCGAGCCCATCGCCTGCGGCAACGTCATCCCCTGATCTCGCCATCAACGCCGCATATGTCTGAGCGGCCTTGATGCCCCGATCAGTTGTCATCCACGGCAACTGATTCCATGGCTCTTTGTATGTCATCCAGGCCCGAAGTGGGCCCCGGTCGCTCCCTTGTGATCGCGGCCGGCGGCGGCCGTGATCTGGACTGGCCCCATCAGCGCGTTGCCGCTGAGCTGCTGGCCCGCAGCGGCGGCCGGCTGGTCCATTTGCTGCTCCACGGCGGGGCCCGCGGTGCCGATGCCGCCATTGCCCGAGCCGCCCATCAGCTGGGCTGGTCGGCGCTGGTCATGCCCGCCGAATGGCGGCGCCATGGCCGGGCCGCCGGGCCGATCCGCAACCGGAAGCTGCTCGAGCTGGCCGTGGCCAGGGCCGAGGCCCACACCTCCCCTGGTGTCTCCACCTCCGTGCTGGTGGTGGCCTTCCCCGGTGGGTCCGGCACGGCCTCGCTGGTGAGCGAAGCCCGCCGCATGGCCTCCCGTTCCCCGGTGCCGATCGCCGTGATGGAGGTCAGCCCATCCGCCGCTCGCTGGGCCGATCCCGCTGCTGCTTCTTGCCCCTGAAGCCTTCCGCGCCTGTGGGCCCCTCCGTTTCCCATCGCCTTCTCACCGTCATGTCCGTTCTCACCCCCATCCCTGCCGCTTACGCCACTGCCCTTGCGGTGTCTGCTCCAGAGGCCGCTGGCCCGGCCTGCTCTCTCCAGCGCTCGGGTTCGCTCTGGCAGCTGGGCATCGAGGCCCAGGAGCTCACCACCGCCATCGGCCAGCTGGCCGAGCAGCTGGAGGCCGATGACGACGACTCCCGCAGTCAGGCCCTCGCTGAGTTGGAGGCCGCCCTGCTGGCCGAGGAGGGCAACAAGGCGGCCCTGGCGGCCAAGGCCGATGCCACCTGCTGGGTCATCGAGCACCTGCGCGGCCAGGCCGCCTACCGCCAGCAGCAGGCCAAACGCCTCACCGCCCTGGCCAGTGGCGATTCCAGTCGGGCCGATGCCCTGGAGGAGTCCCTCGTGCTGGTGCTCACCCGGCTGCAGCCGCAGGCCACCCGGTTCAGCTTCCCCAATCACGAGCTCACAAGCCGCAGATCCCAGACCGTCGAGATCGACGACGAGCAGGCCCTGGCTCCCGAGTGGCTGACGGTCAAGACCACCAGCCAGCCCGACAAGGCCGCCATCAAGCAGGCCCTCAAGGCCGGCCAGCAAATCCCGGGAGCCCAGCTCCTCTCCCACCGCAACTGGCGCATCCACTGAGCGGGGGGCCAGAGGCCCCCTCGATAGGGGTCCGCTGCAGGGGCGGGCCCAGGGAATTTCGTCAGCGCCATCACCAGCCAGGCCATCACCTCCACCCACCACCAGAAGCCATGGATCTCTCCACCTACGGCAGCACAACCGCCAACACCACACCCACCAGCCCACGGCCCAGGGGCCACATCTGGTCCACACGGCTGAGCAGCTGGGTGGTGCCCATCACCCGCCAGCCGGGCCGACGGCCTTCGCCCGATCACATCCACTGCAGCGATCCGCCCTGCTGGGTGCTGATCGAGTCCGTGCCCGCCGGCAGCCCCGCCAGCTGACTCCCATCGCTTGTTCCCACCCTGCCCCTTAATGCCATGACCACGACAACGACCATCGACCGCTCTTTCGCTCAGGCGTCCGCCCTCACCGCCGAGCAGGTCGCTGCACTTGCGGCACCCTTGAGTCGCGCCAACGTCAAGCAGCGCGACCAGGGCCGAGGCAAGGTCAGCTACATCGAGGGCTGGGTGGCAATCGCCGAGGCCAACCGGATCTTTGGGTTCGACGGCTGGCAGCGGGAGACGGTCGCGTTGCAGTGCGTCTCCCAGGCGGAACGCCGCATCGGCCGTGAGCCAAGTAAGCCCTCCGATCCACCGCAACGTGACGGCTGGGGCGTCACCTACACCGCCCGGGTGCGGGTGATCGTCGGCGGGATCGTGCGGGAAGGCAGCGGCGCCGGCCACGGCATCGACGTCGACCTGGGCCAGGCCCATGAATCCGCCCTCAAGGAAGCCGAGACCGACGCCATGAAGCGGGCGTTGATGACCTTCGGGAACCCGTTCGGGCTGGCGTTGTACGACAAGCAGCAGCGAGAGGTCACCTCAAGCGTCTCGGGGGTCCCCTCACGGGGGGGCATCACCGAGCACACCTCTCGGGGCGACATACCGCCCCACTCCCCAAACGGGATAACAGCCAATGCCGCTGCCGGAAACGGCTCACTGCGGCGCTCACCGGCTGGCAACGGTCACCGCCCCAGCATCCACCCACCCGTAGGCCAGTACTCCGACGCTGCAGCGGCTGACGGTATCCAGGAGGCCCAAGAAGATCCGGCCTTGCTGCCCCTCGATGGCACCACGATCCGGCGGATTCACGCCACCATCCGCAGCCTTCCCCAGCCCCAGCTGGAGGGATTCACCAAGGCCTTCCGCAAGCGGTTTCAAGTCCCGGAGGAGGCCACCTCCATCGCGAATCGCATTACCCAGAAGCAACACCACGACTGGATCGAGGCCTTCCTGGTGCAGCACCAGACCGTTGCCTGAGATCCAGTCATCCGGCAGCTCAGGTAGGAGGTGCTGCCTACCATTCATGAGTCCGGCCGCCCTGAGGGCCATGACCACGCAAACCGATCTGGGCTGGGCAGGCTGCAGTGCTGTGGAGCGTGATCCTCAGCGCGTGAGCGGCGCCTGGGTGTTCCGCGGTACCCGGATTCCAGTGGCGGCTCTGTTTGAAAACCTGGAAGACGGCGTCTCCTTGGCTGAATTCGTCGAACTGTTCCCAGGGGTAAGCCTTGAGCAGTCCCGGCTGGTCCTGGAGCACGCTGCTCGGAGCACCGCAGCTGCCGCACTGGCTTGAGTGCGGATCCTGTTTGACCAGGGGACACCCGTTCCTCTTCGCCGTTCATTGACCGGCCATGTGATTGCCACGGCTTATGAGCTGGGTTGGTCGACCGTCACCAATGGCGAACTGATTCGCTTGGCGGAGCAGGAGGGCTACGAGCTCCTGATCACCACCGATACCAACCTGCGTTATCAGCAGAATCTGAGCGGGCGCAGCATCGCGATCCTGGTGCTGACAACAACCAGCTGGCCGCGGATTCGCCAGGTCACAGGCGAGCTTCAGGCAGCGGTCGCTGCCATCGAAAGCGGCGGCTACGAGGAACTGTTCATTCCCTGAACACCTCAGCGCTGCAGCAGCCAGCGCAGCAGCGACAGGCCGATGATCAGGCCGATGCCGGTGTTCCACAGCAGGGAGGGCCGCTGGGAGAGGCGTTGCAGCCAGCGCGGCATTCGATCGCCCCAGTGCTCCAGGGCCAGCACCGCCAGCACCAGCAGGACCACGGGGAGTCCGATGGCCAGCACCAGCTCACGCAGCATTCCATCGCTCGCCTCTATCGGCACCGTACCCAGCTGGATCCAGAGCGACAGCCGGTTGGCGGCCCTGACCTGAGGGTGCGAATCCTCCCGCTGAGCCGTCAGCGCTGACTCGCGAGCCAACCCCTCCAAGTGGCGACCGCGAGGCCTGCGAGTCCTTGCGCCGAACAAGCCGCAAGAGTGGTACGGGAACAGGTACTCCTGGAAGCCGCTGAAGCCTGAAAAGAGGCGTACTTTGAAGTTGAGGGGAGGCCCGGTAGCCAACCCGACCCTCACCCTCCAAGAGAGTCCGGCCAGGGATCACCCGAGCCGGTGCCCAAAGCGGAGGTGCGCCAAAGATGCGTGAAACCACTCGTGAACTTGATGGCGCAGCGCGAACGCCATCCCGTAACCGCAGAGAGCGATATGCCAGTTCTGTTCCCCGCGTGTTCAAATCCCGGGCTGCATAACCCGGGCCCGGATCACAGCCGAGAAGGTCAAGCCCCGAGCATCTCTTCCCGGAGACGTGATCCCATCCCTTACCTGCCAGGCCCCAGACAGGCCATGCGTGAAACACAGACACCCGATCGGTCAGGCCCCAGATGCCAAGGCGATGATCCGCAACCGGTGCCAAGGCGCCCCCCACGGGGCGCCTTCCGTTATGGGGTGATCAGGCGACCAGCACCGTGACCACCACCGAGCGCTCCTGGCGCGGGCCATCGAACTCGCAGAAGAAAATGTTCTGCCAGCGCGACAGGCCCAGGTGTCCGTCGATCAGCGGGATGGTTTCCGACGGCCCCACCAGACCGGCTTTGAGGTGGGCATCACCGTTGCCGTCCTGGGCGTCATGCTTCCAGACACCTTTCGGGATCTGCTGGCGCAGGAAATCGATCACGTCCTCCTGAACGCTCTCATCCCAGTTCTCCTGAATCATCACAGCCGCGGTAGCGCCCTGGGCGTAGACATGCACCAGCCCGTCGGCGATGCCGCTGCGCCGCACCACCGCGGTCACGGCCTCAGTGATGTCCACCAGCTCCTGGGCCCGATGGGTGGCGAAGTGCAGCAGCTCACGCATGGCGGCAACAAAGGGCGTGACAATCACAGCACTGATGATCGGCATCCCCGGCCCCGGTGGCATCCCCGCTGCAGATCCGCCCGTTTGAGCCAAACGACTGGCCTGGAGTGTGGCGGCTGCTGGAGCCGGTGTTCCGCGCCGGGGACACCTTCCCCCACGATCCGGCGATCAGCGAGAGCGAGGCCGGGGCCCTGTGGGTGGAACAGAGCCAGGCCGTCATGGTGGCCATCGGTGCCACCGGAGCCGTGGTGGGCACCTACTACCTCAGGCCCAACTCCCTCGCCCTCGGCGCCCATGTGGCCAACGCCGGCTACGTGGTAGCCGAGCACTGCCGGCTCCAGGGCGTCGGCAGCCGCCTCTGCCGGCACTCGCTCCAGGCCGCCCGGCGGCTTGGCTTCCGGGCGATGCAGTTCAACCTGGTGGTGAGCACCAACACCGCCGGCATCCGCTGCTGGCAGCAGAACGGCTTTCAGATCATCGGCACCCTGCCGGGGGCATTTCGTCACAGGCAGCTGGGTTATGTCGATGCCCTGGTGATGGTCCAACTGCTCCACTGAACAGAACAACACGTCGCCTTTGCCGTGCTCTTGATCGGGGAGGACAGAGCCATACGGGTGGGGGAGGCGATGGCGGTGCTTGAACGTAACCGCTTGGAGCTGCTGCACTTGGTGAGCCTTGAGACCGTCATCTTGAAGCCGCTGCGATCCGCTCCCGCAGCCTGGCGGCCAGAGACAGAACGGCCGCACTTCCGGCGAGCTCCGGGGGCACCAGCAGCCAGAGACGCTCCACGAGCGGCTCCCATGGCCACACCGCCGTCAGTGAGGCCTCCCGCCAGGGGCTGGTCTGCAGCAGCGACGGCGGCACCGGCAGCAGCCCATCACCCCGTTGCAACGCCGCCAGCCAGTCGGTGGCAGCAACCGCATCGAGCGGGGTGATGGCCGCCAGCTGCTGCTCCTCCAGGGCGTGATGGAGCGCCGGTGCCGCCGCCACCGGCGGTGCCAGGAACCGGAAGGTCCGGGGCGGCGGCGCGGCGGCGGAATCGTGGCCGTTCAAACGGCAGGCGAGGAGCAACCCCCAGCGGCCCAGGGGCAGCCACTCCATCCCCTCGACCGGTGCAGGTGGTGCCTCCAGATCAGGGCCAACGCTCGCCAGCAGCACCGCCTCCAGCTCGCCAGCACGCAGCAGCTCGCCCCACTGGCTCAGGCTCCGCCACAGCAGCGGAGTCGGCCCCGGAGGGGCGAGGTCGTCGAGCAGGTGCTGATGGAACGGGCCAGAGGCCACACGCAGGCCGGTGGCAGGGCGCAGAGGAGGTGGAATCGGAGCAGGCAGCGGATTTCGCGCTGGTCGGCGGGTTGCGGAATGCTCCTGCCACCACGGCCGTAATCGGCCTTTGGTACTGACCGCCACCAGCACGGCAAGTACCGCTACCGAATCGTGATGAATGCAGCAGGAATGGCAGCGCCACTTGCTGCCCAATGGAGCTGGGGATGTGTCCTTTATTCCAACGCCCATGACTCGCTTCATTCCATCGACGACGGCCGAGCAACTCAGCAGCTGCTCGGCGACGCCGCAACGCCCACTCCGCTGCCACCTGCTGATCGGCCCACCGGCCAGCGGTAAGTCCACGCTCGCCCGCCACCTGGCCGCGCTGCTGAGCGGCACTGAGGAGCCTCCCCCCTGTTACATCAGCAGCCGCGACATTCGCGCCGAAATCTTTGGTGATCGCGGCGTCTTTGGCCCATGGGATGACATCGCCGCGGTGATGCACCAGCGCATCCAGGAGGCTGTCAGCTCAGGCGCCCCGGTGATCGTGGAAGCCACCTTCTCGCGCCGGGCCTGGCGGCTGGCGATCACCCAGAAGCTGGAGCTGCCGGTGCCGGTGGAGTGGATCGGCTGGTGGCTGAGCACACCGCGTGAGCTCTGCCAGCAGTGGAACCAACACCGTGATCACAGCATCCCCGAGCAGGTGATCGACAACCACGTCTCCCTGCTGGCCCAGGCCGCCTTCTCGCCCAGCCGCTCGGAAGGTTTCGCGGCGGTGGTCTGCGTCGAACCCCATCACCATGAGCCGCTGGAGCCACACCTACAGGCAGTGCTGGCAAAGCTGGAGCGGCGGATCAGCGCCGCCCGCAACCGGGACGCCCGGCTGATCCCCCATGCCTATTCGCGCCTGCTGGAGTGCGAGCGGCTGCTCCACCTGATCCAGCTGCTCAGCCGTCAGCCGGAACTGACCGCCACCAACGTCCAGGCCTCCCCCGAGGAGTCTGCGGGACTGGCCGAGCGGGCAGCAGCCCAGCTCAGCCAGCTGCACGGGCCTTGCTATGCGGATGTGGGCGCGATCGCCGCCGACCTGAACTGGTTGCGGCAGCAGGGGTTCACCGCCGCCTGGCCAGGCCGCTGCGAGCAGGCAAAGCCAGGGCCGATGCGGGCGGTGGAGCCGCCGCCCTGGCCGGCGACGCAACCGCTCACCGCGGGCGGCTGGTCTGCGCTCGGCGATCGCGAGACCTTTTGCCGTGCGCTCACCCTGCTGCGCCACATCCTTCACCACCCCTTTGATCGACAGGAGGGGGTGGCGATCGACCATCACCTCGCCGCTCGGCTCAAGACGCTCAGCGGCGGCCGTCACTGCTGGACTCCCCGCCAGTTGCACCAGAGCATCACCGCGATCCTCACGCCCTATGGCTTTCGTGATGCGGCAGGCAGTGGCCGCCATGGCTATGCCCTCGGCGCCTCGCTGCTGCCCTTGCCGCTGCAGGTGGAAATCCACGGGCTGCTGCAGGCCAATGCCGATCGGCTCGGTGATCCCAGCGGACAGGCCATCGCCAGGGAGCTGGGCAGGCGGTTGCAACGCAGCGGCATCGTCATAGAGGCCGTGCCGCCGGTGCGGGCCTACTTCAACCGTTCCCTGCTGGCGGGAGATCAGCGAAGGAGCGGCACCCTGCTCAATACCGAGCAGGCCGAGCAGCTGCGCGGCGCCATTCAGCAGCATCAGAGGGTGGTGTTCACCACCTTGGCCGCCTCCCACGCCGGTGTGGAAGAGATCCGTGGATGGCCCTTGCAGCTGATCTTCCACACCAGCGCCTGGTATCTGCTGTTTGAGCATGACCACATCGGCCAGACGGAGGGGTTGCTGGCCTGCCGGCGAATCGATCAGCTGGGGCTGCGCCGGATCGAAATCGGCAGTTGCCGCAGCCAGCCGTCCCATGCGGCGGCGCTGCGGCGTGGCGAAACCTTGCAGCACTGCTGCGGCAGCCTTGAGTTCGGTGATGCCATCCAGGCGCAGCAAGCAGTTTGCGGGACGCCATCGGAGCAGCGCAGCAAGGCCATGGGCACCTTGCAGCTGAGCTGTGATGCCACCGCCTTTGCCCTGCTGCGTGAGGAGGTGCGGCGCTTCCCGGCGGCGGCGGTGCGCCTGTCGCGACCCCTGCCTGGTGATGGGGTGATCAGCGCGCTGGGCGAGCAGGCAGAGCTGCTGCCCTGCAGCCGCTCCAGCCACCCCTACCCGGTGGAGATCGACCTGCCGCTCTGGACCCTCGAGCGTGACCAGGACCTGCGCCGCTGGCTGTATGCCCTCGGCGGCGGGGTGCGGATTGAGTCGCCGCTGTCTCTGCAACGAGAGCACCGGCACTGGCTCCAGTCCGCCCTGGCGGCGTACCCCAGGAGAAGGGAAATCAAGAAACAGCGGGTGCCCCAACGGCGGGGGGCCGCAGGCGCGATGGGCCGACGTGGAACGGTGCTGGAGAAGGCTGAGCGTTGAGGGCAACGCCGACCTGCGAATGGTCCGTGAGTAGGTGTGCCAGAAGGTGGCGGGCCTCACACCCCCCGGGGCCACAGCACTCCCGTGCTCGGCCGGCCACTGCCGCCACCCGTTCCCCCGCCCCCCTGGAGCTGCTTGGCATAGAAGGGGTGCTGGCGGACGCCCGGGGCACCGAGGGCCGCGGTTGACCAGTCGATCAGGAAATCCGGGCCGGTGCCTGGACCCATCGCCACCGGACCTGGGGTGAGCAACGGGCAGAAGCTCAACCGATCCGGGATCGTTTGCCAAGGCAAGGAACCGACCGTGTCCCAGCCCGCCTGTGGCTGCGTACCCGGTGGGTGCAGATACCAGAGGTCGGTGGCGCCGCTGTAGGCCGCCGCCAGCTGGTAGAAGGTGCCGGCTCCACCGGGGTTGCTCACCCGGCCCAGGCGGCGCGGGTCCGAGAGCTGGTTGCTGCCCAACCAGAAGCAGTCCGGCAGCGTGATGCGTGGCTGGATGATCCCCGGCGCGAAAATGCCGCTGGTGGTGTTGGCATACAACCCGCAACCGCGGATCAGTTGCTGGTCACTGCCGGTGGGCGGGAGCGGAATGATCGAGGCCGCCACCAGGGCGTTGTTGCTCCAGGTGTAGCTGTTCTGTGAATAGAACATGCCGGGGTAGGAGTTGGAGCGGTTGAGAACAACACTCCAGCCGCTGACCGCCGGCGAGCGGAACAACAGCAGGGTGTGATTCTGCGTGTTGATATCGGTGCCGATCGGCGCGATCGTGTAGCAGAAGAACTCACGGCCTGGCGTCGTATCCGCCTGAATCAGCAGAAAGCCAGCCAGATCCCAGGCCGGCGTTCCATCCGAGGCGTAATGCGACAGGCCGGCATTGACGCTGAAGAGGGTCGCCGAAAAGCTGCCGTAGCCGCCGTTGCTGCTGTCGTTGGTATAGGCACTCTCGAGGCCCAGTTGCAGGCGGGCGGAGCTGCTGCTGGAGTTGTAGCCCTGAACCTTGGAGCTGTTGGAGAAGCTGAGCAGCACCGGCGTCTGGGGATGGCCTAGCCGCCAGACGTAGCCGTAGGTGATGGAGCCTGTCGCGGCGCTGTGATCCTTGACGAGCGAGAGCGGCACCAGGGCATTGGCCGGCGTGGCATTCACCTCCGCCGAGAAGGCGCTGAAGGCCTCCGCCAGCTTCATGCCCGGATCAGTGGCCAGCTTGCTGGTCCAGTTCCAGAGCGGCCATTGCAGAGCGGAGCAGGTGAGGGTCATCGCGTCAGCTCACCGGATCCTTGAGCCGCACCACCAGGCGTGAGGGGCCGAGCTGCAGCCACTCGCTGCCATCGGCCGGCTTGATGTAGCCCAAGCTTGTGAAGGTGCGGTTGTAAAGCGCCAGGTCCGCCGGCAACGCCACCGGGTCCCACCACTGCACCGGTGGCAGTGGCGTGGTGTACACGACGCTGGGTGTGATCGGCACCCACTGGGCCGGGCGCACCAGCATCAGCGGCGCCGCCGATGAGAAGAAGTCAGCGCGGAAGGCGGTGGAGAGCATCACCTGGGGCCGCGCCAGGTTCCAGGCCACCGCCGCAATTACCCCGGCCATGTCGGTGAGCGAGAGGTGCCACTGAGCGGAGACCACGTCCTTGGCGATCAGCAGCGCCACCGCCTGGCGGTTGGAGAAGGAGTGCTGAGAGAAGGCAAAACATAAGAACTCCTGGCCTGCCGCCAGGGAGGAGGCCACCACCGCCCCCAGGGGCAGCGGTTGAGGGGGCAGGGTGATCAATGAGCTGGCGGTGCCCACCCCGCCGGTGAGGCTGCCGTGGCCACCCAGGGCCGTGCCGGCGGTGAATCCCGAGGCCAGGCCGGCGTGGGTCGTCACTGCGCCGGTGCTCAGGTTCGCCACCCACTGGCTGATCAGCTCCACCGGCTGGCCGCTGCTGAGCGCCGCGAGCCGTGCCTTGAGCGTCCAGCCGCAGAAGCCCGGCGCCCCGGCGGGGCCGGTGAGCAAGCTCAGCAGCTGGCTGGGGTTCTGACCGTTGGCCGCTGTGATCCAGGCCATCAGCAGGGCATGGGCCTCGCCAAACAAGGCCGGCAGCGCAAAGCCTTGGTCCCCCCGGCGGCTGAGATCGGTGATCGTCGCCGCCATCAGCCGCCCGCCGAATCGTTGAGCACCAGGGCCAGCACGCCCAAGGTGGCCGTGTGGGCGCCAGCCGCTTCGGTGCGCACGCGCGCCCAGAGCCTCTGCTGCAGGGGGTTCTCGCCGTTGCTGTAGCTGCAACCCGGCGCCTGCTTGAGCAGGAGCGCGTCAGAGGAGAAGCGCAGATCGAGCAGCACGCCGGCCGAGAGTGGCGGGTCCTCCTCGATTGGCCGCGCCCCGTCGGCCGTTCGCGCCGCCGCAGAGTCGTAGAAGGTCACCCAGGCCGGTGTCGAGCAACTCACCTCCAGAAACAGGCCATCGACACCAAGGCCGGCAAAGGTCAGATCTGCCACGGACGGGCCAGTCAGCGGCCCGCTGGTCTGCTGCTCACTGGCCCGACGGGGCGTGTCAATCCTTGGAACCCAGTTCGGCATCAGAGGGTCACGGGTTGAGCTTGTAGACGTCGCCGTTGCTCTGATCGAGGTAGAGGTCACCAGTGATCTGGCCGGGGATCGAGGCCGGCGGCGGGCCGCTGCCCACGAACCAGCCCGTACCGCGGCTGCCGGCAGGGCCTGCGCCGCCGGTGGCACCGATCGGTCCCTGAATGCCTTGCGGTCCAGCAGCGCCGGTGCTACCTGCCGGTCAGGTTGGTCCGGTCGGACCCACCGGGCCGACGCTGCCTGTGGGACCAGCGGGCCCCGCGGGGCCTGAGATCGGCCCGGCGTTGATCCAGGTGCTGGTCGATGCGTTCCAGCTGTAAAGGTTGTTGTTCTCGTTCTGAACGATGTAGGCGTCCCCCTGCTGCCGGTCCGTGATCGGCAGGGAGGCGATGTTGGGAACACTGCCCTTGAAGTTGATGCCGGTGCCGGCGGTGCCCTGCGGGCCAGCCGGGCCCTGGGGTCCAGCCGCTCCCACGCTGCCGGCTGGGCCGGTGGTTCCCGATGGCCCCTGGCTGCCGGCGGGGCCGGCTGGTCCCTGCGGCCCGCTGTTGCCCTGCGGCCCCGTGGCGCCCGTGCTGCCAGCAGGACCTGTAGGTCCAGGCACCCCCTGCGGTCCACGGATCGAGCCGGTGTTCGCCCAGGAGGTCATCAGCTCAGCAGGCCGTTTTCACGTCCTATTGCCACTGATGCGAGCAGCGCGGCAACGCTGACTTAATGTGTATGAACTGACTAGGCTATACACATCGGCAACCGTCACGGGCCCTCCGTGCGAACCGCCCATGCGCACCAACATCGTCATCGACGACGCCCTGATGCGGCAGGCGATGCAGGCCTCCGGTGCCCGCAGCAAGCGAGAGGCGGTGGAGCTGGGGCTGCGCACCCTGGTGCGGCTGCATCAGCAGGGGGAAATCCGCTCCTTCCGCGGCCAGCTCCGCTGGGAGGGTGACCTGGAGGCCAAACGCCTCGACGCCGATCCGGAGCCTGAGGAACCAGGAGACCAGGATCTGTCGTGATCGTTGTCGACTCCTCGGTCTGGATCGACTTTTTCAATGGGTTCAGCTCGCCAGAGGTGGAGCGCTTCGATGGCCTGCTCGGTGTCACGCCGATCGCAATCGGCGATCTGATCCTGGTGGAGGTGGTGCAGGGCTTCCGACAGGAGAAGGACGTGGCCACAGCTCGCCAGCTGTTCCGCTCCCTGGCGCTCCTGCCGATGCTGGGGGCACGCAATGCCTGGAAAGCGGCGGAAAGTTACCGGGAGCTGCGCCGCCGCGGCATCACGCCGGCCAAGACGGTCGACGGGATCATCGCCACCGCCTGCATCGAGGCGAACCTGCCACTGCTGTTCAGCGACCGGGACTTCCTGCCCTACGTGGAACACCTTGGGCTGGAGGCTGCCTGAGGCTGCCGCCCCGCTCGGCGGCGATAACCTCAGACCATGACCAATCCACAACTCACCAGGAACCTCCTGGAGGTCATCCGCAGCCTGCCCGATGCTGATCGACGCTGGCTGCTGGAGCAGTTAGGCCAGGATTCAGGCGAGCTCAGCGACCACGAGCTGGCCGAAATGGCCCTGGCGGGTCAGGCCTTCGATGACCTTGCCCAGGAACCTGATCTCTACAGCTTCACGGACGGCGAAACGATCGTGGCCGCTTGATGCTGGCTCGCTTTGACATCGTCCTGGTGGCCTTCCCGTTTACCGATGGGCCCAACGTCAAGCCACGCCCGGCGATGGTGATCGGCCTGAGCGAGCGGCATCAGGACGTTCTCCTGGCTTTCATCAGCTCAAAGGTTGCGGGGGCAGCCAGCAGCGATGAGCTTGATATCCCAGCAGACCACCCACAATTCAGTCAGAGCCGTCTGAAGATGTCGTCCCGCTGCCGGCTGAGCCGCATGACCACCCTGGCGATGCCGCTCGTCCGTCGACGCATCGGCAGCTTGCCAGCGGATCTGCGACCCCCCTCTGCCAGGAAAGATGAAGCCTCTCCATCCCGACCATTCCAATCACCAGGGGGCCTGATGGAACCGACCAATGCGTCCATACAGCGAGGCCGTCAAGGCTGATGTCCGCCGGCGGATGGGGC
>NZ_JAGQBB010000039.1 GCF_024345415.1 Synechococcus sp. Tobar12-5m-g | reverse complement strand
AGCGGGCCAGTCCCCAAACATGGTGAGATCAGGCTCATTCCAGCCTGATCTCTGCTGAAATAGTCCAATCCGAACAATTGGTGGACCGCGACTGGCTATGCGGACGTGTTGTCCAGAGCTTCCTTAGCTGTGTAGTCCCACCAGGTTGTTCAGCTGACAAGGGGGTGTGAGGTCGCCAGGGTCGGGGTGTCACCTCCCGTCCCAAGACCCCACCACCCATGCATAGCCACCCCAATGCCCGATTGACGCCCATCGGTCGTGAACGCCTGATCTGCAGGCATCTCGATGATGGTGTGCCGCTCAAAGCCCTTGCGGCAGAAGCCGGGATCAGCCTGCGCAGTGCTTACAAGTGGCTGGCGCGCTTCCGTGATGGCGGTTTGGCGGCACTGGCGGATCGACGGAGTGTTCGCCGCACCCAGCGGCGGACGCTCGATCCGCAGCGACTGCAGCAGGCTGTAGATCTCCGGCACCAGCGCTGCACGCTCCGCCGCATCGCCAGGGCCCTCCAGGCACCCCTATCGACCGTCGGACGGGTGATGAACACCCTGGGGCTGGGACGGCTCAAGAATTTGGAACCCAAGGTTCCAGTGAGGCGCTACCAGTGGGAAAGGCCGGGCGACATGATCCATGTCGACACCAAACAGTTGGCCAGGTTTGAGCGGGTCGGTCACCGGATCACCGGCGACCGCCGTCAAGGCTGCTCACGAGGCGCCGCCTACGAAAAGGTGCATGTCGCGATCGACGATGCCACCCGCCTGTCCTACGTCGAGGTGCTCGCCGACGAGCAGAGGGCGACGACCGTTGGGTTCCTGGCCCGGGCAGTCGGCTGGTTCTCTGAGCAGGGGATCACCTGCCGACGGATCCTCTCGAACAACGGCCCTGCCTACCGCTCCGGCGACTGGCGAAAGGCCTGTCGAGCATTGGATCTGAAACCCATCCGCACCAAGCCCTATACGCCGCAGACCAACGGCAAGGCCGAGCGTTTCATCAAAACCCTCCTGGCGGAATGGGCCTACGTCATGGCGTACCAGACCTCCCAGGAGCGGAACCACTGGCTACCTCGGTATCTGGGGATCTATAACAGCCACAGGTGCCACATGGCTCTTGGTGGCCTCACCCCTCAGCAGTCCTTACAGCGGCTGCTGATCGCTGAATGACCTGGTGAGAAAACACACTTAGCTGGGCAAGCCCATCACATCCTCTCCAGGGTGGGGATTCCCAGTAGCCCCAGCCCCAGCCTCAAGGTATCGGCGCTGAGGCGGCAAAGAGCCAGACGGGAGCCCCGGGCAGGCTCCTCGGCTTTCAGCACCGGCACCTGGTCGTAGAAGCGGTTGAACACCTGGCTGAGCTCGAACAGGTAGGTGCAGAGCCGGTTCGGCAGCAACTCCTCCTCCACCGAGGCAATCACAGCGTCGAACTGGAGCAGCTGGCGCGCCAGCGCCCATTCCTGCGCCTCTATGAACTGGAGTGGATCAGGGAACGGACAGGCCTCTGAAGTGAACGACTCCCCGGCGGCGGCGGCCGCTCCCATCTCGCCCCCCCTGCGGGCGATGCCGCCGATGCGCACCAGGGCGTAGAGCAGGTAGGGCGCCGTGTTGCCCTGCAGGGCGAGCATGCGATCGAAGCTGAACTGGTAGTTGGTGTTGCGGTTGGCGCTGAGGTCGGCGTATTTCACCGCGGCGATGCCCACGGTGGTGGCCACATGGGAGATGAAGTCCTCGGTTTCGTGGCGTCCCTCCTCGGTCAGACGGCGGCGCAGGTCGGCCCCGGCCCGCTCCACCGCCTCGTCGAGCAGGTCCTTGAGCCGCACGGTGTCACCGGAGCGGGTCTTGAGTTTCTTGCCGTCTTCCCCCTGCACCAGGCCGAAGGGCACGTGTTCCAGCCGGCCCCCCTCAGGCACCCAGCCGGCCCGGCGGGCCACCTGGAACACGGCGGCGAAGTGGCTGGCCTGGCCAGCATCAGTGACGTAGATGATCCGCCCAGCCCCATCGCCGTTGGGGGGCGGGGCGAAGCGGTAGCGGAGCGCCGCCAGATCGGTGGTGGCGTAGATGAAGCCGCCATCACCCTTCTGCACGATCAGCGGCAGCGGCTGGCCGTCCTTGCCGCTCACCCCCTCGAGAAACACGCAACGGGCGCCCGCATCGGTCACCAGCAGGCCGGCGGCGTCGAGATCGTCCACGACTCCCTCCAGGTAGGGGTTGTAGAAGGACTCACCGCGTTCACTCAGCCGGATGTCGAGGCGGTCGTAGAGCTGCTGGAACTCCCGCCGCGACTGCGCGCAGAGCAACTGCCAGGCCCGACGGGACACCGGGTCACCGCCCTGGAGTTTCACCACCTCCTCCCGCGCCGTGGCCTGGAAGGCCCCGTCGGCGTCGAAGCGGGCCTTGGCCTGGCGGTAGAACGCCACCAGATCGCCCAGGTCCACGGCATCGGCGGTGGTGAGCGCCTCGGGGGCCACCTGCTTGAGGTGGGTGATCAGCATGCCGAACTGGGTGCCCCAGTCGCCCACATGGTTGAGCCGCAGCACCGGATGGCCGCGGAACTCCAGCACCCGCGCCAGACAGTCACCGATGATCGTGGAGCGCAGGTGCCCCACGTGCATCTCCTTGGCGATGTTGGGGCTGGAGAAGTCCACCACCACCGGGACCGGGGGCTTGCCGGCTGAGCCCGTTGCCAACGCCACGCTCGGCACCCCCAGCCGCGGATCCCCCAGCCGCTCCCGCAGCTCGGCCGCCAGCAACTCGGGCCGAAGGGTGAGGTTGACGAAGCCAGGGCCGGCAATCTGGGGGGGCTCGCAAAGGGCGCCAAAGGCCGGGTCGGCAACCAGTTGCGCCACGATCGCCGCGGCGATCTGGCGGGGGGGTTGGCTGAGCGGCTTGGCCAGGGCCAGGGCCCCGTTGGCCTGGAAGTCACCGAATTCCGGCTTGCTGGCAACCACCAGCTGGGGATCAAGCCGTCCGCTCCGAAGCAGGGCCTCAGCCGCTGCAGCCGGGTAGGCCCGCTCCATCGCACTGGCGACCCGCGCCTTGAGGTCTTCGAAGATGCGCAGCATGGGGGATGGGGGCGGTCGCGGCTGTGCGTTCACGGGATCCGATCATCTCCCCCCATCGAGCCAGCGTTTGAAGGCACAACGACGGACGGCTCAGCCAGCCAGCTCCAGTTCCCGCTCCAGGCCCGCCATCACCACCTCGGCGCTGAGCTTGATGCGGTAGCGGCAGGCCTGGGTCTCGCTGCAGTTGAACGTGCCCCGCTCCCAGTACTTGTTGCTGCCGGCGCCGCCGCCGCAGAGGCCGAAGTAATCGCATTCGGAGCGGCAGCGCTCCACGCCGGAGCGGATCTCGGTGAGCACCCGCTGGAATTTCTCGCTGCCCGCCACCGACGCCAGGCTGTCGGTCGTCACGTTGCCGAACACGAAGTCCCCATACTCCGGCGTGGCGACCGCCAGCAACTCGGGGTCGAAGGTGGAGAAATTTCCACGGGCATCCACGTTCACGATCGCGAACGGGTGGTTCATGTCGGTGCGCACCAGGCGCTGGTCGCCGCAGGCCAGCCCGGCGATCTCCTCGAACTCCCGCAGCCGCAGGGCCCCGGGCTGCTCGCGCAGGCGCTCCCAGAACCGCTCCAGGAAGGCCCGGTAGCGGGCCTCCGAGCGGGGGCGGGACAGGGTGGAGCTGAGGTTCTCCCCCTCGGTCTCCTCCATGTTGAAGGCCAGGTTGTCGATGCCCTGGCCGTGGAAGAAGTCGAAGATCGTGTCGGCGTGATCAAGGGCGTCGTCGGTGAGCACGGCGATCACCTGGAAGGGGATGCCGCGGCGCTGCAGCCAGCCGATGCCCCGCAGGCTGGCCCCGTGGCTGGGCAGACCGGTGCGGGTGCGGCGGTGGGCGTCGTGGAGGAAGGCAGGGCCGTCGAGGCTGACACCCACATGGATGTCGTTGCGCTCGAAGCAGTCGCACCAGGCGGCGTCGATCGTCATGGCGTTGGTCTGCAGCGACTGCTCGATCCGCAGGGGCGGGCCGTTGCGCCGCCCGAGCACGCGGCGGATCAGGTCGGTGGCCTGGTCGTAGAAGGCGATCGGCATGGTGAGGGGCTCACCGGCATGCCAGAGCAGGGTGAAATCGCCGTCCACAAAGGGGCTCTCCAGCACCCGCTCCAGGATCCGCTCCAGCAGCTCCAGGGGCAGTCGGCTGCGGTCGTCGCGGCTGGGCAGGTAGCAGTAGTCGCAGTCGAGGTTGCAGAACGGCGTGGGCTGCACCACCAGCAACCTCAGGGGACCGAAGGCCACGGGGTTCAATGGCTCACCAGAAGTTGCGGAAGCCACCGCCATTGCGGAAGCCACCATTGCCGAAGCCACCGTTGCGCCAGCCACCACCGTTGCGGAAGCCACCGTTCCAGAAGCCGCCATTGCGGAAACCGCCATTGTTGAAGCCAACCCTGGGACCGTTTACGAAGACAGCTGCCAGGAGGTCATTGGAAGGTGAGCTGGCTTCAGCCTCCTGCTCCTCAGCCAACCCGCCGTCTCGCTCCCGCACCGCCCCGGCGATGCGACGCAGGCGGGCCTCGACGCTGAGGGTCTCCACTTCGGGGACGTCAGCGCCGGCCGCCAGGGCTGCTGCGGCAGGAAGCACCGGCAAGGCCGCCAGGATCAGCAGAAATCCGAACAGCCTGGAACGGAGAAGAAAAGCCATCGGGGTGAAATCTGAAGAAGGAGGGAGGGGACGGTGGGGGCTGGGCTCTCAGCGGGGGGCCGGAGCGGGTGAGTTCGCCGCCGGACCCAGGGGCCGGATCGCCTCGTAGTTCAGCAGGACCGATTCGAAATAGGTGCGAATGCGCTCGGATGGCACTGCCAGCACCCCCTGGGGCCCCACCCAGGGGTCAACGCTGGCCATCGCTTCCGGCTGGCCATCCACATAGCCCTGCAGCAGACGGGCGATCGTCAGGTTGGTCAGGTCCCGGAAGGCGGAATCATTCTCGGGAACAATGCAGCCCACCGCGTAGCGCTCGTAGGGAAGCTCCGGGGTGACGACCAGGCCGCTGGCCCCGAGGCTGCGGGCCTGGCCCGTGAGCAGGTTGGTGTCACCCATCGCGCCATCCAGCCGGCCCGCCTGCAGCGCTGCCACCGCTTCTCCCAGGCTGGCGAAGGGCACGACCTGGGCCTGGGGCTGGAGGCCCTTGAGCACCGTCTCCCCCAGGGAGCCACCCACCACACCGATGCGGCGACCGCGCAGGGACTCAGCCGAGCCGTCGAGGCGACCGGCCGGGGCCAGCAACCGGATGCCGGAGAGCCCAATCGGCAGGGTGTAATCCACCTGGCCATCGCGGGCCCAGGAGAAGGGGACGCCGCAGGCGAGGGCCAGTTCGCCCTTGCCCACCCGCCGCACCAGTTCGGCGGGATCAGCCACCGTCTCGAACCGCAGCTTCACCGGACGGCCGAGCGCCGTGGCCAGCTCCGCCTGGACGCGGCGGACCACCTCCAGTCCATAGCCGGCGGGCTTGCCACTGCTGTCAAGGAAGCTCAGGGGGGGCAGCTGGGGTTGACTCCCCACCACCAGCTCTCCTGTCGTGGCCACCCGCTGCAGGACCCCCTCGGCCCGGGCCGGCCCTGCCGGAAGAAGGGACGCCAGCAGGGCCAGGGAGGCCATGGTGAACCGAAGGATCTGGGGCGGGAAACGGCACGGCGGCATGGCAATCGGCATTGGAAACCCGCCACCACTCTGGCCACAGCGGGGTCGGATCGCCACCAGAGCGAAACCAATGGCAAAGGGCATCGGCCGAGCCTTCTTGGCACCGGGCTGTGGCAAAGGGCTGTGGCTCAGATTTGAATCGATGCGTGGCGCATGCTGATGTCGAGCCAGGGGGATCGGGTGACCGGGGCACTGGTGGAGATCAGGTCAATGCCGGTGGCGGCGTACTGGCGCAACTGGTCGGGCTGAATCCCGGACGCCTCCAGCACCACACCTCCAGACGGGCCTGCGGCGGCCAGGGCCCGCAACCGGGGCACCAGCTCGGCCAGCCCGGCGGGGGAGAACTCATCGAGCAGCACCCCATCGGCCCCGGCCCGCACGGCCGCTTCCGCTTCGGCGGCGGTTTCCGCCTCCACGATCAGCCGGGCCGGCCAGGGGGCCGAGCCGCGCGCCGCCGCGGCGGCCGCCACCAGCCCTCCGGACCAGGCCAGGTGGTTCTCCTTGAGCATGGCGGCGTCATCGAGGCCTTGGCGGTGATTCACCCCGCCGCCGCAGCGAACCGCGTACTTCTCCAGCTGCCGCAGGCCCGGAGTGGTCTTGCGAGTGTCGGCCAAGCCCACCCCGGTTCCCTCCAGCTGCCGCACCAGGGCGGCCGTGGCGGTTGCGATGCCGGAGAGCCGCATGGCCAGATTCAGGGCGGTGCGCTCCCCAGCCACCAGGGCGGCCGCCGATCCCTCCAGCTCCAGGAGCCGCTGCCCGGCCGTCACCCGCTCCCCTTCGCCCACCAAGTCCCGCACCTCCACGGCCCCATCCAGGAGCTGGAACAGGGGCTCCGCCAGCACGCCACCACAGAACACCCCATTGGCCTTGGAGGTCCAGTGGGCCCGGCCCTGTCGGCCGATCAGGGCCGCTGCGGTGAGATCGCCGCGGCCGATGTCCTCGGAAAGCCAGGCCCGCAGCTGCTGCTCGAGGGCGGGGCTGAAGGGCAGCAGGGGTGAGGGAGTCACAGGGGCAGGCGGAGTGGGGGGCAGCGGCAGGCCGGGCGATCAGCCCATGATCAAGGCCGGCCATTCCGGCTCGCGGCCGCGGGGCAGCACGTTGAAGCGGCGGCGCACCAGCTCCAGCGGATCGGCGAAGTGGTCCCAGGGGTCGATGGCGGCGATCAGATCCACCGACACCTGGGCGCCGTGGGCCATGCCGGCGAACAGGCGCTCCACATCGAGCGCCCCTCGCTCTCCCGGGATGAACGGGGTGGCGCCGATGCCCAGCTCGAACTCCGCCAGCGCAAACATCAGCACATAAAACGGATCCACCTGCTCAAAGCCCGCCTGGAAGCCGAGCACCGCCCCTTCCTCGGCGGCGGTGGTGCCGTAACCGCCGAGCACATGGCAGCAGTCGTGGTGCATCACCGGCGGCGGCGGCCCGCCCAGCTCACCGGGGAACCCGAACTGGTTGCGGTCGATGAAGACGGCGTAGGCCAGGCCGAAGCTGCCAGCGGGGTAGTGGCGCAGGGCTCGGTAGCGCTCCGCCATGGCCGTGTCCTCCTGCCGCAGCAGCACCCGCGCCACCCCAAGGGCGCCGCGCAGCCCCTCCTGCTCCAGGGTGGCCCGCGCCGCCGACGCGATGAAGCCACGCCGCCCGATGTCGAGGCGCACCATGGCCAGCCGCTGCTCCATCACCTGGCCGAAGGTGCGCACCGGCGCCGGGTCCACCGCCAGGGCCGCCGCCGCCTGCTCCAGCAACCGCTGCTGCGCCGGGGAGGGTGCACCATCGAGCAGGGCCACCAGGGTCATGCCGCGCAGGATGCGCTCGCGCCACTGGGGATCGGCATTGACGGCCCGCACCCGCTCGGCGAGTTGGCCGGGGGTGATCAGCGGCAGGGAATCGAGTTCGCATTCGATCTGCAGCAGGTGATCGCGCACGCCCCGGATGGCGGCGAGGGCCTTGGCCGTGGGCGCGCCGTTGCAGCGGGCCACCGTGAGCATGGCCGCCAAACCGGCGGCGCCGATGGCCTGGCGCTGCTCCACAGGAAGCTGGGCCCTGGGATCGATCAACGGCCGCCACCCACAGAGAGGTTCATTGTGCCGAGGGGTGCCTGCGTTCACTTGCCGATGCAGAAGCGGGAGAACACCCGGTCGAGCACCGCCTCGCTCACCTCCTCGCCGGTGATCTCCCCCAAGCTGCGCACCGCCTGGCGCAGATCGATCGTCCAGAAATCCCAGGGCAATCCCCGGGCTGCCGCCTCCAGGCTGGCGGCCAGGCTGGCGGCGGCGGCGGCGGCCAGCTCCCGCTGGCGTCCGTTCAGGGCCACCACCAGGCCCGGCTCCAGGCTTGTGCCGCAGCAGCCCAGCAGGGCTGTGGCCAGGGCATCGAGGCCGAAGCCTGCGAGGGCACTGATGGCCACGTTGATCGGGTCGGGGCCGTCGAGCCCCTTCCCGCCCGGCGCCACATCCGCCAGATCCGCCTTGGTGCCGACCACCAGCAGGGGGATCCGCTCGGGAAGCTGGCCGCGCAGCTGCCGATCGGCCTCCGTCCAGCCCTCGGCGAGATCGATCAGCAACAGCACACCATCGGCCGTCGCCATCGCCTGGTGGCTTCGCTCGATGCCCAGCCGCTCGGCGGGATCGTCGGTGGGCCGGATGCCGGCAGTGTCCATCAGG
Organism: Synechococcus sp. Tobar12-5m-g; assembly: GCF_024345415.1. GTDB lineage: Bacteria > Cyanobacteriota > Cyanobacteriia > PCC-6307 > Cyanobiaceae > Regnicoccus. The sequence continues at coordinate 5,633 of NZ_JAGQBB010000039.1, read as the reverse complement.
GTGAGCGGCACCCCCTGCAGCACCAGCTCGCTTTCGACCAGGTCGCGGGTGGTGCCGGGCTGGTCGGTGACGATCGCCCGCTCGCTGCGGCTCAGGGCGTTGAGCAGGCTGGATTTGCCCACATTGGGCCGCCCGACGATCGCCACCTTCAGCCCCTCGCGCAGCAGTCGGCCCTGGCCGGCTTCCGCCACCAGTCGTTCCAGTTCAGCCTGAACGGCCGCCAGGTCGGCCACCACGGCGGCGGCATCCAGGGGCGGCAGATCCTCCTCGAAATCCACCCGGGCCTCGAGTTCGGCCAGCTGGTCGAGCAGCCGGTGGCGAAGGGCTGCGAGGCGCCGCTGCAGCCCCCCATCCAGACCCGCCATCGCCAGCTGGGCGGCGCGGCGGCTGCGGGCGGTGATCAGGTCGCCGATCGCCTCGGCCTGGGTGAGGTCAAGGCGGCCGTTGAGGAAGGCCCGCTGGCTGAATTCTCCCGGCCCGGCCCGGCGCGCCCCGGCCGCCAGCACCAGCTCCAGCACCCGCCCCACGGCGATCAGGCCGCCATGACAGTGGAATTCCACCACGTCCTCGCGGGTGAAGCTGCGGGGCGCCTGCATCAGGATCAGCAACGCCTCATCCACCCGCTCACCGCTGGCCGGGTCCAACACATGGCCGTACAGCACCCGGTGGCTCTCCCAGGGCTGGTTCCCGGGGGCATGGAACAACCGGTGGGCGATCGCCAACGCCGCCGGGCCCGAGATGCGTACGATCGCCACACTTCCCTGGCCAGGCGCCACGGCCGTGGCAATCGCAGCAATGGTGTCGTCTGAAGCCAAGCGTCCCCCAGGGCCACCCTCCCTGCAGTCTCGGCTGCGGCGGGCCCTGGTCTGGTTGTGGGAGCAGGAGGGCAGCCACGGCCAGCGGGCCCGGGGGCTGGCGGCGGGGATCTTCTGTGGCTGTTTTCCTTTCTTCGGCCTGCAGACCATCCTTGGCATCGGCCTGGCCAGCCTGGTGCGGGGCAACCATCTGCTGGCGGCGGCCGGCACCTGGATCAGCAATCCGATCACCTACCTGCCGCTCTACTGGTTCAATCACCAGCTCGGCTCCTGGCTGCTGGGTCCGGGGCGGGGCTGGCCCAGCCTGGAGCTGATTCGGCAGGAAGGGATCTGGGATCTGGGCTGGTCCTTCACCAGCCGGATCCTGCTGGGTTCGACCCTGGTGGGCCTGGTGGCCTCCACCGGCTTTTCGTTCCTGTACTGGGCCTGGCTCGAACGCAGCAAGGGGGAGCCGGTGGTGCCGTCCTGAGGACGGCTCAAGCCAGGCTCAACCCCGGCTGAAACCGGGGCAGAGCATCAGGTCGATGTGCCCCCCACTGGGTTGGCGCCATTCCCGAAACTCATCGGCGAGGGCTTTGTGTTCGCTGCGCTGTTGGTCCGCATCCAATTCCAGCAGCCGTTGATGCACCAGATCAAGGGTGTCGTCGATCAGCTGGGCCGCCTGTTCGGAAGTCATGGGAAACCATCAAAGCAAACGTCCGTTAGGGAAATTCAGACAGATTCAGCCGTCTGGGGCTGTAGCGCAAAACACCCGTCTTCAGCGCCATGGGGGGATCGGAATGATTCCAGCCACTGGTGCAGGGGTTGCCAGTCGTCCCGTTGGTCGATCGCTTCCCAAAGCCTCTCCACCTTGGCCCGCACCGACATCGGCGTCACCGGCAGGTTCCAGCACCGCAGGGTGGAGGCGATGCCGGCCTCCTGGGCAGATGGGCGGCCCTGGCTCCAGGCCCACCAACCCTCACGCCAGGCCCGCCAGGGACCTGGCGGCGGTTCAGGGGCGCCAGCCACGAAGGGGGCGATCCGATCGGCCAGGGCCGCGAGGAAGGCGCCATAGGCCACGGGCCATTGCGCCAGCAACTGCAGGGTGAGCGGCACCAGGTCGGGCAGCTCGCCCTCCCGACCGCCCATGTTGGCGCCGGGCAGGTCGAAGCCCAGCCGCCGCATCAGCCGCTGGCGGTAGTGCTGGTCGCAGGCGGGAGCGAAGCGCTCCAGGCGCGCCTCCATTTCGGGACGGGGCAGCAGCATCGCCAGGGGCTCCTGGAGCAGGCGCAGGTTCTGATGGCAGATCAACGGCTGCTGCCCGTAGGCGTAGAGGCCGTTCTGATCGAAGTAGGCGGCCGTGAAGCCGGGATCCCAGATTTCCAGGAAGGCGAAGGGGCCGTAGTCGAAGCTCTCGGCCGCCAGCCGCGCCACCCGCTCCACCAGCCCGGCGTAGAAGGCCAGCAGCGGGTGATCGGATTCGGCGAGGTGCGGGTAATGCACCGCCACCACGTGGCGCAGCAACTGCTCCAGCTGCTCCGGTTTGCACAGGTGCAGCAGCCGCTCGCAGGTGCCGAAGCGGAGGTGGGTGCGGGCCAGGCGCACCATCACCGAGCTGCGGGTGGGGGAGGGCTCATCGCCACGCCAGAGGCCTTCGCCCGTTTCCACCAGGGAGAGGGTGCGGCTGGTGGTGACGCCGAGGTGATGCAGCGCCTCACTGGCGATCACCTCCCGCACCCCGCCCTTCAGGGTGAGGCGGCCATCGCCTCCCCGGCTCCAGGGGGTGGTGCCGGAGCCTTTGGTGCCCAGGTCGTGGAGATTGCCGTGGCGATCGCGCAGCTGGCCGTAGAGGAAACCGCGGCCATCGCCGAGGAAGGGGTTGTAGATGCCGAACTGATAGCCGTGGTAGCGAAGCGCCAGCAGGGATTGCCGTGCCTCGAAGCGGCCGTAGGCGACCTCCACATCGCCGTCGCTGATACGGGGGGGTCGAGGCCGAGCTGGCGCAGGAGGGCGTCGTTGCGAAAGCGCAGGCGCGTGAGCGGAAAAGACGCCGCCTCCACCAGGTCCCAGTACTCGGGCCCCAGACCCTCGCTGGCGGGCTCGAAGGGCAGGCCAAGCAAGGGGTTGGGGCTGGCGGACATGGGCAGCAATCGAAGCGTCGCAGCACGGGGGCCAGTGGATGGGGCGACCCTAGGGAGCGGAACAGGGACGGGGCTGGGAATCCTTCAAGAACAGTCCGCCGCCAATCCATCAACCCACCGACCAGCCCGCAACGACCCCCACGCCTGCTGGAGAAGCTGCGGGAGGAACTGGCTGTGCGCCACTACGCCCGCCGCACGATCGGAACCTACGAGCAGTGGGTGCGCCGATTCCTGCGCTTTCACGGAATGCGCCACCCTCGGGAAATGGGCCAAGCGGAGATCAACGGCTTCCTCACCCACCTGGCGGTGGACCTGCAGGTGAGCGCCTCCAGCCAGACCCAGGCCCTCTCCGCACTGCTGTTCCTGTATCGCCACGTGCTGGCGGTGGATCCGGGGGACCTCACCGGGGTGGTGCGTGCCCGCGTAAAGCGGCGGGTGCCCGTGGTGATGACGCCGACTGAGGTTCAGAAGGTGCTGGACCAACTGGATGGCACACCGGCCCTTGTCTGTCGGCTGCTCTATGGCAGCGGCCTGCGGTTGATGGAGGCCCTGCGGCTGCGGGTGCAGGATCTCGATTTCGAGCGGAAGGAGATCACGGTGCGCAGTGGCAAGGGGGACAAGGATCGTCTCAGCCTGATGCCGGAGCGGCTGAACGCACCGTTGCGCGGGCATCTGGAGGCGGTGCGGGGCCTGCATGGCAAAGACCTGGCGGCGGGATGGGGACGGGTGGTGCTGCCGCACGCCCTCGCACGCAAGTACCCCAACGCCGACCGGGAGTGGGCCTGGCAATGGGTCTTCCCTCAGAGCAAGCGTTGGAGAGACCAGCCCAGTGGGCAGCACGGACGCCACCACATGGACGGTTCGATCGTGCAGAAAGAGGTGCGCCGGGCTGTTCAAGCCGCCGAGATCGCCAAGCCGGTGAGCTGTCACACCTTTCGCCATTCCTTTGCCACTCACCTGCTGGAGCGAGGCACGGACATTCGCACCATCCAGGAATTGCTCGGCCACAGCGATGTACGAACCACCATGATCTACACCCATGTGCTGAACAGGGGACCCTTCGGCGTGCGCAGCCCCGCCGACCTGCTCTGAGGAGCCCTGGGAACCCTTGGGTGTGCATCACGGTTCCGGAGATGCAGACCGGCTCGGCAACCCATGGCGCCAGGAAGGGCTGCAAGGCAAGGGATCTGGGTTAAACGTCCTCAGCGTCGCGGCAACTTAGGAGGCAATGTCTGGCCTTGAGAATCTCCCAGGGTGGCCGGGACAACACCGGCCATTGATGGGGAACCATTCACAGCCCCTGGATCGGCGTGCATCTCAGTTCCGTTATGCACTCGCCCTCAGGCAGGGAATTGCGGCAGAATCCCCATGTCAACAGGGTTTCTCCAACCACCATGGGGGAGAAGAGGTTGCATAGGCGGCGTACTGAACCGCTGGGTGAGTGGATCACGGAACCGCCTATTTAGATGTTCGGCTGATCAGGCTCCGCACAGCAGCAATCATTTTACAGTGCGCGATTACAAGCAAGAGAGGGGTGCTGTTTATACTCAGCTCTGATAGACTTGGGGTTCTGTGGCGAAAAGACTTACATCTTAAAGCCGTTCAAGCAGAGGCCCTCGAAATCAATCGGTGCAAGATATCTCTGTGCCCATAAAGTTGCATTACGAGTTGCTTAATGCAGGCTGCGCCTTTGGCGGCTTCCAGCACATAATGCTAACTTGGCTAGGGACATAAGAGTACCTTGTCATTTTCAAAATGTTGTCATTGAACGCTTCCTTGGCTCTTCAGTTGATGGTCTGCGTCTTGAGCATTGTGGCCACCATCATCTTTGTCTATAGTCGGTATTCTCCAAAGATGATAGGTACGCTTGTCTTAATACTCAAGAATAGAAGAAGATGGCTTTGGCTCCTTTTCCTATTATTGCCATCGCTCTTCTTTTTTGCTCTCCACCCCAAAGTTCTTGCGAAAGCCAATAGCCCCAATCAAGAAAGCGCTGTTTGGGGATCCTATGGAGTATTCTCCTTATTCGACCCACAGCAGAAAAGTATCCCGGCTGTTTTGCGAAGCGAACTTAATATAGATGGCAAGCTTGTGGTCCTGAGAGATGGGCCTGTTTATTCCAGCATCCTTAGCTTCATTAGTGACTCGGGAAATCGAGATTTGTTCAAGGGTGTTCCCGATGCTGAACTTATCTATGCGATAAATAATGGACAAGAAACCAGGGCCAGCTTTGAAAGGAAGCCACAGGCCCAATCTCTAATTCAATTTCAGAAAGATGCTCTTATCAATCAAAGAGAAAATACTATTGTAGACGATAGTCTTATTCAACATTTAAAGCCATTTTCGACGGACTCTGACGATGCAAAGTTCACTTTAGTTGAGCGGGTTGCGTATGACTCTGAAGGGAATAGAGGATTCCTAACCCAATTCCCTAGGTTGACTGCCGTTCAAAGATATAATCTTAAGCTAGGCAGTAATCAAAGTGGGGGAGCCACGCAGAGCGAGCAACTTCCGTTGAGTGACAATAAATGGCTAAAGAAGGTTATTGAGGCCAATCCTGACTGGCGTGGCCTAAGGAGACTCTGGAAAACCCCACCACCCTGCGCGAGAATGGCCGTGTGATCGCAGGCGTGAACAGGGTTCATGGGCATCAAGCAGCTCGGCTTTGGTGATTACGAGCAGTCCACGGCCAAAAAGC
>NZ_JAGQBB010000038.1 GCF_024345415.1 Synechococcus sp. Tobar12-5m-g | reverse complement strand
CAGGGCCCGACGATGGGAATGGTCTGCGGAACCCCAGTGCGTCCGCTTCCTTGCAGTAACTCGGCTTAGGGGGGCGATTCGCCATACCCGGCAGGGCGCTGCTCTATCAGCAACAAACTCCTAGCTGTTTTGTTCGGCGGCAGAATGAATCCCCTCCAACGGGAACAGACGACGGCATGCCACAGACGCTCTCCGGCATCAGCGGTCTGGCCCACATCGGTATCCGCGTTCACGACATGGAGCGATCGGCCGCCTTCTACTCCAGACTCGGCTTCCGGTTGGTGGCCGGGCCGATCGGCCCGGAACCAGTCGCGATCCTCACTCACCCCAGTGGAGTGGAAATCAATCTGATCCTCAATGCGCCGACAGCTGCGGAGGCCAACGTCCTCATGGACGGCCCCGACAAACCGGCGGGCATCACCCACTTCGCCCTTCTCTGCACCGACCTGAACACGGCGATTGAAGAGCTGCATGCAGCTGGCCTGGAGCCGAGCGCTGGGCCGGTGGACTTCGGCGGTCAGGCCCGGGGGCTGTTCCTGCGTGATCCCGACCGTAACGTGATCGAACTGCACCAGCGACTCTGAAGCGGTGACCTGTTCGGGGCGCGGGGGGGTGAGGAAACGTGAAGCCGCTCCGAGCCGAGGGAAAGATCAACACATTGTGGCCAAGGGACGACAACCTCCTTGCCTCTCCTGCCCATGAAGGCGCCATTGACCGAGCGAGAGGAAGAGCGGCTTGATGCCCTTCGCGACTACAGGATCCTCGACACCCCCGATGAAAGGGCCTACGACGATCTGGTGGCTCTGGCGGCCCAGATCTGCGACGTCCCCATCGCCTTGATCAGCCTGGTCGACAGCAACAGGCAGTGGTTCAAAGCGAAAGTCGGCCTGGAGGCCCGCGAAACGAGCCGAGACATCTCCTTCTGCGCCCACGCCATCCTCAACGACGACATCCTGGTGATCCAGGACGCCCTGGCCGATTCGCGCTTCGCCACCAACCCCCTGGTCACCTGCGCCCCCAACATCCGTTTCTATGCCGGCATGCCGTTGCTTTCGCCGGCGGGCCTGGCCTTGGGCACCCTCTGCGTGATCGACCATGAGCCCAGGGAGCTCAACGCCGCCCAGATCTGGGCCTTAGAGAGCCTGGCCCACCAGGTGGTGAGCCAGATGGAATTTCGGCGAGTGTCTGCCCGGCTGGCCCAGGCCTTGGAGAAGATCGCTCTGATCGAGGGGCTGATCCCAATCTGTTCCTACTGCAAGGCGATTCGCAACGACGCCGGCTATTGGTCGAGCGTGGAGGCTTTCATCAAGCAGCACGCCGATGTGGCCTTCACCCATGGGGTGTGCCAAGCCTGCATCGAGAAGCACTTTCCCGAGGTGGCCGAGGTGATGCGAAACCAGGACGCCGGCTCGTAACGACCGGGCCGATCATGCCTGGGAAGAGTCCCCAGGGATGGCCACTGGCTCGGTCCTCTCTAGCAACCAGCGCTCCTCCAACCCCTTGATCACCAGGTAGAAGGGCGGCGCCACCCCCAGCGACAACACCGTGGCCACCAGCAGGCTGCTGAAGATCACCGTGCCCACGGTCTCAGCTGTGGCGAACAGTTCCGTCAGTCCCGTCAGCGGGCTCTCCGGCTGGCTGTGGATCACGCCCCGCCGGCGTTCGATGCCTTCGTAAGGCTGCAGGAGCAAGGCGTCAGGTTTGAGGAGGCCTACCAGCGCTGTCTGGCAGAGCAGGGTCAGGAATTCCGCCAGGCCTGTGACTTCGTGAAGACACTCGCGGCGCTGATCAGCCACGACAACCTGGCCGAGCTCACGGCTCCTTCCCAGAAGGGCTTTCCCAGGGAACCCCGGGAGCTGCTGGCATTGGCCCAATGGTCCGACCACGTCAGCGGCTTCCTGGTGTCTTGCGAGCCGTTCCGCTGACCTGACAGCGACGGCCCCCCAGGTGCCCGGCTCACTCCTCGTCGTCGGCCCCACCCACGGGCACCAGGCGGATCTGCTTCTTGCCCAGCTTGATCTCGAACGCATCGCCAGGCTTGAGATCCAGCAGGGCGGTGTAGGCCTTGCCCACCATCAGGTTGCCGTTGAACTGAATCTTGGTGGTGAAGCCCAAGCTGCGACCAGCCTTGCCTTTGCCATTGCCGCTGCCATGGCCGACACCGACGCCTTTAGCTTCCAGCAGCGCCTCATAGAAGGCGGTGAAGTTCAGGCATTCGCTGCCGTCTTTCTTGGTGCTGAGGTAGCCGGCGGCCCGCACCAGATCCGATTTGGAAGCATCGCCGAATTCCTTGACTTTGGCGAGTAGATCAGCACCGGTGAGAGCACTGGTAGTGGGGCATGAATAGGGGCAAAGTAACGAACAAGATGATCAGGACCAGGCCTTGAAGGTGCGGATGTCCGTCCCTTCACTGGAGGCTCCCGCAGGCCTTGCCATCCCCATTCCAATCCAAGTCAGTGTGACCTTGGCGCAGCAACTCCTGCGCACGCGTAAAGGAGCCGATCTCACCGCAGCGAACCATCCGGCCACCAGGAATCGACCCGGCGGCAGTGGCTGATCTCCGCGCCGTTCTGCCGCGCCGGAAGTCCCACGGGCGGGTGATGCCGCCCGGCACCTGCCATACCCCGTATCTGCGCCGGGAAGCCCGGAACTCGGCTTCCAGATACTCCCTTGAATCGCATTGGCCCAGGTACTTACGGTAGGCAAACGCCTGGCCATCCTCCACCATCGCCAGGCCGACGTTGATCTCTCCGATCACCTCGGCCACGGTGCGGCCGTAGCGGTCCACCGTCTGGGGCAGAAGCGTGACCGGGGCCCCTATTCGCAGCCGCGTTTGCAGATAGGCGCGGGATTGATTGCCATAGGGGCTCTGGGCCATCTCGGGGGCGTCGATGCAGCCCAGCCGGATCGTGATCCGCTGCTGGCCTTGAAGCACCCGGATGGTGTCGCCGTCACCGATCGAGAGCACCGTGGCGCGGCTGCCTGGGCTAGCCACGGCAGCCAGGGGCGCCTGAAGCACCAGGAACAGGCCCGAGAGCAAGATCAGAAGTTGGTTCATCGGCAAAGTCAGGATGGGCACCACCCCATGGCCCCCATTGCTCCGGCCATGCCAGGCGATGGATGATCAGCGGCATCTCACCGAATCACCCGACAGCCATGCTGGATGCAGAGAATCGATGATCCCTTTCAACCGGGCTGATCATCTGAGGAGAAAGAAGGGTCCAAGTCGCGGGACCTGGAGGTGGTTGGAACAGAATCCGCTCGCCTCTTTCCCATGCGCATCGTCGTGATAAGAGCTCCAAATCGTCAAACCAAGTTGTTTTAGTCATCTGGCCCCCATGCAAACGAATATGATAAACATGGGCATCAATCACCACCCCGGGTGCCATGCAGGTTACGGCCATCATCATTCCAATATCTTCCCCTTGAGGTAAGCCCATCCAGCCACCAGCCCTCTTTAGAAGGTTGGCTTCCACGAGCAAAGTTGTTGGTCCCAAGGGGATGCTGGCCTTAGGCGTTGGCCAGGCACGCCAGATATCTCCAGGGGAACTGGGTCCTGCTGGCACGATTCCTGGGTCTATCTTGGAGTCATCCGTACAATATCCCGCAGACCAAAGTGCACCAGTCTGACCATGGATTGCATCCAATCGTTTATCAATAGACTGTGGATAAAGCCAGTCATCGTCATCAGCACTGGTAATCCATTTGCCTTTTGCAATGACCAAGCCTAAATTACGAGCGGCGGCTTGACCGATGGACCGCCCTGTCACAATGACAGTAGCCCGTTCGCATAGCTCAAGCGGAAGTTCTTCTTGGCTGGCGCCATCAACAACAATAACGTGTTCTACCAAGCATTCATTGTTCCTTAGGCTCTCATTCAACTCCACCAACATGCTGAGCCGATCTGGCAGCAGCCTGGTGGGGGTAATCACGCTGACAGTCATCAATTTACCAAAAGAGATGCCTTTGTATCTTCAGTGTAGACACCCTGAATCTGGGCGCTGGCTTGGCACCATGACGCAAACTCAATACAGAGCGGCAAGTGGGGGCGGGTTCTGGGGCATCACCCCATTGTGGGGGCCGACGCTTTTGCCGTCTGGCCTTGCTCAGGGGAGCGGCTCCACTCCCTCCAGCGCCGTGCGCAGCTCACCGATGAACTCCTCATCCAGCTCGGTGGCGGTGAGCTCATCACCGACCAGGTCCTGGATCAGGGGGTAGAAGCGCACCTCGAACCATTTGCGGAACACCGCGTAAGTGCGCTCCGCCGGCCAGGTGCCGGTGTCGCGATGCCAGTAGTCGAGCTCGGCTTCAAAGATCGCCTCGTAGACCTCCTCGAGGATTTCTTCGGCCTCCTCTTGCGTGTCGTAGTCAGGGATCAGGTACAGGCAGGGCTCACTGGCTCCAGCAACCTCCACATCCAGATCGAGCTGCCGGGCCCAGTCGAGCAGCTGCCCGCTGGGGGAGATCCCCACCGCGCAGCGGTTCACCACGGCCATGGTCCACCCGGCGGCATTGCCAAAAGGCTAGGCCTGGCCAACGGAGCGGGCATGGCACCACGACGGGACCAAGAAACCCTCTCGGACTCGATGCACTGCAACAGGAGTGTTGCTGGACGGCTCCAATGAGTAGGGCGCCCCGTGTCGGGCGCCCTTGGGCCGGTTGCAGGGTCTGGGCTCGCGCTGCCCTGGTCGTGGCCTCTGATTCATTAATACCTCCGCCTGCCTTGCTTGTCAGTACGGCAAGCCGATCCACCGCAGCGCCGCCGGCACCAGAGTGGGTTCAGTTCCGCTGTGGAAGGAGAGGCCATGACCACGACCCTCGAAAAACCAACTGCTCTGAAGTGCGCCTGCCCAGGGTGCAACTGCACGGTGCAACCGGAAACGCCCTTCCGCAGCGGCGCTTTGCTGTTCTGCAGCGACGCCTGTGCCACGGGGCACCCCAATGGCGAGCCCTGCCACGCCGGCTGTGGCTGCGAATGCCATGGCTGACCTGCTCCGCCCTCTGCGGGTCCGATTCCCCTGGAGCTGCCAGCCGGCGTGCACCAGCTCTGCCGCTGCGGCCGCAGCCGCCATGGCTGGTTCTGTGATGGCGCCCACCTCGGCACTGGCTGGCTGTCGCGCGAGCTGCGGCTTGAGCAGGCCAGCACGGTGATGGTCTGTGGCTGCACTCACTCCCGCCACTACCCGCTCTGCGATGGCAGCCATGCCCGACCGTCCAGCCGCCCGTGGTGGAAGGTTTTGCTCAGATCAGCTTGATCGTGATGGCTGCTGGTCGATGCGAAATCTGGACTGGGCTCTTCCTTCACCCTCAGCTCACCTGGGTAGGCCAACTGGTTTCTCGATGCCACCGGCCGGGTGGTGCGGTCCTGCAAGGTGTTGACCTTACCGGGTGTCAGGCAACAGCGACAACCGGCCCGGATGCAGCAGAGTCTCCATGGTGTCGGCGCCAAACAGATCACGCGACCTGATGCACGCCACCACCCCTGCCGAACCATGAACGACCTGCCCGCCTGGAATGATCTCCTCCAGCTATACGTGGACCGGGCGGGCCGGGTGGATTACGAAGCCTGGAGAACCCACCACCCCGAGACCCTCATCCGCTGGCTGGCTAGGCAATCTGCTGATACCCACGGCCGCCAGGATCACATCGCCCACTGGATCAACCTCTACAACGCTTTCACAATCCAGGCGGTGCTCTCGGCCTATCCAATCGCGTCGATCCGCCCCACCCTGATCGGCCTGCCGAACTGGATCGCGTTCCTGCGATTCTTCCAGCGGCGCGTGCATCGCCTTGGCAATGAGTTATTCAGCCTGGCGCAGATCGAAAACAGGATGCTGCGCCAGCGCACTGGTGATCCCCGCGTCCACTTCGCGATCGTCTGCGCCTCGGTGGGTTGTCCGCTGCTGCGCCATGAGGCCTACACGCCGGAGAGGGTGGAAGAGCAACTGGAGCAGGATGTGACCCGCTTCATCAACAACCCCGCCAAGGTGCGATTCGATGCCGAGAGGGGCGTTCTGTACTGCAGCAAGATCTTCCGGTGGTACAAGGCTGATTTCCTGGCGGTGGCGCCTTCCCTGCTCGACTACATCCTTCCCCGCCTGGGCGGCGTTTCGGTACAGGATCATCAACCCCGGGTCGCTTTTCTACCCTACGACTGGAGCCTGAATCAGCGGATGTCCTCGTAGAGGCGCTTGAGGGGCGCCGGTGGCATGCCCAGACCCCAGAGCAAGCCGATTGAGAGATAGATCGCAGCGGCCTTGCCGGCGCCCCAGCGCTGCACCCGCCGGTCGGAACTGATCACCACCCGGTTGATCAGCCGGATGCGTCCCTGCTTCAGCAGCCGCAGGCAGAGATCGCCGTCCTCCAGGATCGGAAGAGCTTCGTTGAAGCCACCGACCTCCCAGAAGGTTTCCCGGCGACAGATCATCACCTGATCGCCGAACAGCAAACGCAGTCCACGCCAGTACAGATGTGGGCGAAGCAGCAATGGCGCCAGATGGGTCTTGAGCAGGTTCAGGGCCGAAATCCCCCAGCGGGTGGTGTCTTCGCCACTCATCAGCGACACGAATCCCGCCCCGGCGATGGCCCGGTCCTCCAGCACCCGTTCCGCGATCGCCACCAGATCGATGGGAACGAGGGTGTCGGCATGCAGAAAGCAGAGCAGGCTGCCGTGGGCCTGCCGCGCGCCTGCATTCATCTGGATCGCCCGGCCCGCTGATTCGCAGGGGAAGACCGCCACACCCGCCGCGGTGGCGATCGCCCGGGTGGCGTCGCAGCTGCCGCCATCCACCACCAGCACTTCGAGGGCCGGTGGATCGAGGGCACGCACATTCGCCAGCGTGCGTCCCAGGCTGGCGGCCTCGTTCAAGGTGGGAATGATGATCGACAGTGGCGCCATGCCAGTGCCTCTCATCGGTGCGGCTTCAGGAGCAGACCCCAGAAGCGATTGAACGGATGCACAAGCGTGGTGGGTTGGCCCTCATGCACCAGCTGATGCCCTTGATTCACCCATTCAAACAGCCCTCCCTCCAGATTCACGGCCTTCCGGAAGCCCCGCTCCCGCAGCCGTTTCACCACGGCAGCACTGCGCACCCCCACCGCACAGCACACCAGGATCTGCCGCTCCCTCGAGGCATTGCCCAGCGGGCCTGAGAGGGGAATCTCCTCCCCATCCCCGATAGGCACCGCGCCTGGGAGGCAACTCACGTTGAATTCGGCGGTCGTGCGGGCGTCGAGAACCAACCAGTCGCCAGCCTGCTGCATCGCCAGGATCTTTTGCAGGCGATCAGGACGAATGGAGGGAACCGATGAATAGCGCAACCGGATCCACTGCTTCAGCCAGAACCACACGAAGCTTTGCATCGCGAACCAGCCAACAGCTGATCACCATGACCCGCTGCTGAACAGAACTTGCAACAGCGCAAATCCTGCCAGACAGGTGGCGGCACGCAATGGAATGGTATGAAACATCGTCGAAACATCCTGGATCATCATTGCCTGATAGTGCTTGATTATCCCTAATGATGACAGGCTCGGTGTGGAGAACGACAGACACATTCGGAGATGAAGTTGTGTTGCCGATAGTGTGATGTGCCCTGCCTCTGCCTTCAGGACACGAACCGCTGGTACAGCCAGCGCACGAAGCCACCCACCACCGGCACCGGCGCGAAGGTGGGGCCGACGAAATCGAAGTAGTCGCGATGGTCCACGATCGTTCCGTCGCCACCGATACGCAGCCTGGTGGTGCCGGGATAGACGAACTCGATCCCCTTGATCTTCAGGCCCATCGTCCACTCCACGAAGGCCGTCTCACCGCTCAGGGCTACGGCGCCGGGCGCAAGGAAAACATCATCACAGCGGCGCATCAATCCCTCCTGGGCAGCGATGTAGGCCTCAATGCCTTGCTTCTCCTGGGTTGGGTCTTGAAAATGGACTTTGGCGTCGTAGACGGCCCGCCACTGCTCCGCGCTGGGTGCCGGAGCGCCATAGGGCTTGGTGAACAGGGCCTTGAGCGTTTCCTCGGTAAGCGGCGGCGTGAAAACTGCGTTCATGGCTTCACGGGGGACCGGCGTGCAAGGACTTAACAGAACGCTGGCAGCTCTGGGGCCCGGATGCGCGGCCATCCAGCCGGATTGATCCGCCGGAAGCGTTCCTGGTCAGGCCGCTCCGGCGAGCACGGGGAAGCAGCCCTTCAGGCCGCCCACCAGCATCTGCACACCGATGGCGCTGAGCAACAGGCCCATCAGCCGGCTGATCACCTTTTCCTGCAGTTCCCCCAGGGCCCGGCGCAGGGGCATCGACACCCGCAGAATTGCGTAGATCGCCAACGCCAGCAGGGTGATCACGCCGCTGAGGGCCAGTCTTCCCTGCCAGGAGGCGGGAGAATCGGCCACCACCAGGGAGATGGCAGCCGGCCCCGCCAGCAGCGGCAGACCGATCGGCACCACCCCCAGGCTACCGGCGTCGGTCTCGACGTCGGGGTGGCTCACCTCCAATCCCTCGATCAGGCGCAGGCCGATCGGCAGCAGGATCAGGCCGCCAGCGACGCGGAAGGCATCCAGGGTGATTCCGAACAGATCCAGCAGGGCCTGCCCCCACCAGCAGGCCGCCAACAGGGTGAACAGAAAGGTGAGCACCGCCAGGCGGCTGATCTGCCGAAGCCGGCTGGCATCGCCCCCGGCTGCCCTGGCCACCACCGGCAGAACACCGATCGGCGAACTGATCGCCAGCAGGCCGACGGCGGTGTTGATCAGGGACATGGCACAGGGATCATTCCGGCTTCTGCCTGAAACAGAGAGATCGGGTTCGAAGGAGATGAGAGCACCCCAGATTTCTGTCTGCGAGCGGGTTGAGAAGGACACAAGCAGGCAGCGCCGGGGCCGCTGCGTTATCCCTGGGCGGACCACCCACAAAACATAAATAGAGGCTTGCTACCAGCCACCCAACGTCGATCACCCTTGCTGCATCCAGAGGGCAGAAACCCGCAGGCGCTGGCCTGGGAGCCGGATCAGCCGATTCCCAGAATGCCGCGGGAGAAGGCCTCTCCGCCCAATGCGTACTCGGTGATGAGCAGAGCGACAAAGCCGATCATGGCAAAGCGGCCATTGAGCCTCTCGGCACGCTCGTGGAAGCCCCAGCCGCTCTCGGCACTCACCACTTCCATGCGTGGCTCCGTGGCGAAGGCATTGAGGCGTCCGCCTTCCTCTGTGGTGACCGTCGCACCGCGGATGGAGGAGCGCTCAAGGGCGCTCGGAGTCGCCGGGGTCTCATGGTCCATTGTGGAGGCTTCGGGAGGAAAAATTAACTGTAGCAGCGATTACTGGAAAGAATCTGTGCCAATCGAGGGGGGTCGGCATTGACTCGTGTAGCAAAATGCTGAACCTTCATGGGTCTGGTTTAAATCTGAATGTTGAGATAAGTGGCGCAGTCCAACAAACTATGTAGGGGCAGGCCTGAGACCCTTGTGAACAAGGGGTCAAGACCGCAATAGTCCACTAAATGATCGGTGTGTGGCTCGGCGAAGGGCTAAGGAAAGGCCTCGACAAGCAGGCATCATCAACCTGGGGGGATGTGAGCAGCGCGAGGGCCAGATGGCTACCTCTCGAGCAGGCGACAGCTACAGGGCAGACGACCTCGGCGATCACGAGGTCCAGCACCCAGGGATCTCCTAGCAACCGGCTTGCGCGCAGCCGTTGCCCGAGTCCGGATGGATCGCTTTTTGAGAAGGGTTCCTGAGAAGGGTTTCTGAGAAGGGGAGTGAAGCCTGATGGCGGCCACCGACATCCAGGTGGCGTTGTTTAGGGCATGGCTGGTGGCGGCCGCAGAAGGAGGCAACCAAGGAAATGCCGTTCTACAATCAGCCTCGGTGCTGTGGATGGTCTGCGGCTTCAGGTCCAGCAGAAACAACGGACAAACTAATCCCTGATGCAAAACGTCCTTCTCGGCCGGGACATTCAACAACCCCTCTGGCACAACGTCACACTCTCCATGCTCACGCCTTAGAGTCAAGGGGCAGCCATAGACCAATCTACCAACTACTCCTGACAAGCCATAATCAGAAAATGTTGATAACGTATAACTCTGCCTGGATTTCTTAATTAGGTCTGTGGATCCGTCCAAAAGCGATGCCAGGATCAGACTTCAACATCAGAACGCTTCTCCAGTGAACCTGGTCGACCCCATTCCAGGTATGAACTTCGATTCGCCCTTGCACTTGTCTCGCCGATTGCTTGGTGCCGTTGGCACGAAGGTATCTGTAGAGAACTTAGATCTAATGCCGGCTAATAAGAGAATTTTAGTTGTCAGCAACCACCGCAGCCTGCTCGATGCTCCCTTGCTGATGGCTGCCATGAATCGTCCAGTACGTTTTGCCTGCCACTATTACATGAGTCGGGTTCCCGTGCTGCGGGAGATGGTGTCGGCGATGGGGGCCTTCCCTCTCGATGCACCTCGCCAAAGGCAAAAGAACTTCTTTCAGCAGTCAGTTAAATTATTGCTGTCAGGGCAAATAGTCGGGATTTTTCCTGAAGGAGCGCAGCCAATGGTTCAGGTCAAGCCGGCCAATCAACTCAGCCCCTTCCATCGTGGTTTTGCCCATCTGGCCTTGCGAGCACCGGTTCAAGATCTGGCCATCCTGCCAGTGGCAATTGCATCCTCTGAAGAGAAAAAGCATAACCTTGCCCCACTGAAGCTTTTCAGCTTTTTTGATCCCTCAGAACCCCTGTTCCAATGCGGGGGGTGGCATTCAGCCATTGTCTATCGTCGCGTCCACCTTCTCTTTGGCTATCCTATTGGGATCGACGAGGTTCAGCGACAACAATACCGCGGCCGCCATGGAGGCCAACTGGCTAAAGAGATAACCCAGTCATGCTGGGAACAAATCGTCGGTTTGCTGCGTCAAGGCAGCCACTAAACACTTTCAGCTGACAAGCTAATTGTGAAAAAGTCATTGCGTCTCCTAACTTCAAAGGACTCACAACAGATTCTCCCCCTGTTTGTATTTTTGCCAGGTATGGACGGTACCGGTGAGTTGCTGCAGCTCCAGCTAGCTGGACTGAAGTCCATTTTTGATATCCGCTGCTTGTCGATTCCCACAGACGATTTAACAGGATGGGACGGATTGCTTGAACAAGTAGCCCAGCTGATCGGGAGGGAGCAGCAACAGTCACCTTCGCGTCCCATCTATCTTTGCGGCGAGTCATTTGGCGGCTGCCTAGCCTTAAAGCTCGCCGCTCATTTTCCGTACCTGTGCGATCGTCTGATTCTGGTCAATCCTGCTTCTTCAGTACGCCGACAACCCTGGATGGGCTGGGGAGCTTCCGTCACTCAGTGGTTGCCAAACCCTCTTTATCACCTATCTACACTAGGCCTGCTTCCGCTTCTGATTGCACCAAAGAGAGTGTCCTTCCTGAGTCAACAGGCCTTGTTGACGGCCATGCAATCAGTGAGCCCTCCAAGTGCTGCATTTAGACTATCTCTACTCAACCAATTCGTCTTGGAGGACCTGCCTCTTGAGCGAATTAAGCAGCCTGTTTTAGTCTTGGCCTCAGGAGCTGATCGGCTCCTGCCTTCCGCAGCAGAAGCGAAGAAACTAGTCAGGTTTTTACCCAATTCCCAGATCGTTCTACTTCCAGAAAGTGGGCATGCTTGTTTGCTTGAAAAAGAGATCAGATTAAGTAGTATCCTTAAATCACACAACTTCTGTAATCATTCTAGTCAAATCTCGCTTACAAGGCCTGGCTTGGCAAAATAGCTAAATCTAGCAAACAACAGAGTCAAAATGGTGCGTTTGATAGGTGGCCATTAGGTTGATAGTCACTTGGGGTGCTGACCGTGACTACCTAAAAGAGTTGAGCCGCCAAGGGCCCGCTGGACGACAATTCTTTAATTCTTTCGATTTGTGATTCGATCGTGGATGTTGCCGCCCATTGCCTTGTCATTTCAGATGCCTCATCACCCCGACCGCCCCACCAAAGTCTGCCCGGTCTGTGGGCGCCCCTTCCAATGGCGCAAAAAGTGGAAGGATGTCTGGGAAGAAGTGCGCTACTGCTCAGACCGATGCCGTAATCATCGCAATCGGATGGCCTCGACGGAAGATTCAACTACTTCGCCCTGATCACTGAGCGGAGGGTGCATAAGTTCATGAGTAGGAGCACACCCTATGGGATGTTTTCACTGTGCTCTATACGAGGAAGCTAAAGCACAGGGTGTAAGAAACCACTGCAAACGGAACTTTGCTGGACCTCCGTCCGCTACCGCCTAACAACAACCCAAGATCCTGCCCAGCATGCAAATCGACCCCCTAGGATCTCTTAGGCGCGCCCCTAACATCAGCCAATACTTTCTGTTCAAGACATCTCTGGCCACGACCTGAGGAGGAGACTATTCCCTCAGGACAACTCCTTTGATCAGAGATCAGCCGGTCACTTCTCTGTATTCAGTGACAGGGAGCACAATGACCGGTAAACTTCAAGGCTGAGGAGGTCTGCGAGTCCCTGATCATGGATTCACAGCTTCCTCAGGCCTCAGAGTTCAAGGCTTCTTGATTCCAAGCGCTTGTGCTCCATACATCTCACTGAACATGGCCTGAAGTTGCCATGCCTTCAGCAGCGTTTTTGCCACTTTGCGGAGGTCTTCGAGTTCGTTGCAGCTGTCGATCGCCCTTGAATGAGCTTCGATGGCAAATGCCCTTGTGAGGGATAGGGAGTTTTCCATGGAGATGTGTCGTGATTCGTTCGTTCTGAAACTCGCTCCTTGGAGTCAGCCGATGCCCAGCAGGCCGCGGGTGAAGGCTTCGCCGCCCAGGGCGAACTCAGTGGCCAGGAGGGCGATGAAGCCGAGCATGGCCATGCGGCCATTCAGCTTCTCGGCGCGCTCGTGGAAGCCCCAGCCGCTCTCGGCACTCACCACTTCCATACGCGGTTCGGTGGCGAAGGCATTGAGTCGGCCACCGTCTTCGGTTGTCACGGTGGCGCCGCGGATGGAGGAACGATCGAGGGCGCTGGGAGCGGTGGCGGTGGCTTGGGCCATGGGGAACTCGGGAGGGATGAGAGAACTGTAACAGATTATTGCGGAGTGTAGACGCATATGACTTTTGCGACCCGACCAGGCGGTTCGGGCCCTAAGGCAAGCCCTGGATGGCCCCAACGCGAACAGAGCCGGGCTGGGTGCCCGACCAGGGAAAGGCCTTCGACGTTCAGAAGCCACGAGTGGGGCAACGGATGAGACAGTCTTTCCCGTTACAAACGCCATGACGGTCGGTCTGCTCTTTTTCGAATCACTCTCCAGCCGGTTGATCACCCCCTGGGAGCTTTGCTTGCTCACCCATCAGCAGGACAGCTCCTCCCGGGTGGAAGCGGCCACTGCTGCCTACGATCGAGCCCACGGTTCCGGTGCTCCATGGCCAACCAGTGGCAGAACTTTTTACGCAACCTTGGCGAGTGGCGCGGAAGTTTCAGCACCGTGGCCGCCGATGGCACGGTGCGGGAGAGCAGCCCGTCGATGTTGACACTGGAGAGTGAAGGCGACGACCGGCTCGTGCGCTTCAGGTTGAGACGCTGGCCTGAAGGAATGACGATCGCCCCCGGGGGTGGGCCATCTGACGGGGCCGGCGAACCAAGCCACGCCGTGGAGAAGGACTACCGCAGCCTTGGCCGCCAAGTGGTGTTTTTTGACTCGGGGGCGTTCAACAAGGGGTCGCTGCAGGTGGCCCCGAACACTGTCTTTGGCGGTGAGTTCGGCTTCATCGGGCTCAATCGACGCCACCGGCTGGTGCAGCTCTACAACGAAGCTGGCACATTCGACCAACTGGTGCTGATCCGCGAGTTCCGCGCCGGCAGTGGGGCTGAAGAGTGTGCGCCCACCAGCGCTAATCAGCTGCTTGGCACCTGGGAAGGCAAGGCGGCCACGATCAGTGCTAACTGGCTCGAGCCTGAGGTCGCCGACTGCCAGTTGGTGCTGGGTGAGGCAGAGCTGGAGGGCCTGAGGCTGATGCCCGATGGCGGCTTTTCTCGCCTGCCTCAGCGGGTCAGCCACCGTGAGGCCTTCGTACTGGAGGGCGGCTGGTTGCCGTCCACCGGCCGGATGGAGCGCCTGATTCGCCGCTACGACGCCAGCGGTGCCTGGCTATCGGCTAGCCATGAGGTGATGACACGCCACTGAGGATCTCGACCCGGTCCTCTTCCTTGCGGGGGGTTGTGATGCGGCTCTGGCCCGGCTTGCGTCGATCGAGATCGGCCTGGATGGTGGCGCTCTCGAGAGCGAGCCGGGGTGGGCAG
>NZ_JAGQBB010000037.1 GCF_024345415.1 Synechococcus sp. Tobar12-5m-g | reverse complement strand
AGCGGGCCAGTCCCCAAACATGGTGAGATCAGGCTCATTCCAGCCTGATCTCTGCTGAAATAGTCCAATCCGAACAATTGGTGGACCGCGACTGGCTATGCGGACGTGTTGTCCAGAGCTTCCCTAATAGGTTTTCGCTATCCATTTAGCTCCAAACCCGATATATCAATAAATGGATGTACTGGGAAGCAATTCCTAGTTAGCGAATCCACAGTCAGTCAATTTACACCCTACGTTAAATTTATTTCTATAAAGGTTGGCGGCAATGGTCTCCCTCGTGATTTTGCTGGGTTAAGTTATACTAAGAGTTTTGACGATGGCAGTCCCTATCAGTTGAGGTCTTCGGAAGATCGACCCAGCGGGTCAAAAGGCAATTCAGATCAGCTCACACTAGAACTTCCTACTCAGCTTGATCCGGGCAGCAATCTAATTATTCCCGTAGAATTTGGCTTTCAATATGTTCCGTCGAGGGATCAATTAAAGCCGAAGCCATGGAGCAATCCAGTTTTTATACTTGATCTCAATGTAGATCCCCAGACCTCGCAAAACATGTACAGGGGAATCAACTCCAAGGACCTCAAAGAACTTCGCCTGAAACCTGGCTTTGTTGGGATGATGAAGAATCGATCCGACGAAATACCGATTAGCCACCAGATCACAGTTGGACAGGTTATTGACCACATAGAGATTGCCAAGGAAAGTAGGCTTAAGCCTTTAGATGTTGCCTTCATAACTATTGGTCAAATGGTGCGTCTAGGCAGCTGCCCTTATTTGGTTGTCTATGACCGCACTAACGGCTATTGGGTTGACTACGGAACCGTCTTAGTTGCACGCAATACAAAGTCACTACAGACTGAAGAGACATATCTATACACTCGCAATATCAGCCAAATTATGATTCAAGAGAGAGAGGATGAGATTACTTATCTTGATCAGGTTCGCCTAACATTTACCGATCCAGGAACAGGCGTTAAAGGTGAAGTTACGCCTCCTGATACTGCTCTTGCTAATGCAGATCAGGAATATATGGTTTTGCGCAAAGGGGAAAGTTGGCAGTTCGACTTTAGCTCGCTTCTGCCAGATGGGGTTACTGACCTCGAGGTCCGTATCAATGGCTATTATCAAGTTGTTAAACCGGAATAAAGGTTGCTATTGTTCAAGTGGATACCATGTGCAGCATCCTGTGGAATCACGCAGCATGGCCTTAATCCGATGATCGCTGCCCGATCTTTGGGCAAGCCGCTGTAGCGGAACGCGGAACGGCAGATCCTAGGGCCATTTGACCAAGAACCGCCCCGCAGAACACGATGCAGCTGTTGAACCATTCCATCGAGAGATGGATCGAGGGCTAACTCGGCACCTCCGTCCTTTGGCACACCGTGGCGAGATGGATGCCAAACATCTTGACACCACTCAAGCAAGTGGCCGTGCATTTCTGCTAAGCCCCAGCGGTTCACAAACGCAAACGAACCGACGGAGGTAGTCCGTCCAGCGTAACTTCCCTTTCGTCCTGATCCGTAACTGTAGGACCCTTCGTAATTGGCCCAGGCAGGATCAAGGGTATCCCCGAAATGGAAGGGCTTTCTGCTCTCTGCACGTCAGGCAACTTCCCACAGGCTCTCGCTTGGCAATGACATCACCAATGGCTGACTGCTTGCCCTTTGGAAGACCATTTCCTTAGCGAGCCAACGGTTCAGTCGCGCCAGCCACTCCTGGCAGTCGAACCAGGTCACACTTTCAACAGGCAGGCCGCCTGGCTGGCAATAACATTCCCACAGGCCCTTGGGCTCAAAGGTGCTGATTGAGTCGCTCAACTCAAGCTCGATCGCCTCTAACTTGGCTACAGCAGCCCACTGGGCCTGGCTGATAGGAAAGCGGGCCATCGCATAGTCGGTTAGCTGTACAAACTGACGTGCCTCCACGTCGATTCCTGTGCACTCAGCGGCATGGTCATAGCGGCCTCGCTCCTTCTCGTCTGCCGGAGAGCCGATCTCATAGTTGCCTCCTGGCACGATCACCATCTCTACCTGCTCTCCATCAGGCAGCGGTAACTTCCACACCGGGATCTCCACAACCTGGCTACTCAGATCCAATTCCTCGCCGTTCTGCTTAGCCATGAGGGTCAGCATTGGGACCAAATGGCCGACACCTGTTCCTAGGATCGGCAGGCTTGGTGCGGACGCCAGTTGCAGACCCCTTGCAGCCCCCTGCAGCAATGGCAAGGTTGCATCTGGCTGATTCCAGTCGCCTACTTCCTTCACAACTGATTTTAGTGGCTCCTTGCGGAGAAGGATCGCCAGCTCTTTTGTGATCATTTGTTGGCTCTCCTCATTGCCCTTCCGCCCTGCAGCGAGGAGGCCTAAGCCCTCTGCGGCCGCTCGTCGGAGCGCCAACGGGTGAGAGTTGCCCCGCATCATGTTCATCAGGCCGGCTATGGCCATCTCATTTCCGATCAAGCCCAACACCATGGCGACTTCGGCCCGCTCCTGGGTAGGCAACTGCTTGTCCGTCATCGCCAGAGCTAACCGCTCACTCGCCACTTCCCGCACGGCGCGCCGTGCGGGAAGTGGCGCATCGGTAGCAGACATCGCAGCCAGCTTGGCCACAGCATCGCGCCGCTCACTTGCCACCGGCACTCCCAACTCCCAAGTCCATTTGCGAGCCCGCTGCAGTTCCTGGCGATAGCGCTCCTCTTCTGGATCCAGAAAAGCAAGCCGACCCAGCCTATCTGGGGCATCGGTCGGCATAGCCAACGACCGCCCCTTGCTCCGCTCGTGGCAGCAATCGCGCAGTGCCAGCAAAAAACCTCTCATTCGCTCCCGCCCATCCTCATTCGAATCTTCCAGTTGAGCCAGAAATTCCTCCCAGACCTCTCCTTCCACCCCAGATTTCGCCTCCAGCTGTTCGAGTTGTTCCAACGCAGCTAGGTAGTCAGACAAAGAATCGAGCGGAAAGCGCAGTTCACTGGCATCAGCTCCGGGATGCAGCAGCAGCCGCAATTCCAGTAGATAGGCTAGTATTGCTCTGCGCTTCTCACCCTGCGCAAGCCCTAACCCATCAGCTGCTGCAAGGGCCCGCTCCGCCAGCCAGAGAGGAAACACTAGCGGTTGGAACATGGGCTTCCCCCTGGGTCCCTGTCGGTGACTGGCCAGCGCCAGAACTTTCAAGACCCGTTGCACAAGCGACCCATCGATCACCAACCCCGCCCGCTGTCGCATCCTGTGGTCGGACGGCGTATCCACTCGAGTGACATAACTAAGCATGAGATCAGGAACTGATCCCGCCAGCACCCCTTGTTTCCGCTTAGCAATTACGTCGTCGATAAACATCTGGGCCAGTAGCGCAGTGATTGGCTTGTCTCCCACGATGCGCCGAAGCTGGTTCTGGGCCGGAACTAGGTCGTCGTCCTTGAGCAACTCACCTTGGCCCTGCTGTCGCAAGTAGTCGAGGAAAAACGACTGAAGCCGGTCGGTGGCGATCTGTAGTGGCACCAGCCGTGTTATTGGTCGCTCTCGGTAGCCATCATCGTTGCTGCGGGTAGTGGCGATCACTAGGCCCGCTGGCAGGTTCGTCAGCAGTCGCTGCCGCTCGGCTTCTGACAGCTCTGAGACGTGATCGAGTATCGGAATTAACCGCTTCTGGCGCAGCAGTGCTGCTACCAGGGCAGGATCGATGCCCTTGTCCTCATCCGCGAGCTGCGCGTCCAGCCAGCGCTTTACCCGCCCGGCGACGCTCTCTCCCTCCGCCAAACCTGTTTCGATCAGTAATGGCAGCCGTCTCAGCCCATCCGGCTTGCCTTCCAGGAACCACCTGGCGATGCGGAATGCCAGACTTGTTTTTCCGCAGCCACCATCTCCGCTAATCAAGAGAAGCTGGGCCGAGCCAGGTTCCAACAGAGGCGCGAGTTGTTCCGGCTCCAGAAGTGCCTGTGTACTGCTGGCGTCCGCGCCCGCCAGGGTCAACCGCACGTCCAGAGGCACATGCACACGCCGTTGTTGCACCGACGGAATGGCCAAGAAGGCTCTCTCCACCTTGCAGTGGTACCGCTCCAACCAGGCGGCGATCTCACTTGTGGTATAGCCCTTCGGGCCTCCTGGCGTGGAGACCTCCGCCAATTGTTTCAGGGAGCGCTCAACGAGCTGAGAGAGCTGGTCGGGGTTGGAAAATTTTTGCAGCGTCAGGCCCGCGTTGCTCACCTTTGCCAGAAACTCCTCTTGCCTGTCCCCATACAACCGGTCAATCAGGGCTTTGGGCGGAATTCCTGGATCTTCGGCCTCGGGATCCAGCTGAAACACAAGTCGTTGGATCTCATGCTCCGTGCCCTTCGTTGCAGTGGCCGTGTCAAATTCCAGCTCCGTGTACGACACATCGGGCCGATCACGAACCGGCGAGCCCCAGCGGGTTCCGTAGATCCCTACATAAACATCACAGTCTTTAACGCGATCTATGCATACATGAGCAGGTGCTTCGTCGATAGAGGGAAAATCGCGCATGTCTATAACGACGTTGCCAGTGGCGGAGATGGCACGCTCGGCTTTGTCGATGTAGGAGCCGGCAGATGGATACTTGCGCAACTCCGACGTGTGAGAGATAAATACCCTCCAGGGGCCTGGCCCAGTAATTCCCATGAAGCCACATGGCAGAGAGGAGTATTCATGCTACAGCAAATGATCATGAAAAAGTTTGCAGAGCGGTGATCTTGTCCTCAACACACCTAGCGAACGTGCCCTCGACAGGAACCCTACAATGAGAATCCGTACTCGGTGCAAAGGTGCCGGCTGCAGAACAAGATATGACATCAATGTGCATTCTGATATGCTGCACATGATCGGGCATTGCCAGATAAGCACTCCAGTAGGGCATGCTGCTACCTGCCATTACTATACTTCAGCGAAAGCAGATACTTCAGACGTCTAGACCGCCGAACAAACAGATGCAGAAGACGGGGGCTGGGCTTTCTTGTCCAGCTGGAGCAGCTCGGCCCGCTTCTGATCTGGGGCGTTAGCCCCACAGGCAAGAGCTACAATTTACAGAGTCTTTTACGATCCCAATGCACAGCATTCAAGGTACAGCCTATGAAGTTGCAGAGACTCAGCTAGACCAATCAAGGATTCTTGCCGACCGAGTGCAGTCTATGCGAACCACTGGCGCACTTACCCCAGAAGTACTTGGCAAGCTTAGAAAATACTTCAAAATCAAGAATATCTACAACTCAAATGCGATTGAAGGCAGCACACTTGACGTTGGAGAGACCAGGCTGGTCGTTGAACAGGGCTTAACTATTAGCGGAAAGCCACTAAAGGATCAGGCGGAGGCCAAGAATCTTTCTGCAGCTCTTGATTTTCTCGAAGAGTTGGCAAGGAATACTGAAACACCCATCACAGAGGCGGACATAAGACAGCTTCATTACTTGGTGCTTACAGATATTAATCGTGAGAACGCTGGTAGGTATCGTTCGGTCCCCGTTGAAATTGGAGGGTCGGAGTTTAAGCCGCCTAATCCCGAGCATATCGCGAGTGAAATGAATGATTTTGGTCAATGGCTAAAATCAGCGAGCAGTCCCGGAACGTTATTTATGCAAGACGAAGCAATTCTTGCAGCAAGTGCGGCTCATACCTGGTTTGTGACAGTCCATCCGTTTATTGATGGAAATGGACGAGTTGCCAGGCTCCTCATGAATTTGTTGTTCATGCGCTATGGCTTTCCAATTGCAGTGATTACTCGTGAAGACAGGTCGCGCTACTATGATGCTCTGGAATTATCTCAAGTGTCAGACTTAACTGGCTTTGTCTCTCTTGTCTCGGAGTCAATTGAAGAAAGCCTTGAGGAGTATGAGGCAGCCGCTTCTGAGCAGAGAGATGCGCAGGAATGGGCTAAGTCTATTGCCCTTAAATTTGGGGCTAAGGAGAAAGTCACTGCATCAAATCACTATGAAGTGTGGAAAAATGCAATGGAGCTTTTGAAGAGCCTCATCAGACAAACTGCAGACCTACTAGACGCAAATGCTAACATTGGCAAGATATACTTTAATGACTTTGGCAACCTCGGATTTGAAAAGTATCTTTCGTTAAAGAATTATGGCTCAGCCAAGAAGACATGGTTTTTCCGTATCGACTTTAAGATTGGCGCAAGGTCTGCCCGGTACCTATTTTTCTTTGGATCACCCAGCCATGTAATGCGTGCCCTGGGAGTTGACGTTGACGTTACACTACATGTAAGTAGGGAAGAGCCTGCTGGATCGTTTCACTACGAGTTCCTTGATCAGATAACAGCGCCCAACGTCCCAAATGTTGTGGAGATTGGATATAATCCAGAACGCGAGGCATTCGTTGTTCGGGGGGTTGACTCTCGTGTTCGAGAAGAGAAGGTCGATTCACTTTGCAGGCTCTTCATCCAAGAGGTTGTGGAGAAAGATTTTGGAGGCTAACAACGCGATTCACCTGAGCCGCCTCCTTCAGCGTGCTCATACCTTGTATGCGTCCGCGGCCAGGTGATCGCAGACGTTAGCTTGCTTGCATCGGCTGCAGCTGATTTATTAGGCATCAATTGTTTTGTCGGTTGGCGAGAATTCAACTCCTTGAACCCCCGGCACTGTATTCTCGTCTGCCGCCGACCTGGTGATAACTGAGACTTTGTATGCTTCAATGGAATTGTGACCATGCATTCTCGGCCTTAAACGGCTTATGAGTTCCCCTTCAGTTGAAAATCCTCCTCTATTTGACCATACAGATGAGATTGTTGCAGGCAGGAGAATTACTGGGTTCGCAGGCCGACAGATCAGCCGTGACAACAGAATTGGCAAGCCACTATGGAATTGGGTTTGTATGCCCTGTGGCGAGGCGGGAGATAGCCCTGCAAAGTGGGAAAACCTTAGGCAACTAGATCGTCTTGGTGTGGAGAACTGTAAGCACTGCAGCATGGGCAGACGAAAGAATGTTCCTTTAGGCACAAGATGTCAGAATCTTGTTTCAATCGGTCCATGCCGCCTATCCCGCAATCAAACTGGCTCCCTTAAGCGTGAGCTACCCTGTCGCTGTGAAATATGTGGTGCCGAAGGATGGTGGCAGAAGACTGACTTCTTGGCAGGCAAGGCTAATTGCAACTGTCATCGCAAAGTTCAGGGCGGCTTATCTAATACTCGAGTAGGCATTCTATGGTCTGGAGCGCGAAGACGCGCTGATGAGCGAGGAATTCCGTTTACCATTGAACACGAAGACATTGTGATACCTGAATTCTGTCCAGTGCTCGGTATTCGCCTTAGCCACGCTAATTCAGAACAGCAAACAAGGAAGGGTGAGGGGGGTTTCCATGCTGCCAGCCCGTCATTGGATAGACTGATTCCTGATGAAGGGTATACCAAAGAAAACTGCTGGGTTATCAGCTGGCGTGCAAATAGAATCAAGGGAGACGCCACTCTTGAGGAGCTAAAAAGACTTGTATCGGCAATTGAAGGCAAGATATCTGATTTTGGCCTCTTCTAATCGTCTGTATATATTGCAGCAATAGAGAGGGGCCTGTTGTAGACATGCTGAAATGCTTCTTTCGTCATTTGTATTAATTAAGTGGGACGCTTAATTGCCAACAAGCTAACACTGCGATGCACCCGACCACCAACCGTCAGCTTCGCCGCCTATTGCCGGCGGGTGATCGCTATCGTTAGACAGACGAAAAGAGCGGGTTGCGCTCTCGTATCTCTTGGGATACAATGCTCCAATGCTGGAGGTTCGGGAGACTAATGCCTATGCCAATTGGTTTAGGGGTCTGCGTGATCGCGCAGCCAAGGCGCGAATCGACATTCGAGTGAGGCGTCTATCTCTTGGTAATCCTGGGGATGTTCGCCCAGTCGGGGAAGGAGTCTCAGAACTTCGGATTCAATTCGGCCCAGGCTACCGAATCTATTTCATCCAGAACGGTGAGGAGTTCATCCTGCTCCTTGCAGGTGGAGACAAATCCTCTCAAGCTAAGGATGTTAAGCAAGCTAAAGATCTTGCGCGAAACCTTTAGGAGAGACTCGTGACTAAGACGGCTACTACTCGCTGGGATCCTGCAGACCATCTTGTAAGCAGTGAAGACCAGGCTGCCTATCTTGAAGCAGCACTCGAAGATGGCGACCCCAAGGTCATCGCTGCCGCGCTAGGTGATATAGCTCGTGCCAAAGGAATGACACAGATCGCCCGTGACGCAGGCCTTGGTCGTGAGAGCCTCTACAAGGCTTTGTCAGCTGGTGGAAATCCAGAGTTCGGTACGATCTTGAAGGTTATCTCGGCGCTAGGTCTTCAGTTGCATGCAAGTCCTGCAGATGAGGCGAAAGCTGCTGTCTAACACCGCCATTCACCTGAGCCGCCACCGCAAGGGCATCTGCTTGATGCAACGTTCATTGCGGCCAGGTGATGGCGAGCGTTATGCCGCAAGACCTCGGTGGGGAAAAAACTAGACACCTTTCTTACGTTGCTTATGGTTGCGTTAGCTTCAGATCGTTGGTGATACGCTGGCTTAAGACTAGAGGCGGCGCGACCTCGTCAAGCCTGTGCTAGATTTTATAATGTTATCTTCAAACTAAACTTATAAATAGCAATAATGGATGATCAGCGGCTCGAAAGTCACCTCAATCTAATTGATAGACTCTTGGAACGTCCAAGTGATTACTTAGAAATCCTGAGGAATAGCTCTAGCCTGATAGACGAGAGCTTTGTGGTAACACTTAAACGAATGATCAAAGTGTTGGAGAGAAAAAGTGAACATGATGCTGCCGCTTTTCTCAACAGTGTTACTTATCGGATCTTTCTTTCACATCTGATTCAGACAGGCTATGAGAGCAACATTAGTGCACAAGTTATTTATCCATTACTGGAAGCAAACTTAGACAGACTGGACAACAACTTTGCTCAACTTCTTGAAGATTGGGCGCTCCAAGCTCTATCAACCCTTGAAGGAGTGGAGGCATTGAAGATCGCTGTATTAATTGGCAATCTCTGCATTCAGTTGGCCGAATATCCTCAAGGAAATCAAGCTACTAATCTAGAGATTGCTATTAAGGGTTGCAAAGCAGTTCTAATGACGGTTTTCGCCCGTGATAAGCATTTGCAGGGTTGGGCACTTAATCAAAGCACTTTAGGAAATTTCTACGAAAAGCGAGTTTGCGGCGATCGGGCTGAGAATCTAGAAATGGCAATTGCTTGTCACAACAATTCTCTAGAAGTCTGGACATATGAAAGTCTTCCAGAAAGTTGGGCGTTAACCCAGAACAATTTGGCAAACACATATCGACAACGAATCAAAGGAGAACGTGCTGAGAACATAGAGCAAGCTATTCAGCATTGTCGATATTCTCTTAGAGTCTATACTTACGAATCACATCCAGAATACTGGGCAGACACGCAGATTAACTTAGGCAATGCATACTTATGTCGCATTCTAAGCGATCGTGCTGAAAACTTGGAGCAAGCCATTATTTGCTATCAGAATGCCTTGCAAGCTTATACTTATGATACGCATCCAGAACATTGGGCATCAATACAGAGTAATTTGGGAAGTGCCTATCTCTATAGATTTCATGGCAAGCGGAGTGAAAACTTAGAAAAGTCAATTTCTTGTTATGAAGAAGCGCTTAAAGTTCGTATTCTTGACGAGTTCCCATATTTATGGGCAGAGACTCAGAATAGTTTAGGTGAGGCGTATCGGATACGTATCAAGGGAGTATGGATTGAGAATTTCATTCAAGCCATTGCTTCCTATGAAAGTGCCTTGAAAGTTTGGACATTCGATGCCTTTCCAGAACAGTGGGCGATGATCCAACTTAATCTGGGAGAAACTTACAGAACAAGCAGAGCCAGAAGTCTCGCAGAGAACTTTGAAAGAGCAATATCTTGCTATGACAATGCTTTACGCGTTTACTCCCGTGACACTTTTATAGAACGATGGGCAACCATCCAGAATAATCTAGGGGCGGCTTATGCTGAGCGCATTGAAGGGAATAAGGAGAAGAACTTAGAGCAAGCTATCACCTATTTCCAAAATGCCTTGCAAGTTCATACGAAGGAACTCTTTCCACATTACTATATTGAAACGCTGCATAGTCTAGGTCGTGCCTATGAAAAGACTAAGCAGTATCAAAACTCCTATCTTGCTTTCAAATCTGCGATTGAGAGTATTGAGCTATTACGAGACGAGGTTCTTTCTAGTACTGATATTAAACAGAAGCTAGCGAGAGATTGGCATGACCTCTATCGAGATGCTGTAAAGGTTTCTCTGGAGCTCGGCTATCTCAAAAAAGCAATAGAATATGCAGAACGTAGCAAAACGCGCGATTTAGTTGAGCTTATCTTTAGTCGTGATATTCACATAGTATTTCCTCAAGTAGTTGCGACTCAATTAGAAAGATTGCAAAATAGAATTGCCAGTATTCAGGCTCAGATCCAGGCTGCATCTTTTGATAACTCGACTAATTTAGCCGATAAGCTTCAACAACTCAGGCGACAGCGAAATCAATTACAGGATCGGTATTTACCAATTGGCTCTAGCTTTAATTTTGATTCATTTCAATCAACTTTAGATTCTCATACTGTAATTCGGCAATGGTACATTTTAGACAACTGCATTCTAACATTTCTCATTACTCAAGTATCGTTACGACTGATCTGGCATTCTAGCTTAGAAAAATTGAATGAATTAGAATTATGGACTTCACGTTATTTAAGAAATTACAGAAATACAAAGCCTCATTGGAAAGATGAGCTAGCTAATCAACTGGGCAGTCTATCAACAATCTTGAATCTAGATGAGATTCTTGCTAATCCTGAAATCGTAGAATGCGAGTGCCTTACCCTAATTCCTCATCGTTATCTACATATATTACCGCTACATTCCTTGCCATTGCTAAATGGCAATCTAATGCTAGATTGCTTTGAGGGAGGTATTGGTTACATTCCTAGTTGCCAGCTACTCCAGCTAACTCAACGGCAACAACACTTCGACTTCAAAAACCTATTTGCAATTCAGAATCCCACTAGAGATTTAATATATGCAGATTTTGAAGTGGAAATCCTACGCTCTTTCTTCCCCATTGTGAACATCTTGGCAAACCAAGAAGCAACTAGTTTAGCACTTGAGGCGAATAAGAGATTATTATCGGCTCACTGTATTCATTTTTCTTGTCATGCTGAATTCAATCCAGAGTTTCCCTTGTCATCGGCTTTGATTCTGGCAAATAAAGAATACCTTACTTTGAGAGAAGTCTTCGAAATGCGCCTTAGTCAATGCCGACTTATTACACTCTCTGCTTGTGAGACGGGAATGACTGACCCAACCTGTATTAGTGATGAGTATATTGGTTTACCGAGCGGATTTCATTACGCGGGCGCTCCCGCCATTGTCAGTTCCCTCTGGGCAGTGAATGATCTCTCTACAACATTACTGATAGTTAAGCTATATGAAACTCTTGGTTCACTGCTTCCCTTAAACGCAGGAGATGTAGCGCTTGCTCTCAGCAAATCACAAATATAGTTGAGACACCTAACTATTGAACAGTTTGATGAAGAGATAATCAGACTTCAACCTAAGATTAATGATTTTCTTAGTCAACTTCGACCAGGACAACGCTTAATCTTTCAAGAATCCCTTAAGATAACTAGGCTACGCCAACCATATCCCTTTCTAGATCCATATTATTGGGCAGCATTTACTGTAATAGGACTTT
This sequence comes from Synechococcus sp. Tobar12-5m-g, assembly GCF_024345415.1. Classification (GTDB taxonomy): domain Bacteria; phylum Cyanobacteriota; class Cyanobacteriia; order PCC-6307; family Cyanobiaceae; genus Regnicoccus. The sequence continues at coordinate 4,812 of NZ_JAGQBB010000037.1, read as the reverse complement.
AGGGTGTTGGATTAGGAGATTCACAAAACCTCTTTATCCCGATCTTGAAAACGTATACAGTAACTACTGTAGCAATCCCTGGAGGAATAGCAAGACCAATTGTCAATGGCTCAACTAATACACCGATTAACCCACCAGCAAGGTCATTGCGAAATTCCTCCTGACATACAACTTTGCGACTTTTTTCAAGCCAATCACTCAATCCTCGTTCGGGTTCTTGTCCGGTTTCTCTTAATGTTATCAACGCTATCGCATCTTCTAAGTTTCCACCACATTCCTTAATTATATCCAAGGCTCCAATTCCCTCTGGATAATCTGCTAGCCGTGAGCGAAATGATTCGATCTCTTGCTCTGTAATAGTTGTCATGCTTAGGATGGTCCAGGGTCTAGGCTAATTATATATTTAGATCAGCAATCGTTAGAACTTGACTAAGCGATTATTGATTACGAAATATGTACATACAGGGTCTGTGATTAATCCTAGTCAGGCGGGACGACCTTGGTCGCAGCGGCATAACAAACCGTTGCAACGGAATTTTGCGAACGAATTTGAACATTTTGCTGTGTCTCAAAGGTTCTTGCCGTTCGCAAAATCCGCTGAACTCAATCGTTCGCTTCAGTAATCCCCCAACTTCCTTGCCAATCAAGCCAGCGGAGGCTGTGTTGAGCGGAAGTAAAGTTTCATCTCCACTTGCGGAGGGTGTTTCATCTGGCCTAGCGTTGGTGAGATCCCGTGTCCTGAAGTCAACCTGTAGAGCATCATGATGAACACGAAGCAATCTTTCAGTTCATCGGAGATCATCGACCCACAGGCCGCCCGAGGCCTCGCAAAGTCTGCCTACATCTTCACTTATCCCCTGGTGATGAATTACCGGACGATGTTCATGCAGGCCATCGACGGGGAGAAGGCCATGGGCAAGTGGCTTCATCTTGGGCTTTCCTCGCCAGCGGATACCGATATTGTGACGCCAAACAACGACACGCCCTATTCCTACGCGTGGGTGGATCTTCGCACCGAACCGTGGGTGCTGACGATGCCGAAGATCGAGAAGGAGCGGTTCTACACAAGCCAATGGGATGACTACTGGGGCTATGTCCTCGACAATCCCGGATCGGTCAACGACGGAAACGATGGAATTTCCGTGCTGCTCACCTCCCCGTCTTGGAAGGGCAGTCTTCCGGATGGAGTGGCACGGGTCATTCAAGGTGAGACGGATTTCCTTGGCACCTTGACCCGCACCCAGATCATCGGTGGCCAGGAGGATCTCCGGAAGGTCAAGGAAATTCAGGAAAGCTACAAACTTGAGCCCTTGAGTTCCTTTGCCGGCATACCTGCTCCCAAGGCCGCTCCCACCATCGACTGGCCGAAGTGGACCGATGGAGATGAAGTCAAGGAAGCCTACTGGAGCTACGTTTCGTTTCTGCTGCCCTTCGTCACCCCGAATCCGGACGACCAGGCGATGCATGAAGCTTTGGCCCAGCTCGGGATCCAATCGGGCTCATCATGGGACCCCGCGGCGTTGGAGCCTGCAGTGCGTGAGGCGATGCAGCAAGGTCTTGAGGATGGGCGCGCGGAGATGAAGAATCTCAGCGAGGGCGGCATCGACGCGGCAAAGTTCTTCGGTACGCGGAAGCGGGTCGGCACGAACTACATGGACCGGGCCCTCGGGGTCTATATGGGAATCTTCGGCAATGTGAAGGAGGTCTCCGTTTATCTCTCGATGCCTGCCGATGCCGATGGCACGCCTCTCGATGGCGGCAAGTGCACCTACACCCTGACCTTCACAGGGGATCAGATGCCACCGGTGGATTACTTCTGGTCGATCACCATGTACAAGCTGCCGGAGCGCTTGCTGGTGGGTAACCCAATCGATCGCTATTCGATCGGCAGTGCCACCACCGGCCTCAAGACCAACGAGGACGGCTCCCTCGTCATCTACGTCGGCAAGGAATCCCCCGGAAACGACAAGGAGAGCAACTGGCTGCCCGCCCCCGACGGCCCATTCTGGACGGTGATGCGCTGTTACGGTCCCAGTCAATCGATCTTCGATGGCACCTATAAGCGGCCAGACTATGTGACGGGATCATTGAACGAACAGCCGTCGATCAAGACCCAATAAACCAGAACCATGAACCAAACCCCAGCTGAAACTCTCGACACCCCGATCGGCAGGCTGTCCTTCACTCCTGATTTCATCAATGGCTATCCTTCTGGGGAGTCGGTTGAACTGCTCTTCGATCAGATTGATTTCCAGCGGGCTTGCCAGGCCTATCTGTGGAGCATCCCGATCGTCTCCTTTGCCGAGTGGCAGAAGGGCCACGAGGTGACCTTCAAGGCGAGGGCCGGTGATGTTGTGGTGTATGACAACTACCTGGCCAAGCTCGGGATTCTCACGGCAAACGCCACGACGCCCTACATCATCAGTTTCTTCAATCTCGAGGAAACCGGGCCGATGGTCGTCAGGATGCCTGCCGGCGCGGTGGCGGGTTTCGCCGACGACATGTGGCAGCGCCCCTTGATCGATATGGGCCAGACGGGACCGGACAAAGGCCAGGGTGGCGTCTACGTGATCTCGGGCCCCGGGCAGAACGCCGAGGCCCCCAAGGGGGGCTACTTGGCCGAATCCCCAACGAGCAATGTCTTCTGGGGGTTCCGCGCCCTTGACAAGGATCCCGCCAAGGCGAAGGCACTGCTGCAGATGCTGGAGATCTACCCTCTCTCGAAGAGCGACAACCCGCCCAAGAAGTCGATTGTCGACATCTCGGGAATCCGCTGGAGTCAGACGCCCCCCAGAGGAATCGACTATTGGAAAAGCCTGCACGCGATCATCCAGCGCGAGCCGGTGCATGAGCGCGATCGGTGGTTCATGGCCATGCTCATGCCGCTCGGCATCGAAAAGGGCAAGCCATTCGAACCCGACGAGCGCCAGTCCAGGCTGCTCACCGACGGGGCTCTGGTGGGCGAGGCGATGGCAAAGGCCAATGATTTCGAGAAGCGGCTCAAGGAGGCTCAGTACGCGGAAGGAACCCACTGGCATTTTGCCCTCGTGATCGATCCTTCCCAACGAGCGGACTTCTACGACCAGCTTGACGGTCGTGCGGCCTGGTTTTACGAAGCCGTGACAACGTCATCCGGGATGGTGACCAGGACGCCGGGCGTCGGCCAAGTCTATCTGGGAACCTACAAGGATAAGGACGGCGACTGGCTCGATGGGACGAAGAGCTATCGGCTCCGCGTACCTGCAGATGCCCCGGTGGAGCAGTTCTGGTCCATGACCGTCTACGACGTGGGAGCGCGCTGCCTGATCGACAACCCGTCCCAGCAAGCGGACCGCTCATCACGCATGGACCTGAAGGTCAACGACGACGGCAGTATCGACCTCTATGTCGGCCCGAAGGCACCTGCAGGCAAAGAAGGGAATTGGGTCGAGACAGTCCCCGGCCGGGGTTGGTTCAGCTATTTCCGCCTTTACGGCCCGAAGCAGGAGCACTTCGATGGGTCGTGGGTGCTTCCCGATTTCGAGAAGACCGAAGTGTAACTAGAATCTTCCCGGGGTAACGAAGGCGAGGATGTGAAGCGAACAAACCCCTGGAGTGGACAGGCCACCACCTAATCACTGCTGACGGCCTACGCTCCTTGCCTGCCACTCAGGGGCAGCGTTCGAAGGATCGGTCTGGGTTGGCCCAGTAACAATGTTTCCGTTTTCAGGCCATTATATGTCTTCACACGAACGAGATCCATGGGATTCGCGTCCTTCCGCTTCGGCTCTGTCAGCCCCTTCACCGCAACTATCAAGGCTACTTTAGGGTTATCTATTTTGGGTGGACTGTGGCTTCCGGTAGATGCTGGCCAATACGAGGCACTTTGCGGTGGCTCAAAGTGCACCGTTATCGTATCGCCAACTGATATTTCTTCGCTATATGGAAGGATCCCGTCAAAGCGAGTTACCTACTGGAGCAAGACTGGTGAATCCAAGACTTCAATTAGGACAGGTGTGGCCACGACACTTCTCCTTGGTGGTGTTGGCTTGCTTGGTTTTTTGGCTAAGAACCATCAATACAACTTTACCGTCAATGGATTCGACGCATCGGGTAAAGCTGTGGCAATGCAATTTGAATTCAAGAACGACAAGCCTGCAAAGTTGTTGATGCAGGAAATGGTTGCCGTGACAGGTCTGAGCATGGGACAATCGCGCACAATAGACGAGATTAAAGCTGCTGAAGGCAGCGATCAGCAGGGCCTGGACGAAATGCCCAAGTAGTCCACAAGCCTTGAGCCTGCGACTCTGAGACCAGCAAATACTTCTTCTACAGCAAAGGCCTGAAAGAATTGTTGGTCAACATATCCAAACAGCAGTCCAGTCATCAAAATGTGGTCTGAAGCAAATCCACCCCAAGCAGAAGGGAACAAAAAGCGCTTTGATGATTGTTGTTGCTGGCCAGCAACCATTGAAGCGGATAGTAGAGCGTGCTAGACAGATCTTTGCGAGGCTGAATTCCGCAGGGCTTAAGGGTTAAGAGACGACACTTCGAACAAGCCCCTCGAGTGGACAGGCCAACACCAGCTCATTGCTGGCGCAGCCCTGGGTTGCCTGCCTGCCACACAGGGGCAGCGTTGGGCGGCATACGTTCACAATGTGACAGACGCTTGGCAGGATCTCTACGATGCCATCGAGACCCAGAGGCCCCCTCTGCCAGGAAAGATGAAGCCTCTCCATCCCGACCATTCCAATCACCAGGGGGCCTGATGGAACCGACCAATGCGTCCATACAGCGAGGCCGTCAAGGCTGATGTCCGCCGGCGGATGGGGC
>NZ_JAGQBB010000036.1 GCF_024345415.1 Synechococcus sp. Tobar12-5m-g | reverse complement strand
TGGGGCTGGGACGGCTCAAGAATTTGGAACCCAAGGTTCCAGTGAGGCGCTACCAGTGGGAAAGGCCGAGCGACATGATCCATGTCGACACCTAGCCGCAGGCTTCTCCGAAGGAGTGACAGCTGGCCAGGTTTGAGCGGGTCGGTCACCGGATCACCGGCGACCGCCGTCAAGGCTGCTCACGAGGCGCCGGCTACGAAGAGGTGCACGTCGCCATCGACGACGCCACCCGCCTGGCCTACGTCGAGGTGCTCGCCGACGAGCAGAGGGCGACGACTCTTGGGTTCCTGGCCCGGGCAGTCGGCTGGTTCTCTGAGCAGGGGATCACCTGCCGCCGGATCCTCTCGGACAACGGCTCCGCCTACCGCTCCGGCGACTGGCGAAAAGCCTGTCGAGCCTTGGATCTGAAACCGATCCGCACCAAGCCCTATACGCCGCAAACCAACGGCAAGGCCGAGCGTTTCATCAAAACCCTCCTGGCGGAATGGGCCTATGTCATGGCGTACCAGACCTCCGAGGAGCGGAACCACTGGCTACCTCGGTATCTGGGGATCTATAACAGCCACAGGGGCCACATGGCTCTTGGTGGCCTCACCCCTCAGCAGTCCTTACAGCGGCTGCTGATCACTGAATGACCTGGTGAGAAAACACACCTAGGCATCACGGCCGTCGCCACGGCAGAGGCGGCGAGGATCTCGCGGGTAACGCTGCACCGCATCAAACCCGGCTCAGCCTCGGTGACGGTGGGCGCCCTGATGAATGTCTTGGATGCCCTGGATCTGCAGCTCCATCAACTGGAGAATTCAGAGGCCAGCAATGGGCAGCAGGCACCCGCCTCGATCCCCGTGGTGATCGACTTGGCGGCCTGTCTACAGTAACGGGAGCTGGCCTGGCAACTGCCGGGCACGGCTTCGCTGAGCCCGGCGGAAGCGGCCGGGCTGTATATGCGCAATTGCCGCCATCTGAACCTGGAAGTCATGGCGCAGGAGGAACGCCAGCTGATGGAGGCCTTGGATCACGCTTTCCGGAGGGTGCATGTTCCAGCGTGAGCACCACCGGAGGATTGCCTACGTGCTCGAGAAACTCGATTCCGAGTTGTTGCGCCGACATCACTGCCCATTTGGTGGCGGCACAGCGCTTGCCCTGCGCTATGGAGAGTTTCGTGAATCCGTCGATCTCGACTTTTTGGTGTCGGATCAGGAGGGCTACCGGAATCCGCGCCAGGTTGATGGTGGAGGATGTGGCCATCAAAGTCGAGATTATGCTGGAGTGCCGGTTGGCCCTGGAACCTCCCGAACCTGAAGATCTGGTGTGCGGAGTCAGCTGCCTTTCGCTTGGCGATTTGGCCTGAAGTAAGCTTCTGATACCTGTTTCAGTGAGGGGGATCAACCTGAGACCCATTGCACGTATGGAATGCGCTGACTCTGTAGGTTCTGAATTTCAGATGAATCGAACGAATTTATAAACTCATTGAGAAGTGTCAGAAGCAATGCTCTGATTCTTCCCAGATGGTCATGGGCGTGCCAGCAATGCCTCCCATTGTTGGCGGACAGCCTCTGGGCTGAAGTGAGTCATGAAACGCATTTCTGCAGCCTTGGAATAGGAGAGCCACGTGGTCGTGTCTAATAACGTTCGCAATGCCACAGCTATTGCTTCTGGCGATCGCGGTGGTACAAACAACGCTTCTTTGGCATGCTCTCGAACCATGTGGGGGATGCTCGCGTGTCTTGTTGTTACTACTGGTGTGCCAGCATTAATCGCCTCCAGTATTGAGACCGGCTGCGCCTCAGTTGGGTAGTAGGTTGGCAATAGAAATACATCTGCATCCAGATAAAACTGTTTGATCGCGGCACGGTTGTTCAGCCCACCGTGTGCCTGGACTACGTTGTTCAAGTTGTATTCCGTGACATAGTTCTTGAAGACTGTGCAGTCTTTGTCTGACTGCCAACGCCCTATGAAATCGGCGAATACCGGAATTCCTGCAGCGTGCAGCAACTGGACAGCACCAAGTACATCGAAATAACCTTTGGCAGGAATCATGTTGCTCAGAAAAAGCAGCCTCAGGGATTTTCGCTGAATGCGTAGTGCCTGTTTTTGAACTACTTCTGCATGCGTACATCTTGAAGCCGAGTCAATGGTGTTTAAAATTATGAATCGCTTCTCTGCAGGAATCCATGCAGCGCAGTTCTCATTGAGGTTATCGCTATTGAATACGAAGCCAGTCAGCCGACGCACCAGTCTTCGCGCAGTAAATCGGGTGAGTGGAGAGCGAAATAAGAGATCAAAATTACCCCAGTGGACCACAGCATAGACTTTCTGATGGGGCCGAAAAGCAGAAACAATTGAGAAAAGATCGCGAAAATGTCCCAGTGGCTTCGGAGAGATAGAATTCCAAATGACTGGTGCATCGGGAGCCAAGGCAAGTGCCCGCCGCGTGTGATTGATCAGATTCAGATAATGGCTTACGAGGCTGAGATTCCATCGTGAAGACGTGCGGACGTATGTCTCTCCCTGTAATGCCGTATTGATACGATGGACCTTCCATGTGTCCTCCAGCAGCCGAGCCGTTTGCTCGGTAAGCATGGATTGTCCATCAATCGGTGGAGGAAAACGCCCAAGGATGAACACACTATGGGGAATGGAGTGCAGCTGCTGTAAGTTAGAGTGGCTGGAGCTAAAGACTGTAGCTAATTGGCGCCAACGGATGAAGTTCATTTTCTTGAATACAGGTAGTCTGCCTGAACCAACTCGGAACGCTGGAATTGGTGGTTAAACGAACCAGATTCAAGAAAACCAAAAGTTCGAAGGAAACCCGAAACCTCTGGTCGTAGCGCTTGCCCTTCATACAGAGCCACTTCAGAGCACTCTGCATATACATATTTACAAAGGGTGAGAGTCTTTGACGCCCCTTTCAGAACATTCAGCTCGTATCCCTGAACATCCAGCTTGAGCAGCTGTTCCCGTCTGTCCGCCATCAGTGGCAGTGAATCATCCAGTGTCTGGACAGGAACTGTCATTGTTCCTTCCTCAGCCGTCTGTGGATGCAGTTCAGTCTGACGGTTTCCAATCGGAAGCAATGACGAGCTGTCCAAGCTGTGGCTCAGGTGCATTATCGATTCTGACTGGATTTCGCCGAGAGCGCATCGGACAAGAAGGATATTGTTTTTCCGGCCATGAATTGCATCAAATGTATCAGCCTCTTTGGGAATTGGTTCAAAAGCGAGAATGGGAAGTTGCCGCATTGCAATCTGGCAGGCAAGTGTGAACTGGCCACGGTTTGCACCAACATCAATGATCCCGTCCACATCAAGCGCCCGGAGAAGCGGCAGATGTTCGATGGAAGGCGCAACCCCAAGGCTCAATGCACGCCAGCATTTCGGGCGGATTAACGAAGCTAACACTTTAGCGGTTCGTGTTCTGAAGACTTCAGTGTTCATTTTGATAGCTTGGAAAGCACTTGATAGCAGAAGTGAGTCTATTCGAAAAAATGAAAGTAATACTTTGCCGCTTGGGACAGGCCACAAGAAGCCTGCGATCTGCCGATCTCTTGACACTAGCTTTATTCTCTTTTGCATCTCAAGAAGAGTCCGCCTTCAATAGGTAGCCCTCCTGGTGGGATCTCTGAAGCGGACTAGCTGGAGACTCCAGCCAGTGTCAGAACGGTGATCCTGGCTCAGCAACAGGATATTCAGGCACTCAGGCAAGGGAGATGTGTTGCGCATCCACCTTATCGCCCTTGCGACCCAGCTGGCCAGCCTGCGTGAACAGATCGTTCGCAGCTCCCGCAACTCCTCCAAGCCGCCCTCCAGCGACGGCCCAGGGTTTAAGAGTTTGCAGAAAAACCAGTCCACGAAACAGTTCTTCACAAGCAAAAGTGGATTTCCGGCTCAAAAAGACGGATCGGCGGCTATCAGGTCGGAAAACAGCCCGATTTCGGCATGGTTGGCTTGTCTGCAAGGCATTGCTTGAGCACTATTGGGCACACCTCTGGGCAACTGGCTGTTCATGCCGCCTCCATCGGGGGCTACTCCTGCGGAGAAGGCTGCGCCAAGAGGATGTTGCTCAGGCGGATCAGGTTGTAGGCGATCACGTGCAGGCCAAACACGGCGCTGACCTTCTCGGTACATGGCAGTTTGAACTGGCGCAGACCGCCCCACTGCTTGATCCAGCAAAACACCTTCTCGATCCCGCGGGGCGCGTTGATCAACTTGGCGTAGCCCTGATGCCGGGTCGTGCGTCCATCGATGACGGAACCACCGGGCCGGACGGTGTTCTGTGCCACGTGCGGCGTGACGCCGATGCGCCGCATCTCAGCCACGAATCCCTTGGTGTCGTAGTTCTTGTCGGCCTCGGATCTGGAGCCGGTTGCGGCTGACGCTATGCCACGCCGTGGCCTGGCGTGAAAGTCCGATGGCACGCCAACCAAGAAGACCCAGCGCAACCACTGCTGCACGGAAGCCTTCGCCTACACCGATGCAGACAGCCATCTCATGCAGTCAAGCGGCTCCGATCTGCAGGTCTACAACTACCAGCTGGCAGTGGACAGCGATCACCAGGTGATCGTGGTGGTCGGGCTGAGCAACAAGCCACCGGATACCGAACACCTGGCTCCAGTGACGGAGCGCATCGCCGCCAACACCGGAGCATTACCCAAGGTGATGTCTATGGATACGGGGCACTGGAGCGAGGACAACGCCATCTACTGCGCGGACCTCGGCATCGATGCCTATATCGCCACCGGGCGCTTGCAGCAGGGGCAGCCACCGCCGCCGAAGCGCGGACCGATGCCCAAGGACGATGATGCCAAAGCCCGCATGGGACGCAAACTCCCCCGGGTTCAGGAAAGATGTCACCCCTCTCATCCGTACACCCGGGGGCTTGAGGACATGACCAATGCGCCGATACAGCGAGGCCATCAAGGCTGATGTGAGAAGGCGGATGAGCCCACCGCACAGGCAGAGCGTGGCCAGGATTTCAGAAGAGCTTGGCATCCACGTGATCACCCTCTACAAATGGAGGAAGACCTGGCGGTTGCAGGGGGAAGTGGTGCCGGCATCCCAGAAGGAACCAGAAGGCTGGAGTGCTGGCGACAAGTTCACGGTGGTGCTGGAGACGGCCGGGTTGAACGCCACAGAGCTCAGCGCCTACTGCAGGGAGCGAGGGCTGTTTCCTGAGCAGGTGAGCCGTTGGCGGCAGGCCGCCCAGGATGCCAATGAAAAGCCAGTGCTCACCTTGAAAGAGCAGAAGGAGCTCGAGAAGCTCCGCGCCCAGGACCAGCGCGAGATCAAGGCTCTCAAAAAGGAGCTGCAGCGCAAGGAGAAGGCCATGGCGGAGATGGCGGCCTTGCTGGTGCTGCGAAAAAAGTGGGAGGCCTTCTGCTCGGAGGACGCGGAAGGCTGACGAGCGCCGCGCACCGACGGAAGGCGATCGAGCTGATCGGCGAGGCGAATGCCGCTGGCGCCGGCCTGGTGAGCGCCTGCGTTGAGATCGGCATCTGCCTGCGCACCCTCAAGCGCTGGCGGCGTGCCTTTGTGGGTGATGGGGACGGCAAGGACCGTCGTAAAGGCAGTCCTCGCCTTGTCGTTCACCGTCTGAGTGAGGAGGAACGCCAGCGGATCCTGCTCACCTGCAACCAGCCGGAGTACGCCTCACTGCCGCCGGGACAGATCGTGCCGGCCCTCGCTGATCAAGGGCTGTATATCGGCTCCGAGAGCAGCTTTTATCGGGTGTTGCACCAGGCCAGGCAGTGCCACCGGCGAGGGCGGGCCCGGCTGCCGCAGGAACCGCGCTCCGTGCCGCGTCTGATGGCGGATCGGCCCAATGCGGTCTCGTCGTGGGACATCACCTATCTGCCGACCACGGTGCGGGGTGTGTGGCTGTACCTCTATCTGGTGGTCGACGTCTGGAGCCGCAAGGTGGTGGCCTGGGATGTGGCCGAGGCGGAGTCGGCTGAGATCGCGGCGGATCTGGTGCAGCGGGCCTGCCTGAAGGAGCGCTACCGCCGCCCCAGCGGTTTTGGCAGCCGCCAGTGCCAGCAGCAGCCGCTGATCCTCCACGCCGACAACGGCAATGCCTAGCCGAAGGCTTCTCGAAGAGTTGCGCGGGGCCACGCTGGAATCACGCCTGGAGGAGATGGGCGTGCTCAGATCCTTGTCCAGGCCAAGGGTATCCAACGACAATCCCTACTCGGAATCCCTATTCCGAACGGTCAAGTACCTGCCCGACTACCCGAGCCGGCCATTCGCCAGCAAAGACAAGGCCTGCGTGTGGGTAGCTGCGTTTGTCGACTGGTACAACCACCGGCACCGCCACAGCGCCATCAAATTCGTCACGCCCCATCAGCGTCACAGCGGAGCCGCCACGCTGATCTGCCAGCAGCGTTAAGATGTATATGAGAAAGCCAGACAGGCCCATCCAACACGCTGGAGCCAGCGCACCCGCTGCTGGCGTCTATGAGGGTCGGGGTTTACTGGACCAGGGCCATCGTTAACCTCTGAGGCGGGGCACAGCCCCAACCCGGGGTTCCCCACCGATGACTACTCGCAGAACCCACAGCCCCGAGTTCAAGGCCCGTGTGGCCATGGAGGCCATTTCCGGCCGCAAGACCCTTCAGGAGATCGCGGCTGAGCATGCCATCCACCCGATCCAGGTGAGCCAGTGGAAAAAACAGCTGCTGGAAAGTGCCAGCGATCTGTTTGGTAAAGGCAGAAAGGACAAGGAAAGAGGAGATCAGCAGACTAGAGAGGCAGAGCTCTTTCAGGAGATCGGCAAGCTCAAGATGGAGCTGGAATGGCTTAAAAAAAAGTCTCAGCTCATCGACCGCCCATGAACTGCGCAGATTGGTCGATCAAAATCGACCACAGCTCTCGGTTCGGCGTCAATGCGAGCTGCTGGGTCTGCCGAAATCCACCCTCTACTACAAGCCGGTGCCGGTCAGGGCCGAGACCCTCAGGATCATGGCCAGGATGGATGCCTGGTACCTGGACGATCCTGCTTCAGGCAGCCGACGAATGGTCGACTACCTGGCGGCAGAGGGGATCGAGGTGGGGCGTGACCGGGTACGACACCTCATGCGGCGCATGGGGTTACGGGCTCTATACCCGAAACCCAGGACCACCATTGCTGGCGATCCGTCGGAACGCTTCCCGTGCCTTGTTGACTTGGAGAAGATTCATGCACCGGATGATGTCTGGGCAACCGATATCACCTACATCCCACTTCGCAAGGGATTTCTCTACCTGGTGGCCATCGTCGATCTCTACTCCAGACACATCCTCAGCTGGAAGCTATCGAACAGCCTTGACACGGAGTTCTGTCTGCTGTCACTGGACATGGCTTTGGGAGGTGGCCGCAAGCCCAGGATCTTCCACTCGGATCAAGGAGTCCAGTTCACATCTAGAGACTTCGTCAAGGGGCTACGAGAAGAAAAGATCAAGATCAGCTGGTCAGGAAGAAAGCGCTGCTACTGCTTCGCAGAAGCCTACGGCTATGACAACATCCTGGTGGAACGGCTGTGGCGAACTGTCAAGTATGAGGAGGTGTACATCAGGGCCTATGAAGATGGCTGGGATGCAGAAGTCAGCCTGGCCCGCTTCCTCTGGAGGTACTGCCATGTAAGACCTCATCGCTCACTGGGAGGCAAAACTCCCCATATGTTCTATAGTCAGTATGCAACTAACCCATCCCGCTCAGAGTTAACGATCACTGAGCCCGTATTGGTCCAGTAGAAGCCAACCACCTCAGTCAACCAAAAGAAGTCTGGATCAACAAGCCAACAGAAGATCAGGATTCAACTCTGGAGGTACCATTGACTCAGGCCGCCTGAGTGGCAGCCAAGGAGTGACATCTTTCCTGAAAGTCACCGACTCAGAAGCAAGAAGGGCAGCCGCATCTACGCCCAGCGCAAGGCAATCGTGGAGCCGGTGAACGGACAGATCAAGGAAGCCAAGGGCCTGCGGCGCTTCCTGTTGCGGGGAGTTGTTCAGGTTCAGGCGATCACAACATCAGTCACTGGCGGCCGCATCGGTATGAGGGGCAGCGACTGAGGCCGGCCAAATGGCACGCTCTGCAAAGTCGGATAGCTTCTGCACCCAATCAGTGGCTCACTTCAGAGGGAGATTAGCCGTGGCGGGCTGGGAGCCGCCCAATTGGGCACGAACTCCTAAGGCGCTTAACCTAAGCTGGGATTAGACCCCACTGACTATCCAATTCAATACGGATGACATGCCGTTATACCCCAACAAAAGCAAGCTCGATGTCCCGGCCTTGCCCCCAAAAGACGTCATGAAAATATCTTTCTCACATGCACGACACACTAATATATTTAGAGTGCACGTTTTCCGGGAAGAAATAGGTGTCTGAAGCCGATTCGTCGTGGTTGACGTTGAGAGTTGATCATGAAGATAGACAGCTTCCATGGTTTAGCGGCAAACACAAGCGGCCGCTATGCACAGAAAGGGCCTCCTCAATCGTGCTGGTGTTTCTCACCGTGAACTGCACGGGATGCCATCATCACCGCCAATAGAGTTGTACGCCGCGTAAAGATGCTAAGACTTCCCGCCGCTCATTACGTGTACCGCCTCCTGTATCATCGAGGGCGAACGTTCAGTTAGCCGAAAAGAAAACAAGACCGCTTGGTTTAGCCAGCGAGGAAGCAATGGGAAGGGTGATCGAAAAAGTTCTTGGACCATGCCAATTGACTTCATTTCAGCGATGAGCCTGTTGATATCAAAGCCATGGTGGGGGCTGATGAATGTTCGACTATCGGTAATCTGATATCGACAGTGTTTGTCAGTGATCCTACCTATAGTTGCAGCAGCTATCAACTCCTTGACTCCATAATGAGACGCCCGCCCCTTTAGAAATTTTCTGCCCCATTCCTTTGCAAGCAAAATAGGCCCGAACTCGACTGGCACCTCGATCAAAGCAATTCCGTCATCCTTCAGATGAGCTGCGAGGAATTGATAGAATCGAATTCGTTCCGGTAGCGGTAAGTGCTCAAGAACCTCGCATGCAGTGATAAGCGAAAAAGTCCCTGATACGGACATCGGCGATCTCGTAAGAGTGATATTTGCACTTGGTTCTGTAAGGCAGGCAATATTTCGAACGAGCTCGTTGTGCATTTGCTCATCGGGCTCGTAGAGAACGACGGAGCGTGGCAAGCGTTTCGCTAGTTCAGGTATGAGAAGAAGCCCGCCGTCGCCAGCTCCGTAGTCGCACCACTCGCTTGCGCCAATTGCGATAATTTCTTGCGCGATAAGCTTGTTTCTCTTGATATGAGGATAGCTTACTAGCCAATTGGGATGGGCGTAAGTATAGGAAGAATATGCAGGTGCTCTATCGATCATTTGCAATTCACATTGAGGTGGCTCCGCTTATTAGAACAAATTAGGTGATTTCCTGAGTGGAAGTCCGGGCGGATAATGCCGCATCGGAAAGAATAAGAAAATCTTGTGCAACCAGCTCCATAATTGGTAAGCAATGCCCGTATGGTTAGACTTCTTAATTTTAGCATGCACATCCCACGGCGGATTGAAAGTCAGGTTAGGGACTCCTGAAAAACGGCCGTCGCCATATCACGCCGTAACGGGCATCTGAGGAGCGCTCGCGCAAGCCATGGCCACGTCTATGCGGTGACTGGCCAATCGTTCCAGCTTTCGTCGGTAATTCCCCAGGCCTTCTCTGGTGAGGCATGGAGCTGGAGAAGGCTGCAGACACAGGCACAAATGAACACAACAAAGAGGCGGAGCAGCCTCAGGATCTTCTCGGCACACATCACCAGGAAACTCATGGAGATTGAGGTTGCCGCGCCGTGGGCGAGCCTCGCCATGATCAGCTTCAGTGAATACTTTCGCTTGCCCGAGCCAAAGACTCCCTCCACTTCATTCCTTCGACGCTGATCGGCACTGAGTTGTTGCTTGTGAGCTTCATTGATCTCTGGATTTTTTGGTGGCCTGCCCAATCGTTTAGCCGAGAGACGAATTCCTGCTCTCGCACAGAAGTGCCTGTTCTTGGCATTGATGTAAATACGATCAGCGCATATTCGTTCAGCGTAGCAACCATTGTCCTGCTTGTACTTCTCGGCTTGAGGAATTAGATCCTCGCCTTCGTTGTAGGCATCCCAGCTGAGCCGATGCAGGAACGCAAATCCATTGCTAACAGAAATACTGATTTTGGCTCCGAATTCAACAGCAGTCCTTGCCTTTCCGCGAACAATGGGCCGCACGTGCCGCTGCACCAAATTGACAAGGCGATCAGGGATGCTCCTGGTCTTGCTGTGGAGCAGAATGGTTTTCTGCCGGTGGAGCTCACTGCAGGCGAGGAGCTTATGCCACCAATGCTTCTTGAGAGCTGAAAGGGCTGCCCCATCAGCGATCAGGGCATCAATGGCCTCCAGATTCCGCTGCAGATAGCTAAGCTGCCGCCTAACCGCAGCCTTGAGTCTGCTCCATCGTGGTCTTTTCTGCTACTGCTTCGCAGAAGCCTTGCGGCTAGGGCGGCTTTGAGAAAGTGTGCACGCGCCTTCCCGCGGACATATCGTGGGCGATGCACGCCATAAGCGTTGCCTTGCTTGCAGAGGTCGTCAATCACTCTCTCTGTCGACTGCCTCGCCTCATTCAAAAGCTTCCGGTCCGTTGGATAGGTGATATCGGCAGGCGTGCAGGAGGCATCAATGCTGAGCGTGCCCCAATTCTTTCCTTCTGGCCAGTCTGCGGTTTTCACCAGGCCATCAAGCGAAAGCTGATCGCCGTCGTCTTGATCATCTCCACTTGATTCGTCATCGTCATGGGACTGAGAAGCGGCAGCCTCAATCAACATCTCCTTGCCTCGCTGAACCACAAGCTCATTGATGTGCCTCAGGTCTTCATCTGAGAACCGCTTGCGGAAATGAACCATCATTGATGGATCAAACGGCACCTTGCTGGAGTAACCGGAATATCCAAGGAAGAACTGCATGTAGGCGTTCTCCTGGATCTGTAGAACAGTCTCTTCATCTGTGAGTCCTAAACGCTGCTTGATGTAGAGCGACCCGAACGCCAGACGCACGGCCTTGGCAGGAGCACCTACATTTGCACTGAACTGAGGGGCATAAGCCTCTCCCAGCTCTTGCCAGGGGATAAGTTCTGCAAGCTGCACCCAGCGGTTGTCAGGGTCAAGTGTGCCGCGAAAAGACATGTGGAATTCCTTGATTGAAAGCTGACCGTTATGGTTCTTCCGGTACATTTACGGCCATCTTCAGTGGCGACAATCCGCGATTTCCGCGTTCCCTGCCAGTTTATCGGCTTCCAACCGTTGAGTCCAGTTGTGGCACAGTTGATTTGCCTTTTTCAGGAGTTCCTAGTTGCGTCAGTGTTCATAGAAAACGTTTGACTCGTGGAAAAGTAGCCGCAGGCTTCTGGGTAGGCGAAGCCTTCTCGAAGAGAAGCAGTACGCCACGCCCAAACCGGCTGAGTAGAGCGCCACCTGGGCAATGAAGGTGGAGGCACCGCCTTTGGTGGGTTCGATCGAGCCCCGCAATGTCTTGCCGTTACACACCGACTTACTTTTTCTCCTCGCACCACCATGGATCTGAGCGATCGTCCAGTCGCGGATGGCCGCGCACAAGTCCGTGACATCCACCTGTAGGAGGAAGTAGCGGAACGCCGAATCTGATGGGGACCGCTGCAATTCAATACCAAGCAACTCGGTGAGCGCGCCGTGATGACGGCGTGCAAACCGCTCCAGATCCCTCAAGCTTTCGCAGCCGCTCAAGATGCCCAGAACGGCCACCAGCAGCAAATACCAGGCGGGGATACGAATCCCGCGCCGCATCCACACGTCGGGAATCGCCTTGAGGAAGCTGATCAGATCAAGATCTGTTGCAGAAGAGGTTTCGCGCACAAGGAGGGGGCGATCCCGCCGACCAAAACCCATGCTGGCAGCTCATGCCAGAGCGGCTGTGGCACACTTTGAATCAGCCTTGGATTTACACCAACACAGGGACACAAGCGTAGCGACAGGGCGCAGGAATTCACTTACCCATTGGACTGTAGACAAAGTTCACTCCAGAGTGACTTTCAAAGTAGATCAACGAAGATTCATCAAGAGCTTGCTGAGCGGAAGAAATAGAAAGATCCTAAACACATTAGACAAGTATCCCAACGTATTGTAGAGTCGAAAAGCCATAAGCACAAGCAAGTCTGATAAAGAGATAGTTAGAGCGTGCATGCCTTGAAGCCTCACTAAGTCAGAGCTTGCAGAACTACGATCGTTGGACAGCCTATCGCCCTCAAAACAATAGCAAGAACAAACAACAGATGCTGAAGCAACTTTCCTTCCACTCTCTATCCAACGCAAAAAGAGTTCAGAGTCTGCGAGTATTCTATACATCTCATCAAAACCGCCAAGCTCAATCAGGTCACTAAGCCGACATAATACTGACTGCTGGGTAAAGATTGGAACATTGAATTTCATCAGAGACTTAAAGCAACGAGGATAAGGAAAAGAGGATATTGTCTTTATATATCTTCCATTAGACGTCACAAATCTTGTTCGGCCATAGATCAGACTTAGACTAGATGAAGTGTCAAGCCTAGACACAAGCTCCTTGAATCCAGGAAGCCAATAGTCGTCATCATTAATATATGCAAAGTATTGATATTTTTGGGAAAACGATGAAATTGCGAAATTAAGCGCAGAATAAATACCGTTGCACCCCCTATCATCAAGCAAATGAATATGTGGATACATGGATTGTATCCACATGATTCTCGCTAGTGGTCCAACGATACAATGAAAGACGCGGGAACCACCGACTAGCTGAACTGTTTCTATTGTTTGGGAAACCGAAGACCTTGATCCAAGTGTCGGTGTAACAACGAGAATATCCACTGATGCCGAAACGTTCCTGGGAGAAGAGTTGACTTGATTGTGACGAATAGACATTAGTCAGAAGAGATTCATGGTTATTGAAAGACCGTACCCGAGATCATGGGCCGGGACACCCTCTCGCGCCACTCAGCATACGATCGCTCCTCATCGAAGGGTAATCTAATCTGCTCGTCTGCGTGTGATCGCAGCCCTCAGGGATCCGGCAACAGCGATGGCATTACCCCGTCGCGGTGATGGGCGATCCAGGCCAGCTCCAGGAACTGAACAGAAATCCCGACCCTGTTGCCGCAACGTTGACTGCCATTCAGACGACCTGAATTAATGATAGCTCCAGGATCGGTTCTGGATCCTCTGGTGGCTTGTTGATCCACACCACCTAATGCTGGCACCAACAGCGGGTGGATCTGCTACAACGGCGCGGATGCTTCTGGCGAGCTTTCTCGTAGATCGGTGCGCGCTGCTGGCAGATGGCGGTGGCGGTACCGCTGTGAAGTTGCTGTGGCGTGACGAACTTGATGCCAATGTACCGGTGCCGGTGGTTGTACCAGTCCACAAGGGCCGCCACCCACGCGCATGCCTTGTCTTTGCTGGCGACTGGCCGTCTCGGGTAGTCGGGCCGGTACTTAACCGTTCGGAAAAGGGATTCCGAGTAGGGATTGTCGTTGGATACCCTGGGCCTGGAGAAGGATCTGAGCACGCCAATCTCCTCCAGGCGTGATTCCAGCGTGGCGGCGGGCAACTCTTCGAGAAGCCTTCGGCTAGGCATTGCCGTTGTCGGCGTGGAGGATCAGTGGCGGCTGCTGGCACTGGTGGCTACCAAAGCAGTGGGCCGGCGGTAACGCGCTCCCTTAGGCAGGCTCGCTGCACCAGATGCGCCGCGGGGTGCGATATCCGCAGTGGTGGATGCTGCTGGTGGCGATCCTGGCCATCCTGAGCGGGTAGGGCTCTTTGGTAGGAATGGAGCGGGTCGCCAAGCCGAAGGCTTCTCCGCAGGAGTAGCGCCATCTGGCCTTGCTCAACGAGGTTCTTGGCCTGGAGATCGGCAAGCCACCGTCTGATTCCACGTTCCGTTACTTGTTCCTGTAGGTCGATGTGGAGGCGTTCGAGGCCCTGCTGCTCCAGTGGATGAATCAGCAGCCTGCCTTGGCGGACGGCGTCGACACCCTGGTATGCGACGCCAAGACGCTGCGCGGCTCGATCGATCAGAAGCCTGGTGCCGCAGCGACGTTCATCGCCCAGGTGAGCTTGCATTCCCAGCCACTGGGGCATGGCTGATTCAAAGTATCAATCCGGTTCTGGTCTGGGCTGCCGCAGCGCCATCGCCAGCAGTGTCGTGATGTCATGCATCACCGCCTGCATACCGGCTCGGATCCACTAAAAAGCAGCCAGTCGGAGCAGGTTGAGGGCTGCCGTCCGCAGCGCCGCCATCGCTCCGGCGCCGTTCCCCCGGTAGCGATGGGCGTCCTCGTGCATCTGGGTGTCACGGATCCAGTGCCAGCCTTCAATGCTCCAGCGCTCGCGCACCAGTGGCAGAAGGGCTTCTGGGGTGGTGCGCAGGCTGGTGAGGAAGTGGTGGGTGGCTTGGAACGGCTTGCCGTCACAGCTGCCGGTGGCGTTCACCTCAACGATCCAACTTGTGCCGATCCAGGCTTCTGTGATGTGCTCCGGTGCCTGTTTGGCCCTCAGCTTCCAGGTGATGTCACAGCCGTGGCTTTTCTCGTGATCCCCTGCCTCGAAAGGGATCTGGCGCTTTCCCAGAAACTGACTGCTGATCTGGCGGTGGAGGGTCTTCTGGTTGGCTCACCGCTTCGCGGAAGGCTTCGCCTACACAGTCAGGAGGAAGTCGGCTCCCTGCTACTTGCGGACTCCTGAAAAACAGCAGACGCCAAAACACGCCGAAACGGGCATCTGAGGAGGGCTTACGCAGGCCATGGCCACGTCTATGCGGTGACTGGCCAATCGTTCCATCTTTCGTCGGTAATTGTCCAGGCCTTCCCTGGTGAGGCATGGAGCCGGAGAAGGCTGCAGTGACAAGCAAAAAAGAACACAAAAAAGAGGCGGAGCAGCCTCAGGATCTTCTCGGCACACATCACCAGGAAACTCATTGAGATTGAGGTTGCGGCGCCGTGGGCGAGCCTCACCATGATCAGCTTCAGTGAATACTTTCGCTTGCCCGAGCCAAAGACTCCCTCCACTTCATTTCTACGGCGCTGATCGGCACTAAGTTGTTGCTTGTGAGCTGCATTGATCTCTGGATCTTTTGGTGGTCTGCCCAATCTCGTTTACCCGAGAGACGAATTCCTGCTCTGGTACAGAAGTGCCTGTTCTTGGCATTGACGTAAATGCGATCGGCGCATATTCGTTCAGGGTAGCAACCATTGTCCTGCATGTACTTCTCGGCCTGAGCAATTAGATCCTCGCTTTCGTTGTAGGCATCCCAACTGAGCCGATGCAGGAACGCAAATCCATTGCTAACAGAAATACTGATTTTGGCTCCGAATTCGACAGCAGCCCTTGCCTTTCCGCGAAAAATGGGCCGTATCTGCCGCTGCACCAAATTGACAAGGCGATCAGGGATGCTCCTTGTCGTACTGTGGAGCAGAATGGTTTGCTGCCGGTGGAGCTCACTGCAGGCGAAGAGCTTATGCCACCAATGCTTCCTGAGAGCTGAAAGGCCTGCCCCATCAGCGATCAGGGCGTCAATGGCTTCAAGATTCCGCTGCAGATAGCTTAGCTGCCGCCTAACCTAACCGCAGCCTTGAGTCTTCTCCGTCGTGGCATTTTCTGCTTGGCGACATTGAGGAAGTGGGCACGCGCCTTGCCGCGGTCATAACGCGGGGGATGCGCGCCATAACCGTTGCCTTGCTTGCAGAGGTCGTCAATCACTCTCTCTGTCGACTGCCTCGCCTCATACAACAGCTTCAGGTCCGTTGGATAGGTGATATCGGCAGGCGTGCAGGAGGCATCAATGCTGAGCGTGCCCCAATTCTTACCTTCTGGCCAGTCTGCGGGTTTCACCAGGCCATCAAGCGAAAGCTGATCGCCGTCGTCTTTATCATCACCACTTGAATCGTAATCGTCATGGGACTGAGAAGCGGCAGCCTCAATCAACATCTCCTTGCCTCGCTGAACCACAAGCTCATTGATGTGCCTCAGGTCTTCATCTGAGAACCGCTTGCGGATATGAACCATCATTGATGGATCAAACGGCACCTTGCTGGAGTAACCGGAATATCCAAGGAAGAACTGCATGTAGGCGTTCTCCTGGATCTGGAAGACAGTCTCTTCATCTGTGAGTCCTAAGCGCTGCTTGATGTAGAGCGATCAGAACGCCAGTCGCACGGGCTTGGCAGGAGCACCCACATTTGCACTGAATGTTGGGCATAAGCCTCCTCAAGCTCTTGCCAGGGGATAAGCTCTGCAAGCAGCACCCAGCGGTTGTCAGGGTCAAGTGTGCCGCAAAAAGGCACGTGAAAGTCCTTGATTGAAAGCTGACCGTTATGTTGCTTTCGGTACATGTGCGGCCATCATCAGTGGCAGCAATCCACGATTGCCGCGTTCCCTGCCAGTTTATCGGCTTCCAACCGATGAGACCAGCTGCGGAGCAGCTGATTTGGCTTTTTCAGTAGTCCCTACTTGAGCTGCTGAAAAACGGGCGCTGCGTGTGCAGGGCATCCGCCTGGATCAGCACCCCCTCCAGATCGAGCTCACCCAGCAGCTGTTTCAGCAGCGCCCGCTCATGGTTTTCGCCGGTGGTGTAGCAGGCCTGGCTGTAGCCGTTAGGCTTCTGCGAAGCAGTACGCCACGCCCAGAGCGGCTGAGTAGAGCCTCACCCCCCCGGGTTCAGGAAAGATGTCACCCCTTTCATCCGTACACCCGGGGGCTTGAGGAGATGACCGATGCGTCGCTACAGCGAGGCCGTCAAGGCTGATGTGAGAAGGCGGATGAGCCCGCCGCACA
>NZ_JAGQBB010000035.1 GCF_024345415.1 Synechococcus sp. Tobar12-5m-g | reverse complement strand
GCGGGCCAGTCCCCAAACATGGTGAGATCAGGCTCATTCCAGCCTGATCTCTGCTGAAATAGTCCAATCCGAACAATTGGTGGACCGCGACTGGCTATGCGGACGTGTTGTCCAGAGCTTCCCTAGCGGGCGGGCTGGGCTCGGGCCTTGCTGTACAGAGAAAGGTTGAGCTTCAGCTCGGTGAGCGGCGGCGGCGCATCGGCCTTCACTTCGTCGCTGGTCAGGGTCAAGTCGCTCTGCACCACCAACAGGCCGAGCCGCTCCAGCCGCCGCTGGAAGTCGAGCAGGTTGGGGAACCGGCCCCGCGCGCTCAGCAAGGTGGTGCTTTTGATGAGGCCCTGGGCCTCCAGGGGGTCCTTCGGGGGCGGCGGCTGTCCTTCGGCGGGTGGCGGGGCGGCAGGCTTGGCACCCTTGGAGGCCTTGGGATCGGTGGTGGCCGCTGCCGCACCGGTGCTGGGCTCGAACAGGTTGAGCTGGATGCCTGCCGCGATGGCCTCACGGTTGAGCTGGGCCAGCACGGTGCTGATGTCGCCGATGCCGGCGATCAGTTGGAGCAGGTCCTTCTGCTGGGTCTTCACCTTCTCGCCCATCTCGATCTGTCGCAGCCGCTGCAGGCGCAGCAGGGGCAGCCGCTGCTCCATCGCCCGCAGATCGTCGAGACGGATCTGGTCCTGGCGGAGCTTGCTCCAGGGCTGCCAGACGCCCCCCACCACCACCAGCCCGGCCAGCAGCAGGCCGGCCCCGATCGGCAGGCCCAGCAGCAGCGCCGTGCGCGCCAGCTCCGACGGTGGCTTGACGCCCTCCTGAAGGTTCGTCATGGCAACAACCCCTGCCGCTGCAGCAGCTCCAGGCGCCGGGCCATGCCATCGGCACCCAGCCCCTGCAGCAGCCGCAACTGGGCGGAGCCGGTGAGCGGCTCACGGAACCCGGCGGCGAGCTCGAAAGTCACCAGTGGCGATGGGCCCGCCTTAGGCCCGGTCTCGGGGGCGGCCCGCTTGGCACGGCCGAGCTTCACCGTGGCGGGATCCAACAAGGGGGAGGCCTTCAGGCGCAACACCAGGGCATTGATGCGCTCAAAGGCGCCGGGGTCGGTGCTGCGGCCCTTCAGCTCCAGATCATCCTTGTTCACCTTGAGCGCGGTGAGCTGCAGCCCGGTGGAGGTGCGTTGGGACAGGTCGGTCATCAGGGCGGTGCCGGAACGCACCGCCACCAGCCCCTCAGCCAGCTGCAGATTCCCCTTGCGGGTGGCCTCGGTTGTGGCCCGTTCCGCCTTGAGCTGGGCTTCCAGGCCCTCCACCTGGGACTGCACCGGCGCCAGCCTGTGCAGTTCGTTGCTCAGCATCTGCTGCTGCCAGCGCAGCAGCAACGACAGCCCAACAGTTGCGGCCACGAGGCCGGCTCCCACGGCCCCGCCGATCAGCAGCAGTCGGCGCGGATCGGCGGGGCGGGGTGGATCGGCCGGCAGACCCAGCTCGATGCGGCGTTCCCGGAGCAGATCCAGCCGGGACAGGGAGCTCCTCATCGGTCCAGCTCCCTGGGGGCCTGATCCTGCTGGCCGGGCTCAGCCCGCACCAGGCCGCTGAGCCGCAGCAGGGAGGGGCCATCGGGGTCGGCGGGGGCCAGGGGATCGTCCGGGTTCTGCTCCAGCGGCAGCCAGCCCCGCTCCAGGGGATCGACGATCTCGACGCTCCAATCCGGATCCCCCGCCAGGGCCTCGGCTACGGAGCCACGCCCGCCGCCGGAGCCGAACACCAACAACCGCACCCTGCCCGCCTGCGGATCCCGCCGGCGCCAGAAGTCGATGCAGGGCCGCAGGGCGGCGGCCAGGTCGCCGGCAACCGCCGGCAGGCGGCGGTTGAACTCGGGAATGCCGTGGCGCACCAGGGTGAGCTCAGCTCCATCGGCCCGCCACTCGAGCAGGCCGATCAACGTGTCGGCGGAGGCTTCGACCAAGAGCGGTTCGATCGCCCGCAGATCCGCCACCTGGGCGGGCTCGAGCCGCTCCAGGGCCAGCTCGGCGATTGCGAACACCTCGATCCAGGCCATCACCAGGTGGCGCGGGGCCGTGACCAGCAGGGAGCACAGGGGCAGGAGGGGATCCTGCCGGTCCTGCGGGGTGAGGCTCAGGTAGGCCTGGCTGAGGGGATAGGGCAGGGAGAGGTCAGGATCGATCTGGCGCAGGGCCTGGTCGGGTTCCTCGGGCCATTCCTCGAAGGGCCATTGCACCACCCGCACCGCCGAGGCCGCCCGGGGCAGGCTGGCCACCACCTGGGCCCCCTGCAGGCCCATCTCGAGGCTGAGATCTCCGATCAGGTCGCCCAGGGCCGCCTTCTGGAGCGGCAAGCCGTCGACGCAGGCCCCGCGGGGCAGGGGCACCCGGCGCAGCCGGCTGGCCCCTGACCTGAAGCCGTGGCCGGGCAGGCCCAACAACGTGAGGGCCTCGTCGTCGAGGACCAGCAGGATGCGAGGGGGAAAGATCCGCGCCACCAGCGGCTCGAAACGCTCGCGGAACCCCGCCAGTACCAACTGTTGCTTGCCCAATCCTGGTCGGCACCCTATCGGCACCAGGCGGACTTGGCACCCTCTACGGCCGCCAGGGCAACCCGCATCCCACAGCCTCGGCGATGCCGCCGCAACCATGGCGGTCGAGCTGCTGCTGCAGGCCTTCGAGAATCGCCGGCACCAGGGCCGGCCCCTCGTAGATCCAACCCGTGTAGAGCTGAATCAGGCAGGCCCCGGCCGCGATCCGCTCCCAGGCCGCCTGGGGGGAGTCGATGCCTCCCACGCCGATCAGGGGCAGGGCGGGGCCAGCCGTGGCCCGCAGCCGGCGCAGCACCTCCTGGGCCCGGGCCCGCAGCGGCGCCCCACTCAGCCCGCCAGCCTCCTCCGCCAGGGTGCGGCCGGTCTGGGGCAAGCGCCGCTTCTCCAGACCCAGCCGATCCAGGCTTGTGTTCACCGCGATCACCCCGGCCAGACCCTCCTGGTAGGCCAGCCGGGCGATCGTGTCGATGGCGTCGTCCTCCAGGTCGGGGGCGATTTTCACCAGCAGCGGCGGGCAGGCCGGCAGTCGCCGCAACCGCTCCACCAGCCGCCGCAGCTGCACCGCATCCTGCAGTTCGCGCAGGCCCGGCGTGTTCGGCGAACTCACGTTGATCACGGCGTAGTCCGCCAGGGGCGAGAGCAGCTCCAGGGACGAGGCGTAATCGTCGGGAGCCAGCTCCAGGGAGGTGATCCTCGACTTGCCGAAGTTGAGGCCCAGCACGGCGGGCCGCTGGCCAGGCGGCTCCAGAGCTTGGCGTTCCAGGGTTCGCTTCAGCGCCTCAGCGCCGTCGTTGTTGAAGCCCATCCGGTTGAGCGCTGCCCGCTCCGCCGCCAGGCGGAACAGCCGCGGCCGCGGGTTGCCCGGTTGGGCGTGCCAGGTGACCGTGCCCAGTTCGGCGAACCCGAAACCGAACTGGTGCCAAACCCCCGCCGCCACGCCGTTCTTGTCAAAGCCGGCGGCCAGACCCACCGGGTTGGCGAAGCGGCAGCCGAACAGGGTCTGCTCCAGGCGGGGGTCGCGGCGCTGCAGCTCCGCGCCAAGCCCCGCCAGGCTGCCTGACACCAGCGGCCAGTTGCGCCGGGTCGACGCCGCGCCCAGGGCCGCCAGGGTGAGCCGGCTGAGTTGCTCCGCATCCGCCCCTTCGTCCTGGCCTAGTAGGGGCGCCACCCAGCGTTGGTAGAGGGAGCCGGTGCTGGCAGGGGTGGCCATCAGGTCCGCTCCAGGCGCCAGCGGTCGCCACCGGCAGGGCTCACCCGCCAGTCGCGCCAGCGCCAGGCCTCCCGCTTCTCCCGCAGGCGGGCGATCGGCTGCTCCACCAGCTGGGCCAGCTCCGCCAGGGGCAGGGCGTAGCCCCCCTCGGCCAGGCGATCGGCCAGCTCCAGGCGGCTGAGCAGCTGGGTCAGGGCCGGCGGCGCCGGATCCACGGGCGGGGGTGCGGCCCTGGCCAGTGACGGGGGCGAGCCTTTCGCATAACCCACCGCGATCGCATCGCAGCGCTCGTTGTCGGGGTCGCCGCTGTGGCCGCGCACGTGCTCCAGGGGAACGGCCGGCAATCGGGCCCGATCAAGGGCCTCCCAGAGGTCCCGGTTCAGGACCGGGGCCCCCGAGGCGGTGCGCCAGCCCTTGCGCTTCCAGCCCGCCATCCACTTGCCCAGGCCATCGATCAGGTAGCGGCTGTCGGTGCGGATCGTCAGGTCGGGGTGGAGGGGAAGATCCTTGAGTTCCCCCAACAGCGCCAGGGCCGCGGTCAGTTCCATGCGGTTGTTGGTGGTGTTCGCCTCGGCACCACCCAGCTCCCGCACCGTGCCGTCCTCGAAGCGCAGGAGCGCCCCCCAGCCACCGGGGCCGGGGTTACCGCTGCAGGCACCATCGGTGGCCGCCGCCACCACCCGTGGCGAATCAGCGGCCACTGGGCAAGGCGGCGAGGGTCCGGTAGAACAAATTGCCGGAGCAGGGACGTTGAAGCACCACCATGCAGCGAACTTACCTTGTCTGGCCCTGGCCGGCCTGGGTCTGGGGCTCGGCCTGCTGGCCCTGCCAGGCGAGGGCCTGCCGGTGGCCCGGGCGGGGGGGGTGTTCGACAGCCAACCCGTCGATGGCTCGCAGTTCGTGATCCTGGCAAAGCCGGTCGGGCTTTCCGACTGGTCGCTGCTGGTGCTCGAGCAGATCCGCAGCCGCCCCCTTTGCTGGCAACGGCGCACCGATGGGCTGATCGATGCCGCCCTGAACCGCTTCGATTTCACCGGCATCTGCAGCCGCTACATCGACAGCAACGGCTACTCGATCCGGGCGGGTGAGCAGGACCTCGGCAGCTCCTACCGGCTGCGGATGCTCCAGGTGGGCCAGGAGGTCCAACTGCAGGCGATGAGCCCGGCCCAGACCGCGACGGTGGTGGTCGGCCGGGGAACGGTGGCCCGCCGCGACCGGGATGGCTTCGTGGCGATCAGCCTCGAGCCCGACTGGCAGCTCAGCCGGCGGGTGTTCGGCCGCCAGACCCTCAACCACGTGTACTTCGCCAATGCCACGCCGATGGCGCAGTTGATCGCCCGGGCCGGCCGCAGCACCCCGGAGGACACTGTGGCGACCCGCACGGTCCTGTCCTCCAGAGAGATGGCCACGGCGGTGGGGCGCCGCCTCCAACCTTCGCCGCAGCGGCAGGGGCCGATTTCCCTGCAGGTGGTGCCGTTCAAGGAATAGGTTGGCGCGGTAGCGGTGGGGACAGTTGAAACAGCGACCCCCGCCTCTGGCTCGGGCCGCTGGCCCCCATACAGTGCATTCGTGTGAGGGGTGCGGAACCCACTCCAGGGGTCGAAACAAGGACAGACTCCCCGGAGCGTTCCACCTCTAAAGCCCTGCCTTCGGCGGGGCTTTTTTTTGGCTCACCGTCACCTGGCGGGCCGCCTGGCCAGGTGCTCAGGACCTTGTTCCACGCCATGAAAAAGCCGGCCCGAAGGGCCGGCGGGGGTGGCGGGAGGCCTGGAGGCCGCCCGCAGCGGGATCACTTGACCGTGACCTTGCCGCCGACTTCTTCGACGGCCTTCTTGATCGCTTCGGCTTCGTCCTTGGAGACGGCCTCCTTGATCGCCTTGGGAGCGGCCTCGACAAGGGCCTTGGCTTCGCCGAGGCCGAGGCCGGTGACTTCGCGCACGGCCTTGAGGACCTTGATCTTCGAAGCGGCGTCGAAACCATCGAGGATGGCGTCGAACTCGGTCTGCTCTTCGACAGGCTCGGCGGCGGCGGCGGGAGCCGCCATCATCACGGCGCCGGCGGAAGCGGCGGCGGAGACGCCGAAGGCCTCTTCGATCTGCTTGACGAGCTCGGAAGCCTCAAGCAGCGAGAGGGTTTTCAGGGATTCGAGAATGGTGTCGGTTTTTGTCGTCATGGTTGAGAATCAGCAACAGATCAGGGGATGGGAAACAGAAAATCGGCTCGGTTCAGCACAGCTCAGCTGGCTTCGCCGTCGACGTGCTGCTTGAGCGCCCGGGCGAGCCCGGAAGGAACTTCGTTGATGCCGACCGCCAGTTGGGTGGCCACGGCGTTGATCGCACCGGCGATCTGCGCCAGGAGCACTTCCTTGGAGGGGAGCTCACCGATGGCCTTGACATCGGCCTGGGAGAGGAGCTGGCCTTCGAAGAGGCCTCCTTTCACATCCGATTTCTTCGTGTCCTTCTGGAAGGACTGAACGGCCTTGACCGCACCGCCGACATCGCCCCGGATCAGGACGAAGGCATTGGTGCCGGTGAGCAGGGAGTCGAGTTCCGACCAGGCGCTGTTGCCATCAATGGCCAGGCGCATCAAGGTGTTCTTGGTCACCTTGCAGATGCCGTTGCTGGCCTGCAGACGGGTCCGCAGATCAGTCATCTCCTTGATGGATAGGCCCTTGTAATCAAGGACCAGCGCCATTTCGGCCCCGTCGAGGAGCCCCTTGAGCTCCTCGACGATCTGTTGCTTGCTCTCCAGGGAGCGGCCCATAGAAGTGGGGGGAATCGAGGGAACAAGCCGAACACGCGGCCTCGACGGCTCGCTTGACGCCCTCCAGATCGGAATCGGTCAAGGAACCCGCCGGCGACTGGGCGCTGGCGTGACGAGGTCGCTTGAGGATTCGCACCCCTCGGAAAACCCGGGGAAACAAAACTTCCGCGGACACCTCGGCAGGGTTTATGGGAGACGGTCGCAAGGTTGAACCTGCGATCCTTCAGCCACCTGCTGTCTTGGGTCGGGCGCGTGCCCGCTGGCCAAAGCCAGTTTTTAACCCTACACCGCTGAGGAGCTCAGCTCTCCTGCTTGATCTCCTGCAGGGCGGCGAAGTCGACGTCGATGCCGGGGCCCATCGTGGAGGAGAGGGTGAGGCTGCGCCAGTAGCGGCCCTTGGCGCCGCTGGGCTTCTGGCGGTCGATGGTTTCCTGGAGCGCCTTGAGGTTGGCCAGCAGCGCCTCCACCGTGAAGCTCGCCTTGCCGAAACGCACGTGCACGATGCCGGTGCGGTCGGCGCGGAACTCGAGCTTGCCGGCCTTGAACTCACGGATGGCGCCGGCCAGGTCGGCGGTGACGGTGCCGGCCTTGGGGTTCGGCATCAGGCCCCTCGGCCCGAGCACCCGGCCCAGCTTGGCGACCTTGGGCATCATGTCCGGGGTGGCGATCAGCAGGTCGAAATCCATCTGGCCGCCGGCGATCGCGTCCACCAGGTCCTCGTCACCGGCCAGATCGGCGCCGGCGGCGGTGGCCTCGGCCACCTTCTCCCCCCGGGCGATCACGGCGATGCGGATGGTCTGGCCGGTGCCGTTCGGGAGGGCCACGGTGGTGCGCAGCTGCTGGTCGGTGTACTTCGGATCGATGCCGAGGCGCACATGGGCCTCGATCGTCTCGTCGAATTTGGCCGTGGCCGTTTCTTTCACCAGTTGCAGCGCTTCGAGCGGTGCATAGGGGCGGTCCTCGACCTTCTCGGCAAGGGCGGTAAAGCGTTTGGAGGGTTTGGTCATGGTTCGAGTGGGGTGCGAGCGACGGGGCGTCGGGCCGTGGGTCGGCCGTTGGCACTGGGTCTCCCCCGGATTGGGTGGATGGGTGGACGGGTGGGCGAATCGGGCCGGCGATCAATCGTTGACGGCGACGCCCATGTTGCGGGCGGTGCCTTCGATGATGCGGGTGGCCGATTCCAGGCTGGTGCAGTTGAGGTCGGGGAGTTTCGTCTTGGCGATCTCCTCGAGCTGGGCGCGGCTGATTGCGCCCACGCTGCCCTTGCTGGAGGTGGCGGCTCCCTTCTCGATCCCGGCTGCCTTGGAGATCAGCACGGAAGCGGGCGGGGTCTTGGTGATGAAGGTGAAGCTGCGGTCTTCGAAGACCGAGATCTCCACCGGGATCACATAGCCGGCCTTCTCCTGGGTGCGGGCGTTGTACTCCTTGCAGAACGCCATGATGTTGACCCCGTGCTGGCCGAGGGCGGGGCCCACGGGCGGTGCGGGGTTGGCTTTGCCGGCGTTGAGGGCCAGCTTGATCACGGCTACGACTTTCTTGGCCATCGGCTGGTCTACGGAGCGGAACTCCCTGGCGGGAGTGGGGACGGAGCTCCCGAGCGGGAGCGATGCGGATCGCCTCACCCGGCGGGGGAAGCGTGGCGGCGGACCCACCGGTGTGCCGGCGGATTCACCCAGGGCCGCCCTCCGCAGGGAGGCGGCCGCAGCGGATCAGCTCTGCTTGCTGATCTGGGAGAACTCCAGTTCCACCGGGGTTTCCCGGCCGAAGATCGAGAGCAGGGCCTTGAGCTTGCTGCGTTCTCCGGACACCTCGATCACCTCGCCCTGGAAGTCCTTGAACGGACCGGCGGTGACGATGATCTGATCGCCTTCGGTGATGTCCACCTTGACGACGGGCTTCTTCTCGGCGGCCCGCTTGAAGATGCGCTCCACCTCCTGGCGGGAGAGTGGCCGGGGCTTGATGTGGCCGCGGGCGCGGCCGGTGGCGCGCCGCTCTTCGGCACCGACGAAATTGATGACGTTCGGGGTGCTGCGCACGGCCATCATCGTGTCCTCGTCGAGGACCATCCGCACCAGCACGTAGCCCGGGAACACCTTCTCCTCGGCGGACTGGCGGCTGCCGTCCTTCTTGATCTTGATCGCGGGGGTCTGGGGGATCTCGATCTCGACGATGCGGTTGTCGACCCCCAGGGTGATGGCCCGCTGCTCGAGGGTGGCCTTCACCTTCTTCTCGCAGCTTGAGGCCACCTGCACCGCGTACCAGCGGGCGGTCTGGGGCCTGCCCTCAGCCTCAGCAACGCCGCCCGGGGGCAGGGCGATGTCCACACCGGCAACGG
The DNA here is from genome assembly GCF_024345415.1 of Synechococcus sp. Tobar12-5m-g. Lineage (GTDB taxonomy): Bacteria > Cyanobacteriota > Cyanobacteriia > PCC-6307 > Cyanobiaceae > Regnicoccus. The sequence goes on along the minus strand of NZ_JAGQBB010000035.1, from coordinate 8,208 downwards.
ACACGAGCTCCACGGTCGCCGGCCGATCGGCGCCGTCAGCCTCGGGGCCAGTCTCGGGCGCGGCGCTGTCGGCAGTGAGGAGATCGGCTTCGGACACGGGCTGGGAAGTCAGGACGACTGGGGAGGGAGCTGGGCGAGAGGGTCAACGGAACACCTGGGACGAACCCCAGCTGTAGAAGCGGTCCACCGCGGCGATGGCGGCGGCGGAGAGGGTGACCATCAGGATCACCGCCACCGACTCGCTGAACAGTTGCTGACGGCTGGGCCACACCACCTTGCCGAGCTCCTCGAGTAGCGAGGGCAAGAAGCCGGCCGGACCAACTTTCGGAGCTTGTGGCAGCTCCTCGGCGGTCAGCGTGTCTTCGGGGCTGGAGGAGCGGCTGGGGGAGTCCAAGGGAACGGATCGACCGGTCGTCACACGCACCGGCAAACAAACACCCTACCGGACCTACCGGACGCTCTCCCCCAGGGAGCTGAACTGAAGCGGACCGGCCGGATCGGCGGGCAGGCTCACCCTCACCCCCCAGGCCCCGGCGAAGTGGTCTTCGAGCAGCTCGGTGGCCAGGGGGTTTTCGATCTGGCGGCGCAGCACCCGCCGCAGCGGCCGGGCGCCGTACTCCGGTTCATAGCCCTGGGCCGCCAGGCTGTCCACCACGGCCTCGTCGACCCGCAGCTCCAGCCGCTGCTCCGCAAGCAGGCTGGCGAGCTCGGCCAGTTGCAGCCGCACGATCCGCTGCAGATCCGCCGCTGCCAGCGGCCGGAAGCGGATCAGCTCATCGATGCGGTTGAGAAACTCGGGGCGGAACTGGGCGGCCAGGGCCGCTTCCACAGCGGCATCCAGGCCGGCGTCCAGCTCCGAGCCGGTGCCCTGGCGGGCCCGCTCCAGGATCGCCCGGCTGGCCAGGTTGCTGGTCATCACCACCACGGTGTTGCGGAAGTCGACGGTGCGGCCCTGGGAATCGGTGAGACGCCCGTCATCGAGCACCTGCAGCAGGAGGTTGAACACCTCGGGGTGGGCCTTCTCCACTTCATCGAGCAGCAGCACGGCGTAGGGCCGGCGCCGCACCGCCTCGGTGAGCTGGCCGCCTTCCTCGTAGCCCACGTAGCCGGGCGGGGCGCCCAGCAGCCGGGCCACGGCGTTGCGCTCCATGAATTCGCTCATGTCAAGGCGCACCAGCGCGTCCTCCTCATCGAAGAGGGCCGCCGCCAGGGCCTTGGCCAGTTCTGTTTTGCCGACGCCGGTGGGGCCGAGGAACAGGAAGGATCCCACCGGCCGGCGCGGATCCTGCATGCCGGCCCGGGCGCGGCGGATCGCCGCCGCCACCGCCGCCACCGCCTCGGGCTGGCCGATCACCCGTTCCCCCAGCCGGGACTCCAGCTCCAGCAGCTTCTGGCGTTCGCCGGCCAGCAGCCGCTGCATTGGGATGCCGGTCCAGCGGGCCACCACGTCGGCAATGTCCCCCTCCTCCACCTGCTCCCGCAGCAGCGACTGGCCGCTCTCCTGGTCGGCCTTGAGATCGGCCTCCAGGCTGGCGCGGCGCTGCTGGAGGCCATGCAGCTGGTCGTACTGAAGCCGGGCGGCCTCCTCCAGGTCGCCATCGCGCTCGGCTTCGGCGATGGCGTGGCGCAGGTCTTCGTCCTGTTGCAGCAGCTCGCGCAGCTCGGCCAGCTGCTCCCGCTCCCCCTGCCAGCGCTGCTGCAGCCCCTGCAGGCGGGCCAGGGCGAGGCGGCGTTCCTCCTGGCGCTGCACCCGCTCGGCCAGCGGAGTGGCCTCCGCCGCCAGCAGGGCCAGCTCCACCCGGCGCAGCTCGGCTTCGGCCTCCTCCACCAGCCGGGGCTTGGAGGTCACCTCCATGCGCAGCTGGGCGGCGGCCTCGTCGATCAGGTCGATCGCCTTGTCGGGGAGGCAGCGGTCGGCGATGTAGCGATCGGCCAGGCGGGTGGCCGCCACCAGGGCGCCATCGGTGATCGTGACGCCGTGGTGCAGCTCGTAGCGCTCCTTGAGTCCCCGCAGGATCTCCAGGCTCACCTCGCGGCTGGGCTCCCGGATCACCACCTGCTGGAAGCGGCGGTTGAGGGCGGGATCCTTCTCCACGGTGCGGCGGTAGTCCTCGGGGGTGGTGGCGCCGATGCAGCGCAGCTCGCCGCGGGCCAGCACCGGCTTGAGGATGCTGCCGGCATCGGCGCTGGAGCGGTCGGAGCTCACCACCGTGTGCAGCTCATCGATGAACAGCACCACGCCGGCACCTCCGGCACCATCGCTGGCACTCACCTCGGCCAGCACACTGCGCAGCCGTTCCTCGAACTGGCCGCGGAACTTGGCGCCGGCGATCAGGGCGCCGAGATCGAGGCTGATCAGGCGAATGCCCTTGAGCGAATCGGGCACCTCGCCGGCCACGATCCGCTGGGCCAGCAGCTCGGCGATGGCGGTTTTGCCCACACCGGGCTCCCCGATCAGAACCGGATTGTTCTTGCCGCGGCGGGAGAGCACCTGGATCAGGCGGCGAATCTCGGTGTCGCGGCCGATCACCGGATCGAGGAGGCCGGCGCGGGCGGCGGCGGTGAGGTCGCGGCCGTACTGCTCCAGGGCGGCGGGTTCAGCCGTCAGGGTCAGGCCATCGGCCGCTGGTGGGGCCGGCAGGCCGTTGGCGGGGGCGGCCTGGACGGGGCTGGGGCTGAGCGGGCGGGTCTCGATGGCGGGTGCGGGGCGAGGCGGCAGTGGCGGGGAGCTGGCTGGGCCGGGTGCGGGCGTATCGATCCAGGCATCGGCCACCGAGAGGGCTGGCCCGGGGCCTGTTGCGGGCCCGGGCCGCAGCTGCCGCAGCAGCCGCTCTTCGCTGAGGCCCTGGTCCTCGAGCAGGGCCGCGCCGATGCGGGGCTCCTCCAGCAGGGCCAGCAGCAGGTGGGGGATGTCGAGCAGGCGGGAGCCCCAGCTGGCGCGGCGCCGGTCGGCAGCCTCCAGCAGATCCTCGAGGGCGTCCCCGATGAACAGCTCGGCGGCGCTCGATGACGGCTGCTCGGCGCAGAAGCCTTCCAGCTGGTCGAGCAGCCGCTCGCCATCCGTGGCCAGGGGGTCCACCCAGCTGGCGTAGCGGGGGTCCTGGAAAAGCACCTGAAGCAGATGCTCGACGTCGAGCTGGCCATGGCGCCAGCGGCGGGCCTGGTCCTGCCCGGCCAGCAACAGCTCCCAGGCGGCTTCGCTGAAGCGATCGGGTTCGCTGGTGAGGCTGCCCTGGGCGGTGGCACCGGCAGCTTGTCCAGCAGCCGGGCCCCTGGAGCCAAAGCGTTCAGACGGCGGCATCCGGCCTCGCACCCAGCTGGATCAATTCCACCTTGTAACCGTCGGGATCTTCCACGAAGGCGATCACCGTGCTGCCGTGTTTCATCGGCCCAGGCGGCCGCACCACCCGGCCGCCCTTGTCGGCGATGGCCGCGCAGGTGGCGGTGATGTCCTCCACACCAAGGGCAATGTGGCCGTAGCCCGTGCCGATCTCGTAGGAGCTGGTGTCCCAGTTGTGGGTGAGCTCGATCACGCTGGTGCTGCTTTCCTCGCCGTAGCCCACGAAAGCCAGGGTGAAGCGGCCTTCGGGATAGTCACGCCGGCGCAGGAGGGTCATGCCCAGCACCTCGGTGTAGAAGGCCAGGGAGCGCTCCAGATCGCCCACCCGGAGCATGGTGTGAAGCAGGCGCATGGGTCGCGGCGACGGCCGGCGCAGAGTCCCCCCATTCTGACCGGCCCCGAATCAGGCTCCGGGTGTCAGGCCGTGCCAACAGGCGTAAAAGCGGTCCCAGAAATGGCCCATAGGATCCCTGCAGACTTGATGTCAAGGCTTCTCCGTGATCGACTCCCTCGACCTGGTGATTGATTCGATCGTGGCGCGGGAAGTGCTCGATTCCCGCGGCACCCCCACCGTGGAGGCGGAAGTGCGGCTGGAGGGGGGCGCCCAGGGCCACGCCATCGTGCCCAGCGGTGCCAGCACCGGCGCCCACGAGGCCCACGAGCTGCGCGATGGCGGCAGCCGCTACTTCGGCAAGGGGGTCGAGAAGGCGGTGGCCAACATCGAAGAGAAGATCGCACCGGCCCTCTGCGGCCTCAGCGCCCTGGATCAGGGGGCCGTGGACGGGGCGATGCTCGACCTCGACGGAAGCGACAATAAATCGGCCCTGGGCGCCAACGCGGTGCTGGCCGTGAGCCTGGCGGTGGCACGGGCTGCGGCCGATGGCGTAGGGCTGCCCCTCTACCGCTACCTGGGCGGCCCGATGGCCACCCTGCTGCCGGTGCCGCTGATGAACGTAATCAACGGCGGGGCCCATGCCGCCAACAACATGGACTTTCAGGAGTTCATGCTGGTGCCCCACGGCGCGCCCACGTTTCGCGAGGCGCTGCGCATGGGCGCCGAAGTGTTCCAGACCCTCAAGGGCCTGCTGAGCGCCCAGGGGCTTTCCACGGCGGTGGGCGATGAAGGCGGCTTCGCGCCGGATCTGGAGAGCAACGCCGCCGCCGGTGATCTGCTGGTGGAGGCGATCGAGAAGGCCGGCTACAAGCCCGGCGATCAGATTTCCCTCGCCCTGGATGTGGCGAGCACGGAGTTCTACAAGGATGGCCGCTATGCCTTCGGCGGTGGCAGCTACAGCGCCGCCGAGATGGTCGACCAGCTCGAGGCCCTGGTGAGCCGCTACCCGATCGTGTCGATCGAAGACGGCCTCGCCGAAGACGACTGGGCGGGCTGGGCCCTGCTCACCCAACGGCTGGGCAGCCGCGTGCAACTTGTGGGGGATGATCTGTTCGTCACCAACACCACCCGCCTGCAGAGGGGCATCGAGGAAGGCATCGCCAACTCGATCCTGATCAAGGTGAATCAGATCGGCTCGCTCACCGAAACCCTGCAGGCGATCGACCTGGCCGGGCGGGCCGGCTACACCAGCGTGATCAGCCACCGCAGCGGCGAAACCGAGGACACCACCATCGCCGACCTGGCCGTGGCCACCCGGGCAGGCCAGATCAAGACCGGTTCGCTCAGCCGCAGCGAACGGGTGGCGAAATACAACCGGCTGCTGCGCATCGAGGACGAACTGGGCAGCCAGGCCATCTACGCCGGGGCGGAAGATCGGGGGCCGCGGGGGAAAGCCTGATCCCGATGGTCAACGAATGAGGCCTGGCTCAGCTGAGAACTGGATCAAGCACCGGTCAAGACCAAGTCGCGATTCCTCAGTTGCTCAGCAGTGCTGGCATAAGGTGTCACCATTCTTTTGCCACCCACCCGCTGGAGCGGCGCAGGAAACCCGCACGATCCAGAAACAGGAGGTGCACAGCGTTGCAAAGACAACGATGATCTCACGCATGAGCTGATCGAGGCCCTCAGGGCGTGAGCAGCCCTGCCGGGCTTTTGTAACAGCAGGAACGGCATTATACAGATCCACCTATGATGCTGTGACCTGTGAAGGTTTACGGAAACTTTTGCGCAAGGACACGATTTTCGCGCTGTTGCACTCAGCCCGAGCCGCTCTTATTCTGCCAAGAGAAGCAAGGTTCCGGTATTCACTGGATCCGTCCATTCAGCGTTAGGCCCAGAGATATGCCGCTCGTTGCTCCAGAAAAAAATCTTGGTGTGCTTGTAGAGGTGAAACGTAGAACGGAGGTAATCGATTCGTTCTTGTCAGGAAGCTCTCATGCACTTTTCCGGCAACAACACTTGGTCGGCTGGCCTGCAGGTTAGGAAAGTTCTTGAGCTCATCGCATTTGCGTCGCTCATAGCGAATGTTCAGGAGTACTCGCGCCAATACTCAGAGTTTTCTAAGCATTGGAATGCGCGCTACATGCTTCGAGACTTGGCCCGAATCAATCCTGACTTCTACCCGCAGCCAATTGTTCAGGCTCCGTCGCAACAGCCGGGTTTGGCGATGGAGTGGAATGAACGCCCCGACGACTACTTGTCACGTGACCGATTCGAGATTGCATACGAGCAATGCGGAGGCCTAATGCACGCTGACAACCCGTACGGCAGTCTGACGGACCTCGACGGCTACAAGTCGAGCATCAAGGCTTGGCGAAATCAGATCGTGAACCTATTGAACGCGCATACGATTTCACTTTCTGGCGAGACCAATCTCTACTTGTTTCAGATGGGTGCGGGTCTGGAGAGGCCGAGTTACACACCATTCGGTCTAGTGGACGATGAGTCCGGAGATGTGGCCTAACCAGTCGCTCGAGCCGACTCGTTTCGGCAGGCCGCCGCTCACGGCTCAACTTCAACGTTAGAAGGATGGGCGTGAGCATGCCAGGGTCTGCATCAGCCTTAACCAGCTTGCCGTCACACCGACAACATTGGAGCTATGCTGAAAGAATTCTGACGTATGCCAACTGACTCTTTTCCATGGAAAACATATTTGAGGCTATCGTTGAAACAGATGGGCGCATCAGGATCAAGAGTCCTGTTCATCTAAAGAAGGGGGCGAAGGTGTTTGTTTCTGTACCCAGTGACGAGCCTGACTCTATCCTCGGCGGAGTTGTCTTAAGTGAAATGACGCTGGCGGCGGACTGGCTAAACTCAGAAGAGGAAGCTGCATGGTCCCACCTTCAATAGGAGACGTAGTATTAATTCCATTTCCCTATTCCGACCTGTCACAAGCAAAACGCAGGCCCGCCTTGATCATTGCAGATGTTGGAATGGGAGACTTTGTGCTTTGTCAGATCACAAGTAGGTCCTACGCAGATAGGCTGGCGATCCCTCTTTTTGAAAGTGACTTTGCCGAAGGTGGGCTCAAGCGTGAGAGCTTTGTGCGCATCGGAAAGTTGTTTACTGCGAATGTTTCGATCATTACTGGAGTAGCCGGCACGTTGAATAGTGTGAAAATGTCTGAAGTGCTGGATGCGTTGGTCGACATCCTTCGACGAGGCCTGAAGGATTACACCTTTTAACACCGAGATCCATCTGTCACGCCTCCTTGAAACCCTTGAGGAACGCAGTAACATCCTGCGTGCAGGTGATCTGGAGCGTTGCCCCGATGATCACATCAATGTGGTGATCAAGGCCATCGCCTCTTCCTTCCAATTCCTCTCGACACAGCCTTGACGCGCATCTGGCCATCGGGACATCCCCGGGGAGGGTCAAGGCTGAGCCCAGGGGTCGATCAGGTCGATCCCGATTCCAGCGAAATCGACCCCGTTGCGGGTGGCCAGCTGGGCGCCCCGGGCCAGGGTGGTGGCAGCGATGACGGCATCAGCCGTGGCGATCGGACGGCCCAGCAGTTCCCGCTGCCGCAGCAGCTCTCCGTACCAGTGGGCGTGCTCCCGGGTGAAGGCCCAGATCCGTTCTCCGAACAGGGCAGGCAGCAGAGCCTCCCAGCTGTGCTGCAGGGCTTCCCTGCGGCGGCCCACAGGCAGACGGGCGATGCCCTGCAGGATTTCCTCCTCGTTCATCGTGGTGATGCCCACCTGGGCCGGATCAAGCCGATCCGCCCAGGCGAACACCTTTGGCTCGGGGCTGGGCCGCATCAGCTCCGCGAACAGGTTGGTGTCCAGCACGATCACAACGGCTCCTCACCAAAGCCAGCCCCTTCCGCGGTGGACGCACCCGCGGGCAGGTCGAGGTCCACCCCGCCGAGGGCAGCGAAGTGGGCATGGATGCGGCTGCCCAGGCCACGTCCGCCCTCAGCCTCGGGCGGCTGGGTGACCACCGCCTGTCTCAGGATCGTGCGTGCCTCTTCCTCCATCGAGCGGCCATGGCGCGCCGCCTGAAGACGCAGCTGCGCCTTGATGGTGTCATCGAGGTTGCGAATCGTGAGGCTGGCCATGGGGACTCCCTGCTGTCAATGCAATCGTTGCAGTCAACGCTCGCGCTTGGGCCAGGGGTCGATAAGGGGGCTTGGGATCGGTGGCTTGGAGCGGCCGCATCGACGCCTCCAACGTCTTGATGTCCACAGGCGACAACTCGGGCCGATCGAACTTAAGCATCAGCTTGTTGAGCGGCGAGAGTGCAGGCACAGCTGCGCAAGACCTGCGCTTGTATTGCGATGATTAGTACCAGTAATACTTCGGGAGCATTCCATGGCCACCACCTTGACAAGCAAGGGGCAGGTCACCGGTGACTTTCAGGGAAGGTGTCACTCCTTGGCTGCCACTCAGGCGGCCTGGACCAAGGCTAGCGCGAGGAACGGTTCGGGCTCTTCTGGTGGCTTGTTGATCCACACTTCTTCGGGTTGACGCCA
>NZ_JAGQBB010000034.1 GCF_024345415.1 Synechococcus sp. Tobar12-5m-g | reverse complement strand
AGCGGGCCAGTCCCCAAACATGGTGAGATCAGGCTCATTCCAGCCTGATCTCTGCTGAAATAGTCCAATCCGAACAATTGGTGGACCGCGACTGGCTATGCGGACGTGTTGTCCAGAGCTTCCCTAAACACCGCACTGAAATGGTGATCATGGAGGCTCGCCAAGAATGGAGTGGCCCCTGAGCGGTAGGTGGTTTCCGGCTTGGATCGAACAACGCAGGCGCCAAAAAAATGCCGAGTCGGGGACGGTCGGCGGTGGATCCCTCAGAACCTAAGCAAATTCAGCGGGCTGATCAGGGGCTTCCGTCAGCCGCGGCATCAGCTGCACCAGGTTGCAGGGGCGGGTGCCTGCGTCGAGCTGGGCGCAGATCAGCCGGTCCCAGGCGGTGGCCACGGCATCAAGGGAACCCGGCAGGACGAAAATCACTGTGCCATTGGCCACCCCTGCCAGGCAGCGGCTCTGGAGCGTGCTGGTACCGATCGTGTCAAAGGAAAGCACGCGGAACAGCTCGCCGAAACCCTCAATCGTCTTGTCAAGCAGGGGCTCCACCGCCTCCGGCGTGCCGTCGCGGCCGGTGAGGCCGGTACCGCCGGTGCTGATCACCACCTCCACGGCGGAATCAGCGATCCAGCCGCTCACCGCGGCGCGAATGCTGTAGCGGTTGTCTGGCACGAGCTGGCGGTCAACCAACCGGTGGCCTGCCCCCAGCAGACGCTCCAGCAGAAGATCGCCGGATGGGTCACCAAGACCAGGCTCTGCGCTGCGCCGATCGGACACGGTGAGCAGGGCAATCTCAAGACTCAACGTCGGCAGGGGTGTCTGATCGGCATGACCCTAGGCAGCTGATCAACCCCATGGAAGCCCGAGCATAGGGAGCAAATCAGAGGCGCATGAGACGCCCAGATCGCAAGGTCATCCCAAGGGGATCGGCTCCAGGCAGGTTTGCTCCCAGCGGTGGTTCACCCGTTCGGTGACAAGGGGGTTCAGGGTGAGACGCAGTGGGCGCCCAGCCGCCACCTCCAACCGCAACGCCGAGTAGGGGCGCCGCAGCCGGGCACCCTGGCCACTGCGGCCCACGAACAGCTCGGATCGGGCCAGGGTGGCGGCCTGCCCATCCACGCTGCCGCCCAGGTCGGGGCCCTCCGGCCGCTGACGGCGCAGGCTATAGCCACTGCCGCCACAGATCACCCAGGGAATGTTGGCGTCGCCATGGCCTGTGTCGCCCGTGCGAATCAACTCCAGGCAGTGGGCATGACCGCTCAGCACCAGGTTGAGCAGGGGTTGCCGCTGATCACGGCCGCCCAGCTCGGCAGCCACCTGATCCAACACCTGGCGCAACCGATGCCGCACCGCCAGGGTCTGCCCCTGGAACCACTTGGTGGCTTCAGTGACATAGGGCGGATGGTGCAGCACCAGGATCCGCCCCCGCACCGCGGGGTTGCGCCAAGAGGCCACCAGCCGATCCCTCAGCCAGTCCAGCTGTCCGTGATCCACGCTCTGGGCGTTGTCGCCCTGATCCAGCTGCTTGTCGATGTCATTGAGCTGCTCCTCGATCGCCTCCAGCTCTCCGGCGAGGTCGTCGGCCCGCACGTCCTGATCGCCCCGGTCAAGCGACCCCATCCAGGTGGACCCCAGGGCAAGGCGCATCCGTCCCAGTTCGCGCTGTAATTGCTGCCGCAGGGCCAGCAAATCGTCCTGAGTGGGAGCCGCTTCGGAGGATCCCACCGCCAGGGGTTGATTGAAGGTGTTGGAGTCCAGCGCAAAGACATCCAGCCCAGCCACCCTGAAGCTGTAAAAGCGATTGGGCAGACGCGTGAACCGGTCAGGTCGATAGGTGAGGCAGCGTGCCCCATCCACCTCGCTGGTGTAATGCCGGTCGAGATGGTCAGCGAGCCCCGTCTCCGGCTGGTCCTGGAGATAGTCGAGGAAGGCGCGGGCGAAGGCATCCCCCCGGTGGGATCCATGCCAACCCACATCCAGGTCGATGAGGGGACTCAACAGATACCGCAGCGGTGCCGTCAGGCCGGAGAGAACACCAAGCGGTGGCGGCAGATCGTAGTAATCGTGATTTCCAAGAACCGGGAAGAATGGAATCCTGAATGTCATCTGGTCATAGGAGATACGGCGAGGCTGATCACCGCCCACCAGCCACTCGCGGTAAGGAAGGATGAAGTTTCTTTGGTATTGCTCACTGGAGCCAACCTGATACACCACGTCACCGGTGTGAAGGATGAAGCTGGCCCGCTTGCCGTGGCGGAGCAGCAATTCAGCCACCTTTCGCTGGGGGCAATGGCGGCGATGGCGGCCCGTTCCGCTGTCCCCCAGCACCAGAAAGCTGAACGCCCCATCCACACCAACCCCCGAATCGAAATCCAGCCGGGTCTGATCGATCTGCCCCGATTCGATTTCGGCGTGGCTCCAGCGCACTCGCTGGTTCATGCAGCCGATCTTGACGGCAGTCGAAGGCTCGATGGTCAGGCCCATGGGTCTAGGTCGAGGACAAGGGCACAAAAACCATCAGGCTGCGGGGCAGACACTCGAACGTGATCGGATTGGCCTCCACGATCTCTCCATCCACCACGAGGAGTTGGGGTGGATCGGCTGAAATGGTGATGGAGGCAGCCCGGAAACAGAGGAGATCATCTCGATCCGTGGGTGATTGCACCATCGCCGAAGTCGCCAGGGATGCCAGGGCATTCAGCCCCTGCAGACGATTGCTGGGGGTGGCGATCGTCACGTCCAGCAGTCCATCATCTGGGATCACCTGGCCAAACCCCTGGGCCAACACGGAAGTGGCAGGGGCCACATTCGCCACGGTGATGGCCACGGCCTGGAGTTCGATTCTCTCGCCATCGATGTCGAGGATGGCCTCGAAGGCGTCCTGATTGGCCAGCTGCTGGGCCCCGGCGAGCACATAGGCCAGCAGCCCCAGCAGATTCTTGAGCTCGCGGGTGGCACGGCTCACCATGCCGGCCTCAAAGCCCAGGCCCGCCAGCAGAATCATCGGCATGGCGTTGCAGCGGGCTGCATCGATCACCTGGGTGTGGCCGGCCAAGATCGTGTTGCAGGCCCCACGCAGATCGATGGGAATGCCAAGGGCCACGGAAAACGCATTGGCGGTGCCACGGGGAATGATCCCGATCGGGATCCCAGTCCCGATCACCGCACCGGCCACGACCGACACGGTTCCATCGCCTCCCGAGGCCAGGATCATCGTGGTGCCGGGATCACTCTCGGGCTGGGCCTGAATCGTGGCCACGATGGCGCGAGCCTGATCAGCGGGATCAAGATCGGGCTTGGTGATCACCACGTTCAGGAGAATCTGGGGTTCCAGGATCATGCGAATCAGCGCCAGATCCTGGTGGGAGTTTCCCTGGCCAGCCACCGGATTGAAGATCAGATAGGCAATCCGGCTGTGGGCCAATCCGCGCATCGCCAAGTCGGCGGTGGCCTCGTTGAGAGCCAACGGTGTGTTCTCGATGGCGCAGGCCCTGATCAGCAGGGGCAGATCGGGCGTTGCCGATACGAAGACCTCGGCGTCCACGAAAAAGATGATCGCCGTCAGATCGGCGGCCAGCACCCTGGCAGCCAGCTCGATGTCACCGCCGGCTTCGAGGGGCTTGAGCTCTTCCAGTGCCAGCGATGCCGTGCGGACATCGAAGCGAAACGCCGTGGCCAGCTCAGGAGTGGTGAGAATCTCGAAAGCAGCCAGGGCAGGCTTGTACTGGCTGACCCAGGTGATCAGGGCCTCCACCTGGGACGGGTGTGCCAACAGGGCAAGGGCCTGGGACATGGCACCGGGCGGCCGCTGACCTGGGGGGAATTGATCCTATGGCGCTCCAGCAAGGCGACCCGTGGCCAAGGGTTGCCCACCCAGGCCAAGCTGGGTAGGCGCCCGGTCGCAGCCCGATGCCCTGCCCTGAAGCCCCCGGCCTGATCACCGTGCGCCTGTTCGCCGGCCTGAGGGAGCGGGCTGGCTGGAGCGAGCGGGCCGTGGCCATTGGGACCGGCCAACCACGACCCACCGCCGCCGACCTGTGGTGCCGCCTCGGCTTGGGGGACGGAACAGGCAAGCCGGAGGGCAGCCTGCCGGGCGCCCTGCGCATCGCCATCAACCAGACCTTCGCCCATGCGGACCAGGAACTCGAAGCGGGCGATGAACTCGCCTTCCTGCCGCCGATCAGCGGAGGTTGAAGCCATGGCAGCGGGCCTGGCGATGCGGGTGCGGCTCCAGCCGGAAGGCCTCGTTCCACTCACCGCCCTGGCGGTCTGGCAGCGGCACCTGCTGCAGAACCCTCCCCATGCCCTGCCACCGGCTGAAGCCCTGTTCATCGGCCGGGTGCGGAGCACCACGGCGTCCGGCACGCCGCTCCAGGCCCTGGAACTGGAGCACTACCCCGGCATGACCGAAGCCCAGATCGAACGTCTCGCATTGGCGGTGGCGGCCCGCCATGGGCTGGCCCAGGTGCTGGTGGAGCATCGGGTGGGCAGGGTGCTGCCGGGTGAGGCGATCGTGCTGGTGGCCGTGGGTGCCGACCGTCGCGGCCCCGCCCAGCGGGGCTGCCTGGAGCTTCTCGAAGGGCTCAAGCACGACGCCCCCTTCTGGAAACGGGAGTGGAGCGGCGGTGTGGGCCGGTGGGTGGAAGGCAACACACCGCTGTCCCGCGTGCAGGAATCCCTGTGAGGCCGCAAACCACTCAGAACAGCGGCAGGCGGAGCAGCTGGGCCCACAGCTCGGTGCCGGCGGCCAGGGCGCCCAGCTCCGCTGGGATCTCGAGCAGCAGGTCGGCGGCCTGCAGGGAAGCGATTCGCGAAGAAGCCTGGCTGCCATCGACCATGGCGAGCAGCTCGCCGTCCGCCCCCACCTGCAGCCGGGCCCGGGCCAGCTCCGGCCGTCCTGGCCCCCGCTTCAAGTCGGCGGCCAAACGGACCTTCAGCCGCGGCCAGGGCACCACGGGGGCACCCTCCAGCCACTGCAACGCCGGCCAGAGCAGCTGCAGAGAGGTGATCGCCGCCGCCACCGGATTGCCCGGCAGCCCGAAGAACGGCACGGTGCCATCCCCGGCGGGCCGCTGCAGCGCCCCGTAGGCAAAGGGCCGCCCAGGCTTGAGAAACAGCTTCCAGAAGGCCACCGAGCCCAGCTCCGCCAGCAGGGGCCGAATCCAGTCGGTGTCGCCGGCGGACACGCCGCCGGTGCTCACCACCACATCGCAGGAGGCTGCCAGGGCCTCCAGCGCCTGGCGCAGAGCGATCGGATCGTCGCCCACCACACGCCGCTCGAGCAGGGGATAACCGAGCCGCTCGCACAGGGACGCCAGCAAGGTGCCGTTGCTCTCCCAGATCTGGCCGGGGCCGCGCGGCGTTCCCGCCGGCACCAGTTCATCACCAGTGATCAGCAGCCCCAGCCGCGGCCGCGGCCGCAGCGCCAGCTCCGCCACCCCGCAGCTGGCCAGCCGTCCCAACAGCGCCGGGCCCAGACGCACCCCGGCGCCCAGCAGCTCCTGACCCGGTGCCGCCTCCTCGTCGGCGGAGCGGATCCAGGGGTTGGGGCCCACCTCGCGGAGCAGGCTGAGGCGCTCGCCATCGGCTGCCACCAGTTCCTGGGGCAGCACCCTGCTGGCCCCATCCGGCAGGGGCGCGCCGGTGAGGATGCGGATCGCCTCCCCCTCGGCCAGCCGCGGGAGGTAGGGAGCGCCGGGGGCCGAACGCCCCATCAAGGGCCACGACTGTCCCACCTGCGGGACAGTCGCCACTGCCAGGGCATAGCCATCCATGATCGAGGCGCGAAAGCCGGGCACGGCCTCGGTGGCCACCACCGGCTCGGCACTCACTCGGCCCAGGGCCTGCTGCAGCGGCAGGGTCTCGCTGCCGGCCAGGGGGGTGAGGGCAGCCAGCACCTGGCGGCGGGCCTCCTCCAGGGGGAGGCCTTCGGCGGGAAAGGGTTCGGCCGGAATCGGGTCCATTGAGCGGGGGCCGTTGGTCATCGGAGGCTCAGGCTCAGGAGTTCACAGGTTCGGGATGGTGCCAGGGACCGTGGCGTCCCCCTGTCTTCTCCAGCAGCCGCACCGGACCGATCGTCATGGCCGGATCGGCCGATTTCACCATGTCGTAGAGGGTGAGCAGGCCCACCGCCGCGGCGGTGAGCGCCTCCATCTCCACGCCCGTGGGGCCGGTGGTGCGCGCGGCCGCCTCCAGGCGCAGGCCGCGGCCATCGGCGCTGGGCTCGATCCGCACCTCCAGGCCGGTGAGACCAATCGGGTGGCAGAGCGGAATCAGCTCCCAGGTGCGCTTGGCCGCCTGGATCGCCGCCACCCGCGCCACCGCCAGCACGTCGCCCTTGGGAGCCCGGCCCTCCAGCACCAGCGCCAGCACCGCCGGGTCCATGGCGATGAAGCCCTCGGCCACGGCGCGGCGGTCGGTGGGGGGGCGATCGCCCACCTCCACCATGTGCACCTGGCCGGCGGCGTTGAGGTGGCTCAGCGACGGGCCTTCGCTGCTCGCCTCACTCACCGAACCCTGCGCGTGGGCGCTGATTTTAGGCCGGATGCCTGCATGGGAGCCTGGGGAGCCCTCCTCCGCTGGTCTTGCGCCTCCCCAGGCCGTCCACCCGCTTCTGCGCCTTCCTCACCCTGCTCAACGACAGGCTGGGGGAGAGCATCGTCTTTCCGCTGCTGCCGTTCCTCCTGGCCAGCTTCACCAGCGACGGCCGCACCCTCGGCCTGCTGGCCGGCAGCTATGCCCTTGCCCAGTTCCTGTTCACGCCGCTGATCGGAGCGCTGAGCGACCGCTTCGGGCGCAAGCCGGTGATCAGCGCCTGCGTGGCCGGCTCGGTGCTGGGGCTGGGCGGCTTCGCCCTCACCCTGGCTCTGCCCTGGCCGGCCGGAAGCCCCTGGCCGCTGGCCCTGCTGTTCAGCTCTCGCCTGATCGACGGGGTGAGCGGCGGCACCGCCGCCACGGCCGGCGCCGTGCTGGCCGACATCAGTCCGCCGGAGCAACGGGCCAAGGCCTTCGGCCTGATCGGCGTGGCCTTCGGCCTCGGCTTCATCCTCGGCCCGGCCCTGGGCGGCCTGCTGGCCGGCGTCAGCATCACCCTTCCCCTGCTGCTGGCGGTGGGGGTGGCGGCGATGAACCTGGTGCTGGTGCTGACGGTGCTGCCCGAAACCCATCCGCCCGAGGCAAGGCTGCCGCTGCCACGGCGCCGGGATCTGAACCCGGTGGTGCAATTGCGGCGCGTGTTCACCAACCCCCAGGTGCGTCGCCTCTGCCTGGCCTTCTTTCTGTTCTTTCTGGCCTTCAACGGCTTCACCGCCGTGCTGGTGCTCTATTTCAAGCAGGCCTTCGGCTGGGGTCCCGGCCTCTCGGCCGCTGCCTTTCTGGTGGTGGGGGTGGTGGCCACAGTGGTCCAGGGCGGCCTGATCGGGCCGCTGGTGAAACGTTTCGGCGAGTGGCGCCTCACCCTGGCCGGCCTGGGCTTCGTGATCGCCGGGTGCCTGCTGGTGCCAGCCGCCAACGCCGCCAACGCCCGGCCGGTGGTGTTCAGCGCCGTGGCGATCCTGGCGGCCGGCACCGGCCTGGTCACCCCTTGTCTGCGCAGCCTCGTGTCGCGGCGGCTCGACTCCACTGGCCAGGGGGCCGCCCTCGGCAGCCTCCAGGGCCTCCAGAGCCTGGGCAGCTTCATCGGGCCGCCCCTGGCCGGCCTCGCCTACGACCTGGCCGGCCAGAAGAGTCCCTTCTGGCTTGGCATCACCCTGTTGGTGGCGGTGGCGGCGCTGGTGGCCGGGGGCCTTCCCACACCAGGGGGGGCAGAGGCAAGCAAGCGCCATACCGAAACAATCCGGCCTTGATTGCTACCTTGCGATCGGCCAGAGCCGTTCAGTGACAGGGCAATGAGCGATCCAGTGGTAGCCCCCGAGCTATACATCAACCGGGAACAGAGCTGGATCGCCTTCAACAGCAGGGTTCTGGCACAGGCGCTCGATCCCCGCACGCCCCTGCTGGAGCAGGCGAAGTTCAGCGCGATCTTCAGCAACAACCTTGACGAGTTTTTCATGGTCAGGGTGGCTTCCCTGAAGTCCCAACTGGAAGCCGGCGTCACCGTGCTCAGCGACGACGGCCTCACCCCCATGCAGCAGTTGGTGGCCATCCAGAAGAAGCTCAGGCCCTTGCTGGAGCAGCAGCAGGTCCACTACCGCCAGCACCTTAAGGGTCAACTCGCCGAGCAGGGCGTTCACCTGGTCGACTACGAGCGCCTCAACAAGAAGCAGAAAGAGTGGGCCGATGCCTACTTCAAAACCGCCATCTTCCCTGTTCTGACCCCGTTGGCGGTTGATCCAGCCCACCCTTTCCCGTTCATGAGCAATCTCAGCCTGAACGTGGCCGCGATCATTCACGACCCCGAAACTGGCCAGCAGCAGTTCGCCCGGGTGAAGGTCCCCCAGAAGATCCTGCCGCGCTTCGTTGAGATCCCCACCGACCTGAGCAGCGCTCAGCCCACCCCGGTGTTCACCGCCGTCCCCCTGGAGCAGGTGGTGGCCTTCAACCTGCAGCTGTTGTTCCCCGGCATGACGATCGAGGGGCATTACTTCTTCCGGGTCACCCGGGACGCCGACCTGGAACTGCGCGACCTGGAAGCAGACGACCTGATGGAGGCCCTGCAGGAGGGTCTGCGCAAACGGCGCCGCGGCGGCGAGGTGGTGCGGCTGGAGGTGGCGAACGAGATGCCCGATCTGGTGGTGGAGCAGTTGATGGACGGCACCGACGTGGAGCCGGAGGATCTGTATCGGATCAACGGACCGCTCGGGCTCGATGACCTGATGAGCCTGCTGGCTCTCCCCCTGCCCGAGCTCAAGGACAAACCGCACCAGGGACGCACGCCAACGGCCCTGGTGCGGGCCCAGAAGAGCCAGCTGGAAGACGGCTCGATCAAGCCCGATGAGTTCCAGAGCATTTTTTCGGTGCTGCGCCGCAACGACGTGCTGCTGCACCACCCCTATGAGCTGTTCGCCACCTCGGTGGAGGAGTTCATCAACCAGGCCGCCGACGACGCTTCGGTTCTGGCCATTAAGATGACGCTCTACCGGACCTCCAAGAATTCACCGATCATTTCCGCCCTGATCCGGGCGGCCGAACACGGCAAGCAGGTGATGGCCCTGGTGGAGCTCAAAGCCCGATTCGACGAGGACAACAACATCCAGTGGGCCCGCCAGCTGGAACACTCCGGGGTTCATGTGGTCTATGGGGTGCTGGGCCTCAAGACCCACACAAAGATCATGCTGGTGGTGCGCAAGGAGAAAGAAACCTTGCGCAGCTACGTGCACATCGGCACTGGCAACTACAACTCGAAAACCTCCAGCCTCTACACCGACATCGGCCTGCTCTCGGCCCGCCCGGAGCTGGGTCAGGACCTGGTGGAGCTGTTCAACTATCTCACCGGCTTCTCCAAGCAGCAGAGTTTCCGCCGACTGCTGGTGGCGCCCGTGACCCTGCGCAAGGGGATGGAAGCGTTGATCGAACGGGAGATCGGCCATGCCCGCTCCGGCGGAGTGGGAGCAATCCGGGCCAAAATGAATGCCCTCGTGGATCCAGCGATCATTGCGCTCCTCTACGAAGCTTCCCAGGCGGGGGTGAAGATCGACCTGATCATCCGGGGCATGTGCTGTCTGCGCCCTGGCCTGGCCGGCGTCAGTGAGAACATTCGGGTGCAGAGCATCATCGGCCGCTTCCTCGAGCACTCCCGGCTGTTCTGGTTCGGCAACAACGGTGAGCCGGAGATCTACTTCGGCAGCGCCGACTGGATGCCCCGCAATCTGGATCGGCGGGTGGAAGCGGTGACGCCGGTGGATGATCCAAAGCTGAGGGCCCAGCTTGAGAGGCTGCTGGATGGTTATTTCTCCGACAACTGCTCCGCCTGGGACATGCAGAGTGACGGCACTTTCGTGCAGCGCCAGCCGGAAGGCGAACCGCGCAGTGCCCAGCTTGATCTGATCAAAAGCTGGCGGACAGGCCTGCTGGCCAAAGCCTGAGTTTGTCTCCGTGGACACACGGTTCAGACCACGCAGCCACCGGCAAGAAATCCGGTCCGCTTCGATCTCCGCATCGATCAGGATGTTCTTTGGAATTTCCTCGGTTTCATCACGTCGAAAGGTCCCGTAATCTGCTAAGTTCCGCCCATAATTTATCCGGAGGGCGAGGTGATGGGGACACCTTCGCGATCCACGGCTGCGTCTGCAGTCCCGGGTGACGGCACCAAGCCGCCACCCAAAGTGGGTCAGCAACGAAGCAGCGGTCGGTTGAGTGCCGATTCGATCGGCTGGTATCTCAGCACCATCGGTCGCGTCCCCCTGCTCACGGCCGCTGAGGAGATCGAGCTCGCCCATCACGTGCAGGCGATGAAGGAGCTGCACACCCTCCCCGCCGACACGCTCACCCCGCGCCAACGGCATCAGATCCGGATGGGCACAAGGGCCCGCGACCGCATGATGGCCGCCAATCTGAGGCTGGTGGTCAGCGTGGCCAAAAAGTATCAGAACCAGGGGCTCGAACTGCTCGACCTCGTACAGGAAGGGGCGATCGGCCTGGAGCGCGCCGTCGACAAGTTCGATCCCGCCATGGGCTACAAGTTCTCCACCTACGCCTACTGGTGGATCCGCCAGGGCATGACCCGGGCGATCGACAACAGCGCCCGCACAATCCGGCTGCCGATTCACGTCAGCGAAAAGCTCTCCAAGATGCGGCGGATCACCCGCGAGCTCTCCCATCGGTTCGGGCGCCAGCCCAATCGGCTCGAAATGGCCCATGCCATGGGCATCGAGCCCAAGGATCTCGAGGATCTGATCACCCAGAGCGCTCCCTGCGCCTCCCTTGACGCCCATGCCCGCGGCGAGGAAGACCGCAGCACCCTGGGCGAGCTGATCCCGGATCCGGCCAGCAACGAGCCGATGGATTCGATGGACCGCAGCATCCAGAAGGAACACCTCGTCTCCTGGTTGTCCCAGCTCAATGAACGGGAGCAGAAGATCCTCAAGCTCCGCTTCGGCCTCGAGGGCGCCGAACCCCTCACCCTCGCTGAGATCGGCCGCACGATCAACGTCTCCCGTGAACGGGTGCGACAGCTCGAGGCGAAGGCGATCATGAAGCTGCGGTTGATGAGCAGCTATCAGCAGGCCGCCTGAAGCGGCTTGGCGCTCTGGAGTTGGTGGAACCAGCAGGCCATTGGGGTGGCCGCCGTGGCCCTCTGGCTTGGGGCGGTGGTGCTGGCTGCCCTGGGGCTGCGAGGGCATTGGCCCCAGCAACGGGAATGGAGCCGCAAGCTGGTCCACATCGGCACCGGTCCGGTGGTGCTGATCGCCTGGGTTCTCCGCATCGATCGGGCTGTCGCCGTGCCGGCGGCGGCGTTGATCACCGTGATCGCGGCGATCAACCATCGCGTTCACCTCCTGCCTGCCATCGAAGACGTCGGGCGCCCCAGCTACGGTACTGTCGCTTACGGAGCGGCAATCACCGTGCTGCTGAGCCTGTTCTGGCCCCTGCACCCTGATGCGGTCGCGGCGGGCGTGCTGGTGATGGCCCTGGGGGATGGCCTGGCCGGCATCCTGGGGGCGGCGATCCCCTCACCGAGCTGGCAGATCTGGGGTCAGCGCAAATCCCTGCTCGGCACCGCCACGATGGGGCTGGTGAGCGGCGGCGTCCTGCTCTGCCTGGGGGCGGCCACGGGGATGGGGCCTGTCCTGGCAACCGGTGGCTGGGTGGGCATCGCCCTGGTCGCGACCCTGCTGGAGCAGCTGGCCATCTTCGGGCTCGATAATCTCACCGTACCGATCGTGACCGGCCTGCTCTGGAGGCTGCTTTCGGCTCAGGCCTGAAGCATCCGCTCGCAACGCTGCTGCCAGTCGTCGTGGGTGCCGAGACCTGCCACCAGCAGGCGGGGGCTCGGCTCCTGCCGCAGGCGGATCTGCCACTGGCGGATCACCTCGGCCCGCTCCATCCACACATTCAGAACCGTGCGCTGGATGCCCTCCGGATCCCAGCCCCGCTGCTTGGAGGAGGCATGGGCCCAGCCGAGCAGATCATCGAGCTGAAAGGGGCGGAACCCGGCAAAGAGGGGACCCGATTCCTGCCCGGCTTCAGCACTCTGCTGCAGGTAGAACATCTGAAGCGGCTCCGATAGACCGCAGAACTGAAGGAGGTAGGTCATCCCTGAATCACCCGAGCGAAGTGATGGGGGAAACGTAGTCATTCTGCTCAGACGGGATGTTCAGCCGGAACAGTGTCAGGCCGGCACCAGGGTGCTGGCTTGAACGCCCGCCACCGCCTCGGCCAGCTGATCGAGCAACTCCCGGGTGGTGTCCAGGTCAATGCATGCATCGGTGATGCTCTGGCCGTAGGTGAGCTGGGAAAGATCGGCAGGAATCGGCTGGTTCCCTGCCACCAGATGGCTTTCGATCATGACTCCCATCACATGGCGTGAGCCGCCCTTCAGCTGGGCGGCCACCTGGGCCACCACCTCGCCCTGGCGGCGGTAGTCCTTGTTTGAGTTGCCGTGGCTGCAATCCACCATCAGGCGAGGCGGCAAGCCGGCCCTGGTCAGGGCCGCCGCCGCCGCCTCCACCGCTTCGGCGTGGAAGTTGGTGCCGCCTTTGCCGCCCCGCAGCACCAGATGCCCATCGGGGTTGCCGGTGGTGCTGACGATGGCGGCATGGCCCAACTGGCTGATTCCGAGGAAATGGTGCGGCCGCGCGGCCGCTTCCATGGCATTGATCGCCGTGAGGGCACTGCCGTCGGTGCCGTTCTTGAAGCCGATCGGCATCGAAAGGCCGGAGGCCATCTCCCGGTGGGTCTGGCTTTCGGTGGTGCGGGCTCCGATCGCCGTCCAACTGATCAGATCGGCGATGTACTGGGGGACGACCGGATCGAGCAGCTCGGTGGCGGCAGGCAGGCCCAGCTCGGCGAGATGCAGCAGCAGGCCGCGGGCCAGGCGCAGTCCGGTGTTGATGTCGTAGCTGCCATCCAGGTGCGGGTCGTTGATCAATCCCTTCCAACCCACCGTGGTGCGTGGCTTCTCGAAGTACACCCGCATCACCACCTCCAGCTGGGCCCGATGCCGCCGCTGGGTTTCGGCGATGGCGTCGGCGTACTCCCGGGCCGCGGCGAGATCGTGCACGGAACAGGGGCCGACGATGACGAGCAGGCGCGGTTCCCGGCCGTGCAGGATCGCCTTGATCCGCTCCCGGGCCGAGACGACCGTGGCGGTGGCCGGCTCCGAGAGTGGAAGCTCGCGGTGCAGCACGGTGGGGGCGACGAGCGGCCGGGTCTCCACCACGTGGAGATCGGAGGTGGGGTTCATGCCGGTCGCGGTCGAGAACCGTGGGCGAATCGATCAGCCTAAACAGTCGGAACACCCTGGCTTTGGCAGCCATCGAGACCGTCCAGGCGCCAACGAGCGAGAGAATGGGGAACCGATCCCTTGAATTCAGGCATGGTGGCCGCCCCTTCCTCCGATTCCGACCTGCTGGTCAGCTACCGCCAGGCCGCCGCAGAACGCGAGACGCTCGGCGTACCTCCGTTGCCCCTCTCCGCCCCCCAGGCCCAGGCCCTCACCGAGCTGCTGGAGAGCCCCCCCGCCGGCGAGGAGCCCTTTCTGTTGAACCTGCTCAGCGAGCGGATCCCCCCCGGCGTGGATGAGGCGGCCTACGTGAAGGCCGGCTGGCTGAGCGCCGTGGCCCGGGGCACCACCACCAGCCCCCTGGTGAGCCCGGTCGAGGCCACCCGCCTGATGGCCACCATGATCGGCGGCTACAACGTGGGCGCCCTGATCGAACTGCTGGGCCACGGCGATGCCGCCATCGCCGCCGAGGCAGCCACGGGCCTGAGCCGCACCCTGCTGGTCTACGACGCCTTCCACGATGTGCTGGAGCTGGCCGAAACCAACGCCTACGCCAAGCAGGTGGTCAATTCCTGGGCCGCCGCCGAGTGGTTCACCGTCAAGCCGGAGCTGCCGGAGGCGATCACCGTCACGGTGTTCAAGGTGGAGGGGGAAACCAACACCGACGACCTCTCCCCCGCCACCCACGCCACCACCCGCCCCGACATCCCACTGCATGCCATGGCGATGCTGGAAACCCGGATGCCCGGCGGCCTGGAGGTGCTGGCCGGCCTCAAGGGCAAGGGCCACCCCGTGGCCTATGTGGGCGATGTGGTGGGCACCGGCAGCTCGCGCAAATCCGCCATCAACTCGGTGCTCTGGCACACCGGCACCGACATCCCCCACGTGCCCAACAAGCGCAGCGGCGGTGTGGTGCTCGGCGGCAAGATCGCGCCGATCTTCTTCAACACCGCTGAGGATTCCGGCGCCCTGCCGATCGAATGCGACGTGAGCGCCCTGGCCACCGGCGATGGGATCACGATCCGCCCCTATGCCGGCACGATCGAGCGGGCGGCGGGCGAACCCGGCGCCGGTGAGATCCTGGCCCGATTCGAGCTCAAACCCAGCACGATCACCGATGAGGTGCGCGCCGGCGGCCGCATCCCCCTGCTGATCGGCCGCTCGTTGACGGACAAAGTGCGCGCCCAGCTGGGGCTGCCCGCCTCCGATCTGTTCATCCGCCCCGTGGCCCCCACCGACACCGGCAAGGGTTTCACCCTGGCCCAGAAGATGGTGGGCCAGGCCTGCGGTCTGGCGGGGGTGCGGCCCGGCACCAGCTGCGAGCCACTGATGACCACCGTCGGCTCCCAGGACACCACGGGCCCGATGACCCGCGATGAGATGAAGGAGCTGGCCTGCCTCGGCTTCTCCGCCGATCTGGTGCTGCAGAGCTTCTGCCATACCGCCGCCTACCCCAAGCCGGTGGATCTGAAGACCCACGCCGAGCTGCCGGATTTCATGGCCTCCCGCGGCGGCGTCGCCCTGCGCCCCGGCGACGGCATCATCCACAGCTGGCTCAACCGCATGCTCCTGCCCGACACCGTCGGCACCGGCGGCGACAGCCACACGCGTTTCCCCCTAGGGATCTCCTTCCCGGCCGGCTCAGGGCTTGTGGCCTTCGCCGCCGCCATCGGCGCCATGCCCCTCGACATGCCCGAATCGGTGCTGGTGCGCTTCACCGGCTCCCTGCAACCGGGCGTGACGTTGCGGGATGTGGTGAACGTGATCCCCTGGGTGGCGATCCAGATGGGCCTGCTGACGGTGGAGAAGGCGGGCAAGAAAAACGTGTTCTCCGGCAGGATCCTGGAGATCGAGGGGCTGCCGGATCTCAAGCTGGAGCAGGCATTCGAGCTCACGGACGCCTCCGCCGAACGCTCCTGCGCCGGCTGCACGATCAAGCTCTCGGAAGCCACCGTCGCCGAATATCTGCGCAGCAACGTGGCCCTGCTGAAGAACATGATCGCCCGGGGCTACGCCGATGCCCGCACAATGGCGCGACGCATCCAGGCGATGGAGGCCTGGCTGGCGGATCCCAAGCTGCTGAGCGCCGATGCCGATGCCGAGTACACCGAGGTGATCGACATCAACCTCGACGAACTCACCGAACCGGTACTGGCCTGCCCGAACGACCCCGACAACGTCAAGCTGTTGAGCGAGGTGGCGGGCGATCGGATCGATGAGGTGTTCATCGGCTCCTGCATGACCAACATCGGCCACTACCGCGCCGCCGCCACCGTGTTGGACGGGGCCGGCACCAGCGCCGCGAGGCTGTGGGTCTGCCCCCCCACCCGCATGGACGACGAGGTGCTGCGCGCCGAGGGCTACACGGCCAAATTCGAGGCCGCCGGTGCCCGCATGGAGCTGCCAGGCTGCTCCCTCTGCATGGGCAACCAGGCCCGGGTCGAAGACAACACCACGGTGTTCTCCACCAGCACCCGCAACTTCAACAACCGGCTCGGCAACGGCGCCCAGGTGTACCTGGGCAGCGCCGAACTGGCGGCGGTCTGCGCGCTGCTGGGACGTATCCCCACGCCGGAGGAGTACCTGGAGATCGCCGCGGCCAAGATCGATCCCCTCTCCAGCGAGCTCTACCGTTACCTGAACTTCGACCAGATCGAAGGCTTCAGCGACGCCGGCCGCGTGGTGAGTGTGGAGGAGGAAGAGAAGGTGCTGGCGGGGGTGTGAGCAGGGGTGCCTGAGCCTGATTCAGCCCAGGGCAAAAGGTAGTGCTTGTTGCAATCCATCAAGACGGCAGGCCGCTCCTGGCGCGGCCGATAGCCTCAATCGGACCAACACCAAGCCCACTGTGACGACCCGATTCACCCATCTCCTCCGCGGAGGATTCGTGCTGGCGATGGCAGGCACCTTGACCCTGGCTGGATGCAACAGCGCCAAGGAGGGGGTGAAAGAGGCCGCCTCTGGCATGGGCGACGCCGCCAAGACCGCCGCCACCGCCACGGGCCAGGCTGCCCTGGCCCCGGCCGTCAACCCGGTTCTTGACCTGCTCAAGAAGGGACAGGGAGAAGTGGCCGCCGGCAATGTGGTCGCCGCCGCCGCAACCATCGGTGGCTTCAAGGGCCTCTGGGAGAAAGCCGGGCCGGTGATTCAGCCCCTGGCCGGTGACAAATGGCCCGCGATCGAGACGGCCGCCAACACCCTGATCAGCACCTTTGCCGGCGGCACCCCGGATGCGGCCGGCGCCACTGCCGCCATCAGCGGCCTGATCGGCCCCCTCTCGGCCCTGGTGGGCAAGTAGGCCTTTGTGTGGAGCGCTGGGAACAATCCGGCGTTTCCACACTTCCTGGCTTTCAGGTCATTGGACAACCTGCTACTTGACGGCGAGGAGCATTGCGTCTGTGTTTGTTGGCGGTCCGGTGCTCACAGCCAGCGCTGCCCCTGAATGGCAGGGAAGAAGTGCTGAGCGCAGCAGGAGAATTGCTGGTGCCCTGTCCACTCGAGGGGCTTGTCAGCCATCTTCATCAATGGCCTGTGCATGAAGCTGCATCCCAAGAGCTTTCGCGACTTTGAGACCTGTCGCGAAACTAGGATTTCCTTCGGAACTCACTGCCCTGTCAAGGCTCTCTCGGCTAAGGCCAGCATCCTTTGCCACTTGTGGCATACCCATAGCTCGAGCAGGCTCCCCCAGGGCTCGTGCAATACCGGCAACATCCTCAGGTGCTTCTTCAAGCCAAGCATCTAGATCTGCGGCCATTTCATCAGGCGTTCTAAGGTGCTCAGCCACGTCATAGGGAGTAATCGTAGCGGCTTACAAGTTGGAAGATGGTTGTGTCTGGGTCATTTAAAGCAGTTCAGGAATGGGCGGTTAAACTCAAGGGCCCTGGCGATGTCTTTTGACTGAGTTGATTTAATGCCTCCTGAAAGAAGTAGCAAGAGTTGATAACCCCGGATGGAGTAGTAAACCCCCTTAAGCCAGGTTCCATATCAATCTTCAATTCAGTAACATCCTCCGGGAGATTACGGAAAAACTCCGGATTGCCATGGATAAGACGATCAACGAGCATGAGCACGCGTGCGCTTCCTACTTGATCCTTGAGGCTGTGAATCCAGGCTTGGCAGGCATCCGCCTTAGCGACCCTCTTCCAATCACCGTAGCCCCTGAGCTCCGGATCGTGAGCGGATGCCATCGCGCACGTGGCCTCGGCTAATGCTGACCCTGAGTGGAAGGCAAGGACTCTGGTGCGCAAGCAGGGAATCGATGGAGGCCTGTCCACTCGAGGGGCATGGAATCCGTTCCCCTATGCCGTGACACTTCTCTGGAGTGCTTCCTGAGCGAGCGTGTTGAGACTCTTTCCCTGCGCTTCTGCAGTCATCGCTAATTTCTCATGTAGTTCAGGCGGAATCCGAAGATTAAATTTTCCTGAATAGTGTCTGCGGGGCTCGACTCCTTGCTCCTTGCAAACCTCAAGGAAAACGTCCAATGACTTTTTGAACTCTAGGCGAAGTTCATCCGGATTAGATCCATAGAAGTCTGCTCCTCCAGAAAGCCCAAGAATTTCGCCGCGAAACTGATTCGTTTCCTCATCATACTCAATTTTGGCGTTGTAGCCATCCAGATTCATGAGATTCATGGTGTCACTCCGTGTTCTTGAAACCATTTGCGGATTGAAGCAACAGCACCCTTGTCTGTATCGGGCGATGGGTGGGGTCTGTGGAAGACCCTGACTTCGCCAAACAGAACGACCGCAACTCGGCTGCCCGCCCTCTCACTGACATCCCCACCAAGCTCCTGAAACAGGGCTTCAATGTCCCTCCACGGCAAGCTGCCGCTTACGGGACGGGAGAAGATCAGCTCAAGGGTGCGCTGGTGCTTCCGCTTCATCTATGCATGGTACTGCCTCTCAGTACCAGATGACGCTTCTGCTCAGCGGCTTGCTGGATACGGATAACGCTCAAGATCAGCGGCGGGCAGAAGCTCAAGGCGGTAGTCAGAAACATCTAGACCCGCCCGCTGAATCTTGATGTTAGACCCCTTCTGCCAGCTGACAGAGTCGCTCTTCTGTGAAGACCCAACCAGCGGGAATCTCATCAATTGTTCCTGCTGCTTTGGCTCTAGTAGTCCATGCATGGTATTCATGTAAAGTCGTGTCACCTCGACCAGCTGCAGCCAGTCTTAGCCAAGCCCCAATTTCGTCCGGAGTGGCAAGGTACATCCTCGGCAGCTGGTCAATCGGAACCCCGTAAAACTGCACTAGACAGAAGATGACTCGTGTGGAATGCCTCGCCAGCCACAAATCGATAGCGCCTTGGTAATCTGCCTTTTCAAGATAGGACTGCGTAAGGCCCCATGCGCCGTCCTTGCTCCCCTTTACAGATATCTTTAGGACTTGATCTTGGTTTACGGCAACAAGGTCATACTCTGGCTGATTCGCTCCGTATTGCACGGATACATCCCATCCACATCTTGCCAGCTGGCCAGCTGCAAAGGCTTCGGCGGCAGTGGCAACATGCCATGAGTTTCTCATCTCAGAATGCTGGCTTTTAGTGGGTGTTTCGCGGAATGAGGGGCATGTGTCTGAAAGGAAGCGCGGCCCTCAGGCAAAAGTTTAGGCCACATTTGTCCGTCGCTCCATTGCGGCTAATTGGGCGGAGCGCATACGCCTGGCTTTGTGCGCATAAGATGCATGCTTTGGCTTCTGCTTAAGGTAGTCGGCATCCTCGCTCTCTGCGAGGCAGAAGATGGCGCGTTGCTGAAAATTCTGGGCGAAGTGGGGAAAGTTAAGTACTTCCACTCCCACCCCCTTAATCCGATCGAAGATTGGAATACCATCGACACTAAGAGTCGTAACCGCCGCCCACCCCCCCCTCTGCCAGGAAAGATGAAGCCTCTCCATCCCGACCATTCCAATCACCAGGGGGCCTGATGGAACCGACCAATGCGTCCATACAGCGAGGCCGTCAAGGCTGATGTCCGCCGGCGGATGGGG
>NZ_JAGQBB010000033.1 GCF_024345415.1 Synechococcus sp. Tobar12-5m-g | reverse complement strand
CTGGCTACCTCGGTATCTGGGGATCTATAACAGCCACAGGTGCCACATGGCTCTTGGTGGCCTCACCCCTCAGCAGTCCTTACAGCGGCTGCTGATCGCTGAATGACCTGGTGAGAAAACACACTTAAGTATCTGTGGACACCCCCACAATTCTCTTAGGTGCCACTTGTTGTGCCCTTTGCCTGTGGTGCCTGAGTGCCACCGATCCCTCTTGGATGCCTCTCAAAGGGCAGGATTCAAGGAATCTCAACCAGGTGCTGGAGCAGCATCCGCCGGAGGCGGTGGAGGTGTAGGGGGAGCCACGACGGCCGCGGTTTCCGTTGCTCTGCACCGGCCACGCTGGGGGTCGCCATCAACCTCCTGCCATGACCGCCCCTCGGACTCTCCGCCATGCCCGTGCCGCTTCGGTGGGAGCGGCCCTGTTCCTGACGGGTCTTTCCCAGCCGGCCTCGGCCCTGCAGCAGATCCAGCTCAAGGAGCTCACCAGCACCAGCAAGCTGTTTGATGGCAACAGCGATCTGGCGGAGCTGGACCGGGCGACCAACGGGGCCATCGGCCGCAAGCTGGTGGACCTCTTCAATGCCCCCCTGCCACTGCAGACCAAGGCCGTCGTCAACCAGGCGGCGGGCTCTCCCATGCTCAGCCAGGCGCTGATGCTGCTCTCCTCCCTCGGTGGCGTCGAAGGCCTGCCGGGAAACCTGATTGACGAGAAGATTTCCAGGGCCCTCGATAGCGCGGCGGCCAAGGGGCCACTCACGATGCTGACCGTGCTGCCAGGCGTTGTCGGGCCAGACGGCCTCGGTGGACCTGAATCGGGCCCTGTTAGCGGTGCAGCGGCTGGCCGAACAGCAAGAGCCGGCGGACACCCTGCTGGCGGCCCTGCCCCCGTGAGCGTGGATGCAACCCTCAGCCAGCCGTGCCCGTTGATGGTGCAGCGGCGTGAGACCAAGATCCCTGTGACCTATCGCTACGCGGCCCTGCGGCTGGTGCTGATCTCCCACGGCCTCTGGGACAGCCCTGCCCGCTTCGAGGGCTGGGGCCGCCACCTGGCCAGCCATGGCTCACCGTGCTGTTGCCGTACCACCCAGGCAGCGACCAGAGCCAGCAGCAGCTGGCCATGCTCTCGGGCAAAGTGCCCCCCTGGGTCCCGCCGAACTGCGCCTGAGGCCCCTCGACATCTCGGCCCTGACCGATGCAGCGGCAGCGGGCAAACTGGGACTGCCTCCGCGCCTGCCCACCGATTCCGCGGTGGTGCTGGGCCAGTCCTGGGGGGCCACCACCGTCCTGCAGCTGCCCGGTGCCCAGCCCAGTTCAGTCCTGCTGTTGTGATGCTGGCCTGATCCCTTCCTTCAGCGGCAGCCCTGCACGGAAATGCGGTAGCTGAAACCGAGGGCGTTGGGGTCATCACTGGCGCCCACCTTGAAATTCATCTGGCTGGCCTGTTTGCCGGGAATCGCCGGGAACGGGCCGAACATTCGGCCCGTGCCGATTGGGGGATTCATCGCCTCGTTGATCACTTGAAGGTTGGAGCCATCGCTGAACTTCATGAAGCCGCTCACGGGATACATGGCCCCGGCGTCAGAGGAATTGGCGGTGAAGAAGAACTTGAAGCTGCTGTAGGGCTGATTCACGATGAAGTCGGTGTTCCAGTTGGTCTTGCCCAGCAACTTGCCGCGGCCCACCTGCTTGCTGACGATCGGCGTGGTTCCGTCACCGCCGATCGGCTGGAGGAAGGTGCAGCGCTGGGCGGCGAGGGTTGCGCCGCCACTGAGCAGGAGTGAGGCCGCCAGGGGGAGCAGCACGGTCGCGTTCATCGGAAGCCCACAGAAACCGCTGAATCGTAGGGAAGGATTCGCCGGCCTCCTGCTGCGATCGAATGGGCTCCTGGGCGGGGGAGAGCCGGATCGGAGATCATGGAACGATTCCGCCCCCCGCCCCGTGCGAGTCCCCCGACAGCCCTCCCACCCTTCCGCCCTGGTGGCGGCGGCGTTGCTGGTGGGTGTTCCCTTCCTGCCCCAGCCGGCAGCCGCCCTCGAGCAGATCGATCTGCTCCTGCCGCTGCTGGAGACCACCTTCACGATCAAGCTCTCCGAACTTCAGAACCCCGGCGGACTGCTCACCGGCAGCAGTGATCTGGCCGAGCTGGATCAGGCCACCAACGGGGGCGTCGGACGAAGGCTGGTGGAGTTCTTCAACTACCCCCTGCCGCTGCAGACCAAGGCGGTGGTGGGCAAGGTGGAGGACACGGCGCTGTTCAACCAGGCCCTGTTGCTGGTTTCGGCCATCGGCGGCATCGACGGACTGCCCGCCAATCTCGATGGTCAGCAGCTCTCCGATGTGCTTGATCGTGCCGCTGCCAAGGGGCCCCTCACCATGCTCACCGTGCTGAAGGCCCTGCCGGGCCAAACGGCCTCGGTGGATCTGGAGCTGGCCCTGTTCGCCGCGCGGCGCCTGGCCAGTCAGCAGCAACCGGCGGACCGCCTGATCACCGCCACCCCTGCGGCGGGCGTGAATCCAGCCCTCAGCAACCCCGGCCCCCTTCCGGTGGAGAGGCGGGAGACAAGCCTGGTGGTGAGCCACCGCCCCGAACCGCTGCGCCTGGTGGTGATCAGCCCGGGCCGGCAGGCCAACGGCCGCCTGGTGCTGATCTCCCATGGCCTCTGGGACAGCCCCTTGAGCTTCGAGGGCTGGGCGAAGCATCTGGCCAGCCACGGCTACACCGTGCTGATGCCCTTCCATCCCGGCAGCGATCAATCCCAGCAACAGGCCATGCTCTCCGGCAAGGCGCCACCGCCGGGCCCGGCCGAGCTCAAGCTCCGGCCCCTCGACATCTCCTCCCTGATCGATGGGGTGGCGGCCGGCAAGCTGGGGCTGCCAGCTGGCCTCAACACGGATTTCGTGTCGGTGCTCGGTCAATCCTGGGGGGCCACCACCGTTCTGCAGCTGGCCGGTGCCCAGCCCAGCGCTGTGCGGCTGAACGAGCGCTGTCAGGACGTCAAGGACCCCTCCCGCAACCTCAGCTGGGTGTTGCAGTGCAGTTTCATCAGTGCTGCCGATAGCGCCAGCCTGGCCGATCCCCGGGTCAAGGCGGCGGTGGCGGTCAGCCCACCGATGTCGCTGCTGTTCAACACCGGTGCCGGCCGGGCCATGAATGGCCGGGTGTTGCTTGTCAGCGGCAGCCGCGACTGGGTGGTGCCGCCTGGGCCGGAGGCGATCACGCCCATGCAGGCGAATGCCAGGGCTGGGGGCGGCGGCCATCGTCTCGTGCTGGCCAAGGGCGGCGATCACTTCAACCTCGGTTCTCTTTACGCCGAAGACGGCGGTGTCCTGCGGGGCCTGCTGCTGGCCTGGGTGAATGGCGCCTTCGCCGCCGGCGCCGCCGCGGCCCCGGGGCCGAATGCGCCGGACCTGCTTCCGGCCACCGGCTGGGGCAGTGCCACCCTCCCGCTGGTTGATGTGACCGGGGGATTGAAGGGGGCACCCTGATCCGTCCCGTCGCGCCGTCCTGGTGTGGGCCTCTACCTCCTCCATCTCCACCTCCACGGCCTGTTTCGGGGCGAGAACCTCGAGCTGGGACGGGATCCCGACACCGGTGGCCAGACCACCTACGTGTTGGAGCTGGTTCGCGGCCTGGCGGCCCGGCCGGAGCTGGAGCGGGTCGAGGTGATCACCCGGCGGATCCAGGAGCGTCGCGTCGCGTCCGACTATGGCCTGGTGGTGGAATCGATCGGTCCGAGGGCCACGATCCGACGCCTGCCCTTCGGGCCGAAGCGCTACCTCCGCAAAGAACTGCTCTGGCCCCACCTCGATGAGCTGGCCGATGCCCTGGCCGAAGACCTGCTGCATCAGCCCCGTCTGCCGGACTGGATCCATGCCCACTACGCCGATGCGGGCTATGTCGGGGCTCTGCTGCACCGCCGGCTGGGGGTTCCGCTGGTGTTCACGGCCCACTCCCTGGGTCGGGAGAAGCGGCGACGGCTGATCGCCGCGGGCCTTGATCCCCTGCAGATCGAGCAGCAGTTCGCCATGGAGCGCCGCATCGACGCCGAGGAACTGGCCCTGGCCCATTGCCAGCTGGTGGTCACCAGCACGGAACAGGAGGCGACGGGGCAATACGCCCGCTATGGCCATTTCCACCCCGAACTCGCCCAGGTGATCCCCCCGGGGGTGGATGCCCTTGCCTTTCACCCCCGCCCGCCCCCCACCGCCCCCGGTAACGAGGAGCAGGCCAGCGATGCCGCGGACGATGCCGAAGACGCAGACGTCGCAGCGCTGATGGCTCCTTTCCTGCGGGAACCGGAGCGACCTCCGGTTCTGGCCATCTGCCGCGCCGACCACCGCAAGAACATCCCGGCCCTGATTGAGGTGTTCGGCCGCTCGGAGCTGCTGCGTCGCCGGCACAACCTGGTGCTGGTGCTGGGCTGCCGCGAGGATCCCCGCCAGCTGGAGAAGCAACAGCGGGAGCTGTTCCAGCAGGTGTTCGAGCGGATCGATCGCTTCGATCTCTATGGCGTGGTGGCTTACCCGAAGCAGCACCGGCGCCACCAGGTTCCCGCCATCTACCGCTGGGCCGCCCAGCGGCGCGGTGTCTTCGTCAATCCGGCCCTGACCGAGCCTTTCGGCCTCACCCTGCTGGAGGCGGCGGCCTGCGGTCTGCCGCTGGTGGCGACCGACGACGGGGGCCCGCGCGACATCCTGGCCCGCTGCGCCAACGGCCTGCTCGTCGATGTCTCCGATCTCGATGCCTTGCAGGAGGCGGTGGAAACAGCCGCTTCCGACCCGGTGCGCTGGCAGCAATGGAGCGATCGCGGCATCCGGGCGATCCGCCGCCATTACACCTGGGATGCCCATGTCAGCCGCTACCTGGCCGCCGCCGGCGCCATGGCCCAGGCTCCTCTGCCGCTGCGGTTGCCGCTCTGGTTTCCGCGCCCCGCTCCTTCCCAGCTCCAGGCTTCGCCCTTGGGCGAGTGCTTGCTGCTCCTCGATCTCGATGGTTTCGAGGCGGACACCGATGTGGATGGGCTGGATCAGTTGCGCCGGCGGATGGTCGAGGATCCGCGCTTTGGCATCGGTCTGGTCAGTGGCCGGTCGTTCGAATCGGTTCAGCGCCGTGCCCACGACCTTCAGCTCATCGGCATCACCCTCTGGATCACCGAGTCGGGCACCGAGATCCACACCAGTGAGGCAGGCGAGTGGCGCCATGACGCCACCTGGCGGGACCAGATCGGCCGCCGCTGGAACCGCCAGGGGGTGGAGGACGCCATGGCTGCCCTCGCCCCGCGGCTGCGCCTGCAGGGCCCGGCCGAGCAAGGCGCCTACAAGGTGAGCTATCACCTGCAGGAGCCGGTTCAGGGGCTGTTGCCGCTGGTGCGGCAACAGTTGAGGAGCCTGCGGCTGGCGGCCCGTCCCCATTTGTTCCGCGGCTGGTACCTGGATGTGCTGCCCCTGACGGCATCCAAGGCGGAGGCGATGCGTTACGCCGCCCTGCGCTGGGCCCTGCCCCTCAACCGGATCCTGGTGGCGGCCCGCCAGCAGGGGGATGGCGAGGTGCTGCGGGGGCTTCCGCTCGGCGTCGTGCCGGTGAACCACGACCCGGAGCTGGAGGCTCTGCGCGGTCATCGCCGTATCTTCTTCAGCAGTCGCCCCAATCTGTGGGGCGTGCTGGAGGGCCTGGAACACCACCGGCTGATTGGCCGCTGATGCCCGGGTGGTCCTGGACGGCCAGGCTCAGGGCGTCGGCTCTGGGCTCTGTTGGCCGGCGTAGCGGCTGTTGAGATCGGGCATCCAGTAGCTCAGGTCGCCATGCCAATAGAGCCGCCCCCCCAGGCGCTTGGTGCTCAGCTTGGTGGAGCCCATGGCCGTGAGCAGGGCGCCCAGCTCGACCGGCGAGAGGTCGGTGTGGATGTCCTTACCGGCGGTGGCCAGCAGGGAGGGCAGCTTGGCGACGGTGCCCGGTTGGGCGATGGTGCGGAACACCTCCCGCAGCACCAGTTGCTGGCGTTCCATGCGGCCCAGGTCGCCGAGTTCGTCGTTGCGGTAACGGAGGAAGCCTTCCAGGTCCTTGCCTTTGAGCAGCTGGGGGCCCGGGTAGAGGTCGATGTACAGACCCTGGCGGCCATCGACGTAGACCATCCGCTTGGGAACATCGATCTCAACGCCGCCGAGGGCCTCGGCCAGGTTCTGCACGGCCTCGATGTTGATGATCAGATACCGGTCGATCTTCTCCGAGAGCAGGCTGGAGAGTTCCTGCTTCACCTCGTTCACCCCGCCCACCGCGTAGAGGGCGTTGGCCTTGAGGATACCGAACGCCTCCGATTCGATGAAGGTGTCCCGCGGAACCTGGGTGATCTCGGTGGTGCCGTCCTTGAGCTGGACGGTGAACATCACATCGGTGCTGCCGCTGATCTGGTCGGTGCCCATCACCAGAATGCGACGCTGCTCCAGCCCGAGAGGATCCACCAGGGAGCTCAGGGATGGAGCCACATGCTGCAAACCAGCCAGACCCGACGCGAGCAGCCGGGGCAGGGGACCGGCCAGGCCGTAGCCGAGGCCGAGGCCACAGCAGAAGCCGATCAGCAGGGAGCGGCGGGAGAGTGGTTGGCGTTGTTTGGCGCCGTCGGGTGATTCCGGTGGGGGCGGTGCACTCCTGCGTCGCTTCTCCAGGTCAGAAACGGTGGCGGGGCGATTGTTCGCGGTGCGACTGGGGCGACGACGGGGTTGGGCCTGGGCCATGGAGGTTCCTGCTGGTCGCACCATAAAACCCAAATCCAGCCCAGGCCAGCTCAGGTCAGACCCCTCCCATCACCGTCACCCGGCTGGCGGCCCGGGATCATGCTGCCTGGCCAGGCCTGCTAGAAGTCCCATTCAACCCACCCCGCCGCAACGCCCGCCCGTGTTGATCCCCACCACGGCCTACCTGGCCTTCTCCACGGCCGGTGATGGGGCCAACGGCCTGCCGTTCGGCTGGGATGTGGCCGGCCTGCAGCGGGGGGTGCTGATTTACCTGGGGCTTTCGTCGCTGGCCTTCGTGCTGGTGTGGGGGCTGGGCTTCCTGCGCCGCTCCTGAGCCCGCCGCGGTCAGGGTTCGGCGATCAGGTCGAGCTGCCGTACCGGGGGCTCCTCACTGATGAAGCCGTAGGACGCGAAGACCCCCTCGTCGGGATGGGTGATGTGCTGCCCGTCGCTGTGACGTTCCAGCACGAAGCCCTCGCCGGCCATCCGCCGCATCAGGGCGGCCGCTTCCTCGAACCGTGCGGCCATCGCCGCCAGGCTGGCGCAATCGGCCGTGAGCCCTTTTTCCTGCCAGGTGAAGTAAGCCATGGCTCCAGCTTGCCTGGAAATCAGGGAAGCAGCAGGAGCCCGATCACCACCAGCAGCAGGCTGACTGCCCAGAAGCCGACCACCACCCGCTGCTCCGGCTGACCGGCCAGCTCGAAATGGTGATGCAGCGGGGCCATCCGGAACAGGCGACGACCCTGGCCATCTGGCCCCTTGGTGGCCTTGAACACCCACACCTGCAGGATCACCGAAACGGATTCGGCCAGGAACACCCCGCCCATCAGCAACAGGGGCCAGAGGCTGTTGCTGAGCAGGGCGACCGCGCTGAGGGCCGCTCCCATGGCCAGGGAGCCGGTGTCGCCCATGAACACCCTGGCCGGATGGCGGTTGTGGGCCAGGAATCCAAGCCAGGCGCCGGCCATGGCGGCGCAGAACCCGGCCAGGGCGGGATCGCCGAGGTGGCCCCTCAGCATCAATTGCAGGGCCAATCCGCAGAACACCACCGCACCGCAGCCAGCCGCCAGGCCGTCGAGGCCGTCGGTGAGGTTGGTGGCGTTGCTCTCGGCCAGAAACACGAACAGGCCGAGGGGAAGGATCAGCAGCCCGAGCGGCAGGGCCAGGCCGAACGGCAAGGCCACGCTGCCGCCGATCCAGTCGTTCCAGGCCGCCACCGCCAGGAAGATCCCCGCGGCGAGGGACTGGAGCAGAAGCTTGCCCCTGGGGCTGAGGCCGGTGTTGGTGCGACGGGTGAGGCTGCGCCAGTCGTCGATGCCGCCGATCGCCAGGAAGGCGAGGGTGATGGCGGCCACCGCCAGGAGGCGCGGGTCGGCGGGGGCGATCAGGCCCCCCACGATCACACCCACCGGCACCACCAGCAGCCCACCCATCGTGGGCGTGCCGGCCTTGCCGTGGTGGGCCTGGGGGCCCTCCTGGCGGATCACCTGGCCCAGCTTCAGGGACCGCAGTTTCGGCACGCCCCAGCGGCACAACGCCCAGCTCAGCAGCGCCGCCACCAGCAAGGCGGGCGTGAGCTGGGGGGCTCTCGCCAGGCCGTCACTGATCAGGCAGGCGCCGAGCACAACGAGTCCGAGCCAGATGGCCGCTGATCGGCCAGCCGCCAAGGCGGCCGCGGGAACCTGCAGGGATCGGCTCACGGGGGATCAGTCTTCCCAGTTTTCTTCGGAAGGCTCGTCGGCGGGAATGTACTCCTCCTTCTCACCCATCAGGGCCGAGAGTTCCTCCTCCTCCACCGTGCTCACGTCGGGAGCGGCGGTTTCCTCATCGGCCACCAAGCGGCCGCTGGTTTCAAGCCAGCTGAGCAGGTCGGGCTCATCGCGCAGGGGCAGCACCGGGGCGGGCTCATCCCGCCGGTAGCGGGTCAGGGAGGGATTGATGCTGTCGAGGGTGCTCATGGACGGCCTTAGGGCAGGCGAAGCCAGCGAAGCGCCGGGCACGCCAATCGATCAACATAAACCAGCTCCCCTTGACTCCCCGCCGTGACCTGGGCAAAGCCCGCTCAGCTGCTGATCGCCTGGGGGGTGGCTCTGCTGCTCAGCGGGTTGCTGGTGCTGGCCGGCGAGCGCTGGCCCGAACCCCTCCCGATCCGGCCGCTGTTGCTCTGGAGCCTGGTGCTGGGGCCCCCTGGCCTGCTGGCCCTCTGGCTGGCGTCCCGCTGGCGCCGCTGCGGCGGCGGCGAGGGACAATCCTCCAACGGAACCCATGAACAGGCTTGAGCGGATGGCAGAGGAGCAATGGGCCCAGCGGGGTCCCCGGGCCAAAAAGGTGGTGCTGGCCTACTCCGGCGGCGTCGACACCAGTGTCTGCATTCCCTACCTGCGCCAGGAGTGGGGTGTGGAGGAGGTGATCACCTTCGCGGCCGACCTGGGTCAGGGTGATGAGCTCGAGCCGATCCGGCTCAAGGCCCTCGAAGCCGGTGCCAGCCAGTCGATCGTGGGGGATCTGATCGAGCCGTTCATCACCGAGTTCGCTTTCCCCGCCATCCGGGCCAATGCCCTCTACGAGGGCCGCTATCCCCTCTCCACCGCCCTGGCCCGCCCGCTGATCGCCCGGGAGCTGGTGGCGGTGGCCCGCCGGGTGGGCGCTGATGCGGTGGCCCACGGCTGCACCGGCAAGGGCAACGACCAGGTGCGCTTCGACGTGGCGATCGGCTGCCTGGCCCCGGAACTCAAGGTGCTCACGCCTGCCCGCGAATGGGGCATGAGCCGGGAGGCAACGATCGCCTACGGCGAACGCTGCGGCATGGCGGCGCCGGTGAGCAAGGCCAACCCCTATTCGATCGATCTGAACCTGCTGGGTCGCAGCATCGAAGCGGGGCCCCTGGAGGATCCGATGGTGGAGCCGCCCGAGGAGGTGTTCGCGATGACCCGCTCGATCGCGGCGGCGCCGGAGGAGCCCCAGGTGGTGGAGATCGGCTTCGAGCGGGGAAATCCGTTGAGCATCGACGGGGTGCGGCTCGATCCGGTCAGCCTGATCCGCCAGGCCAATGCCCTGGCCGGCCGCCATGGCTTCGGTCGGCTCGACATGATCGAGAACCGGGTAGTGGGGATCAAGTCGCGGGAGATCTACGAAACCCCCGGCCTGCTGCTGCTGATTCGGGCCCATCAGGAGCTGGAGAGCCTCACCCTGGCCGCCGATGTGCTGCGCTACAAGCGCCAGATCGAGGCCAGCTGGGCGGATCTCGTCTACCAGGGCCTCTGGTTCGGCCCGCTCAAGGCCGCCCTCGACGGCTTCCTCGATGCCACCCAGGTCACGGTGAACGGCATCGTGCGGATTCGCCTCCACAAGGGCAATGCCACCGTGATCGGGCGCTCCTCGCCCGACAGCCTCTATGTGCCAACGATGGCCACCTACGGAAGCGATGATCGCTTCGATCATCGCGCTGCAGAAGGTTTCATCACCATCTGGGGTCTGCCGGCCCGCCTCTGGGCTGCGGCGCGCAAGGGCTAGGGGGAAGCTTTGGGGGCCTTGGTGGCCGGTTTGGCCGCGGGTGCCGCCGGCGGCCTGAAGCTGATCCAGACCAGTTCGTCGATCCGTCCGAGCACCTTCGGGCGGCCGGCTCCCTGGCGGACGGTGAGCAGATCGGGCCGGCCTGCCAGCACCTGGAGCCCCTGGCCCAGGGGGAGCATTTTCTCTCCTTTGAGCATGCCTTCGTAGACCCGTTGCCGGCTCAGGGTTCGGACCTCAACCCAGTTGGGCCCGGAGCTGTTCAGCACCAGCAGGCTCGGCGCGGGCTTGGGCGGCGCTGGCTTGGCTTCCGTTGGTTTGGTTGGGCTTGGTTGGGTCTGGCTTGTGCTGGCTGGTGGCCTGGCCATGGAGGCTGGAGGGGAGGCTTGCCCTTTCAGGCTCTGACGCACCGTTCCAAGGACTGCGCCGAGGGCAACGAAACCGAGCAGAACGGCCAGCCCCTTGGCGGCCATGGCGGCAGGAAGGGCCTGAATGAGCCCTGGGCTCGGACGAGGAGGGCTTGGTCGTGGAGGATCCGGTCGGAGAGGCTCTGGGGGGGTGGGAGCCGTGGCCGGCGCGGCCGGCTTCAGGGCGGAGGGCGGCGGTGGCGGTGACTGCCGCCCAGCCCCCTTGACGATGTCGCGCAGGGACTGGTTTTCCCTGGACAGCAGTTGCTGCTGGAGAAGAAAGGGTTGCTGCCGCTGCTGATACTTGCGCTCGAAGATGTCGGGCAACTCCCCCAGCAAGGCCTCGTAGTCGGCCAGTTGGCTGCGAACCTGCTCCAGTTCCTGGCGGGTGGCGCTCAGCTGACCCTGCACAGCCTGGAGCTGGTCCTCGGCCTGCTGATTCCCTGCGGAGCTGGACTGGTCGGCTTTGCTCAAGTTCCGATCACTGGAAGCCCCCATCCCATCATTGGTGAATGGGCGGCTTGCTGGCTGTCGCCTGTGAACTCACTGGGAATTGGCTGGGAATCTGGGCGCTTGGCCTGGCCTGATCGCCGTCAGGCCTCAACGGCAATCGCCGGGGTGGACTCGGGCTCGGCGGTGCCCGCCGCGTTGCGCGGCGCCGGCAGGGGGCCGTCCTGTTTGACGGTGAGGTAGCGGATCACGTCTTCACTGAGGCGCATGGCCCGCTCCAGGGCCGCCACCTGCTGGCCATCGCCGTTGTGGTTGAGCTGGACGTAGATGCCTTCGCGATGCTTGGCGATCGGATAGGCCAGCCGGCGTTTGCCGCGCATCTGCGTGTCAAGCACCTCGGCACCGGCCTCAATCACCAGGTCGCGGTACTTGTTGACATGGCCTTCGACTTCTTCCTCCGCGATGTCCGGGCGAAGGATGTACATCGTTTCGTAGTAGGGCTGCTGCGACATGACGGGCGGAAACCTCCGTGACGGGCTCGGGTGAGGCCGGCGACCCAGGGGCTGCCAGCGACGGATTCAACACCCTATCGCGCCGAAGGATTGCTTCAGTAGAGCTGGATCCGCACCGCTTCCGACACCGTCGGGATGTCGGGCTCCTTGCCCCGGATGCATTGCACGGCGGCAAAC
Source organism: Synechococcus sp. Tobar12-5m-g (assembly GCF_024345415.1). Taxonomy (GTDB): domain Bacteria; phylum Cyanobacteriota; class Cyanobacteriia; order PCC-6307; family Cyanobiaceae; genus Regnicoccus. Next base: position 10,909 of record NZ_JAGQBB010000033.1, on the reverse strand, counting down.
AGCACCAGCAGCAACGTGCCGAGGAACACCGTGTTGCTGAGGGTGCGCAGGGCAAAGCCGCCCGCCAGCGGGGCGAGCAGCACCCGGAAGGCCAGGGACAGCAGGATCAGCACGATGTCCAGCAGGATCGCCTGGAGCACGTTGAAGCGGATGAAGTAGGGCACCCGCTGGTTGCGCACCACCCCTAGAAACAGCGCCAGGAACAGCAGGAAGCCGCCAAACGGCACCAGCCGCTGCAGGGTGAGCAGCGGCAAGGCCGGAAGGGCCAACAACTGCAGGAACGGAAAGAGCCCGAACAGCGACTCGCCGAACAACACCCCGTCACTCCACGGCAACAGGTAGGCCAGCAGAGCCAGCAGCCGTTGCCAAAAGGGAATCTGCATCGTGGCGGGCTTGGTCTCCCAAGGTTAGGGGGCCTGCTCCAGCTGGCCGAGCGCCGCCCGCCGCATCGCCTCCAAGGGGATGGGAGTCCCGCCGGTGGCGGCGGCCGTCCAGAGCCGCAGGGCCGCGGCCCCCTGCTGCACCAGCATCTCCAGCCCATCCACAGGCCGGCAGCCGCGCCGGCCGGCCTCCCGCAGCAGACGGGTCGGCCGTGGCGTGTAGATCAGGTCGTAGACGAGGGCTCCCGGTTGCAGTGCCTCCAGTTCCAGCGGCCCCAGCGGGCAGGCTGCCGCGCCGCTGGGGCCGGCGGCCATGCCCACCGGGGTGGTGTTGACCACCAGATCGGCCCTGCCCAAAGCCGCCACGAGCGCCTTGGATTCCCAGGCCAGGCCCCGCAGCTGCGGCGCCCAGGCCCGGCAGTCCGCCACGAAGGACTCCCGGCGCCGCGGGTCGCGGGCGGCCAGCTCGATCACCTCCAGCTTCCGCTCCACCAGGCCGGCCACCACCGCCCGGGCGCTGCCGCCGCAGCCAAGCACCAAGGCCCTGGGCCCCGTCGGCTCGCCTTGCAGCGGTGCCAGGAAGCCCTCCCCATCGGTGTTGGTGCCCAGCCAGCCGCCCTCGGCCCGCCTCACGAGCGTGTTCACCGCCCCCAGCCGCCGGGCCAGGGGCGTGAGCTCGGTGGCCAGGGCCGCCGCCGCCTGCTTGTGGGGCAGGGTGACGTTGAGGCCGCGGCAGTCCACCGCCTCCAGGCCCTTCAGCACCGCTTCCAGATCCGCCGCCGCCACCGGCAGGGCCAGGTAGATCCAGTCGAGGCCCAGCTCCCGCAGGGCCGCATTGTGCATGGCGGGCGAGAGCGAATGGCGCACCGGGTCGCCGAGCACCCCCACCAGGGCCGTGCGGCCGGAAATCGAGACAGACATCGAACCTCGCCCTGCGCCCCAGCCGATCGGCGGCACCGTAGGGGCGGATCGGCGCTTGAAGGCCCCTGCCCGTACGGCACGGTTCGGAAACCACCCCTCGCCTGCTCAGGCCCCTGCTGCTGAGGATGCGTCAGGAAGAACTCATTCGTTTCAGGAGGTAAGAACCCATGGGCAAGGTTGTCGGCATTGATCTGGGCACCACGAACAGCTGCGTGGCGGTGATGGAGGGCGGCAAGCCCACGGTGATCGCCAACGCCGAAGGCTTCCGCACCACCCCTTCGGTGGTCGCCTACACCAAGAACCAGGACAAGTTGGTGGGCCAGATCGCCAAGCGCCAGGCGGTGATGAACCCGGAGAACACCTTCTATTCGGTGAAGCGCTTCATTGGCCGCCGAGTCGACGAGGTGAACGAGGAATCGAAGGAGGTGAGCTATGGCGTTGAGAAGGCCGGCGCCAACGTCAAGGTGAAGTGCCCGGTGCTCAACAAGCAGTTCGCCCCCGAGGAGGTGTCGGCCGAGGTGCTGCGCAAGCTGGCCGAGGACGCCGGCAAGTATCTGGGTGAAACCGTCACCCAGGCGGTGATCACCGTGCCCGCCTACTTCAACGACTCCCAGCGCCAGGCCACCAAGGACGCCGGCAAGATCGCCGGACTCGAGGTGCTTCGGATCATCAACGAGCCCACCGCGGCCGCGCTCGCCTACGGCCTCGATCGCAAGAGCAACGAGCGGATCCTGGTCTTCGACCTGGGCGGCGGCACCTTCGACGTCTCGGTGCTGGAGGTGGGCGATGGCGTGTTCGAGGTGCTCTCCACCAGCGGCGACACCCACCTGGGCGGCGATGACTTCGACAAGGTGATCGTCGATTACCTGGCCGACAGTTTCAAGAGCAACGAAGGCATCGATCTGCGCCAGGACAAGCAGGCCCTGCAACGCCTCACCGAAGCGGCCGAGAAGGCCAAGATCGAGCTCTCAAGCGCCACCCAGAGCGAGATCAACCTGCCCTTCATCACGGCCACTCCAGAGGGGCCCAAGCACCTCGATCTCACTCTCACCCGGGCCAAGTTCGAGGAGCTGGCCTCCAAGCTCATCGACCGCTGCCGCGTGCCGGTGGAACAGGCGCTCAAGGACGCCAAGCTCGCCGCTTCCGAGCTCGATGAGGTGGTGATGGTGGGCGGCTCCACCCGCATCCCCGCGGTGCTGGAGCTGGTCAAGCGCGTCACCGGCAAGGACCCCAACCAGACGGTGAACCCTGATGAGGTGGTGGCCGTCGGCGCCGCCATCCAGGGCGGTGTGCTCGCCGGTGAGGTGAAGGACATCCTGCTGCTGGATGTCACGCCGCTCTCTTTGGGCGTCGAAACCCTCGGCGGCGTGATGACCAAGATGATCACCCGCAACACCACGATCCCCACCAAGAAGGCCGAGACCTACTCCACCGCCGTGGATGGTCAGACCAACGTGGAGATCCACGTGCTCCAGGGTGAGCGGGAGCTGGCCTCGGACAACAAGAGCCTCGGCACCTTCCGCCTCGACGGAATCCCCCCTTCCCCCCGCGGCGTTCCCCAGATCGAAGTCACCTTCGACATCGACGCCAACGGCATCCTGAGCGTGACGGCGAAGGACAAGGGCAGCGGCAAGGAGCAGAGCATTTCGATCACCGGCGCCTCCACCCTCAGTGAGAACGAGGTGGAGAAGATGGTCAAGGATGCCGAGACCAACGCCACCGCCGACAAGGAGAAGCGTGAGCGCATCGACCTGAAGAACCAGGCCGAAACCCTCGTCTACCAGGCCGAAAAGCAACTCGGCGAACTGGGTGACAAAGTGAACGCCGAGGACAAGGGCAAGGTGGAGGGCTTCTCCACCCAGCTCAAGGAGGCGATCGCCCAGGAGGACTACCCCACGATCAAAACCGTGCTGGAACAACTCCAGCAGGCCCTCTATGCTGCCGGTGCCTCCGTGTACCAGCAGGCAGGGGCGGCGGGGGCCGATGGATCCGCCGCCAACGGCGCCGGAACCAACGGATCGTCGGCCGGCACGGCCGGTGCGGCCGAGGATGTGATCGACGCTGAGTTCACCGAGAGCAAGTAAACCCGAGTCAGCGACCCGGCTGCACTCTTCGCTTAGAGCCCCCCACTCGGGGGGCTTTTTTATGGCCAGGCGTTGGCTCCGGCCTCGATCTGACCGGCCACCCATTCCGCGCTGGCGGGTGCCAGCAGCACGCCATTGCGGTAGTGCCCGGTTGCGAGCACCAGCCCCGGTTCGAGCAGTTCCAGCAGGGGGGCCGGGCGGCCGATCGGCCTGGCCCTCAGGCCCTGCCAGCGGCGCAGCTCCCGCGCCTGCTCCAGCCAGGGCGGCGCCTCCCCTCCGAGACGGCTCATGCGGAGGAGCTCGCCGGGGTTGGCCTTGCTGCCGGGCTCCAGGCTGGCCCCCAACCAGAAGCGGCCCCCGGGTTGGGGCACCAGGTTCCAGCCCCGCCACACCAGGCTGCCGGGCCAGTTCGGCTCCGGGTCCGTTGGAACTTGCAGCTCCAGGGCCTGGCCCAGCACCGGCTCAAGCCCCCAGCTGTGGCCCAGGGGCTGCAGCAGGGCCGTGCTGGCCAGTCCCGCCGCCAGCACCACCCAGGGGACAACCAGCTGGTCGCCGCCGCCGAGAAGGAGCCGCCAGCCCGCGGGCCGCCGCCCCAGTCGGACGACCCGCTCAGCCAGCACCTGCAGCCCCCGCCGCAGGCCATCGGCCCGGAGGGCGCCCATGGCCGCCAACGGATCGAGCTGGCCATCGCAGGGGGAGAACAGCCCGGCCTCGGCGCGTACGGGCACGGCCGGCTGCAGCGATTGGAGGACGTTGCGATCCCAGAGCTCCAGGGCCATGCCAAGCCGTTGCCGGGACTCCGCCAGGCGCTCCAGTCGCCGGTGCTCGTCGGCATCGGCGGCCAGCACCAGCAGGCCGGCTCGGAATGGGATCGGCTCACCGGCCACCGCCAATTCCCGGCGCCACTGGCTCCAGAGCTGGAGCGAGCGCTGCCGCAAGCGCCAGCCCCTGCCGCTGTTGCGCCGATACACCTGGCCCATGAGCACGCCGAGGGCGGCCCCGCTGCCGGCTCCCTCGGGCTGGGAGCCATGGACCCCGGGGTCGACCACGGTGACGGCGTGGCCACGACTTTGCAGCAGCCAGGCGGTGGCAAGGCCAACGATTCCGCCGCCGATCACCACGACCGTCTGGGGGTTGCAGGTCAGCTCAGGGAGCCCGCCCAGGTGATTCTCGGCGGTGGTCTGGGTCAGGCGATGCCGTCGGCATGGAGCACTTCGCCATAGGTGCCGAAGCCGCTGGCCACCTTGATGTAGGCCTTGCGCAGCCGCTCGCCGTCCTGGAGCCTGGCGGCCTCATCGAGCTCGGCCAGGGCACCTTTGAGCTGGTTGGCCAGTTTGGTGGCCCCGGCCTGGTCGGCGGGGAGCAGCCGCTGGTTGATGTAGAGCATCTGACGCCCCACCTCCTGCATCGGCCCGTGGATCAGGTTGCGGGTGAACACCCAGTTGCGTTCGTTGACCAGCTCGGCCAGCTCGGGCAGCCGCTCCTTGGCGGCCAGGAAACCTTCAGCCTGACGCTGGATGATCGCCAGGTCGGCCGCGCTGATCGTGGGAGGTTTGGCTTCTCCGCCGCCACAGGCCGTGAGCCCGACCGAGAGCACCAGGGTCAGGCAGAGCAACGCGAGGCGCTGCAGGGCAGGGCGGAGCGCGGAAACCAGCTGGGCGGCCATGGGGGGAGGAACAGGCGTTCGAGACTGTAGGTCTGCCATCCTTCCTTCCCGGCGGCGGCCGCAACGATCGAGGAGTTCCAAGGTGTTGGCCCGGAAGTGGTGGCGGGCACAATGCCCCTGTGCCTGTCTCCAGCGGCGCGATGTGTATCCCCACGGCGATCCTGCAGGTGATTGGCCCCGACCGCCCTGGCCTGGTCAGCGAACTCTCGGGCTGGGTCGCCGCCAACGGTGGAAACATCCGCCATGCGGACCATCCACCGATGCCGGGGCCGGGGCCTGTTCCTCAGCCGGATCGAGTGGGAGCTCGGGGGCTTCCGCTTGGCCCGCCAGGACCATTGCCTGGTGGACCTGCTCTGGCGCACCCGCTCTGGCGAATTGCCGATGCGGGTGCTGCTCGTGGTCTCGAACCATGCCGCGCTCCAGGCGCTGGCCGTGAGCAATGGTGCCCGCTTCGTGCACCTGCCCGTGACACCCTCAACCAAGGAGGCCATCGAGGTTACCCAGCTTGCGCTGCTGAGGGAGCAGGGCATCGAGCTGGTGGTCCTGGCCAAGTACATGCAGGTGCTCAGCCCATCCTTCCTGGCCCAGTTCCCGCCGGTGATCAACATCCACCATTCCTTCCTGCCGGCCTTCCAAGGGGCCCAGCCCTACCACCGGGCCTGGGAGCGGGGCGTCAAACTGATCGGCGCCACCGCCCACTACGCGACTGATGACCTCGATGGGGGACCGATCATCGAGCAGGCCACCGTGCCGGTGAGCTATCGGGATGAGGTGGAGGACCTGATCCGCAAGGGGCGTGACACCGAGCGGCTGGCGCTGGCCCGGGCCCTGCGGCTGCACCTGCGCCGTCAGGTGATGGTCTATCGGGGCCGCACCGCGGTGTTCTCCTGACCATGCCGCGCTCGCAGAGGTTGGGGCCGTGTTGAGCCCTCGCGCCCTCTTCCCGCTCGACGCTGCCCGCCCTGGGGCCGCCGCACCCCTCGGCTGGCGCTGCTTTCAGCTCGGGGTGTTCGTCCTGCCCAGCAGCGCCCTGATCGCTGGGGTGCTGTTGCTCGTGGCGCTGGTGCTCGGGAGCCAGCATCGCCGTCCGCCCCTGGCCGATCGGGCCAATGGGGTGCTGCTGCTGGTGGCCGGACTGATGGTGCTGGGCTGCGGTTTCGCCACCAGCGGCTGGCTGGCCTGGGTGGGGCTTGCCAACTGGCTGCCGTTCTTCTGGGCTTTCTGGGGATTCCAGCCCTATCTGGCCACTCCCGCCGCCCGCCGCCGGGTGGCGCTCTGGCTGGTGGCCGGCACGGTGCCTGTGATTCTCACTGGCCTGGGCCAGCTCTGGTGGGGCTGGAGCGGTCCGTTACAGGCGCTGGGGGGGGCGATCATCTGGCACCTCAAGCCGGGGGGCAATCCCCCCGGACGGCTTTCGGGCCTGTTCGATTACGCCAACATCGCCGGTTCCTGGCTCGCCCTGGCCTGGCCCCTGGCGCTGGCGGCCGTGCTTCAGCCGCAGCAGGGCTGGAAAAGGCGCCTGCCTGCCCTGGCGATCGCGGCTTCCCTGGTCGGGGCGCTGTACCTCACCGATTCCCGCAACGCCTGGGGCGCCCTGCTGCTGGCCCTGCCGATCGTGGCCGGGCCCGGGGCCTGCCAGTGGCTGCTGCCGGTGCTGCTGCTGCTGCTGATTCCGGTGGCGCTGGCCAGCCTGCCGGGGGTGGCGCCGTTCCTGCAGCAGCCCGCCCGCGACCTGGTTCCGCAGGCGATCTGGGGACGGTTGAGCGACCTGGAGTTTGCTGGCCACCGGCCCCTGGCGATCACCCGGATCAGCCAGTGGGGCGTGGCCCTCGGCCTGGTGGCGGAGCGCCCCTGGCTGGGCTGGGGGGCGGCGGCCTTCAGCGTGATCTACCCCTTGCGCACCGGCCACTGGCACGGCCACCCCCACAACCTGCCGATCGATCTGGCCGTGAGCCATGGCCTGCCGGTGGCGCTGCTGCTGGTGGGGCTGATCCTGGTTCTGCTGATCCGGGCAGCGATCAGGGGCATGGCGGCCGGGCGCTTGTTCGATCGGGCCTGGTGGGCCTCGGCCCTGGTGCTGGTGGCGCTCCACGCCACTGACATGCCCCTCTATGACAGCCGGATCAACATTGCCGGCTGGATCCTGTTCGCCGGCATCCGCGCCTTTCTGCTCAACCCGCCGATGCTGCCGCAACCGCCGGGCCCGCCGCCGTGAGTGCGTCCTGGCGGTGCCTGGCCAGGGTGCTGCGCTGCAGGGGCCCTTCCAGGTGGTTCCAGGGCAGCACCCGATCGCTGTCCCAACGGCCGTGGATCACCTCCTGCCAGGACGGCGGCGGCAGCGCGCCAGACCCAGCGGCCAAGGCGTCGCGGTAGGCGGCCTTCCAGCCCCCCAGCTGATCGTGGCGGCCCCGCACGGCGGCGATCACCGGAGCCAGGCGCCGGTCACTGCGGGAGATCAGGGCCTGGACCACGCTCCAGCCGTAGCTCTCCGGCCGCAGCTCGATGCCCTTGGGCTGGAGCCGGCGGGCCAGCCGCTTGAGCCGCTTCTCCGCTTCGGGGCGCACCCCCTCCCACTGGAACGGGGTGTGGGCCTTGGGCACGAAGGTGCTCACCCCCAGGCTGAGTTTCAGCCCCGGGGTGGCTGTCTTGAGGGCCAGCAGCAGGTCGGCGGTCGCTTCAATGTCGGCGTCGTCCTCGGTGGGCAGGCCCGCCATGCCGTAGAGCTTCAGGCCGGTGAGGCCGCCCTCTTTGGCATGGCGGGCGGCGGCGAAGATCTCCTCCTCCGAAAGCTTCTTGTTCACCACCTGGCGCATCCGCTCGCTGCCGCTTTCGATCGCGATCGTCAGCGATTTGCTGCCGCGCCTGGCCAGGATCCGTCCCAGCTGGGGCGTGACGGTGGCGGCCCGCACCGAACTCACGCTCACCCGGGTGCCGTCGAAGCGGTCGCCATCCAACCAGGTGAGCAGGTCGTCGAACTGGGGGTGCTGGGTGACGGAGGCCCCCAGCAACCCCAGCCGCTGGGTGGCGGCCAGGCCCTTCTCCACCGCCGGGATCAGGCCGTCCTCGAGCGAGGGGGTGCGGAAGGGCAGGGTGAGGTAGCTGGCCAGGCAGAAGCGGCACAGCTCCGGGCAACTGCGCACCACCTCCACCATGTGGATCGAGGGCCAGGCCGCCTCCGGGGTGATCACGGTGGAATGGCTGAGGGTGTTGCCACGCCAGGTCTGTTTGGCAACCGTGGCCGGAATGCCTCCCTCAATCGGCTCGACGCCCAGCAGCTCCCCTTCGCTGCCGTAGCGAGGGGCATAAAGGGACGGCACATAGATTCCCGGCACGCGGGCCAGGGCCCTGAGCCGCTCGGCCCTCGGGGCGCCGCGCCGGGCCTGAACGGCATCGATGAAGGCGGGCAGCAGCAGCTCACCGTCCCCCAGCAGCACCGCGTCGAAGAAGGGGGCCAGGGGTTCGGGGTTGGCGGTGAGCACCGGACCGCCGCCGAAGACGATCGGGTCGCCGTCGCTCCGCTCGTGGCTCCAGAGGGGAATGCGCTGTTGCTCCAGCAGATCCAGCAGCACCGGCCCATCCAGCTCCCAGCTCAGGGAGAGGCCAAACAGATCGAGGTCGGCCCCGCGACCCCGCTGGCCCCCATGGGGCGGATCGCCCTGGTCGGTGAACAGCCGCCGCACATCCACATCAACGCGGCTGGCCAGGCTGGCCCACACCACCTGGTAGCCCAGGCTGGTGATGCCCACCGAATAGGTGCTCGGAAAGGCCAGCACCGCCCGCAGGGCGCCGAGAGCTGGCTGGGCGGGCTCGAACAGCAGGGTTTCCTGGTTCAGGGGTGGAGATGCCGGCCGGGAAGTGGTCAGTCTGGGGGGTGAGCGGGCGGGGGGCCTGGGAACCCTGCTTGGTAGGACAGCTCCTCCGTCGTCATGACCCATGACCCTCGCCCACCTGGTTTGATCCAGCGCTACAGAGAAGAACTTCAGGTGCGGCACTACGCCCGCCGCACCGTGAAGAGCTATGTGCTTTGGCTGAGGCGTTTCCTGCGCTTCCACGGCCTGCGCCATCCACGGGAGATGGGCAGCGCCGAGGTGAACGCTTTCCTGAGCCATTTGGCGGTGGCGCTTCAGGTGAGCGCCTCCACCCAGAACCAAGCCCTGGCGGCGCTGTTGTTTCTTTATCGCGAGCTGCTGCAGCAGGACCTCGAGCTGGAGGGGGTGGTGAGGGCCCGCACCCGTCAGCGGCTCCCGGTGGTGCTGAGCCGGGAGGAGGTCCGGGCGGTGAGGGACCAGCTGGAAGGGACTCCGTCGCTGGTGGTGGGGCTGCTCTACGGAAGTGGATTGCGGCTGATGGAGGCCTTACGGCTGAGGGTGAAGGATGTGGACGTCGCCCGACATGAATTGCTCGTCCGGGACGGTAAGGGTGGCAAGGATCGGATCACGCTCCTGCCTCAGAGCCTGATCGCAGGGCTGCAGTGCCACCTGGAGACGGCCAAGCAACAGCATCAGCGCGATCTGGAGGCCGGCTGGGGCAGGGTCGTGCTGCCCGGAGCCTTGGCCAGAAAGTATCTGAGGGCGGATCGGAAATGGGCCTGGCAGTGGGTGTTTCCACAGGTTCGGCGATGGCAGGATTCTGCTACCGGGCATGAAGGACGGCATCATCTGGATCCTTCAGTGATCCAAAAGGCTGTCAAACAGGCATTGGCCGCTGCGGGCGTGAGCAAGGCAGCGAGTTGTCATACGTTCCGCCACTCCTTTGCCACCCACCTGCTTGAGGGGGGCCAGGACATCCGCACGATCCAGGAGTTGCTGGGCCACCGTGATGTGAGCACCACGATGATCTACACCCACGTTCTCAACCGTGGCCCCCTGGGTGTGCGGAGCCCGGCCGACTGAATGTATCGCGCCGAACAGTGGTTTGCAGACCTGCAAACTTGGTCAGTGGCTTGGGGTGAGACGGCAGAGTTGCTGGGAGAGTTAGGGTTTCAGAGGTTTTGCTGAAATGACTACCGTGATCAGCGGAAAGGAGATGCTGCTCGGAGATGGTTTGCAGAACTGTCGAAGAAGAAGTTCGGCAGGCAAATGCCAAAACTAAAACCAGCCAAACTGTCAGGCATCATCGTCGCCAACAATCTCTTCTTCATGGAAGTCTTCATCCCCTCTTCCGTCGATAAGATCACTAAACCTTAGAAGCTCCCTACGTAAGTCCACTGAGGCATTGTCAAATGCAAGTCGAGAATCGAGAATGTCTTGAATAAGACTTCTTTGTAGATCTAAAGATGCTGGAAATGCAATTTCGACAGCCTCAAAATCGGCCACTTGCGTCCGGCGCCGATTGCTGTGGCCAGTAGTAATCGCCCTGAAGGCTCTCTGATAGTAGCGTGTTCTGAGTAGAAGCTGAAAAAAATTCAGGCAAAGCCTATTGTCTGTAATCTCGTAGATTGGGAATTCCTTTGTTACCAGAGCGCCGTTAAAGTCGGCAGGCACAATCGCAACGCAACCCTTCCATAGGTCAATGGAAGAAAAGACAACGTCATTGGTACCTGCAGCGAACCAGTCGCCTGGGCTGACAGTTTCGAAATATTCACCAATCCAAGAAGGTGGATTATTACCTTTGCCTGCGGCACGAGCCCTAATTTCGCCAGTTTGTGCAATCGTCATCACAGTGTAAACACGGTCTGGATCAAAGGCAGCAATAGGTTCTAGCCTACGTCGCATAAGACTCCCAATCCTTTCCCTAAGGAAGCTCTGGACAACACGTCCGCATAGCCAGTCGCGGTCCACCAATTGTTCGGATTGGACTATTTCAGCAGAGATCAGGCTGGAATGAGCCTGATCTCACCATGTTTGGGGACTGGCCCG
>NZ_JAGQBB010000032.1 GCF_024345415.1 Synechococcus sp. Tobar12-5m-g | reverse complement strand
CGCAGCGTCCTCCCGATCGAAAAGCAGCAGTTCGACCCTGGAGGCGTACTTGGAATAGATGCAGAAGTTCACCCCCGAGGCCGTGACGAGGGCGCCGAGATGGGCGCTGCTGCCGTTGCTGATGGTGCATGCCCCCATGGCCTGAGCCGACCTGCGGTGACTTGGTGATTCATCCTCTCCCAGGTCCATCCCCTCCATGACCGGCATCAGGTGGAGTTGGGATCAAACTGCATGCAACAGACCGCCGGGCTGGCCACCCATCCATGACGATCCATGCACTTTCGGCCGGCGACGTGGTCGTGATTCGCCATGGTGAGACCGCCTGGCGCCTCTCGGGAGAGCACACGGGCACGTCCGACATTTCGCTGACGGCGAACGGCGAGCGGGTCGCCCATGCGCTGGCACCCTGTCTCTCTGGCTCTGCCCTTCGATCTGGTGCTCTCCAGTCCGATGCAGCGGGCATGGCGCACCTGTCAACTGGCCGGTCTGGGGACCGGATGGATCGGTGATTGCCCGGGTGCGGCAGCGCGGCGAGCCGCTTGCCCCAGCCCTTGACGCCGGAAGCGACCGCCCGCCCGTGAGCACATCCACGGCTGCTGGCTGCCGGGCGCAAGCTTGATCGCGTTTCTCCACCACCCGTGGGCGGGGCGCCGCCCCGTCCCGTCCGGAAACCCCCCACAGCCGCTGCCATCGTTGCGCTGCTGCCCTCCTTGCCGTTGCTCCTTGGCGCCGGCCAGCAGTGGAACGGGTCAGCCAGCTTGCGCCAGCAGCCCCCGGTGGGCCGTGATCAGGCCCTGGAGGGAAGCTCCCGCAGATCGAGCTCAAGTTGGTGGGCTTCGATCAGCTCCATGGCGAGGAAGGCCGGGAAGCTCATGCGGCCGTTGCCGATCGCTTCTGTGGCCCCGCTGAACCTGCGCCGAATCGGCACTGGCACCGCATTGGGACTGGCTGGCTGCCGTGGCGGGAAGTTGAAGGCCTCCAGCTTCTTTTGCACCAGACGCTGCAGATACTTCGGCAGGCTGTGGGGCTCGCCATGGGCCCAGCTTTTGCCAGGGCAATCCCAGGTGCCGCAGAACTGACTCAGGATGCCGTGTTTGCCCCTCTTGTTGATCGAGACGGTTGCCACCGATGGGCTGACCGGCTGGCTCACCTGGGCCCTCCAGCTGATGCCGCTCATCGTGGATTCGTGGATCGTGATGGGTGCCATGGATGAACCAGGCGAAGGACCCCGCCGCGCACGCTGAGGAGGGCCGCCGCCAACCCTTGCGGCGCGGCGGCAGCATTTAGGTAATCCATTAACGATCTTAGTGCGTATTGTTGAGCCACTGAGGATTTTCAACAGGGTTGCAGCTAGGTCCCAGTTGGCCTAGGGTGCAAGGAGGATCAAACGGCTTTCAGGTTGCTTGAATCTCATGGTTTTTCGGGATCTCGTTCACCATTCACTGGTCTAGTCACTTGACTTTGAAGAAAAGCCTCGCTAAATCTCTGGAGAAATCACCATTGGCTTGGGTTGATCATCAGCTGTCGTATTCGTTCCTCAATACTTGATTCCAACGAGAAAGCGTTCTTAACCACAAATGACCGAGCTCATCGTAATTTTTGCAGCGGCGGCGATCGGCGGCTTGCTGGCGTCTTTGTTGAAGCAGCCCGTCATTCTAGGGTATTTGCTTGCGGGCATCATTGTTGGACCCTTTGAGCTCGGGCTGATTAGTAATTATGAGGAAGTTGAAACGATCGCCGAATTGGGCGTTACGTTTCTACTCTTCACCATTGGAGTGGAGTTCTCCTTTGCTGAACTTAATAAGGTCAAAAAGATCGCATTGGGTGGTGGCGGGCTGCAACTGGTCCTCACGATTTCTTTGACGGCTTTGGTGGCCGTGGTGGCGGGCTGGGTCACCACTGTTCCACAGGGCATTTTTCTCGGCGAGTTGGTGTCACTCTCGTCCACTGCTGTGGTGATCAAGGCCCTGGCAGAGCAGGATGAAATGGCCACGTCCCACGGACAGGTGATGCTGGGCATCTTGATTGTCCAAGATCTTGCCCTTGGCTTGATGCTTGCGATCTTGCCAGCGCTGAACAGTCCGATTGAGGAACTGGGATTTGCGACCGGGATCGCCGTGCTGAAGCTCGCACTGTTCGCCCTCGGGGCGTTCGTGGTGGGGAAATGGCTCATCCCTCCTTACCTGCAACTCCTGGCCAAGACCGAAAGCCACGAACTTTTTCTCTTAGGGGTCGTGACGCTTTGCCTGGGCATTGCGCTGCTCACAGGAAAGATTGGGCTGTCAACGGAAATGGGCGCTTTTGTGGCCGGACTGATGATTTCCGAGGTTGAGTATTCCGACCAAACCCTCGATTATGTTGAACCGATTCGAGACATCTGCGCAGCTGCATTTTTTGCAGCGATAGGAGTGTTGATCGATCCAGTTTTTCTCTGGAACAACCTGCCCCTGATCTTGGGATTAGTTACCCTTGTGTTGGTCGGTAAATCGTTGATCATCACGCCCCTGGTTGTCCTGTTTCGTTATCCCCTTAAAACAGCCATCATCGCCGGTTTAGGGTTGGCTCAGATTGGTGAATTTTCCTTTGTACTGGCAGGGCAAGGCAGCAAATTTGGATTGATTTCGGAGAATGTCTACTCGCTGATCCTTGGAACAACCGCCGTTACGTTGATCGTTACGCCCTTCGTGTTGCGATGGCTGCCTGCCCTGTTGGTCAAAGCCGAGTCTTTACCATGGTTTGCCCAGGCCGATGGCCCCCTGGAAGCATCTGAAGATTTACCATCTCTTCAGGATCATATTGTGGTCTGCGGTTACGGGAGAGTTGGCAGCAACATTGTGAAGCTGTTGCGTGAACGCGACTATCCGGTCTTGGTGATTGAACAATCAGAGCAGTACGTGCAAAAGCTGAGGGATGCCAAAATTCCATACATCTTTGGCAATGCAGCCAGTGCTCTCGTTCTGGAAAAGGCTGGGGTCAATCAGGCCAAAGGCATGGCGATCGCCCTGCCTGATCCCATGAGCATTCGTTTGTGCCTGAAGAGATCCCTGGTGCTCAACCCCGAACTAGATCTGGTGGTTCGTGCCAGTGCAGAGAAGGACATTGAACCCCTGTATCAGATGGGTGCGAAGGAAGTTGTGCAGCCAGAGTTTGAGGCAAGCCTAGAACTGTCGACACATCTTTTTTCTGGTCTGGGATTTCCCTTGGCTGCCATCCAACAAAATATCCAGCAAATTCGAGATTCTCACTACTCAACCCTGCGTCCTGAACAATCCAAGGATCAGATCTTCCGAGAGATCAAGGATGCCACACGTACAATGAAAAGCAAATTGTATTCCCTACCTCCTAATTCTGTCTTAGTAGGAAAATCCCTTGAGAAATCCCATCTACGTTCACTCTCTGGGGTGATTTTGATGGCGATTACTCGCACCAGCGGCGAGAAGATCGATTACCCCGAGTCTGACACTCTTATTCAAGAAGGGGATGCCTATTTGCTAGTAGGAGAAGTTGATGAATTGGCCGCCTTCAAGAAGCTGGCTGAAGGGGGAATCACGCAATTACCAGAGGATACTGATTCTTCCCTCTGGGTCCTCGTTTCCGAAGGCAGTGTAGTCGTAGGAAAATCCTTAGCTCAACTTGAATTTCAGAAGCGATTCGGATCCACCATTCAGGCAATCCGTCGCCAAGGAAAGTATCTTCGATTCCCGGATGGGAAGTGCGTGATCAAAGCGGGAGATAAGTTATTGGTGTTCGGCTCACTGAACGTCCTTGCTGATCTCGGTCAACAGATCGCAACCAAGGCAGACAGCGAGACGATCGTCTCCGATTGAGAGGGTAGGTGGTTTTTTCTTTCGGACCCTACGGCGAGCTCACAACTTCCGCCTGGGTCTCGATGCTTGCCGTCACGACCACTGCTCCAATGGATCGCTCTGCTTGCTTTCCACGCTCAACCTGATCTTCATCGTCTTGGCGCGCACGATGGCTATCCAGACGCTGGACACGGGCTTGGCGATCCACCTGTTCATGCCACCCCGAGTAGGCCACCGCAGCCTCGGGTTGTCGTCGCCGGTGCCAAGGCGGTAGAGCTCCCCCAGCGGTGCCGGGTGACGCCACGTTGCGAGAGACGGGCAGGCGACCCCCATCTTGTCCCCTGTATTTTTGCTGTATTACAACCAGTGAGATGTGGACGATTTCCGTGCGCCTGGATGACGGCAGCGAGGCCAGGCTCGACAGCCTGTGCCAGGCCCTCGGTCTCAGTCAGACCGAGGTGGTGAAGGCAGGCCTCCAGCTGTTGCAGCAGCAATCTGCCAGCCCTGCGGCTCTGGCCGAGCGCCTTGGCCTGATCGGCAGCTTCTCCAGCGGCGCCCCAGGGGCCGCCAGCACCAGCATCGGACGGGAGCATTCGGCCCAACTCCGCCAGAAGCTGGGCCGGCAACATCTGCAGCAACGGCTGAGCGAGCCGGAAGCAGGAGCAGCACCAGCTTTCGGGGTTCCACCATCCTCGACACGGGCCCCCTGGTGGCCTGGTTCAACCGTCGTGACCAGGACCATGACACCTGTGCCTCTTTTTTCCTGGAGCACGCCGGGGCTTTCGTTTCCACCTGGCCGGTTCTCACCGAGGTCTGCCATCTGATCCCGGCGGAAGTGGCACCGCGCTTCCTTGGGTGTGTATCGCTCGGTGGCCTGAGCTTTGCTTTTCTGGGTGGATCCGCCCTGGAATTGATGGCCAGCTGGATGCGGCAGTACGGCGATCTGCTCATGGATCTGGCCGACGCCTCGCTGCTCTGGTTGGCGCATGAGCATGGTCTGCGCCGCATAGCGACGCTTGATCGACGCGATTTCGGTGTTTACAGGTTGCCCGGCGGAGATGGGCTCGAAAATCTGCTCGAAAGCTGAGCGGGTTGATCAGCCGGCTTTCGGCGCGTTGTTCTCACCAGGGGCCACGAGGTGGCCCCTGCTTTGGTGGATCACCACGGCCAACCCCACCGTGAGCTCGATGAGCATTTTCGACTCGATCCACGAGGCCTGCTCGTTTGCCACCCGCTCGACCCGCTTGTGCCAGTAGCAGCCAGTTGCCTTCCGGATCCAAGGCTTCCATCATGGCTTTTGCTGCCCGAGTAGACACCTAGAAAAACTAGTTCATATTCTCCAAAGTTTCCACAAGTACCTTGTCGGCTTGAATGTTAATTCTTGTCAGCCCAACTCGCGGATTTTCTAAATCAATAATGATGAAAGTGATTAATGATATAGTCACACAAAAAATGATCATATAAAACAATGGTCTCTTTTCATTGACGGACATATCTTGACCAACCATGAAAGCTGAAGCCAAGGCAAGAGCAAACAATAAAACATAAACAATAACGGGTGGATGGGTGCGGGTTGCTTGCAGTCGTTCATTGGCAACATCCATCATGTCACCGGTGGAGCCTAAAACGAGGCTAATGATTCCAGGGTTTTTATCTTGCAGAACAGAGGCACTGGCAATTTCCCAGATTTGACCTTGTAACTTTACACTCTGCTGGAAATAGGAATTCGATCGTTGTCGATCGTCATAATCTTTAAATATATTGATGCGAGATTGAAGATATTCTCTGTACAGTGGCCTCAACCTAGCTTGATCATCCTTTGGGAGCAAGTCAAGGTTTTGGTAGGCACTGGCAATTGCGTTGGCCTCATTTAACACCAGCTTAACTCGATGCTCGTAACGGGATAATGTTCCTGTAAACGTGAAAGCCAAAAGCAAGCCTAAAATGCCAAAGATAGAGCTCTCAACCGCACCAAATCCTTCAACCTTTTTTTCTGGATCCTTACTCAATCTGCGCCTTCCAACCCTAAATCCAGATTCAATGCTTCCAGCCATACCCAAGCCGAGCAAAGCTGCTGATATGAAAGATACAGCTAGAAACTCCATGATCTACCAAAGACGATGCTGTTTGGACATTATTCTACCAGCCATGGCCATGCTTTGCTTGGCACATCATCATGGAGATCCAGGGAATCTTGCAGAGCTCTTTGTGGGTGTTGATGCAGTTGGCCAAAACCGATTGAATGCCCATGGGATGAAGGTTCGTCGCATCCTCACCACCTGCTCTATTCAAGTGTTGTCGCCTCTTCTTTCTGAACGCCAGGTGCTGCTGGGTCATGATCATGGCGTCGATCAAGAGTGGCCATTCAGATTGACATGACATGGCGGACGAATCCGCCCAACCGCCGGACCGTGGCTCGGATGTGCCAGGTGCTGGGGACCCTCATCGTTCCCACGTCCATGGAGCTGCTTTTGGCGTTGTAGGGCCGGAGGATTGTCTGCGCCCTTCGGCGGGTCAATCTGGATCGACACCGACTGCTGCTGTGGCTGACAACCATCTGGCTGGCTGGTGGATCTGCTGCCGAACCACTCAGGGCCCAGTGATCCCGATGGAGGCCACCAGGAGCAGGTAACAAACCAGGTTGGTGGTGTTCATCATTGGCTGCAGACGGTTCCGCCCATCATGGTGAACACAGCGTTGTTCCTAGGCCTGCTCGGCCCGTTCCCAGGGAAAGTGGGGCAGCCGGTAGAGGGCCTCCCTCTGGGCATCGCACCAGGTTTCGATCATCTCCGAAAGTTCGGGTGCGTCGGCCTCCAGCTTCAAGTGGTGGGAAATCGCCAGGCTGCCGGCGGGGATCATCACCAGTTCGAACGGTGGACCGACGGTGAGATTGGAGCGCTGGGTGAGCACTTCTGAGACCAGGCAGAGCCGGGCGGCATCATCGAGGGAGAGGTTGGTGTTGCCCACATTATCGAGCGGAGGTTTGCCGTATTTGCTCTCACCGATCTGCAGATAGGGCGTTTCGCGCGTGGCCCTGATGGCATTGCCCTGGGAGTAGATGAGATAGAGCCCATGGGCTTCGCTGCCGATCTGCCCACCGAGGATGAAGGAAGCTCCGCCACTCGCCCCAGCCTCCCGCAGGGCCTCTTCGTTTTCTTTCTGAACGGCCACGCTGACGCGGCCGACATAAGCCGCTGCTTCAAAAAGATAATCGCAGTGGCGCAGATCCTTGCCCGCCTCTTCCTCAAGATCAGCAACCCGGTCAAGATCGCGGCTGATCCAACTGATCACGGCCTGGGTTGTAGCCAGGCTTCCGGCTGCGAGCAACACGAACAGCCGATCAGGCCCAGGCTGGAAGACATGCATTTTGCTGTAGCTGGAGATGTAGTCCACACCCGCGTTGGTGCGTGAATCGGAGGCAAGCACCAGCCCCTGCTCCAGCCAGTAACCGATGCAATAGGTCATCTCTTCTCGTGCCAAGATCAACAGTCAATTTCAATCTATTCCCGCGCCTTGACCCCAAACGGGTCTTCTGGTGTCCGGTAACACATCCACTTGGTCCGAAGGGAACTGGGCAAGATCATGACTCGATCGTGCGGGAAAGAGTGTGTTGGGAGCAAGGGGAAAGTTGGGAACCCTCACTCTGAAGGATGCCCCTTCTCTTCCGTGCGTGAGATGAAGCAGTTCGCTGAAGAGGCCCTCCATCCTTCCAGCGTCGATGGGATATGAGCCCCATCCATGGACCCCGTTTCTGATGAGAGTTGATGGGGTGGTCATGGCGCTGGCTTCAGGCGCAGCCTGCTCGCATCAGCCTCAGCAGCTGGCTGCTCTCCAGTTCGAGCACCCGGCGGGCGAATTCCGGATCCAGCTCCAGCACAGCATCGAAGGCATCCACCGGCACCGCCAGCAACCGGGTGCCGTCCTCTTCGGCCACGATCGTGCTCTCCGAGCTGCTGTGGCTGAGCACCTCGAGCTCATCAAGCACCCCCCCGGGCCGCAGCTCCTCCTGCCGCTCTCCCTCGCCATCCCGATGCTGAACCAGGGCCTTGCCTTCGATCAACAGCAGCAGCTCGCGGCAGGTGTCGCCCGCTTCGGTGATCAAGTCGCCCCGGCTGAAGCGGCGTACCTCCGCCTTGGAAGCCAGGGCATCGAGGGTGCCTGCACTGGTACGGCGAAAGAAATCACTGGTGGCCAGGTGCACCCGCTTCTCCAGCTCCGGGAACATGCTCAGGTCCGGCGGTGATTCCATGGCCTCCAGAACGGTGGCGGTCTGGCGGAACAGCCCCGGAGCGCCAACGCCGACCAGCTCGGTCGCCAGACCCAGCGCCTGCTTGCGATCGAGGCAGGCGGTCAGGAACAGGGCAGCGGCCGCCAGCGTGGGGTTGGGATCTTTTGCGAGGGTCGCCAGGAAGGCCAGGGTGTCGGCAACGGGCATCTCCAGGGAACAGGAGGGGGCCGCGGTGCCGGGACGGCCCAGGGCCTCGCGCACGCCGGGCGACAGGCGCCGGTCCCAGCCGCCGCGCTGCAGCAAGTCCGACAGGGCCAGGGGCGAGAGGCCCTGGAGCTGCTGCACCAGGGCCTCAACGGCCGGATCCTCCTGCAGGGTGGCCAGGCAATCCAGGATTGCCGCTACACTCAGCTCGATGCCGTGCAGGAGCCGGTCGTCGACCAGGGCCAGCACGACGGGCTGGTGGCGCAGGGCCGGCTGGTGCAGGGCCCGGTAGCCGGCGATGTGGGCGGGCAGCCTGGCCAGGAGCAGCTCCGCCCGGCGAGCCGCCGCGGCCGTGGCGGAGAGATCCTCCAGCACCATCTCCTCTTCGCCGCTGCTGATGCCGTACTCCCGGCGCAACGTCCCCAGGGCAGCCCCTGCAGTGCTGTCGGTACCGAGGCGCTGCAGCAGCTGCAGCCGCTCCAACGACTTGCGATAGCCGCTCAGGCGGATCTGATCTTCGAGGCTGCGGCGGTTTTCGGGATCGAGCAGGTCGGGGTCCTCCACTCCGAGCTCCTCCTGCAGCCGACGGTGCTCGTCGTCGCTGATGCCCAGGGCCATCCGCATCTGCTGGAGCACCGCCAGGCTGCTGGCGGCGTTGACGAAGCCCTCTTCCAGGGCCTCCCGCACCACCCCCTTGTAGGCCTCCAACCGTTTCTGGCCTGAGAAGCCCGGCAGCACCTTGGCCAGCACGTAGACCTCCTCGGTGCCCAGATCGGCCAGGGAGCGGCCATCGAGGTAGCGGCCCACGTCCAGATCCAGCCGGGCCAGCTGCTTGCGAAACCGCTCCGCCATGTTCTCGCGGCCATACAGCGCCGGCGAGCGCCCCCAGGAGCGGTAGAGCCACAGCGTGCTGACAGCCACCAGGATCGCGTCGAAGAAATACTGCACCCAGGCGGGCGCCAAGAGCAGCAGCGGCCGGCCGGCAAACAGAAAGAAGAAGTTGAACACCAGGAAGGTGGCCACCACGAACACCCGGTGACGGATCCGGTCGCGATCGGGCTCGCCGCCGCGGCGACGCACCTGCTTGCGCAGCCCCGACTCGATCGCCCGGCCGCCCAGCACCCCCAGCCAGGTGCACAGCCCCAGCACCAGGGGCACGGCCACCAGCCGGGGCAGATTGATCGCCTGGCCAAACAGGAACAACCCCGGCCGCAGCAGTTGGGCGAGCTGGTCGGTCTGCCGCAGCCAGATCCCGGAGAAGTAGTAATCCCAGTTGCCGGCGTAGAGGTAGTAATAGAGGAAGTAGCCCACCACCAGCCCCACGTAGCCGTAGCGCTCAAAGGCGAAGGCGGGGGTCGGCAGCTTCGCCCAGTACAACCGCTCGGCGTCGATGTCGAGGCAGGGCTGCTGACAGGCCACGCAGGCACTCTGCTCGCTGCCGTCGCTCAGCACGGTGCGGCACATCGACTGGGTGATCGGCGTGGCGGCCATGTGGGCCTTGCTGCCCAGCAGGCCGGCGGGGGTGGAAAAGATGCTCTGCACCGGCGCCATCGGGCAGAAGTACTGACACCAGCTCTTGCCGCCGTAGAGCCAGCCCACGCCGATGGCGGCGGCGATGGTGAACGCCAGCCAGGAAAACAGCACCAGCCGGTCGGCGTTGAAGAACAGAATCCGGCCGCAAAGACCCACGAACAGCCAGCCGAACTGCAGCCGGGAGTAGTGCTTGCCCAGCCAGGAGTCGGCGGGCAGCTTGGCGAGCTGGAGGCGCTTCTCGCCGGTCTTGGTGTTCACCCGTGCGATCTGGCGCTGCAGGCCCAGGGCACGGGGGATCTGGGAGAGGAACGAGAGGGGGCAGATCCGCCGCCACAGCTCATGCCCGAAGACCAGCAGCACGAAGATCCCCGAAGGCACCACCAGCCCCCAGAAGAGGGTGGTGCCCAGGGGATAGGGGGCTTCGGCCAGGCAGGTGTCCTGCAGCGGTACGCACCCCTGGGGGATGCGCAGGGGGCTCCAGGGGTGGTCCGCCTCGGTGAACCGCGGGGTGAACGGGTCGTAGAGAAGCGAAAGAATGATCAGAAGCCAGCCGGTGGCGAGCCCCCAGCGCACCAGATGCATCCGCCGTTCCGTCACCTGGAGTTCTTCCTGGGGTGGTCCGCCGCTCCAGACCTTAGCGATGGCTCTCGGCTACCGACGGACCCTGGGTGGCCTCAGCCCTCAGCCGTGCCTCCAGCGGCGGCTGATCGCTGAATGACCTGGTGAGAAAACGCACCTAGGCGAGTGGGTGGAGACCGCGGCAGATGCAGGAACCTGCTGCCGGCTGATCGAGGCCAGACTCACAGAGGCATGAGTCGGCCGTCACCTCGTGTCCCCCTGACCTCGAAGGAGGGCTGGCTGAGCGACGGCCGCCAGGTGCTGCGCTTCCGCCCGACCCGCTGGGAGCGCACCTACCAGCGGCTGGAGATCACCAGCGGCGCATTGCCCGGCGATGAGTTGATCCCGCGATGTCAACCTTGTCATGCATGACGTCATGGTGATCTGCTGAAGGGGGTACGGCGTCAGATCGGCGACACCCCTGACCGGCAAGGTTCCTGTGTTGGGCTTGGCTCAGCTCGGAAGGTAGAGACGTCCCTCGCTCGCGTCGTACTCGAACAGCTCGCCGTAGCGACCCCAGTCCACCGCCGTGGCGAGCTGGCGTTCCGCCTCCTCAAGGGGGAAGTAGTCATCCCAGATCCCCATGAAAAAGTCAGAGCGCATGGCGCCGTTGGTCTTCTCCCTGAGGGTGTGCACGATGGAGTTCAACACCGGGATGTGCTCCATGGCCTGCTGGCGGAAGAGGTCCTTGCTGCGCAGGATGGTGGTGGTGGCGAAGTCCCGGCCGATCGGGGTGAGACGGACATCGCCGTTGGCCACCTGGGCGAAGCCGAGCATCGCGGCGGCATCCAGCAAGGGCAGGAGATCGTCCACGGAGAGCTGGAGGCGCTCCGCGAGCACGGGAATGTCGTCGATCTCCTCCCCCTTCTCGACGATCAACTCCAGCAGGCCGCTGATCCCCCCGACCCGCACATGGGGTAGCGGCCGCGCAAAGGGAGAAACTTTGGATCGCGCCGCTGACGGTTCGGGGCCACCCCCATCGATCACACCGCTGACCTCGATGTCCGGATTGGTCATGGCCCCATAGATGTAATCCACCAGGACCTTGAAACGGGGATGGCTGCGGTCATGGGGACGGGGCAGGTTGATGGGAAGCTCACCGCGGATCCTGCCGGGCTTGGACCCAAGGATGACCACCCGGTCGGCGAGATAGACCGCCTCCTCGATGTTGTGGGTGACGATCAGGATGCTCTTGGAGGGGAACATGCCGGCGTTCCAGAGGTCGTCGATTTCACCCCGAAGGTTCTCGGCGGTGAGCACATCGAGGGCGCTGAAGGGTTCGTCCATGAACAGCACCTCAGGTTCCAGAACGAAGGCGCGGGCGAAACCCACCCGCTGCTTCATCCCGCCGGAGAGCTCCTTGGGGTAGGCACTCTCGAAGCCATCGAGGCCGACGATGTCGATCGCATTAAGGGCGCGCTCCCGGCGCTCGCTCCGCTCCACATGGCGGGCGGCCAGCCCCAGTTCCACGTTGTCCTGCACCGTGAGCCAGGGCAGCAGCGCGAAGCTCTGAAACACCATGGCCAGATTGGGGTTCGCCCCCCGCA
Organism: Synechococcus sp. Tobar12-5m-g; assembly: GCF_024345415.1. Classification (GTDB taxonomy): domain Bacteria; phylum Cyanobacteriota; class Cyanobacteriia; order PCC-6307; family Cyanobiaceae; genus Regnicoccus. Next base: position 11,679 of record NZ_JAGQBB010000032.1, on the reverse strand, counting down.
GCGGTTCACCGTTGCTTTCGACGGCCCCCTGGCTCGGCCGGATCAGGCCCGACATGATCCGCAGCAGGGTGCTCTTGCCGCTGCCGCTGCGCCCCAGCAGGGCCACCACCTCACCGGGCTGCACCGTGAGGCTGACCCCATCGAGCACGGTGAACTCCCCCTTGCCATCGGGCAGTGGGAAGTGCTTCGAGACGTTGTTGACGCTGATCAGGGACAGGGGGGGCTGGCTCATAGCTGGTACTTGCGTTCGGCCAGGTCGTAGAGGGGTCTCCAGAGCAGCCGGTTGATGCTGACGACGAACACGCTCATCATTCCGATCCCCAGGGCGATGCGGGGCCAGTCTCCTTCGCTGGTGGCCTGGGCGATGTAGGCCCCGAGGCCGTTGGCCGTGAGGGTGGTGCCGCCCCAGCTCACCACCTCGGAGACGATGCTGGCGTTCCAGGCCCCGCCGCTGGCGGTCACCCCGCCGGTGACCCAGGCGGAGAAGATGCCGGGGATGACAAGCTTCCGCCAGCGCTGAACGCCGCTGAGGCCCATGTCATCGGCCATCTCCCGCAGGTCGGAGGGAATCGTCTGGGCGCCGGCGATCGAGTTGAACAGGATGTACCACTGGGCCCCGAGAGCCATCAGCAGGATGGAGCCCCAGTCGATGCTCACGTGGGTGCGGATGAAGAAGACGGTGGCGAAGGGGAAGATGAAGTTGGCCGGGAAGGAGGCCAGGAGCTGAACCAGCGGCTGCAGCAACCGGGCCAGGCGTGGGTTGAAGCCGATCGCCACACCGATCGGCGTCCAGATCAAGGTGGCCAGCAGCAGCAGCACCGTGACCCGCAGCAGGGTGAAGATCCCGAGGCGGAAGGCGGTGGCCACCTCCGTGACCCCGACGGTGACGAGCACGAAGTGCACCAGCCATGTGAGCACCGCCCCGATGCCCAGCAGCAGCAACAGGTTGTAGAGCCGATCGCCCCCTGGCGGCTCCGTCTCCGCGGGGTCGTCACCCACCCGCCCCAGCAGAGCTGACATCAGCCGATCGAGTGCTTCGATGGCCGGCGTGAGGGACTGGGCGAGAAGGCTGGGGATGCGGGCCGAGGTGAGGAGGTCATACACCCATGACTGGGGTGCATCACCGGAGCTGCTCTGCTCCAGGCGGAATTTGTCGGACCAGGCCACCAGGGGGCGCCAGAAGAGCTGGTCGACCAGCAGGATCACGACCACCATCATGCCGATGGCCCAGCCGAGGGCAGCGAGATCCTGGGCGGCCACGGCCGCCGCCACGTAGGAGCCGATGCCGGGCAGGGTGTAGTCCTGGTTGAGGACGCTGATCGCTTCGCTGGCCGCCACGAAGAACCAGCCACCGCCGAAACTCATCATGGCGTTCCAGAGCAGCGGGATCGCCGCCGACGGCACTTCGAGCCGGGTGAAGCGCTGCCAACGGGAGAGCCGGTAGAGGGTGGTGGCTTCGATCAGCTCCTTCGGCACCGTGCGCAGCGATTGGTAGAAGGAGAAGGTCATGTTCCAGACCTGGCTCGTGAAGATCGCGAAGATCGACGCCGCCTCCAGGCCCAGGAGGCTGCCGGGGAACAGGGCGATGAAGCCGGTCACGGTGATCGAGAGAAATCCCAGCACCGGCACCGATTGGAGGATGTCGAGCAGGGGCACCAGCAGGCGCTCGGCACGGCGGTTGTGGGCCGCGATCGAGCCGTAGATCAGGGTGAAGAGGGTGGAGAACCCCAGCGCGATGAACATGCGCAGGGTGGAGCGTCCGGCGTACTCGGGGAGGTTGCGGGGATCGAGGGAGATGCTTGGACTGACGTCCGGCGGCCGGAAGCTGACCATGGCTCCCGAGCCGACATGGGCGATCAGCCCGAGAAGGGTCAGCACACCGAGAATCACCGCCAGATCGGGCAAGCCGAAGGAGGCACGCCGCAACGCTTCCGGCAGCGGCAATGGCTTCATGCTGATTCGGCCCCTGCGGAGCGAAGTTTAGGGGCCCGATCCGTCGCGCCGAAGACAGTCAGCTGAGGTTGACTCCTGGGCCCAAGGGCCTCTACGCCAACGGCACGACCTTTCAGTTGCCCCCTCCCGGTTCCCCATGGCCTTTGCCTCCCCGCGCTCCTACATGCTGCTCTCGGTGGCGGCTGCAGTGGCCACGATCGGGCTGAAGACGGCGGCCTGGAAGCTCACCGGTTCGGTGGGGCTGCTCTCCGATGCGATGGAATCCGGGGTGAATCTGGTGGCGGCATTTGGCGCCTTCTGGGCTCTCACCCTGGCCGCCAAACCGGCTGATCGGAGCCACCACTACGGCCATTTCAAGGCCGAATACTTCTCCAGCGGCCTGGAGAGCGTGCTGATCGTGGTGGCAGCCCTGGCGATCATCTCTGCCGCCGTGGGCAGGTTGCAGCAGCCCCAGCCCCTGGAGCAACTGGGAATCGGTCTGGCCCTCTCCCTGCTGGCCACGGCCCTCAACGCCCTGGTGGCCTGGATCCTGCTGAAGGCTTCCCGCCGCTTCCACTCGATCACCCTGCGGGCCGACGCCCACCATCTGCTCACCGATGTCTGGACCTCATTCGGCGTGGTGCTGGGCATTGGCCTGGTCAAGGTCACCGGGCTGACGATCCTCGACCCCTTGATCGCCATCGCAGTGGCGCTGAATATCGTCGTCACCGGCTGGAAACTACTCCACGAAACGGCCTCCGGCTTGCTAGATCGTTCGTTGCCCGAGGACGAGCAAGGGAGGCTGGAGGCCCTGCTTGCCTCCCATGAAACGGAAGACATCCGCTTCCATGCCCTGCGCACCCGGGTGGCTGGGTCACGCCGGTTCGTGGCCTTCCATGTGCTGGTGCCGGGCCGTTGGACGGTGCAGGCCGGCCATGACCTCTGCGATCAGCTGGAGCGCGAGATCGCCGGGGCCCTCCCCCGCACCCATGTGCTCACCCACCTGGAGCCGATCGAGGATCCAAAGGCCTGGGATGACCAGGGATTCCGCTGGGAGGAAGGTTGAGCCGTTGCAGGCCTGCTTTCTTCACCCGATCCCTACTTCCGCCATCACGCCGGAGTGAATTGCATCCCCCTGCTAACCTGCCAGCTAAAAAATGGCCTTCTAGCCCACGGGGAGCACCTCACCAGCTGCTGCACGGGCTGGACCGAGGACATGGCCCGCCAGCGGGGCTGGGCGCCGCAAGGGGTTTGAGAGCTGCTGCCGGCCGTCGGCCGCCGCTGACCCCCAAGGAGGGTTGGCTCAGCGATGGCCGCCAGGTGCTGCGCTTTCGCCCCACCCGCTGGGAGCGTGAAGTGCACCAGCTGGAGATCACCACCGGTGAGTTGCTGCCCGATCAGGAGATCCCGCTGCTCAAACGACGGGAGGAGCTGAGCAGGAAGGAAGCCCTCAAGCTCTGGGACGAGAAGCGCAAGGCGGGCTGGACGCCCTGCAGCCCCCAGTGGTGATCACCACCACCGGCCAAACCGATTGATTCCCACCAAGCTGAGCTCAGACGCGAGTTCTTCTGCTCGCTCGGCAAGGGGGTGGAGAGTGCGGCAGATGCAGAAGCCTGCTGCCGGCTGATCGAGGCCAGGCTCCGAAAGGCATGAGCCGGGCCAGCGGCTTGGTCCCCTCTCCCTTCGGATTCCCTTTTCCCCAGGGGGGCTGGCTTAGAGATGGCCGCCAGGGAGCCCTCAAGCTCAGGTGGAAGGGCGCCGCAGGTCTGGCAGGCCAGGCCGTTGAACTGGTGAGGCTGGCTGCTCCAAGCAGGAAGGGGAAGCGGCGAAAGCGCCGCCTTGTCACAAGGCTTTACATGCTGTTACAATTCACGAAACACTCTGAAACAACCATGGCTGATTCAACCTCACGCTTCGGCTTTGTCGCTTTTGCCGAAACCTGGAATGGCCGTATGGCCATGCTCGGCTTTGTGATCGGCGTTGCCACCGAGCTGCTCACCGGTCAGGGCATCCTTTCCCAGATCGGACTCGGCTGATCGCCATGAGCACCGATTACACCGCAGCCATCACCGTCGTCATCGCCCTTGTGGTTGGTCTGACCGGCATGGTGACCTACCTGCTCAGCCGTCCCAGCGACCTGCCCCAGCGGACCCGATGATCGCCACCTTCAGCATCGTTCTGATCGGGGCCTGGGTTGCAGGGGCACTGCTCCAGCCAGATCTCTCGGACTAACCCTTCCTCCTACCCAAAGCATCAATGACCTTCTCCCCAGCCAACCAAGAAGCCTTCCAGGAAAGCGACGATCAGCAGGTCCTCCTTGATCAGCTCAAGCGGGCTGAGCTCATCAATGGCCGCGCAGCCATGATCGGCATCGTGATCGGCCTCCTCACGGAAGCCATCACCGGTTCAGGTATTGCTCACCAGATCGGCCTTGGCCCCTTGGTGGACGGCTACACCGCCTGCCGCACCCAGTTCCTGCCCTTCTGCTTCTGACCCGCAGGATCAAATCGCGAATCACGTCAAACCCTGGGCACTGCCTGGGGTTTTTTTGCACGATCCGGCAGCGCCTGCCAGCCCCGCCGGAGCTGATCGAGACAGAAGCCGGCAGTGCAGTCCTTCGATCCAGCCCTCTCAACCAGATCCACGCCAACATCGGCAACTTGAGCGGGCCAGCTCTGTGAGGCACTCCGGCCCAAGGGCACACAACGTTTTGGGGTCGACGACGAAGTGGCGAGGCATCGTTGCGTGCCGATGGGATGGGCTGGGCCCGCAGCGCAGACTCTGCCCAGGATCGCCACTGCGGCACCGTCAGATCCAACCTTGGTGGCCGACCGTGGCATGTCCCCGGTTGGCGTCGCGGGATGGGTATGGTCGCGGCCATGGGCCCGGTGCAGATCGTCTGGTTCAAGCGGGATCTGCGGGCGGTGGATCACCAGCCGCTTCTAAGGGCCAGTCGCCATGGAGCGGTACTCCCCCTAGTTGTGGTGGAGCCCGAGCTGTGGCAGCAGAGCGATGCCTCGGCGCGCCAGTGGGCCTTCTGCGCCGAGAGTTTGGAGGAGCTGCGCCAGGCCCTGGCGGCGCTGGGCCAGCCGCTGGTGGTGCGGGTCGGCACGGCGGTGGAGGTGCTGGAGCGGGCCCGCCGCCAGTTCGGCATCGGGGGCCTGTGGAGCCATGAAGAAACCGGCAACGGCTGGACCTACGCCCGCGACCGATGCGTGGCCCGCTGGGCCCAGAGCAACGGCATCGCCTGGATCGAGATCCCCCAGACCGGCGTGATCCGGCGCCTGCGCAGCCGCAGCGGCTGGGCGCGCCGCTGGGAAGGGCGCATGGCCGAGCCGCTCGCGCCGCCCCCGCAGGCCCTGCAGCCGCTGAGGAGCCTTGATCCCGGTGCTATTCCCGCCGCCGCTGAGCTCGGGTTGGCGGCTGACCCCTGCCCGGGCCGGCAGCTCGGGGGGCGGCAGGAAGGACTGGCCGTTCTGGAGAGCTTTCTCAACGAGCGGGGGGCCTGCTACCACCGGGAGCTGTCCAGCCCGCGCACCGCCTTCGCCAGCTGTTCTCGCCTTTCGACCCACCTGGCCTGGGGCACCCTGTCGCTGCGGGAGGTGGTGCAGCGCAGCCGCCGGCGCCAGGGGGAGCTGAAGGCCCTGCCCGCCGCGGAGCGTGGTCAGTGGTTGCGGGCGCTGCGGGGCTTCGAGTCGCGGCTGCACTGGCACTGCCACTTCATCCAGAAGCTCGAAAGCCAGCCGGATCTCGAGTTCCGCGAGCTCCATCCGCTCACCGCCGGCCTGCGCAGCAGCGACCCGGCGCGGCTGGCGGCTTGGGCCGAGGGTCGCACCGGGCTGCCGTTCGTGGATGCCTGCATGCGGGCCCTGATCGCCACCGGCTGGATCAACTTCCGGATGCGGGCGATGTTGATGTCGGTGGCCAGCTACCAGCTGTGGCTTCCCTGGCGCGAAAGCGGGCTGCAGCTGGCGCGTCTGTTCATCGACTACGAGCCCGGCATCCACTGGAGCCAGTGCCAGATGCAGTCAGGCACCACGGGCATCAACACGATCCGCATCTACAACCCGATCAAACAGGGCCAGGACCACGACCCAGGAGGCACCTTCATCCGCCAGTGGGTGCCGGAACTGGTTGCCGTGCCGGCGGTCCACCTCCATGAGCCGTGGACGATGGCGGTGGCCACCCAGCAGCGCGTCGGCTGCGTGCTGGGTGTGGATTACCCGCTGCCGATCGTGGAGACCGTCGCCGCCGCCCGCCAGGCCCGCGAGAGGATCTGGGCCCGGCGGCAGGAGCTGGGCTTTGGTGAGCTGGCCGACGCCATCCAGCGCAAGCACGGTTCCCGACGCTCTGGCCTGGCAGCCAGTGCTGGGAAACGGCGGCGTCGATCCGTGTCCGGAGCTTCAGCTACAACCGATCAGCAGCTGGATCTGGATCTGGCCTGACACCCCAGCGGACGTTTCAGGTGAGGTAAGGGTCCAGGAAGCTCAGTGGCCTGGCCATGGTCGCCGAGAAACCAAGGATTCCGGGGTCCCGGTAGCTGTAGAGCAGGGTGTCGTCGTCCTCCAGCAGGAAGGTGCCGCCGCGCTGGGTGAGGAAGTCGTTGCGGGGCACGTAGGTGCGCCAGTGGCCCAGCACCTCGCCCATGTTGCGCAGCCGCACCGTGGCCAACTCGAAGGGTCGCTGGAAGCCTGTTCCACCGGCCCGGGCAAAGAACGACCCCTTGATCGGCGGCAGGGGACCTGCCTGGATCGTTTCATCGTCGGCGATGCGCTGGGGAGCGCTGCGATCGCCGGTGTAGCCGCGCAACACCTCGGCCAGGGTGCCGGGGGAACCAATGCCCGCGCACATCAGCAGCAGATTCGGCCAGGGCCCGCCGACCTGCTGCAATCCCTCGTAGAGCCCCAGGGCCCGATGCAAATGCGGTTCGGCGTCCACCAGGAGTCGTTCGAGCGGAAAGCCGGTGAAGGCGCAGAACCGCTGCCGGCCGGCCCCATCACCGATCCCGATCGCCAGCACGGCGATGCCGGCGGCCTCCAGCTGCGGCCATGCCGCCACTAGGGCCTGGGCGTATTCGAGGCTGTCGAAATCCCCAAGGTGGGGGAACAGAAGCACCAGGCGACGGTGGCCCTTCCCCATTCCCTCCAGCTTCGCCAGCTGCTCCAGAAGCAAGGCTGCTGCCTGGGGTCGGGGCTCACGTCCTGTTGGGTTGGCCACAGGCAGGGGGTTGGTCACAGGGAGGGGTTGCTCATAGCTGGAACCATCGTCGCCCGTGCCAGGAACGCCTCTGCGGCGGTGTTCAACCTCTCCCGCCGGGCAGGATCGATCCGTTCCAGCAGCTTCACCATCATCGAGAGGCGGGGATTGGCTTGACAGAACCGCTGGTTCCGGTCGATGAAGCGCCAATAGAGGCCGTCCCAGATCTCACACCAGGGCCCCTTCTTGAAATCCCCCATCTTGAGGATGTAGTTGGAGCCGCAGATGTAGGGCTTGGTGGCAAAGAGGCCCCCATCGCTCATCAGGCCCATGCCGTAGACGTTTGGCCCCATCACCCACTCGTAGGAGTCGAGGTAGAGCTCCATGAACCAGCGGTGCACTTCCCTGGGGTGGATCTCGCAGAGCAGCATCAGGTTGCTGATCACCATCAACCGCTCGATGTGGTGGTTGTAGGCGAGGCGGTTCACGCGGCCGATCGCCGCATCCAGGGGGGGCAGGCCGGTGCGGCCCTCCCACCAGCAGGGGGCCAGCCGCCGCTGGTGGTTCCAGAAATTGCTGCCGGCCTGGCGTTCGCCATAGACGCGATCGATGCCGCGCACGAACTCACGCCAGCCGATCAGCTGGCGCAGGAACCCCTCCAGCGAGGCGATCGGCAGCGGCTTGCCTGCCGCTTCCCGCCTTTGCGCGTGGGCAAGGGTGGCCTCGATCACCTCGGCGGGGGTGAGCAGGCCGATGTTGAGCAGGGGCGAGAGCAGGGAATGGTGAAGGGTGGCGTGGCGCTCACTCAGTGCGTCCTCGAAAGGCCCGAAATCATCGAGCCGCTCCCTGAGAAACCGCTCCAACCAGACCTGGGCCCCGGCGTGATCAAAGGGAATCCAGAGATCGCCGCGCTCACCGGGGTGATCCGCGAAGTGGGCGGCGATCAGCGCCCGCACCGCAGGCTCGAGGGGGCTGGCCGCCACGGCCGGCAACGGGGGCTCCCCATAGCCCTTCGGCAGCCGCTTGCGGTTGTCGGCATCGAAGCTCCACTGGCCGCCGCTGGGGGAGCCATCGGGCTCCAGCAACAGCCTCAGGCGCCGCCGTTGCCGCTGGTAGAAGGTGGCCATCCGGGGGCGGCGCTGCCTGTTGAACCAGGTCCCGCTCTCGGCGACGGGTTCCAGAAAGGCGGGCGAAGGCAAGACCGTCAGGGGCACCCCGTGCTCCCGGCAGAACGCCTGCAGCCGCTGCTCGAATCCCCGATCGGCGATCTCAGCCACCTGCAGATGGGGGCCATCTCCAGGCTCAGCGGTCAGCTCGGCCGCCAGCCTTTGCCAGAACGGCACCACCAGGGAGGCCTCCAGCTCGTGATAGCTCACGGCGATGCCCTGATCGCGGAGCGCCTCACGGAAGCTGCGCATGGCCACGAAGGTGTGCAGCAGGCGCAGCCGGTGGTAGCGGTAGGCGGTCGCCACCGCCAGGTCCTCGATCATCAGCACCCGGCTGCCGGCGGCGAGCTGGAGCGGCGAGGGGCTGAACCAGTCGCGGTGCAGCTGGTCGCTGAGGATCAGGGTCAGGGCCATGGGGTTACGGCGATCAGGACCATCGCTGGCGGTGGAGATTTTCGGGGTCGTACAGCCGCAGTTGCCGCTCCAGCTCAAAGCGCCGCGGCGGGCCGCCGAAGCTACGGGGATCGGAGCCCACCCCGGCCAGATAGGCCCAGTTGCCCGTGTTTACCGCCGGGTGGGCATCGATCAGGGCCCATTCGAAGAAGCGGGCGCCCCAGGTCCAGGGCAGCCGCAGCTCATTGACGAAGTGGGAGGCCACCCACTGGCGACCCCGGTTGGAGAGGTAGCCGGTGGCGAGGAGTTCGTTCAGCTGGGCATCGATCAGGGGGTGGCCACTGTCGGCACGGGTCCAGCGCCGGAAATGCTCCCGGTCGGCGTCCCACTCGGGAGCTCGTCCCTGAATGCCGCCCGGGGTGTGGAAGGTCGCGCCGTGGCGCTGCTCCGACCAGAGGAAGAACTCGCGCCAGAGCAGTTCCTGCTTCATCCACTCGGAGCCCTCGTCGGCGCCATGGAGGGACTGGTACTGCAGCACCTCCTGCCAGATCCGCCGCACCGAAAGGGAACCGATAGCCAGGAAGGGAGAGAACTTCGAGGAGAATTCCGTGCCCACCAGTCCATTGCGGCTGGCCTTGTAGCTCCGCAGACCATCGGAGCCGAACAGATAGTGCTGCAGACGGGCCAGGGCGCTGGGCTCATCCCCGCTGAAGGGGAAGGCGCTGCGGGGATCGCAACAGTGAGAGTCCGATGGTGGGCATGGTCCCGGCGGCTGGAGCCAGGCCTGGGGCCAGTTCTCCTGGGCATCTCCCAGGCCAGTGAGATCGGCCGGGGGCAGCGGGGGCTCCGGAGATCGCCTCAAGCCACGGCGGAACTCCGAGAACACCCGCGGAAAGGTTTCGGCCGCGAGCGGCCAGTCGGAGAAGAGCCGGCTCTCCCGGCCATGCAGCACCGCAGCAGGACGCACCAGGCAGCTGATCGCATCAAGTGCCTGCGCGGTGGTGCTCTGGGGGAACCGGAGCAGCGGGATCGCCGCTGCCGCCAGACGGGTCTGCAAGGAGCCCAGGGCCTCCGCCTCCAGGCGGCTTTGCTGGGGCCCCCGCAGCCGCTGCCCGTCAGGCCTGCAGGCCAGCACGATCAGGCGGCCATCGCGCTGGCGGGCCAGGGCCACGGCGGCGTGGAAGGAGGGCTGGTCATCGAGGCGCCGTTGACCTTCCAGGGCCACTGCGATGGTGAAGCCACCTGCCATGACGGATTGCTGCGGATCCAGGTCGGAATGATTGCGGACCTTAAGGATTCCTCTAGGTTTTGAGTCTGCAGGAGCGTCCCGTGGCCCAATCTGTCGCACTTCTGGCCGCCACAGGCCTGGCTGGTCTGGCTCTGGTGAGCCTGACGATGACCTTGCTGATCTGAGCAGCTGGATGGGCCCACGGCTACGCGGTGCCGGCTGTGATCCGACAGCCTGGGAATCACTCCAGATGACGTTGGTTGCCCCTCGATCCCGCCACCCTTCGGCCGCTGCCGCGCACGCCAGCGCTGAGCGGAGTGCTCGAGACCCTTGCCTTCTTTCGGGATCCTGATTTCGCCCGCTCGCGCTTCGAGCGCTACGGCGATGTGTATGAAACCAGCCTGCTGGGGCAACGGACCGTGTTCATTCGCGGCGGCCAGGCGATCGGCGACCTGTTCGCCCAGGGCGATGCCGTCCAGGGCTGGTGGCCCGACAGTGTGCGACAGCTGCTGGGGCCCCTGTCGTTGGCGAACCGCAACGGTGCCGATCACAAGGCCCGCCGTCGGGTGGTGGGCCAGCTGTTCGCCTCCGCTGCCCTCAAGCGCTACAGCCCTGCCATCGTGGTGCTGGTCGATGGGCTCAGCCAGGAGTTGCTCGGCTTAGAAGCGCCCGTGGCCCTCGTGCCAAAGCTGCGGCGCTTTGCCTTCAGCGTGATCGCCAGCACGGTGCTGGGGCTTGACCCCGTCGATCGCGATGCGCTGTTCGTGGACTTCGAAACCTGGTGCCAGGGCCTCTTCTCCCTTCCCTTCGCCTTGCCCGGCAGCCCCTTCGCCCGTGCCCGCCAGGCCCGCCAACGCCTGTTGCTGCGCCTGGGCTCCGTGCTGAACAAAGCCCAGGCCGCCGCTGTCGCCGGAGTGCCCCTCGCCGCCGGTGGCCTGGATCTGCTGGCCGGCGGCCTTGATGAAGCCGGTCTCCCCCTGGGCGACGACGACGTGGCGGAGCAACTGCTGCTGCTGCTCTTCGCCGGCTACGAAACCACCGCCTCTGCCCTGAGCTGCCTGCTGCTGACGTTGCTGCAGCACCCAGCCGAGCTGGCCTGGCTGCAGGAGGAACTCGACACCCTGCGGTGGCCCCCGCCACCGGGGGAGGCTTTGGCCGCCTACGACGCCCTCCGCGCCCCGCGTCTCGATGCGGTGGTGAAAGAAGTGATGCGGCTGACCCCGCCGGTGGGGGGCTTCTTCCGCCGCACCCGGGAGCCCATTGCCCTGGCGGGTGTGCTGGTGCCAGCCGATCGGGTGGTGCAGGTGAGCATCGCCGCCAGCCAGCGCCATGGGGCCGATCCGGAGGATCTGGCGGTCTTCCGGCCGCAACGGCATTTGGTCGGTGACGCCACGGCCACCTTGCTGCCGTTCGGAGGCGGTGAGCGCGTGTGCCTGGGCAAGGCGCTGGCCGAGCTGGAAATCCGGCTGCTGACGGTGGGGCTGCTCAAACGGCTGACGTTGGAGCTGGAGCCGGATCAGGACCTGACGCTCAGGGTCATTCCCAGCCCCTCGCCGAAGGATGGCCTGCTGGTGCGCCCCTGTTCCAGAGCCAGCGTTGCCGATCCCGTTGGGGTGGAGTGAGCCATGGCCGTCGCTGTGCTGAGTGAACAGGACCGCTGGAAGCAGGATCGCTCCGATGACGCGGTGTTCTATGGCGAGCCCCGCTTCGTGCACCACCTCGATGGGGCCTTTCGCGCCCGGCTCACGGCGCTCTACCAGGAGA
>NZ_JAGQBB010000031.1 GCF_024345415.1 Synechococcus sp. Tobar12-5m-g | reverse complement strand
GCGGGCCAGTCCCCAAACATGGTGAGATCAGGCTCATTCCAGCCTGATCTCTGCTGAAATAGTCCAATCCGAACAATTGGTGGACCGCGACTGGCTATGCGGACGTGTTGTCCAGAGCTTCCCTAGCCGACCATCCCGCCAGGACTCCAGCAGCGCAATCCCAGCTGTGGCGAGGCAGCCCGCTGGCTGGATGCGGCGCTGGAGGCAATCGATCCCGACGGCGCCGGAAGCGAGGAGGGTGAGGCGATCGAGGCCCGAGCCGTGGTGCCGGTCGTTTCCCAGTTCCGCCCGTTGCTGAATGGGCTGCTGCTTGTTCTCGCTTTTAGCGGTCCAGCCGGGCACCGCCGATGGGAACTGCGCAACGATGCTCTCGATTGGTGATGGCGACACGATCCGCGTCCTGCAGGGGCAGCAGCGGCTCACGATCCGCCTGGCCTGCATTGATGCCCCCGAGATGGCGCAGGCTCCCGATGGTGCCAACGCCCGCAGCTATCTGCAGAGCCGGCTGCGGCTGGGCTCCAGCGTGACCCTCAGGCCCCAGTCGGTGGATCGCTTCGGGCGCACGGTGGCGGAGGTGATCAGTGGCGTGAACATCAACCTGGCCTTGGTGGAAGACGGCATGGCGTTCGCCTACCGGAAGTACCTGGGCCAGTGCAACGCCAAGGAGTATCTGGATGCTGAGTTCCGGGCTTCCCGCAGCCGCACCGGGGTGTGGAGGGTGCCGGGCGGCATCACCCGGCCCTGGGACATCCGCCGCGGCAGATCGGCGGGGCGATCAGCCAGCAGCACCGAGTCGATTCCTGGTGGCCAGATGCTTCGCTGCAGTGAGATCGGCTCCTATGCAAGCTCAGGAGTTGCTGCGCCAAGGTCACACGTACCTGGACGGAAATGGTGATGGCAAGGCCTGCGAAAGCCTCCGGTGAAGGGCCAGACACCCGTACCTTCATCACCTGACAGTGTTAGGCTTGGACGTTACCATCTCCTTATACACGCTCCACCAACATGGCTCTCACCGGTGCTGATCTACTTGCCAAAGTCAAGGAACTGAGCGATGCCCCCAAATCGGAGCTGGTGCGGGCCGCCGGCTACCTCAGCACCAAGAAAGACGGCAGCGAACGGCTGAACTTCACCGCCTTCTATGAGGCGCTGCTGGAAGCCAAAGGCGTGAGTGTAGGCAATGGCATCGGCGCTGGCAAAGGCAAGGCTGGCCGCAGCTTGGGCTTCATCACCAAGATTCAGTTCAACGGCAACCTGATGGTGGGCAAGGCCTACACCGCCCTGCTGGATCTCAAGCCTGGCGATCAGTTCGAGATCAAGCTGGGCAAGAAGCAGATCCGCCTGGTGCCCGTGGGTGGGGCCGACGAGGAGGAATGAGGGGCTGAAACTGGCCATGGCCGCGTCATCCTTCAGGTGAGCCCTCCGATGGCCAGCGCCACCAGCTGGCGCAGTTGCTGAAGCTCGGCGGGGGTGACGCAGGAGTCGGTGGCTGTGGTGATGCGAGTCTTGGCCACGCAGGTGAGATTCTGCGGGAGCAGATAGCTCACCTTCTTGCAGCCGTTGGTCGAGCTGGGCTGCAGCACCACAGTCAGGTCTGGAATGGCCAGCTTGGCGTCGCTCGTCATCGGCACGACCAAGACTGTGGGATAGACAAGGTCAAACAGTGCGCAGTCCTGCACGACCACTGCCGGTCTGAGCTTGTTGGGCTCTGGGGGGTGAGGGTCTCGATCTGGGGCGCCTGGATCTTTGCGCCAGTCGACCGTGACGATTTGCCCTGCCTTCAGCTCCACTCTTTTGGTCAGCCGCCATGGGGCTCAGGTGTGGCCCAGTCGCCGATGAAAGTCTTGGCTTCCGGATCGGCCGCGATGTGGTCGGCCACGGTTTTGCTCTGGGCCTGAATGCGTGCCCGCAGAGCCTCCATGGCGCTCACCGAACTGCTCACCTGCAGGACGCTTCTCCCCCCACGTTGCCGGCGGCGGACTGAATAAGGAGCTTCGAGCTTTTGGCTGGCTTGATCGGCTGGGGTCATGACGGCAGCGGCTTTCGCCAACCTCATGGGCTGATGCTTCAACGTTAGACGTCATTCCGGTCTCGGCTCGATGCTGACGGCACCACATGGCAGGGCGAGGTCAGGCATGGCAAGGGTGAGCACGACAAAGCCCGGTGACGAGGCCACCGGGCTCTGAAGGAGTTTGGTTGATGGGGGCGGAGTGGCTGACGCTGGCACCTGGGGCCAGGGTTCCAGTGGGGCTTCCCGTTGGGTCCGGGGCACCTGAGGCGAGGCCGTTAACGGTGCAGTGGACGGCGGCGGAGCACACACAGCGGAGTCACACGCCAGGGAAGCCAGAGATCCGATGAGAGTGTTGGAGCAGGGGCCGGATCGTCAGCGCGCTCCTGACGGCTGCTCCGGTGGGGTGTCATCCATACTCAGGAGCCTCCCGGTTGCCGATACAAGAACGATCGGATGGCCTACCGGCCAGGGCAATAGGGGTTTATGCCTGAGCGGGTGGAGGGAGCGGCAGATCTGCAGCCTTCAGCCAGCCCCGGGTGTTCACCAGCCGTGCCGCTTCCTGGGCAGCCTCCACGCAGCGGTGCGCGCGGCGTTTGGCGTCGTCCTGGCTCTGGGCCCGCATCAGGTAGCCCTCCATCGCTTCCGGCGTTTCGATCACGGCCAGCAGTCCCTGGGTTCGGCTGCCGATCGAGGGGTCGGCAAGAAGTCGGGTGATCAGGTTCAGCTCCCAGAGCAGCTGGCCTTGGGAGCCGGGCGAAAACAGCTTCTCCAGCAGCACGCCCAGGCACCCTTGCTTGAAGGAATCGAGCTGGCCGGGCCGAAAGCGGCGGCTGTTGGGCAGGCCCTCTGCCGGGCCAGCGTGAAGGCGCGCCGGGGGCGTTTGATTCGCCTCAGGGCTGTGTTCAACGCTCCAGCTCAGCCCCGTTCCCGGCAGCCCCACGGTGGTCCGGGGGGCACCTGAGCGGGCGATGGGGATGTTGAATGACGCCCCGCGGCCACCCAGGGAGATGGAGCTGAGGCCGCTCTTGGCGAAGTTGAAGCGCAGGGGGCCGAAGCGGGCAGAGCGACGGAAGCGGAAGCCCATGGCGATCAGCGATCAGCCTTCAGACCACCGCAGTCCTGCCAGCTATCCAACAGGCGGGACAGCTCGTCCTTCATGGCGGCGAGCTCAGAGATCCGCAGGTTGATCGACTTCATCTTGGCCGCAATGCTGTCTTTCAGAACAGAGCAGTTGCAGACACCAGCGCGCCGCACCTCCAGGATCCTCACCAACTCCGGAATCGACACATCCATCGACCGCAGGGCGCGAATGATCGTCAGTTCAGCGAGATTCTCCTCATCAAACAATCTGTAGCCAGCTGCGGAGCGCTCCTTGGGCTGGAGCAATCCCTCATCGCAGTAGAAGCGGATCGTCTTCACCGGAAGGCTGGTGCGCCTGGCCACCTCGCCAATCCGCAGGCCGGGAGAGGGTTTCGTTGACAGCGATCCCTGGCAGGCCATGGCAAGAACCCTCCACTAGATGGAAGCTTCGCAAGCCTAGGAGGCGCCAGGCCGCGAGTCGACCCCTCGTCACTCTCCAGCAGTCGTGCACTACTGGAGACATCGGCTAGGTTGGGCATCCCCAGCAGGCATCCCTGCGCTCGCCTCTGTCCCATGTCGATCGTTCCAAGTCCATGGGCAGTCCGGACGGCAGCCGCGATCGGCGCCAATCTCCTGCTGTCCGCCGCCGGCCTGGCCGCTCCTGCCGCCGGTTCAGGGGGCGTTCCCGCCCTTTACCGAACCCAGGCAGAAGCGGAGAAGGCCGCCCAGCTGCACTTCAACTGCACCGGCGCCCACAAGATGGGAGATCAATGGATGCCCTGTGCCAAGCACGGTGACGCCCACGGCTCCGGGACTTCCCACTGAGGCCGGGCCCATGGCGCAATGCGGCGATAAGCCAAAACGGATCGCCTTCGGGGTGGCGCCTCTGGGCATCATTTCGATCGGCATCGTGCCGATGGGCGTGGTGAGCATCGGCGTGGTGCCGATGGGGGTGATCAGCATCGGCGCTGTGGCCATGGGGGTGATCAACGCCTCCGTGGTGGGGATGGGCGTGCTGATCGCCGGCGTCAATGTGATGGGTGTCTGGTGGGTCGGCCTGGAGGGGATGGGCCCCTACCGCCTGGGGGGATCAGCCGGGCGGGTTCATCACCACCACGAGCACCATGGTGCCAAGCCGAATCTCTATGCCTACCCGAGCAAGCAGGTGGCTCTCGAAAAGGCGAAGGAACTGGGCTGCGAGGGCGTCCATGCCATGGGATCGCTGTGGATGCCCTGCCGCGAGCATCCCGACCCTTGAAAAGCCAGGGGATCCGCTATCCCCCCGGCCGAGTGATTGCCACCAAGGCAACGCCTTCGGTTTGAGGAAAGATTGTGTTCTGCTCGGCAACTTTGCTATGCATCACCGGCAGATCAGAAAGGCTTCGCTCAGAAAGTGAAGCTTGTCTTGATCAGGCCCCCCAGCTGGTTGAAGCTGTCCCCCGATGGGGTGTCCTGGCCAAGGGGGCGGCTCAGGTAGAAGAGCGCCGGCGTTACAGAAATGTTGTCGGTCACCTGGAACTTGTACCACCACTCCCAGACGTAGTTCCCATCGTTGGGGCTATCGCCGCCCTTCAACGCCGTGGCGAAGACCGGCTGGCCCACCGCCATGCCGAATTGGTTGCCCTTGACGAACACATCGCTCCACTGCAGCCCCACCATCCAGGACTGGCTGGTGCTGACGCTGCCATCGGGCTGGCTGTCGTCGTAGCTGGTGCTGTTGATCCCCCAGCCGGCGCTGATCGAGGGCAGCCAGCCGGAGTTGGCCGGCTGCCAGTAGCCGCTCAGGCCGAAGGCGTTGGTGTATCCGGCAGGTGCAAAGGCGGTGGCGGAGAACGGCGTGGTGCCGGGCACGTCGACACCGGCTTGCAGGTAGGAGTAGATGGCTGCCACGGCCCACTGCTCCTGGCTGTAGCCGATCTGAACCGTGCCCGTAGCCGCTGAGCAGGCGTTGCCGATGCCGCCGCAGATCTCGAAGGTGGCATCCGGTGCCCCGATGTTGCCGTTGGCGGCCACGTAGTTGGCGCTGATCGAGAGGCCGTTGTTCTGCCACCAGAGGCCGGCACCGGGGCCGAGGTTCTTGTTGTAGGCGGCAGGGGCACCGTTGAGGGTTAACACGTTCAGGATCGTGTCACTGGGATACACACTGGGCCAGAGGGCCAGCATGTCCTCCTGGCCGACGCGAGCGCCGATCGTGGCGGTGAAGCTGCTGCCGATCGGGAACTGGTAGAAGAGCTTGTCGATGCCCACCACATCGGGCCCGGCATCCTCCTCAAAGGCGATCTCCAGGGTGGAGAGTCCGCCGGTGGGTCCGGCGCCGCCGAAGGCGCTGCTGCCGAAGTTGCCAGCCCTCAGGATCGTGCGCAGCAGGTCCTTGCCGGTGAAGCTGGTGTCGAAGCTGAGCTGCACGTCGTAGGAGAAGGTGGTGGCGCCCACCTCGGCCCGGGTAGCGTCGATTGCCGAGCTGGCGCTGCCCCCGAAGGCGTTAGCCCCCACGACGAAGGTGGCCAGACCGCTGAGCTTGGTGGTGGTGGAGAACTGATTCGCCTCCAGCTCACCCACCTTGGCTTCGAGGCCGTCGACGCGGCCCTTGAGCACGGCGAGCTCGCTCTCGAATTCCTTCAGCAGGCGGCGGAGCTCATCGGTCACCTCGGTGATCCGATCCAGGCAGGCGTTGAGCAGGGCGGCAGCTTCCCAGCGGCTCAGCGGCTGCTCGCCACGGAAGGTGCCATTCGGATAGCCAGCCACGCAGCCGTAACGCTCCACAAGGTTGGAGAGGGCCTGGTAGGCCCACTCGGTGGGCTGCACGTCGGAGAACTGGGTGATGCTGGTGACCTGCTCGCTGCTGGCACCGCCGGTGCTTGGGGCATACCGGTTGATCCCTTGAAGGTTCAGCTGAAGGTTCAGCTCGGCGGCTGTGGCAGCGAATGCGGCCAGCGGGGCCAGCAGGCCGAGGGTGGCGGGGACGATCCGGTGAAGCAGGGACAGGGCCATCGACTTGGAAGAAAGGTGACCGGAGGGCGCGGAACGTCAGCGTCCCAGGTGAGATCTGAGAATGATAATGATTCTTCTTCGATGGGATGGCCTGCTGGGCCGCTTGTCCTTCTGGGCAGGGCGCCCCAGCTGCCAGCCGAATGCTGCGTCAGCCATCTCCTCCTTCACCGCCCTCACCACCTTCGCCGCCCTCTTCGCCTTCCCCGGCCTTGTTGTCCTTGTGCTCCTTGTCGGCGCCACCGCCATCGGGTGTCGGTTGCTCCACGTCTGGTGTGCTGGGTTCATTGGATTCGGGCGCCTTGCCACAGCCCGCCATCCCGGTGATGAGCCCGGTGGCGGCAAGGAACAGGGCGATGCTGGAGCGCGGACGTGGCATGGTCGATCCCAGGCGGTCGAGCCCAATTGTGGGTCGCCGAAAGGCTCCTGCTCCTCCAAGGGGCACCCCCGGCCGTGCCATTGGTTACAGAGCGCTCTGGGGTTCCTTGCTTGGTGCCCCCAACCCCCGGCATGGAACAGTGATCGCTGGTGAGAGCCGCCGCAGGTCGGGTCGATGCGCTTCCAGAACGAATCGCTCGTTCCTCCCGATCAGATCGCCAGCTGGAGAGACAGGCTGCTGGCGCCGGAGTCGCAGTGGCGCCCCGGCCAGGAGACCGCCGGCTGGCACGCCCGCTCCGTCAAGCACAACCGCCAGCTGGAGCGCGGCTCGGCCCTGCACCAGGAGCTGGCGCCGCTGGTGCACCAGGCCCTGCTGGCCCATCCCCTGCTGGCCGCGGCAGCGCTGCCGGCCCGGATCCACGGCCTGCTGTTCAGCCGAACGGGCGTGGGCGAGGGCTACGTACGGCCGCCACGTGGACAACGCCTTCATGGCCGAAGGACGCTCCGATCTCTCCTTCACCCTGTTTCTCTCGGAGCCGAGCAGTTACCAGGGCGGCGCCCTCGTGCTGGAGTTCCCCGACAGCGAGGAGGCGGTTCGTCTCGGCGCCGGTGATGTGATCGTCTACCCCAGCACCCTGCTGCACCGGGTGGAACCGGTGACGGAGGGGGAGCGGCTCGTCTGTGTGGGCTGGATCCAGAGCCGCCTCCGCAACGCGGAGCAGCGTGAGCTGCTGTTCGAACTCGACACAGCCCGGCGGCAGCTGTTCAGCCAGCAGGGCAAGAGCGAGATCTTCGATCTGCTCAGCCGCAGTTACACCAACCTGTTGCGCATGTGGGGTGAGTGAGTGTTGATGCCGGCAGCCTCTGCTGTGATGCGGCCCCCGGTGCCATTGGTCACGCGATCAGGTGACGGCCTGGCAGAGATGTTGGAAACGGCTGGTGGATATTGGCCCCACACGCCATGCAACAGCCGTGCCCCGAATCCGCCCCTGGAGCCAAGCCCTGGCCTTGGGCCTGCCTCTGTGCCTGGGCCTGGGCCTCACCGGTTGTGGCACACCCAGCAACACGGCGGCCCCCACGGACGAGATGGTGGTGAAGACCTTCGTGGAGAAGGTGGTGCAGCCGAACCACACCAAGCTGGTGGCGGAAACCGGCGCCCTGCGGGCGGCCATCCAGCGCCTCACGGACCAGCCTTCCGACGAGCACCTGGAGGCCGCCCGCCAGGCCTGGCGGGCGGCGCGCCAGACCTGGGAGACCAGCGAGAGCTGGGCCTTCGGCCCCGCTGAAACGGAAGGGTTCGACGGCGCCTTGGATTCCTGGCCCGTGAACCGCAAGGACCTCGCCACGGCCCTGGGCGGTGCCCCGTTCACGCCCGAAACCTTCGCCGCCCTCAGCGATACCGCCAAGGGCTTCCACGGCATCGAATGGGTGCTCTTCGGTGGGCGCACCGGCCAACGTCCTGACGCCGCCCAGCTCACGCCCAATGATCTGGCCTATCTGCGCCTGGCGGCCGACGACCTGCACCGCCAGGCCGAAGGACTCCTGGCCAGCTGGTCGGGTTCCCAGGGCTTCGGTGCGCGGATCAGCTCTCCCGCTGAAGCCGGCACGGCCCTGCAGGAGATGCTGCATGGCCGTGCCGGCCTGCTGCAGGAGGAGGGCGACGAGAAGCTGGGCCAGCCGCTGGAAACCCGGGATCCCCACACCCTGGAGAGCGCCGACAGCGGCAACACCCAGGCCGACCTGCTCGCCAATGTTGAAGGCGCCCGCCAGGTGCTGCTGAGCACCGGGCTGCTGGAGCTGATCCGCAGCAAGGATGCGGAGTTGGGCCAGCAGATCGACACCCAGACGGCCCAAGCGGTGGCCTTGGCCAAGGCCCTGCCCCATCCGATCAACGATCACCTCGACAACCCCGCCTCCCGGCAGGCGTTGGAGGAGCTGATCACCCAGCTGCACAGCACGGCGAAGCTGGTGGAGCGGTCGGTGCCGCTGCTGTCCTGATGCCCCGTCTCAGTCAAAGCCTGCTGCTGGCCCTGCTGGCTCTGGCGGTGGTGCTGGGTGTGGGGCTGCAGCGCGGCTGGGGCGCCGCCGATCCCCAACGGGCGGCCGGCGCGATGATCGTGACCAACCGCACCTCGGCCTCCTTCGAGCAACCCGCCGCCGGCCTCAGCCCCGCCGAACTGGAGCGCCACCAGGTGGCCGATGGGCTCTTCGATCGCACCCACGTACCCCTGGAGGGGGCTGCTGGAGCGGGCCTGGGCCCCCGCTTCAACGCCGCCTCCTGCATCGCCTGCCATGTGCGCAATGGCCGCGGCCGGCCGCTGATGGGGGAATCCCTCGTGCGGGTGGCCCTGCGGGATGCGAGGCCCGTGCCGGGCATCGGCCACCAGGTGCGCGATCGGGCCGTGCTGGGCGCCCAACCCGATGCCGCCGTGCAGGTGGAGTGGCAGGAGCAGGCGGGCCTGCGGCGGCCGTTGGTTCGCCTGGAGGCAGAGGCTCCCCTCGATCTCTCGCCCCAGTCGGTGGCCCGTTCCCTGCGAGTGGCGCCTCCCCTGGTCGGCCTGGGCCTGCTGGAGGCGGTGCCGGAGGCCACGATCCTGGAGCGCGCCGACCCCGACGATCGCGACGGCGACGGCATCTCCGGCCGGCCCCACTGGCTCAAGGGCGACGGCGGCCGGCGGCAGCTGGGGCGCTTCGGCTGGAAGGCGCTCTCCGCCTCGGTGCAGGACCAGACCGCAGCCGCTTTCCTCAACGACATGGGCCTAACCAGCCCGGGGGACATCGGTGCGCGTGAGCTGAAGCTGGTGACCTTCTACACCCAGACCCTGGGGGCGCCCCGCACCGCCTTGCCGGCCTCCAGCCCGGTGGTGCGGCGGGGGCAGGAGCTGTTCAGCGAGCTGCAGTGCGCCCGCTGCCACGTGCCGCAACTGGCCACGGCTCGCTCCCGGCCCAGGTGATCAACGACCAGAGGATCTGGCCCTACACCGATCTGCTCCTCCACGACCTGGGCCCCGGCCTCGATGACGGGGTCTCGGAGCGGGGGGCGGCCGGGAGTGAGTGGCGCACGGCTCCCCTTTGGGGCCTGGGCCTCACCCAACGGGTGAACGCCTCGGCGGGCTTCCTCCACGACGGCCGGGCTCGCACGATCGAAGAAGCGATCCTTTGGCATGGCGGCGAGGCGAAAACGGCGAAGACCCGCTTCGTGGGGTTGCCGAAACAACGCCGAGAGGACCTGCTGGCCTGGTTGCGGCAGCTCTGAGGGCGTCGTTTCCGCACCTACAGGAGCGGCTGATCAGAC
Organism: Synechococcus sp. Tobar12-5m-g; assembly: GCF_024345415.1. Lineage (GTDB taxonomy): Bacteria > Cyanobacteriota > Cyanobacteriia > PCC-6307 > Cyanobiaceae > Regnicoccus. The sequence goes on along the minus strand of NZ_JAGQBB010000031.1, from coordinate 14,537 downwards.
CAACTCCTGGCGCTACCCCGAGCACAAGGGTGTCAGGCCGAATCTCTACACCTACCCCAGCAAGCAGGTGGCCCTCCAGAAGGCGAAGGAACTGGGCTGCGAGGGCGTCCACCCCATGGGGTCGCTGTGGATGCCCTGCCGCGAGCATCCCCAGCCGTGAGCCAGCGCCTTCAGCGCACCAGCAGCCCGATCGGTCCGAGCACCAGGAAGCCGCCGAACAGGGCCAGCACCAGGGCCAGCTTGGCGGTCCAATGGGCCGGCAGGCGCCGCAGCACGAGGTAGGTGCCGCCACTCACCACCAGCGAGCCGGCGAACGCCCCCAGCCACCAACTGGCGGCCGTGAGATCGCCGGGTGCCTCCTTGCCGTGGAGCATGGCGTGCACCGCCACGGCGGTGGCGATCAGGGCGCCGCAGAAGCCCAGGGCCGGCGCCTTGCCGGAGCGGTGGCTGCGCAGCACCAGCACCGCCACGGCCGAAATCGCCAGGGCCGCGATCACCTCAGCCGCCGGCAGGCCACCGCCCATCGCCCCGAAGACGCCACCGCCGATGGCGCCGGCCAGGGCCCAGAGCAGCAGCTGTCCGGAGATGTAGGAGGCGGCAGCCCCCACCCCGATCAACAGCAACAGGTGGTCGGTGCCGAGCAGGGGATGGAGGAAACCAGCGGCGATGCCGCCGTGGGCAAGGCCATGGGCCTGGGCCGGCTGGGCCGCCAGGACCACAGCCAGGGCCGAGAAACAGACGATCGGGGCCAGGGACCTGGCGGTGGGATTGGAGGGTGAAGTCATCGAACATCCCGGTCCACGCCGGGGTTGAGGGGAACAGGAAACGGCGAGCGTTCTGACTCAGGAACCGCACCGAAGGGTGGTGCTCCATCACAGCTGCGGGACAGCGCCGGATTTCCACCGGACTTTCCTCGTTGCCTTTTGGGCGTGACCACCGAAAACCGTTCGCTCCCATTGTGCGCCGATTGCCGCGGCGGGGCCCTCGCCTGGCGCAAGCATCAGACTTCCGCTGGCCCTGGAACGGAACGATGGCGCACACGTCACCCGTGCAGATCGCCCGCCTGGTGCGGCAAGGGGTGGCGCTGTTCTTCGTGTTCATGCTCAGCGCCGAACTGCCCGGCCAGATCTTCCACCTCGCCCAGCACCTGATCTGGCCGCAGCCCGGTGCCATCGGGGGAACATTCGAACACGTCGGGGTTCTGCTGGCCTATCTGCTGGCCCTGGTCTGTGCCCTGTTCTTTGCCCAGCAGGAGCTGGGCCGCACGCCCTTGCTGAAGACCTATCCGCCTGGTGAGCCCATTCCGCTCGCCTTCCATGTTCTTGGCATGGCGTCTGGCTTGCTGGCGCTTTTCATTCAGCGCTGATGGAGACGACCATGAGGCATCCCCCACGCGCGATTCATCTCCAGGGGAGTCAGTCCCTCAGCGGATCGCCGCTGGTCCAGCCACCGTTGCGCCGCACCCGTGACGGCCGGGAGACAGTGGTCTTGGTCATCTGCCGATCGAAGCTGCCCCGCGAGGGGGCCATGGCGACGGAGAAGGCAATGCCCGGCGCGCCGACGACCTGCTGGGGCCAGATGCCGGTGCGGGGCTTGGCGTGCACCCGAGCGATCTGAGCCGGGGCCTTCATCGATTTGGCGCTGATCATGGTGGCGGGCATGGCTGAGTTCCTTGTGTTCAGGCTCCATTGCCAGGCCACAGCCGGCGCTGGCAAGGGGTGCTGACGTCTTACGGCTGCGCTGATGCCTCCTGCTACTCGTGGCGCTGCCACCCGTCATCACCTCGGCTCGGCGCTGGGTGAGAAGCCCATGCCGTCAGGCCCAGCAGGCCCCTGGCGCGTGACGGCCAGGATCAGTGGAGGCTTAGTGCAGATCAGCAACAACCACGAGTCGCGGGTGATCCGCAAAGCGGAAGTGGAGGCCTACCTGCGCAAGGGCAAGCCCTGGTGATTCGAATCCTGCGGGGGGCATAAAGGGGGGGGCTGCGCGCTGCCTTACGCCGTCGGCACCCAGTTATCAACATGCAGGCCGCTCACCTGGGCAAACTCCCGGGTGTTGTTGGTGATCAGCGTGGCCTGCAGGCTCAGGGCATGGGCCGCGATTATCGTGTCGAGTGAGCCAATCGGTGTACCCCGGCGTTCCAGGTCCGCACGCAGATCTCCATAGGCCCAGGCGGCGCGGTCGTCGAAAGGGAGAATCGTGAGTGGGGCGAGAAACATCTCCAGGGCCTGGCGGTTGCGCGCCGAACCACTCTTGGCCACCCCGAACGCCAGCTCGGCGGCCACCACACTGCAGACTCCGATCTCGCCCAGCCGGTAGTTCTTGAACCGCTCCAATACCGCCGCTGGCTTGGCATTGATGATGTAGATGCAGATGTTGGTATCGAGCAAAATCATGGGCTGATCGCCTCCCGGATCTGCTCTTCGGGTTGCTCGCGCGTAATCACAAACCCTGGCTCGAAGGCCGCCAGCCCCGCTTCCAGGGTTTGCCATGGGTCATCGATGGGCAGCAGCAGCACCCCATTGCCGAAATGCTTCACCACCACCTCGCTGCCGCTGAAGCGGTACTCCTTCGGCAGCCGTACCGCCTGGCTGCGGCCCGATTGGAACAGACGTGCGGTGTCCATGGCAGGCCCTGATCGGGTAGTGACCCATGGTAGCTACCACGGATGGAACTGGGCTCACGGCCACAAGGGTTCGAGGTGCGCAGGCCTCACAGCCCTTGCCCGCGCGACGCACTTGAGTCAGTGAGAACGCAGCAGCAGCGCAGTCCTCTTCAGCCCTCTAATGTAGTCACAAAAGCAGCAGCTCCCATGGCTGATGTAGTCGCAAAGCAGGTGTCTGTGCGGGATCTCAAGACCCACCTCTCCGAGTGGCTGGCCCGCGCCCAGGCCGGTGAGGTGGTGGAAGTCACCTCCCACCGCAGGCCCATTGCCCGCATCACCGGCCTCAGAACAGCTGAGCAGAGTTCGACCCATCGCCTGCAAGCGACCATTGATGCCGGCATCGTGAGCTGGAGCGGCCAGAAGCCTGTGTTTCCCCCGCCGGTTCGCCTCAGCGCTGAAGGGAAGGTCGTGAGTGAGATCGTGCTGGAAGACCGGAATTGAACCGGTGATCCTGTTCTGCAACACCAGCGCGCTGACCTTTGCCTGCTTCGATCGCCGGCCCAAGCAGGCGGCGGCGCTGCTGCAGATGGAGGTTCTTTCCTGAGGAGTGACGCTTTGACCCGTTGACAGCCGATCGGCTCAGGGATGGGCGTGACCGTGCTGTTGGGCAGCTGGCAGGGGCTGACCGGCATCGTCGAGCAGCTCCACGCTTTCCTGCTCGTTGGGGTCGGAGCGGGTGACGATCGCGATCGCTGGCTCCGTGGCGCTGAGATTCACCGGTTGATGGGGAAGATCGGCGGGAATGAAGATGAAATCGCCGGCGCGGTTCACCACCCGCTGGCGCAGACCGGTGCCATAGCGGGTTTCCACCGTTCCCTGCAGCAGGTAGATCGCCGTCTCGTAGTTGCGGTGGCGATGGGCCCGGGCCTTGGCACCAGGCGGTATGACGATGCGGTTGAGCGAGAGCGTGCGGGCCCCGCTGTTGGCACCGGAGATGCCCACGAATCGCCCCAGACCCTGGCGGCTGCCTTGTTGCGTGGCCGGCCGCACCGTGATGACGCCGCCGTCGCCAGGACGGCCGATCACCTCGTCCGTGCGAGCAGGCGACGCCTGCGCCAGCAGCCCCAGTCCACAGATCAGCGCTAGTGCACGGCGATCAGTCAGCACACCCACCTCCGCAATCGCTCCACTCTGTTCCAGATCAGCCGCAGTCGACCCATTGGGTGGTGGTGAACCACAGCCAGCTCCGCTTGGTGATCCGCTCTGGCAAGAGGTGTGGAGAGGTAAGAGGATTGGTGGCTGGAGCACGAGACGAGCTGGCGGCCCTACTGGGTGAGGCGCCGGCGGGGCCTGCTGACCCAGGCCCCTGGCGCGTGACGGCGTCCATCACCGGCGGGTTGGTGCAGATCAGCAATCACCACGAGTCGCGGGTGATCCGCAAGGCGGAAGTGGAGACCACCTACCTGCGCAAAGGCAAGCCCTGGTGAAGGGGCCAGTGCAGACCGGCCCCTTATGACCTCAGGCCGCAGCCAGTGGCTCTGTTGCCCTGGCGGCCTGGACCCGCTCGATCTCTGCCTCATAGGCGGCCTCCAGCGCCGCATCGATCTCCTGGATGCGGGCCAGGAACTGCTCCATCGCCGGGATCAGCTCTTCCTCCAGAAGGGTGATCTCTTCCTCGCCATAGGGGTGATCGATCCAGAGACGGCGGATCGGTTGGCCTCGGTGGGTGCGCAGCAGCCGGGTGAGCGCCAGGTGGCTGGAGTGGACCAGGGCGACGGGATCCTGGCGGGAGAGGGAATCGAGCCAGAGGGACATCGGACCTGGCGCCGGAGCGCAGCGATGGGACGCCAGCAGCACCGCCGGATCAGGCAAGGGGCGCGAAGCGCCTCGCGCAGCCCTTGCCCCGGCGGATGATGCGCGATCCCACCGCCAGCCCCAATGGGGCCAGCCCCAGAGGGGCAGCCCCGCTGTTGGGCCCTCAGGCCAGCTCGGCCTTGAGGGCAGCGAGGCCTGCCTGCCGGCGCCGCTGCACTGACATGGCGCTGATGCCGAGCTTTGCGCCGATCTGGCGGAGGCTCTGGCCCTCCAGCACCGAGAGCCGGATGATCGCGGCCTGGGCAGCAGGAAGCCGATCCAGCAGGGCCTCGATGCCCACGCCACCGGGCTGGCCCGGCTGCTCGGGTGCTTCCAGCTGATCGATCCAGATCGCGCCGCTGGGCAGGGGGGAATGCAGGCTCTGGTGGCTCCAGGGGTGGCCGCCCTTCTCGTGCTGACGCCTCGGGACGCGGACCAGGCGGCCGTGATCGCGGAGGTGATGGAGCAGGGCGCCTTTGATGCAGCGCCTGAGATAGCCGGCGGCAGAGGCTGGCTCGGTGACTTGGCGGCAAGAGAGCCAGAGCTGCATCTGGGCCACCTGGCGGGCATCCTCCACCTCGAGGACCCGGCTGCCGGTGGCCATGCTGATCGCGATGGAATTGGCGAGGGGCAGGAACTGACCGAAGAGGGCATCGGCCTGGGTGGGCTTGGGGGCCATGGGCCTGATCGCGTAGGACGCGCGACCCCAGGCCTCGACGGAGGAAGAGGCCAAGCTGAGCAAGGCCAAGCGGCAGACCATCCCCCGAGCCGCCCCACCGCTGCCCGGCTGGCTGGAGGTGCTGCCCCGCCATGCCCAGAGCGCAAGGCTGCTCGCTGCAACAGCGATCGACGGCCGCCCACCTCTTGCTCAGGCCCCTCTGGCCCCCTCTCAGCGTCCGGGGTGTGTCAGCGCCGCCCCGCCGAGCAAGGCGATCAGCAGTTTCAAGGTGGCATCAAAGGCTGAGGTCACCTGATCGAGAACGCGTGGGCAGACCTCGACCACCTTCTGGCGCTGGGTGTAGGCCACATTTCCGCAGATTGCTGTCGCCAGGCTGTACAGGCTGAGCTGGGTGATGATCACGACCGCCAGCAACTTGAAGATGAACCGCTCCCGATCGAAGGGTTGCTCTGGGCCGCCGCCATTTCTCCCGTTCGCTCCACTGCTCGGGTTGTTGTCTGCCATCGCTCACGAGAACAGCCAGGCCCAGCCCGATGACGGGCCTTCCGGCAGCCAGCGGGGGTTGGTGTTCTGGAACGAGTAGCGCAGCCCTCTCCCGGCGCCATTGCCTTGCTTGGCCCAGGTTCCGCGGATCAGATCAAGATCGCCGTAGGGGTCATGCACCAGCCAGCCGCTGCTGTCGTAGCCCCGCACCGCGATGTAGTGGCCGCCGCCGCTGGGTGCTGAGACCGGACCCTTGTGCAGGATGCCGATCGCCAGGCCGTAGCCCTTGTCGATTTCGGCCTTGGCCCGCTCCACTGTGCAGTTGGTGAGGAACCGACCGGGTGCGTTCAGCTCGGCGAGGGCCTTGACGTGAGCGGCCTGGCTGGTGGTGTCGCCGTACTTCTCCACCACCCGCAGGTAATCGAGGTCGTCGCGGATGCCAGCAACCTTCAAGAAGGCGAGGTTCATGGCGATGCTGGAGCTCTGGCAATGACGCCAGCCCTCGGGGCCGTTGTTGAGCTGCTCAAAGAACGGCAGCGGCAACGGATTGCCCCTCGCCGGCGGAGGCTGTGCCTCTTGCTTGTCGCTGAACGTCAGCGCCCAGGTGGCCTGCTCATCGAGGATGTCGCCGCTGCCTTCCAGCTCGGCGATCGAGCGATACAGCCCCCAGATGCCGGAGACCTGCTGGGGTTCACCCTTGAAGGCCTCCCAGCGGTCCTGGAACCGCTCCGGGGTCATCGGCGTGGCCATGGCGCGGCAAGGGGGTCTCGGCTGCAACCCATTGCCAGGGTCAGAAGCGGTACGCTTTGACGTACGTGGCTGACGCACTGCTCTGGTGGCCAGCATCTCCGCGACAGAAGCCCGCAAGCGGCTCTATGCCCTCATCGATGAGGTCGGCGACTCGCATGAGCCGGTGCAGATCACCGGCAAGCGCGGCAATGCCGTGCTGCTCTCCGAGGCCGACTGGAACGCCATCCAGGAGACCCTGCACCTGGTCTCGATCCCGGGGATGCGCGAGTCGATCCTCGATGGGTTGGCCACACCGGTGGCGGACTTGCATGGGCAGCCGGGCTGGTGAGCTGGAGCGCCAGAACCGCCATCCCCCTTAAGCTGTAGGACGAATCGTTAAACAGCTGGGGATCATGGCGATCGGGGTGCGGGTGGAGCCGGAACTCGAGCGGCAGCTCGATCAGCTCGCCCGGCAGCTCGGCAAGAGCCGCAGCGCCTGCGTGCGCGACGCCATCACCCAATACCTGCTGCGCCATGGCGATGGCGAGGAAGCCCGCCGACAGTCGCAACTGTTGGCCGAAAGGGAACCCCAACAGCACTGGAGCGAACAGCTGCCCGACTGGAGCGACTGGACCGCATGAGCCTGCCTGCGCTCCGCCGCGGCACTGTGGTGACTGTCGCCAGCCCGGGTGTTTACTCCGGCAAACCCAGACCAGCGGTGGTGGTGCAGGCCGATCGCTGGTTGCAGGCCCATCCCAGGGTCACCCTTTGTCCGCTCACCAGCACCCTGGTGGAGGCGCCCCTGGTCCGGCTTCCCGTGCAGCCAACGCCACGCAATGGCCTGCAGAAGCCGTCCCAGTTGATGGTCGACAAGCTGTTCACGGTGCCGACCAACTCCCTCGGCAAGGTGGTGGGGCAACTGGAGCCCCAGTTGCTGATCGAGCTGGATCTGGCCCTGCGGGGGTGGCTGGAACTCCCTTGATGGCCGCCGCTTGAACCCATCGATGCCGATGTTGGTGTCCGGCAGACAACGCCTCTTCGCCGGATCAGAACGACTCGCGTTCGCCCTGCTGCTGGGACGCCCGCTCCCCCAGGCAGTCGTCGGGCACTGTGGGACCACCCTGGAAGAAGCTGTCCCAGCTGCGGCCGAGCGGAGCGATGATCCGCTCCTGACCGCAGGCACGGACCTCCACCTTCTGGACGGAGTCGGGAAACCGCAGTTGGGCCAGAATCCGCACGGCCTGGCTGCGGTGGCTCAGAAACAGCTTGGCGACCGCGCGCATCGAACCGGTTTGATTTACGGCAAGTCTGTCTCTGGATGGCTTGTCCCGGCATCGTCATCAAAAAGCCCGGCCGTAGCCGGGCTTGAGCTGCGCTCAATAGGGCAGCAGCGCCAGGATCTTTGGATCAAGAGCCCGCTGCGGCAGCGCCGCCTGCCGCTCAAAGAGGATCTGATCGGCCAGCTCTGCGAGCCGTGAGAGCGGCACCCAGGCCGAGTGGCAGATGGTGCTGATGCGATCGAGGGATTCGGAGCTGTGGCGCTCCAGTGCAGCGCGCCGGAACTTGGAAGCCATGGGGAGCTGGAGAAGGACCCCCAAAGCCGGGCGGGGTGGGGTCAAGGGCGGCTTTGCCGCTCGCGTCAGCCCTTGAGGCCACCCCGCACCATGACGGGGCCTGACCAGCGCCCAACCCTTTCGGTGGCTGGCAATAGATGGGTGACGTTGCTGGGTACACCCGGAGCAAGCATGGGCCTCTCCCTGATCGAGGCTGCCAAACACGAGACGCGGGTGGAGCGCCTGGCCGTGATCAAGACCTTCACTGAGGGTCAACTGATCAGCCGCCTGCCCTTCCGCAACCTGCTTGGTGGTGCTCTCAAGTTCGCCGTCGAGAAGAAAATGCCCCGCGTCGGCTTCCGCGCCGTCAATGAGGGCTACCGCCGTGATTACGGCGCCGTGGAAAACGACACCGAGTTCGTCCACCTCTTCGGGGGGGATCTCGATGTGGACCGCTCGATCGTGGACCTCAACGGCCCGGAGGCCAGGGCCAGCCAGACCGAGCAGAAGGTGCGCTCGATGCGGCTCACACTGGAAGCAGCCGTGATCAACGGCGATGCCGCCTTTGACCCCCGCGCCTTCAACGGGCTCAGCAAGCGGCTCACCCCCGGCGGCCCCCAGACCGTCGACAACACCTCCGGCAGCGTCAAGCTCACCCGGCTGGAGGCCCTGGTGGACTCCGTCAATGCCTACGGCAGCGAGAAGGTGCTGCTCACCAGCAAGGCGGGCCGCCGCCAGATCAGCTCCGCTTGCCGCGCCGCTGGGGGTGATCTGTATCAGGTGATGGACGGCCGCCACTGGTTCGAGGACACCGAAATCCTCTGCCTGGAGGAAGACGCCAACGGCAACGACGTGCTCGGTTTCGGCGAGGCGGGCGGCACCACTTCGATCTACTGCTGCGCCTTTGGCGATGAGCAGATGACCGGCCTGCAGGGACCGTTCGAGGGGCGCTACGGCATCTCGGTGCGGGACTTCGGCGAAGTGCAGGACGCCCCGGTGTTCCGCACCCGCGTCGATTGGTACGTGGGCTTTGCGGTCTGCGATCAGAAGGCGATCGGGCGCCTGTACAACATCGGCCCCGCTCTGACCTGAGGCCCAGAAGGCCACACCGCTCGATCTGATTCCCCTGAGGACACGACCATGACCGCTTCCGGCAACAAGCTCATCGATGCCGTCACCACGCTGGTGGGCTGGATCAACTACAGCGCCACCGACCCATTCGAGCGCACCCGGGTGAGCGCTGAGATCGTGCGCCTGAGCATTCCGCTCGACACCGTCGAGCACTTCACCCTGCTGTTCTCCCACCCCGGTGCTGCCGCCGCCGTGACGGCCGTGCTGCAGGTGGCGCCGCTGCTCAAGGACGGCACCACCGGCACCTGGGTGACCGCCGCCACCGTGGCGGTTCCCGCCGCTGGTGGCCAAATCGAGGCGACGATCAGCGGCGATGCCCTGGTGCCCGCGGCTGGTGATCTGGCCAACGTGGTCGATCCCTGCTTCTTCTTTGCGCGCGCAACCCTGACGCCTTCGACGCCGGCGGGTGCCCACGTCAGCCTCACCCACGGTTGAGCCGATGAGCGACTCCAGCCCCGGCGACCTCAATGGCTCCGTGATCGAGGCGACGGCACTCGCCAATCCCGTCGTGCGCCCCACGGTGCCCGGCTCCCCCTGGGCGCCGCCCCAACCCCTGACGCAGGGCTCGGATCCGACGGTGCCGACGGCGCCGCCGCTCGATCCGTTGCCCGATGAACCCTCTGATCGCATCCGCCCCTCTGATCCGACGATGTCGATGGCACTCACCGATGCGATGCCGAGGCTGGATGTCCCCCCCGAGGGGATGATCCGGATCACCCGTGGCAGTGAGACCCGCTACTGCTTCCCCTGTCACATGGACGGTTGGCAGGCCCTGGGCTGGCAGGCGCATGCTCCCAGCCTTCCGGGTGCTGACGGGGAGGACGGTTGATCGCCGGTTGATCCCAGCGAGGGACTGGCGGTGATCACGGCGGTGAAAGGTGGTCCCTACACGATCGGAGTGGAGGCACCGGGTCAGGAGGTGCAACTTGTTGGCTCGAACTTTGAGCCCGGAAGCACGGTGGTGATTCAGCCTCCCTCGCTCTCCACGGCTTCTGCGGTCAAGGTGTCCAGCCTGACGGAGTTGGTGTTCTCCCTGGCCACCGGCAAGGTTTTGGCCGCTGAGGACTGCTTGATCGCCGTGGCCAACTCGGTGGGAACGGGACCCTGGTTCCCGATCACGCTCCACGAGAGGCCTGCACCGTCCAGTCCTGAGCCGGCCCTGGCGGCGACGGCTGAGGACTTGCCCGATTACGCCGCGATGACCAAGGCGCAGATCATTGCCGAAGTGGAGCGCCGCTACGGCGTGGCGCTGGATCCGGGAATGACGAAGGCGGAGCTGGTGGCCGAGGCCGAGCGGCTGGCCTCCGGTGGCCTGACTGCCGAGGCGGAACCTGACTCCCAGGACGAGCTCCCGGCCCTGCCGCTGGATCTGCTGCGCTGATCCCACAGCACCGCCATGCCGTACCCCCTGCCCACTGCCTCCGACCCCACCAACGGGCGGGTGCGGATCATCCCCCCGGTGGGCTGTCCGGGCAGCGAGGAGTGGGTGCTGGTGCATGAGGCGCCTCGCTGGCTGGAGCTGAGCTTCCGGCTAGGGCCGGTGCCGGCCCTGCCGCTGGAGTTGTTCTGGATGCCGGCGCCCAGCCGCTGGAATGATCCGCTCGGTGCAGCGCCGATCGAGCTGGCGGTGAACCCGTTGGGGCTGCCGGCCCAGGACTTTCAAGTGGACTGGGGCGATGGCACCAGCGAAACCGTGCCATGGACGCCCTACCGCCCGGATGTGCCCAAGGTGCGGCACGTCTATGGCCAGCGGCTGGACCTGAGCCTGACGGTGACGATGGGGGTGAACATCGCCACGTTGGCGGTGGCGCTGCTGGGCTGCCCCCTGCCGCCGAATCTGGTGCCGAGCGATGGCAGCGGTGGCGCGGGCAGCCTGGCCGGCGTGGAGCCGCTGGTGCCCAGCGATGGCCTTGACGGCCTGGCCTACAACGGCAGCCGCGCTGAAGTGTGGCGCCTGCGCCTCCATCCCCAGGGCGGCCTGGCGTTGCTGCCCTCGCCGGTGGATGGCAAACCATCGCTGGTGGTGATGAACGGCTCCGGTGCGGCCAGCCGCGGCACCCGCTGGTATGCCGGGGACGGCCCACCGCCGAGCGAGGGGCTGAACCCGCCGCCGGCACCTGGCGATCTGTACTTGAACCGGGTGAACGGCCAGGTGTTTGAACTGATCGTCTGAGACGCCTGCGCTTGATTCTGCAGCCTTTGGTGGTTGCGGACTTGACGTGCAGCCGCGCCCTTGGCGCTCACTGGTAATAGACGGTGTCCATCTCCCTGTCGAGGAATGTCCTGGAGTGTGGTGTTGGTACCTCTATCCGTTGCCCTGCTGGTCCAGCTGGTGCTGACGGAGCGACTGGCGCGCAGGGTGCATTCAGCCCGGCTGGTCCGGTTGACCCGACTCGTCCTTCTGGTGCAACTGGCCCTGCTGGTCCGTCTAGCCCTGCCGCCGCCGATGACCAGCAGCGCCCTATCGGACCCGTTGGGCGAGAAGGCCACAAAGACCCACAAGCACCAGCCGGCGACACACCTGCTGATGCAGCAACCTTTCATCCCTCGTTGACTTCTTGTCTTTGCTGACTATCTGGCTGGTGGGGTCCAGGAATCATCAGTGGCAATAGCTGGGGTGAACCGCTGGGGGAGTGGATGACGTCTTGGGGTGCCCTCGGGTTGTCGCTGCGGGGGCCGGAAGGTCCAGCTGGAGCTGCTGGCCCGGCGGGTAGCCAGGGCCCAGCCGGCGCCCAGGGCCCCCAAGGTGTGGCCGGCACCGCCGGCAGCACCGGACCCGCTGGGCCCACCGGAGCAACAGGTCCGGCGGGGGCAGCCGGGCCCACCGGCCCTACCGGCCCGGCCGGGCCAACCCCCGCACGCCAGACCGTCAGCTCCACGACCAGCAGCCTGGCTAATGCCGCCAGCGCAGATTTCACGCTGACGAGTGGCAAGCTCGCTCAGCTGCTGGCGGTGACGCTGAGCCATGCCAGCTGGCTGCGGATCTATCGCTCTGCCGCGCAGCGAACAGCAGACACCAGGACGACACCGGGGGGAACACTGCAAGCGTTGATCGATCTGGGCGATGCCCGTCCCTATGCCGAGGTCGTTACCACGGCAGCCGCGCAGACCGTGACGCTCAACCCGGTGCCGGAGCTTCCTGGCGATGGCTCGGGGCTGGTCTACGCCAGGTTGCGCAACAACTCGGGCGGCACCGTTGCAATCACGGCCGACCGTTTAATCCTCACCCTGGAGAACTGACCATGGCCGTCACGAAAGTCACCTACACAGCAGCGGCAACTTGGACGGCATTTCAGCTTGCCAACATCTTCAGGGATGCCTTCATCGATGCTGGGCTGATGACAGCTTGGTTTGACACCTTTCTCTCTGGCTCGGTTGAGAACAGAGTGCTGGAGATCACCTACAACGGCTCGAAGACACACGGGAAGACTTACTACTGGTTCCAGTTCACCACTACCGGGGTTTTCGTCCACATTGCGACAAGCTGGAATGCCGGCTCCGATATTCCGAGCGGTACGGCATTCCTGGATCATTTCGCAACCACCACCAACGCGACCAGCAACCACCTACAACTTCTTAGCCTTTCTACAACTACAACCACAACACTAACACGCTATACGTCAGTGGGCTACACGATGTTCCTTTTGCAATCAGGGTCAACTAACTATGCATTTCTTATTGCGCCAGCTACTGCTATGATTAACCCCTTGGTTGACCTCGACAGAGTAAACTTCCATCACTTTCTAAGGCTGAGGACAGCTGTAAATAACAACACCGGCAGGTCCTGGTTCGAAAATCAATTGCAGTTGCGCCGAAGCTTCAACGGCGGGCGTGGACTCAGGGGAAGCACGAACTTGGGTGACTTTATCTCCCATAACCACACTGTAATGGCATACGGCATGGTGGGAAATGCCAATAACTCTGCTGTTACTAACCTAGGCGGCTTGAACGCAGGGGCGGGAGCAATGGAGGCTCTCTACTTGCCAATTGGATACAACAACACAAATCCAGCCTATGGAACAGATGTGGTGCCTGTATTTAGAAGCCCTAAATATAGTCTCTATTTAGACGACAACCTGCCAGCAGACTTTGGAGTTGCGGCCCATTACGCAAATAACACAATGGCAGTTAGGGATACGCTCGTCGTCTCTGCGGGTGTCGAGGAATGGGAAATCATCCAAGTTACCAACAGTGCCGCAATCACGACCGGGGCCTCTCCCTGCATTCTGGCTAGGACGGTAGGCTAATGCCAAGCTTTAACCAGTCACCGTCAGGGCAATCGACTGTTGCCATTCCAGCGTCTATCGCATCGGCAACAGCAGGAAGCGACGTCGGCCCTGCAAACTTAAGCTTAATTGCAAGAGGCTATTTTCAGTTTATTGACTTAACCTCCAGCGTATCAATAGCGGGGGCGGGGTCAGCCCCGCCAGTAACACTCGCAACCACAGGCCAGATATGGCCAACGACTGCGGGATGAGCGGGAACATCAGCCTCGGTGCTGCGATGACCTACTTCGGCATCGATCGCGGCTTACGGCTGATCACCGCCATGGTCTGGACCGGCAGCGCCTGGATCCAGCGGCCAGCGCCAGGGAGCTGACAACAACTACGCCGCGCTGACACTGCTCAATCATCCTGGACAGTTCGCTTTTCAGCCACTGCTGTCCTGATCGGCCACCAGCAGCAGGCCGCCAATGATTGCCAGGTTCTTGAACAGCTGGATCCTCTCCACCTTGTCCGCCACATCGCCATGGAACAGCAGGGTGGTGGGCACCAAGAACAGCAGCAGCAGCACCACCCCGAGCCTGGCTTTCCAGCCGCTGATCACCAGGGCCGAACCCACCGCCATCAGTGCCATGGCGGCCACCAGCAGCACGGGCGCCAGCGGCAGTTCCTTGGCCGCAATGGCTCCGGCCACGCCGGCAAAGCCCGTCAGCTTGCCGATCACGGCATGAATGAACACCAGGCACAGCAGCACCCGGGCGATGCGGCTCAGCAACGAGGGCTGGTGGCTTTGCTGGCTCATGGGGAGGCGAGGTCTGCTGCGGACATTGTGCGGTCGGTGGCCAACGGTCGGGCGGTTGCTCGCGTCATGGCCGGCTGGCATCTGCCTCGCCGACGCTGAGTCCTCCGGCTCCGCTCGTGCTGAAACTCCGCCAGCTCGCTCGTGGGTCCCTGGGGGTCGGCAGTCAGGACATGCCAGGACCGGTCTCCACCAGGCCCATGCGCGGCGGTCGCGACCAGCAGAACGGCAGGGCCTTGTGGAGCCCCGCCGGCTGGCTGGCCTCAATAGGGCAGCAGCGCCTCCAGCTCTGGATCGACCGGCAGGGCATGGGCTGCTGACTGCTGCTCGAACAGCACTACAGCGGCCAGCTCAGCTAGGAGTTTGTTGCTGATAGAGCAGCGCCCTGCCGGGTATGGCGAATCGCCCCCCTAAGCCGAGTTACTGCAAGGAAGCGGACGCACTGGGGTTCCGCAGACCATTCCCATCGTCGGGCCCTGGC
>NZ_JAGQBB010000030.1 GCF_024345415.1 Synechococcus sp. Tobar12-5m-g | reverse complement strand
GTCCGCTTTTTGGCCGTGGACTGCTCGTAATCACCAAAGCCGAGCTGCTTGATGCCCATGAACCCTGTTCACGCCTGCGATCACACGGCCATTATCGCGCAGGGTGGTGGGGTTTTCCAGAGTCTCCCTAATATCCTATCGATTTTGCCAAAAGCCCTTCGATTGCCACACCTTCGACCTCTGTCTCTTCTTGCCGCGCCTCTCTTGGCCGCAACCCTGACGATGCCGCCAGGAAAGGCGTCGGAAGCCGCAACGGTGCTGGAAATCCTCGATGGTAACCAGCTCTATATCGATGCCCGCCAGGCGAAGGTCAACCAAACCGCCCTCTCCCCGCAGCAGATCACGACCCAGAACAGCCGCGGCCAGCTGCAGTTTCAATCCGGAGCGGCGGCCCGGATCAATCGATTCACCCAGCTGCGTCTGGGCAAGAGCTGTTTCCTGCTCTCCAAGGGCGAAGTGCTGGTCTCCGGCAAGCAAAGCGGCTGCACCAAGTCGTTGCGGCTGAGCTCCCGCGGCACGAATTACATCATCATCGCGAACGATGATGGCAGCACAGATGTTCTCGTTCTGGAGGGGACGGTGTTAGCCGATCCATTTGAGAGCTCAAGTCAGCCTGGAGAGCAATCTCAACTATTGTCCAAACTTCGAGATACACTTAACAACCAGCGCCAACAACTCGGCAATCCTGGGTTTCAGCCTGTACCGCCTGCTGTCCAAGAGGAAATTGAAGCCTATGGACGATCTCTGGTCAATGCGATGCGGGAATTCGGGGGCTGTTTTCATGGTGGGAGCGCTGGTGTTGGCTCTCCCTTCACCGCCGTCAAGCTCCCTTCCGGGTGGTCCGTTCTGGGCGAGGTGCTGGGTTGTCCGGCCGAAGGAGGGCTCTACACGCCGGAATCCCTGGCCAAGCTCTGGTGGGGATCAGCCATTCACCAGCGGATCGTATTCAAGTCTGAGAAAGCTACGTCGATCGGCTGCGTCTGGTCCCAGCCTCGCAGCAAGAACGACACGGAGATTATCGTCTGCCTGACCTTGAAGAGCGACCAGAAAACCCCGATCATTCCTTCCCCCATTGTGATCAAGGCAGGTTACCGGTTCCGATTCTCTGCAGATGGCAAGGTTCTCTCCACCGTCAAGCTTGGCCCTGACGACTACAACGCCATCCTGAAGGGACCGCTGTTCGCCGGTTTCGTCTCGAACCTGCCCGAACGCGACGCCCTCTACCGCTGGATCACCGAGAATGTCAAAGGTGTGGTGCTGCCGCCTGCGCCGGGGTCCTGATCGGCAGGAGGCCATGAATCCACGCCTTGCCAAGCGAGAAGGCCGTTGCCTCCAACGTCTTCTGGGGCTGTCGATCTGGGTTGCGGCCGGGCTGGTGCCCCCTGCAGGGTTGGCCGCCTCCGCCGATGCGGTTGCCGATCGGGTCACCGTGAAGGAGATCCTCGATGGCACCGAACTGTTCATCGATGCGCGCCAGGCCAAGGTGAACGAGCAGGCGGCCAGTCCCCAGGAGATCAGCACCGGCAACAGCCGCGGCCAGCTGAGCTTCGCCTCGGGAGCGGCCGGCCGGCTCAACCGCTTCTCCGAGCTGCGGCTCGGCAGCAGCTGCTTCCTGCTGCGCAAGGGTGAAGTGCTGGTGTCCGGCAAGCAGAGCGGCTGCACCCGCTCCTCTCGCCTGAGCGTGCGCGGCACCAACTACGTGCTGCAGGTGGATGGGGAAGGCGCCTCCGATCTCACGGTGCTGGAGGGATCGGTGGAGGTGGAACCCCTCACGGACGGCCAGCCCTCGGGCCAGCCCAGCACCACGGTCAACGGTGGGGAACGGCTGCGTCTCTCCGCCGCCGGCGTCGTGCTCACCCTGCTGAAGCTGAGCAGTGGGGATTACACCAGCATCCTGGAAGGGCCGCTCTTTCGTGGGTTCACCACGCCGCTGCCGGCCTTCGGATCGCTGGAGAGTTACCTCCGCTCCCGGCTTCCGGGGGTCGCGATACCATCACTTCCCGGCTCTGCGCCGTCGCTTCCCTTCCCCAACCTTCCCCGTTTCTTCTGATGAAGGCTGAGCGGATCTGATGGAGCGCCCACGCCTCACGGCCCTGGCTTCGGTAGCGGTGGTGATCGCCGTCGGCCTGGTGAGTGGCTGGCCCCCGGCCCGCTGGCAGGAGTGGGAGCGGGGCCTGGAAGACCAGCTCGTGGTGTTGCGGGGCCCCAGGACACCGTCGCCCCAGGTGGTGCTGGTGGCCGTCGACGACGCCACCCTGCAGCAAGGCAGCTGGTTCGTGGGCCAGAAGCCCGACCAGATTCCCGCCTGGGCCCGGGGGATCGACACCCTGCCCTGGCCCCGCGCGGCCTACGGATTGCTGGCCGCCCGTCTGCGCCAGGCGGGCGCGGCGGTGGTGGCGATCAACGTCACCTTCGCAGGACCAAGCAGCAAGGGCCCTGCCGATGACGCGGCCATGGCGAAAACCCTGGAGCCCCTGCGGGGCCATGTGGCCCTGGCGGCGGAGATGCTCGAACCGCAGGATGCCGCCGTGGGCAGTGGCCTCACCCTGGTCCGCCCGGACCTGTTCCTGCCGGCGCTGGGCGGCGCCGGAGCGCTGGGGCTCACCAACACCCTGCCTCGGGAAGCCGGCCAGCCGGCCCGCCACCCCGATGCCTATGGCCGCGGTCTGCTGCCCGAGAACGGCGTTGAGCCGGTCCCCTCCCTGGCCGGCTCCGCCCTGCGGCTGCTCGGCCGCCCCAGCCGCCAGAACGACCCCGCCATGGCCCTGAATTTCTACGGACCGGAAGGAAGCTTCCAGCGGCTTTCGGCCTGGGAGGTGCTCGATCCGGCCCGCTGGCAACGCCATCCCCAACGCGCGAGCCTGAAGGGTGCGGTGGTGCTGGTCGGGCCAGTGGTGTCCCAGGGCGAGGCGGGCAACCCAACGCCCTTTGGCCGGCTCTCGGGCCTGGAGATGCTGGCCACCGCCACCGCGAATTCCCTGCAGGGGGATGGCCTCAGCCCCTGGCCGGTGTTGTCACCGGCTCGGGCCCTGCTGGCGATGGCTCCGCTGCTGCTGGTGGCGGGCCTGGGCCTCTGGCGATCGACGCTGGGCTGGCGTCTGGGACTGGTGATCGCCGCCCTGACCCTGCAGCTGGTGGCGGGCTTTGTGGCGATGCGGCAGCTGGATCGCTGGCTGCCGTTGCTTGGCCCGACTTCCGGCCTGGTGCTGCTGGGCCTGCTCTACGGCGGCGACGCCTACCTGCGGGAGGAGCGGGAGCGGCGGCGGTTGCGCCGCACCTTCGAGCGCTACGTGGCCCCGAGCGTGGTGGCGGAAATCCTCTCGGACCCCGGGGCGGCCGAGGGCATCCTGCGGGGAAGGCTGTTGCCCGTCACCGTGCTGTTCAGCGATCTGAAAGGCTTCACCCAGCTCACCCAGCAACGCAGTGGTGAAGGCCGGATCGAACTGCATGTGCGCCAGCTCAACGAGTACCTGGGCGGGATGGTGGAGGTGATCGCCGCCCACGGCGGCACCGTCGACAAGTTCATCGGCGATGCGGTGATGGCCGTGTTCGGCTCGCCGATCGGCCGCGGACCCCGGGAGGAGGCCCTGGCGGCCCTGCGCTGCGCCGAGGCGATGCGGACCCGGCTGGCGGAGCTCAACGAGGGCTGGCTGGCGGAGGGCATCGAGCCCTTCAGCAGCGGCATCGGCCTGGCCAGCGGCGCGGTGATCGTCGGCCAGATCGGCAGCCCCCGCCGCCTGGATTTCACCGTGATCGGCGACAAGGTGAACCTGGCCAGCCGTTTGGAGGGACTCACCCGCCTCCTCGATGTTCCGATCGTGATTGATGGCACCACAGCGGAGCTGGTGGAAGGGGAGCTGTTGATCCGGCCCCTGGAGCCCCAGCAGGTCAAGGGCATGGGGATGATCCCCGTCTACACCCCGGCGGACAAGGCAGCCAGCCCCGCTGCCATTGTTTCCTGATCGCTGCCGGCCCTTGGTCCAAAGCGCTTCCAGTTGAACGGGGCCAGCAGGGCCGCATCGGCGGCATCGCCGCCCTCGATCAGGTTTGCGATCAGCGTGGCGCTGATCGCCGCCAGCAGCACGCCATTGCGGTAATGACCCGTGGCCAGCCAGAGGCCGGTGATCGCCGAGGCCCCCAGCAACGGCAAGCCGTCCGGGGTGCCGGGTCGGAACCCCCACCAGCGCTCCATCGGCGGCCAGTGGGCGGCCTCCGGCAGGAGGCTGGCCAGGCCGCGCTGCAGCTGGCTCTGGCCCAGGGGCGTGAGCCCGGCGGCAAAGGCAGCCTCCGGCTCGCTGGTGGCGCCCACCACCAGGAGCCCGTCGTCCCGGGGCACCAGGTAGGTGCCAGGCCCGAACAGCACCCGCCGCAGGGCCTGGCGGGGCCCCTGCAGCGAGAGCATCTGCCCCTTGATCGGGCGCACATGCAGGCCCGGCAGTAAGCGGGCGCTCCAGGAACCGCAGGCCAGCACGGCCCGTCGAACCGGCAGGGTCGTTTCGTTGCCGTCCGCCCGGCAGAGCCGAACGCCTTCCAACTGGCCCGCCGCCTGGAGGAGCTCCAGCACCTCGCTGCCCTCCTGGAACCGGACCCCCAGGGCCACGCAGGCTCTCTCCAGCGCACGCATCAGTTGGCGGCGGTTGTCGATCTGGCCATCCTGGGAAAACAGCAACCCGGCCCGCCAGGTGGGGCCGATGCCGGCAACCTCCCGCTCCAGGCCGGCTCGATCCAGGGCCAGGCCGAACCCTGCGGTGGGGTAGGCATCCCGCTCGGCCGCCGTGGCAAACGGCACGACGATGCCGCAGGGGCGCAGCCCGCAGGAGAGGCCGCTGTCGGCCTCGATCTGGGCCACCCACTCAGGAATCAGGCCAAGGCTGCGCTGGCCGAGATCCAGCAGGGGGCCGCCCAGCCCCTCGGCATGGGGGGCGAGCATGCCGGCCGCCACGAACCCGGCCGCCTCGCTGCGCCGCCGGCTCAGCACCAGCACCGACTTGCCCCGGCGCGCCAGCTGATGGGCGATCGCCAGGCCGATCAGGCCGCCGCCGAGGATCAGCACCGGATCCGCGCCGGGCTCGCTCCACCCTTCCGAGAATGGAGCCGTGACGGGATCGGTGTGAAGGGCGGCCATGGTTTCAAGCTATCCAACGGTTCACGCCGAAGCGATGGGGCTGCTCAGCCTGCGGCTGCCCCCCGGCGGCGACCTGTGCGGCGCCCTCGAGGAGCTGGTGGCCGAGCGACAGATCGCCGCCGCCTGGGTGGTTTCGGCGATCGGCAGCCTGGACCGCCTCTGCCTGCGGCCTGCCGGAGCCACCGAGGCGCTGCTGTTGCCGGGGCCCTGGGAGCTGCTCAGCCTGCAGGGAAGCCTCGGGCCTGACGGGGTGCATCTCCACCTCAGCGCGGCCGATGCCCGAGGCCACTGCCGCGGCGGCCATCTTCTTGCCGGTAATCCGATCCGCACCACCGCCGAGATCGCCCTGCTGCTGCCGGCGGGCGTCAGCTTCAGCCGCCGCCTGGATCCAACGACTGGCTACCGGGAGCTGGGGTTCGAGGCCCCTGCCTAGGATCGCCCCTCAGCAGAAGCGGGAGCAAGCGGCGATGGCAACGGCCAGCACGGAAGCCTGGGAGGCGGTGATCGGCCTGGAAACCCACGTGCAGCTGGGCACCGCCAGCAAGATCTTCACGGGGGCCTCCACCAACTTCGGTGACCAGCCCAACACCCACATCGATCCGGTGGTGCTGGGGCTGCCCGGCACCCTGCCGGTGCTCAATGAGAAGGTGCTGGAGTATGCGGTGAAGGCGTCTCTGGCCCTCAACCTGCAGGTGGCCGAGCACAGCAAGTTCGACCGCAAGCAGTACTTCTATCCCGACCTGCCCAAGAACTACCAGATCTCCCAGTACGACCAGCCGATCGCCGAGAACGGCTGGATCGAGGTGGAGGTAGCCGAGAAGGGCAAGGACACCTACCTCAAGACGGTCGGCATCGAGCGGCTGCACATGGAGGAGGACGCCGGCAAGCTGGTGCACGCCGGCAGCGACCGCCTGGCGGGCTCCACCCATTCGCTGGTGGACTACAACCGGGCCGGCGTGGCCCTGGCGGAAATCGTGAGCAAGCCGGATCTGCGCACCGGCCGCGAGGCGGCGGAATACGCCTCGGAGATCCGCCGAATCGTGCGCTATCTGGGGGTGAGCGACGGCAACATGCAGGAAGGCTCCCTGCGCTGCGATGTGAACATCTCGGTGCGGCGTGGGCCGGATGCCCCCTTCGGCACGAAGGTGGAGATCAAGAACATGAACTCCTTCTCAGCGATCCAGAAAGCCATCGATTTCGAGATCGTGCGCCAGATCAAGGCCTACGAGGCCGGTGAGCCGGTGGTGCAGGAAACCCGCCTCTGGGATGAGGGCAAACAGCTCACCAAGAGCATGCGAAGCAAGGAAGGGGCGAGCGACTACCGCTATTTCCCTGAACCCGATCTGGGCCCGATCGAGGTCACACCCCAGCGGCGCGAGGCCTGGCGCGCCGAGCTGCCGGAGCTGCCGGCCGCCAAGCGGCACCGCTACGCCGAGCAGCTGGGTCTGTCGATCTACGACGCCCGGGTGCTCACCGACGAGCGGGCGATGGCGGAATACTTCGAGGCGGCGGTGGCGGCCGGGGGGGATGCCAAGGCGGTGTCCAACTGGGTGACGGGTGACATCGCCGCCCACGTCAATGCCAACCGGTTCTCGATCAATGAGCTGCCGCTGCGCCCATCCGAACTCGCCGAGCTGGTGCAGTTGATCGAGGCCGGCACGATCAGCGGCAAGATCGCCAAGGAGATCCTGCCTGAGCTGCTGGAGAAAGGGGGCTCCGCCAAGACGATCGTGGCGGCCAGGGGCCTGGGCATGATCAGCGATCCCGCCACAATCACCGAGGTGGTGGAGGCGCTGCTGGCGGCCCATCCCGCCGAGGTGGAGGCGTTCCGCGGTGGCAAGACCAAGCTGCAGGGCTTCTTCGTAGGCCAGCTGATGAAGCAGACCGGCGGCCGGGCCGACCCCAAGCTGGCCAACAGGATCCTGGTGGAGAAGCTCAGGGGCTAAGTGTGTTTTCTCACCAGGTCCTCCAGCGATCAGCAGCCGCTGGAGCGACTGCTGATCGCTGAGGCCACCGAGAGCCATGCAGCATTGTAAATCCCCAGATGCCGGTGCAGCCAGTGGTTGCGTTCTTCCGATGTCTGGCCGGTGATGAAATAGGCCTACTTGGCCAACGTAACTGCCATGGGGAGTGACAACTTGACCTCTCAAGGGAAGGGCACGCATTACCGCAACTCTGTTTGCGCAGTTGCTGAGGGCAGCCTCTCAGTGTGTTCCTTTCACTGTTCTGTTGGCTCAGCTTGGTGACCCATTTTGCTAGAGGAATCAGGCTTGGCGTCGGCAGCCCGTGGTCGTGGGGGAGTTCCACGCCTCAACGAGGAATTCCAACACATCACGGCCCTGCTGTTTGAGGCTTGTGGTCACTGTCAATAGACGACTGTGGGAAAGGCCACCCCGCCGGAATTTGGCGTCTTAACTGCGTTTTCGGTGGATCACTGCTGGTCTGAGAGCCTGTTTGCGGCGTTGTTCGTTGGCTCCACCTCGGGTTGCTCCAGAAAGGTCCACAACGTCGGCGCCATTTTGTGAATTTGGCGGCAGGTGCGCACCCTGGTGGCCCAGGGAGTCTTCTCCCCCTTTGCGAAAGCCCAGATTGCTCAACTCCTTCAGCCTGGTCTCCAATGCCTGGCGGATCGGCGCAGTGAGGGATTGCAGTTCTTGCCTGTCGATCCCGTCGGGGTTGTTGCCATCCGCGTTGCTCATCGGGCCGCCGGTCTCATCAACTTGCGCCACCGCTTCCTGGCGGATGGCGGCGGTGAGGGTGGGTCAGCAGGGGCAGCTCAGCCGGTGCAGTTGGTGCTAGATCACAAACGAACCAAATTTAGGGATCTCAACCACCGGGTTGCGCAGCGGCTCAGGATCTTTACCTGAAAGAGCGACACCTGAGCTTCGGCAGCTCGTGAGATGGTGGGGAAGCACCTCCTTGCATTGCTCGAGGGGAGCAGCTCGGGGCCATGGCCGGGATGGCCCCGCTGGCCAACGCGTTTGCGACCGGTTCCCTTGCCCTGGTCCGTTCTGGAAGGCTTGAAACCACGGCCGTCACTGGAGTGGGGTTGGGAGGAATTCCTTGAGCTACGGCCCTTCTGCTCCTCAAACTGAGTCACCAGTAACGCCAGTGCCTCCAGTTGCCCGAAGAGGTGCTCAACGAGCGCTTGCAAGCTGGGGGGGGGTGCCATCTCAGGGCTGTCTCTCCTTGAGAGCCAAGCCGCGTCG
This sequence comes from Synechococcus sp. Tobar12-5m-g, assembly GCF_024345415.1. Taxonomy (GTDB): domain Bacteria; phylum Cyanobacteriota; class Cyanobacteriia; order PCC-6307; family Cyanobiaceae; genus Regnicoccus. The sequence continues at coordinate 20,368 of NZ_JAGQBB010000030.1, read as the reverse complement.
GGGGATTTGCCAAGGCTGCTCGCTCAGAATCAGGCTTGGCCGCCCTCTGAACAGGTACCGAACAACAGTGGCTTGATGAACCGTTCCGCCTTGCCGCTGGTCTGCGGCGTGTCGGGCTTGGTGCGGATAGGTTTCAGGTCCAATAACCTGCAGTCCTATCGCCAGTCACCGGAGCGGTAGGAGGGGCCGTTATCCGAGAGAACCCGGCGGCAGTTGATCTTCTCCTCAGAGTACGAGCTGATCCCACGGCCAGAAATCCAACGGTCGTCACCTTCTGCTCGTCGGTGATCAGCTCGACGTAGGGCAGGCGGGTGGCGCCATCGACAAGAAAGCTTTGTTGATTTGGTTTCAACTGCTACGAGCCTCCATTTGTGCAAAGTTTCTCCTCGGGGGGTTGCTTTTCAGGAATCCCAGTGAATACTAGGTCTGAGTTGACACTTCGCACCAATGAGAATGGTTTCCCTTGGGTATGCTGGCATGTTGACATGGATTCTGGCGGCAGGCTCTCTTATCGGGTCTTATCGCGCTGTTGCCACTGAAAAATCAGAATTCTATCATAGCTTTCAACAGAATAGCCAGAGACAGGTGGATTTAGTGACATCGGTGGCAGCACCGCTGGGGCCCAAACTTAGGGAAAGAGAGCTTTCCCAATTACCCCCTCCAGGGAGAGGATTTAGATCGATTGAGATTTCCCACCAAGGAATGACTCGCAATTACCTAATCTACACTCCGGCGTTGTACAACCCCAACACCCCCACCCCAGTAGTGATTGGTTTTCACGGCGGCGGCACCGCCAACCTCGTTTTTTCCAACGTCACCAGTTTCAACCGCCTGGCCGATGAACAGGGCTTCTTAGTGGTCTACCCCAGCGGGGTCAATGGCTACTGGAATGACGGACGTGGCACCGTCAACCAAGGTATTGACGATGTTGGTTTTGTCACGACTTTGATTGAAGATCTGAAACGTCAGCGCAATATTGACGCTAGTCGGATCTTTGTAACGGGAATTTCCAATGGAGCCATGCTTGTGCAACGCCTGGCCTGTGAACGGGCCGATCGAATTGCCGCGTTTTCCTCCATTGCTGGGTCGATGCCTACACCCCTACTGCCAAACTGCAATCCTTCAAGGCGCGTCCCTATGATGATGGTCAACAGTCCCAACGATAAATTTGTGCCCTGGGAGGGGGGCGAAGGAACGCTGGGTGGAGGGGGAAGTGTTGTGTCCATCATCAACACTGCCAACTTCTGGGGGCGTCAGAGTATCTGCCTCAACATGAATGAACAAGCGTTGCCTGAAATTGCTCCCAATGACGGCACCAATGTGATTCTACGTAGATACAGTAGTTGCCCGAGGAATACAGGAGTATTATTATATATTATTCAGGGCGGTGGGCCCACCTGGCCAGGAGGAGAAGGCCAATCTTCACGGGTGCTAGGCCCAACCAGCCAGGAGATGGACGCCACCAGGGAGAGTTGGAATTTCTTCCGAAATTTTACCCTGCCGTAGTAGCCACCCACCATGCCATCTGCTCCCTCGTACTCTCTGTAACGATTGATTCAACAAGTCTTCCAACCCTCACCAGCCTATGGATGCACTGCTGAGGGTTGATGCCACCGGGGGCCATGTTGAGCCTGTGGCCGTTATCGTTCCCCAGATGGCGGGGTAGCCAACGGTTGCGTTCCGCCGATGTGTGGTAGTGGATGACGTCGGCCCATTCCAGCCGGAGGGTCATGATGAACCGCTCGGCCTTGCCGTTGGCCTGCAGAGTGAAGGGCTTGGTGCAGATGGGTATCAGATCCAATGCCCTGCAGGCCTATCGCCAGTCACCGGAGTGGTAGGAGGGGCCGCTATCCGAGAGAACCCGGCGGCAGGTGATCCCCTTCTCGGAGTACCGGCTGTTCGCACGGGCCAGAAACCAAACGGTCGTCGCCTTCTGCTCGTCAGTGATCACCTCGACGTAGGGCAGGCGGATGGCGTCGTCGATCGCGAGTGGACCTTCTCGTAACCGGCTCCCCGTGAGCAGCCTTGACGGCGATCACCAGTGATCCTGGGACCGACCCACTCAAAGCAGCCCAGCTGTCACTCCTGCGGAGAAACCTGTGGCCACGTGTCGACATGGATCATGTTGAAGGGACGCTCCCACTGATCGTGCCACACAGCCAGTCGGTCGTTGATCTCCGTCTGTTGCCGGGTGATGCTCTGTTTGCTTTGGGTGTCCCCCCGGCATATTCCCCATTACTTTTTTGTTTTTTTGAGCACCGTGAAGGGGACGTACACTCCTCCCTACAACACAATCCCAAGTCCGACCAGGCTCAAGGTGATGACCAGATGGCCCATGAAGTTGGGGTTGTACTTGGCAGCGTGAGGATTCTGGCTTTCGGTGATCAGGTTTAGGCGCAGGTGCTTACAGGTGTTCTTCAAGACTGCTGACAAGCCGCTGATTCTGGTTCACAATCCTCCCCGCCGACTCCCGGATTCTGGGTCCATGCAGTCATGAGAGTGGGAACTTCAGCCTAGGGATGACTCTCGGGTCCGCCAGCATCGGACCCGAGGGCCTGCTGCAGCTCCCCCCGCAGAGTTTCGGACGACCCCCGGTTGTCGATCACCACATCAGCAAGAGCACGCTTACGCGATAGGGGCCATTGGGCGGCGATTCGGGCGCGGGCATCGGCCTCGTTGCACTGGTCCCGCGCCATCAAGCGCGCCAACTGCTCGGCCTCGTTGCAGTCCACCAGCCAGACCTCGCTGCAGAGCCCCTCAAGCCCAGCCTCAAACAGCAGCGGGATCATCAGCACCACCACCGGCGCGGCGCTGAGCCCTGCAAGCTCGGCATCGAAACGCCGGCGCACGATCGGATGCACCAGCTGCTCCAGCCACCGCTGTTCCACCGAGTCGGCAAACACGATCCGGCCCAGGGCAGCCCGGTCGAGGCTGGCCGCTCCGGTGGGGTCCGGTGATTGCACGGCGGCGCCGTGGCGGGCCAGCACCGCAGCGGTGGCCGGGGTTCCGGGTGCAAGCGCCTCGCGGGCGTAGACGTCGGCATCCAGCACCGGCAGGCCCCAGCGCTCCGCCAGCAGCCGCCCCACGCTGCTCTTGCCGCTGGCGATGCCACCGGTGAGACCGATGCGGCGCTGGGCCATGGTCAAGGGGATCGTCTCGCTGGCACCAGCCTGGATCAGGGCGTGGTCCCGCTCAGCCAAGCTGGGCTGGTCTTCCCTTGCTTGCCCATTCACCGTGCCGGCTTCCTCCCCGTGGCAACCGATCGCCGGCGGTGTCACGGCGCCCGCGGGCTTCCTCGCCGCCGGCAGCACGGCGGGCCTGAAGGCCTCCGGCAACAGCGACCTCTCCCTGCTGCTGGCTCCGGAAGGCGCCGTCTGCGCCGGCAGCTTCACCACCAACCTGGTGCGGGCCGCCTGCGTCGACCTCTGCGCCGAACGGTTGGCCGCCACCGGCGGTGCGGCCAGAGCGGTGCTCACCAACTCCGGTCAGGCCAATGCCTGCACCGGCGAGCGGGGGCGGATCGACAGCCTGCGGGCCACGGCCGAACTGGCCCGGCGGCTGGGCCTCCAGGAGAGCGAGGTGCTGATCTGCTCCACCGGCGTGATCGGCGTGCCGATCCCGATCGACACCCTGGTGGCCGGCCTCGACGACCTGGTGGCGGCCCTGGGCCCAGACGGGGGCACCGCCGCCGCCACCGCCATCCTGACCACGGATCTTTGCGACAAACAGATCGCCGTGGAGGCCCAGCTGGGGGGGCGCCGGGTGCGGATCGGCGGCATGGCCAAGGGGTCGGGGATGATCCATCCCCAGATGGCCACCATGCTCGGCACGCTCAGTTGTGATGCCGGGGTGCCGGCGCCGCTGTGGCAGGCGATGGTGCAGCGGGCGGTGGAGCGTTCCTTCAACGCGATCACGGTGGACGGCGACACCAGCACCAACGACTGTTTCCTGGCCTTTGCAGCCGGTGAGCCCCTGCCACCGGAGCACCTGGACGCCCTGGAGGCCGGCCTGACGGTGGTGTCGCAGCATCTGGCCCGGGCGATCGCCCGCGATGGGGAGGGGGCCACCTGCCTGATCGAGGTGCGGGTGGCGGGGGTCGCCAGCGACGCCGAGGCCCGCCAGGTGGCCCGCACGGTCTGTGGTTCGTCGCTCGTGAAAACCGCCGTCCATGGCCGCGACCCCAACTGGGGCAGGATCGTGGCTGCGGCGGGCCGGGCCGGGGTGCCCTTCGATCCCGCCGCCGTTGCCCTCTGGCTCGGCCCCCATCAGTTGATGGCTGGGGGCCAGCCCCTGGCCTTTGACCGCCCGGCCGCCTCCACCTACCTGAAGGATCGGGCCGCGGGTCGCTATCTCGACCCCGATCCACTGCGGGGCGACACCGTGGCCATCCGCCTGCAGGTGGGAGAGGGCAGCGGCAGCGGCCGGGCCTGGGGGTGTGATCTCTCCGCCCAGTACGTGCGCATCAACGCCGACTACACCACCTGAGCGCCAGAGGCCCGGCTGCCGGTGGCGTCAGGATGGGGTGCTGATCGCGCCCGTTGCCGCCATGACCTCCGCCGGAGCCCAGCGCCGCCCGCGCCGCCCCCCTGCGGCCGATGGGGCAACTCCGGCGCCACGGCGGCCCCGCTGGGTGCTCCCCTTGGTGGCCGGCCTGTGCTTCGGCCTGGGCTACGCCATCACCGATCGGTTGCTGATCAGTGGCGGCGCTGCCGTGATGCCGATGGGTCAGGGTTTCGAGGTCAAACCCTTCCCGGGCACCAGCCTCGAAACCCTGCGGATGCGCTTTGGGGCCGACAAGACCGACATCCGCGGGGATCTTGAGCGGTTGGAGCTCGAGGAAACCCGCAAGCAGGACGAAGCGAAGCGCCTGCGCCAGGAGCAGCAGGACCGCCGGGCGGAGGAGGAGGCCGACGCCAGGCCGGCGGTGCCGGAGGAGCCGCCCCTCCAGCCCGTCCTTCCCGAGGGGCCGGCTCCCGTCGAGCCCCGTCCGGCTGAGCCGGCCCCACCGCCGCCCCTGGCGCCGGAGCCCCCCGCCCCCCAGCCCTGATCTGCCACAGTTTGGCCAGCTGGCAGGTCTGGAGATGAGCGCGCCCCAATCCTTGCTCCAGGCGGCCCTGAACCGGCTGCAGGCACGGCTGGGCAGCGGCCTGGCCGACTCCGTGGCCGGGCTGGCCGTGCTGGCCCAGGAGGCGCCGGAGCGGTTGCGCAACGAATGGGAGCTGTTCTGGCAGGAGGTGGAGCAGGAAGCGGAGCGGCTGGAGACCGAGGCCGATCCCGCCGCCCCAACGCCCTCGGGCGCCACCGGCACCGATGGGACGGGGACGGCCCAGGAGCGGATCGACGCGCTGCGCGCCACCGTGGCGGCCCTCTCCCGCCGCCTCGAGGACCGCTCCTGATGGGGCGCCTCGGGCCCCTGTGGCAGGGATGGGCCAGATCGTTGCAGATCTGGAGGGCTTTCCTGCAGCTGGCCTTCGGCCTTTGGCTCGACAGCCAGTCGTGGAGCTATCGCGGTGGGCTCAACCCCGAGCGCCGCAGCCGGCGGCAGCGCTGGCGGGCCCGCTGGCTCACCGCTGAGCTGATCCGGCTGGGATCGGCCTTCATCAAGCTCGGGCAGCTGCTCTCGGCCCGCCCCGACGTGCTTCCGGCGGGTTACGTCGAGGAGTTGGCCAGCCTTCAGGACAAGGTGCCCGCCTTTCCCTTCAGTACCGCCGAGAGCCTGCTGGAGCAGGAACTGGGCGAGCGTTGCGCCGAGATCGTTGACCTCGAGGAGCAGCCGCTCGGTTCGGCCAGCCTCGCCCAGGTGCACCGGGCCAGCCTGCGCAGCGGCCGCCAGGTGGTGTTCAAAATCCAGCGCCCCGGCCTGGAACGCCTGTTCCGCCTCGACCTGGAGGTGCTGCAGCAGGTGGCCGCCGTGATCCAGCGCCACCCCCGCTGGGGCCAGGGCCGCGAATGGGTGCCGATCGCCCAGGAATGCCGCCGGGTGCTGCTGCGGGAACTGGATTTCCGCCTGGAGGCCGAGCATGCCGCCCGCTTCCGTCAGCAGTTTCTAGGCGATGCCGGCATCCGCGTTCCAGCGGTGATCTGGGACCTGAGCAGCCGGCGGGTGCTCTGCCTGGATTACCTGCCCGGCATCAAGATCACCGACCGCAGCGCCCTGGTGGCGGCCGGCATCGACCCGGCCTCCGTGGCGGAGAAGGGGGCGGCCAGCTACCTGCAGCAACTGGTGCGCTTCGGCTTCTTCCACGCCGATCCCCACCCCGGCAACCTGGCGGTGGCGGCCGATGGCGCCCTGATCTACTACGACTTCGGGATGATGGGTCAGATCTCCCAGCGTCTGCGCAGCCGCCTCGGGCGCATGGTGCGGGCCGCGGCGGCCCGGGACCCGGTGGCCCTGGTGGAGGAGCTGCAGGGGGCCGGCGTGATCGCCCCTGGCATCGACACCGGGCCGGTGCGCCGCCTGGTGCGGGTGATGCTCAACGACGCCCTGACGCCCCCCTTCTCCGCCAATGTGCTGGAGAAGCTCTCCGGTGACCTCTACGACCTCGTCTACGGCCAGCCGTTCCGGCTGCCTTCGGAGCTGATCTTCGTGATGCGGGCCCTCTCCACCTTCGAGGGAGTCGGCCGCGGCCTTGATCCCGGCTTTAGCCTGGTGGCGATTGCCCGCCCTTACCTGCTGCCCCTGATGACCGCCAGCGGCAACGGCCCCAACGACTTCATCAACGAACTGGGCCGTCAGGCCGCAGAGGTGGGCAGCCGGGCACTGGGCCTCCCCAGGCGCCTGGAGGACAACCTGGCCCGAATCGAGCAGGGCGACCTGCAGGTTCAGATCCGGGCTGGTGAAACCGACCGGTTGCTGCGACGCCTGGCCCTGGCCCAGCAATCCACCGGCCAATCCTTCCTGCTGGGGGGTCTGGCGATCGCCGCCGCCTTGCTGGCCGCCAGCGGCCGGCCGGCCCTCACCGCCGTGCCCCTGGTGCTGGGCCTGCCGGTGGGGTTCAGCTGGTTGAAGCTGCAGGGCAAGCTGCGCCGCGATGGGCGGATCGAAAAGCTGCCGGTGGCCGGCGGCTGAGTGGGGATCGGCTGGAGTGGAGCCCGGTCAGAAGAAGAACTTCAACCCGATCTCAACCCCATTCTGATCAATGTTGTAGGCGTTTTCGGGGATCTGATCATTGCTTCCGCTCAGGTGCAAGTAACGCCAGGAAAGATTGAGCTGGGTGGAGTTTCCGATCGCATAGCCCAGGCCCGCCTGGGCGTTCCAGGAGTAATCCTCGGCATTGTTCACACCGAAGCCGCCGAGATCGGCTCGGGCAAAGAGCCTCAGGCGGGGGGAGAGAAACACCATGGCCTGGGTGCCCAGCAGTGGCTGGGCCACGGTGCCCCCGAACGACTGTTGCCCTTGAAGATTCAACTCTTGCAGGGTCCGGGACCCCTCGAAGTCCGGCCCCTTGAACTTCAGGGTCAGCTTTGATGCCTGGCCCTGCAGTGCCAGGTCGTATTGCATGTTGACGAACCGCACCCCGGCATAGGGAATAACCGAGAAACTCCCGGCGCGTGCCACGGCGGATTCGCGGTCTCCAAAGCGGTAGCGGAGGGCCAGGTCGTAGATGCCCTGGATGTTGCCGATCTTGCCATCCAGGCTGGGCTGGCTGCCGGAAGTAAGGGTGAGGGTGCGTTTGCCGAGGGGGCCTTCGATGGAGCGTGTCTTGATGTCCGAGACCTTGCCGTCCGCCCCCTGGAGGGATACGTAGCTGAGGTCGGTCAGCAGGCCGATCCGGCCATACTCGACGCTGCCCCGTATGTAAGCCACCCCCGTCAGGGGCCTGAGCACCTGGCCGAGGTCCAGATCCAGGTCGGCGGAGAAGCCTTTGACGGTGGTGGTCCCGGTGGTGCGCAACGGGGCGAAGCCGTAGAGCTCCACCGTGCCGGCCCAGGGCGATGGCTCGGGCTGGGGCCCTGGGGAGGTGACGGGCTCGGCCGGTTCAGCCGGTGGTTCAGCTGCCACCGGGGCCGGCGTGGTGCCTGGCGGGTCAGCGGCTCGAACAGCAGGGGCGGCCAGGACCGAACCCAGCAGGCCCGTCAGCAAACCCGCGCCGATCGGCAGGAGGCGAGCCGATGAACGGCGTGCTGGAGAGGGAGGAAGGGACCAGACCACGGGACCAAGACAGGAAAAGAACCAACCCATTCGGGCGCGCCAGCCGGCGGCACCAGACAGGGAAGCCAAGGTATTCCATACCATCTCGATTCCTGCAGCACTCTTGTTGGCGATTGCGCGCTCTCGGAGGATCTGCGCCAACGCAGCAATCCGTGAACAACCCGGTCAGTCCGGGGAGCGGCCCAGACGAACACACCCGAGGGCAGCACGCCATCGCGACGGCGAAATCCCATGGCGAAGCCGGAGAGATCAGCGAAGCCGTGGCGGCGGGCGATCGACGCCACCGTGTCATCCGCTTGGGGATGGAGCAGGGCCTGCCGGGCCGCTTCGAAGCGCTGCGCCTTGAGCCACTGCATCGAGCTGCAGCCGTACACTCTCCCCCATCGACAACCTGTCGTGAGGGCATGCCTCGACCTGATCTGATCTGGCTGGCCCTGGTTGTTCTCACACTGCTGCTCGCTTTGCCGGCGGCTTCCTTTGCTGCCACCGAGACCTGCCCAGCGGAGATGGTGGCGATTCCCGGCGGCCGCTTCCGCATCGGCGCCGCCGGCCAGCTGGGGGAGGAGCGGGCGGCGGCCGGGGTGCGCCTCTCCCCCTTCTGCCTCGGCGCCCATGAGGTCACGAACCGGCAGTTCGCCGCCTTCGTGGCGGCCACCGGCTACCGCACCGTGGCCGAGCGCCCCCTCACGGTTGAGCAGTTCCCCGATCTCTCCCCGACCGAGCGCAAGCCGGGGTCCCTAGTGTTCGAGCCCGTGGCCGGGGATGGCCCGATCGAGGAACTCAGCTGGTGGCACTGGGTTCCGGGCGCCGACTGGCGCCACCCGCAGGGGCCGGGCAGCTCGATCGCCGGGCTCGACGACCATCCCGTCGTGCAGATCGCTTTCGACGACGCCCAGGCCTACGCCGCCTGGTCCGGGGCGGCCCTGCCCAGCGAGGCCCAGTGGGAGTTCGCCGCCCGCGGCGGCCTCAAGGATCAGGTGTTCGGCTGGGGGAACACCTGGAAGCCCGGCCTGGCCAACACCTGGCAGGGGGAGTTCCCCCGCCGCGATGACGCAGACGACGGCCATGCCGGCACCGCCCCCGTGGGCACCTACCCGCTCAACGGCTACGGCCTGTTCGACATGACCGGCAACGTCTGGGAGTGGACGGCGGACTGGTACCTGCCGGGTCACGACGGCCTGGCCCAGCGGCCTGACCCCGCCATCGACAGCGAGACGCAGAGCTTAGATCCCCGTGATCCGGGCGTCGCCAAGCACGTGATCAAGGGCGGCTCGTTCCTGTGCTCCCCCACCTACTGCAGCCGCTACCGCCCCGCCGCCCGGGAGGCCCAGAGCCCCGACACCGGCACCTCCCACATCGGTTTCCGTCTCGCTTCCCCGCTCCTCTCCACCCATGGCTAAGCCGCGTCCCTTCCGCTCCCCGATCGTTCGCCTGGCCGTGCTGGCACTGGTGGTGCTGCTGGTGGGCTGGCAGCTGGGCGGCCTGCCCGCCCTGGCCCAGAAGATCACCGGCACCCTGGGAGCCCCCAATGCCAGCACCACGCTCAGCGGCAACCAGCTGCCGGCCCCGGCGCCCCCCCCTTCGGCGGGGTGATCAAGGACGGGGCGCTGCAGTCGAAGTCCTGGTGGGCACCGCGGATCACGCCACCCCAGAGCGCGCCCAACGTGTTGCTGATCATCACCGACGACGCCGGTTTCGGGGTGCCCAGCACCTTCGGCGGCGTGATCCCCACCCCGGCCATGGACCGCGTCGCCAGGGCGGGCCTGCGGTACAACCGCATATTCTCCACGGCCCTGTGCTCCCCCACCCGCGCCGCCCTGATCACCGGCCGCAACCACCACTCGGCCGGTTTCGGGGTGATCTCGGAGCAGTCGACGGGCTTCCCCGGTTACAACAGCATCATCGAGCGCGACAAGGCCACGATCGGCCGCCTGCTCAAGGACAACGGCTACTCCACTGCCTGGTTCGGCAAGGACCACAACGTGCCCGCCTTCCAGGCCAGCCAGAGCGGACCGTTCGATCAATGGCCCACCGGCATGGGCTTCGAGTACTTCTACGGCTTCGTGGGTGGCGACGCCAACCAGTGGCAGCCGAACCTGTTCCGCAACACCACCCAGATCTATCCCTTCGAGGGCAAGGCTCCCGGCAGCTGGAACCTGGTGACGGCGATGGCCGATGACGCCATCGACTACATGACGCGGATGCACCAGATCAACCCCAGCAAGCCGCTGTTCATCAAGTACGCCCCCGGTGCCACCCATGCACCCCACCACCCCACCAAGGAGTGGGTGGACAGGATCCATGCCATGCATCTGTTCGATGATGGCTACGAGAAACTGAGGGAACGCATCTTCGCGAACCAGAAGAAACTTGGCGTGATTCCCAAGGACGCCAAGCTCGACCCCTGGCCCGCCGATGTGATCACCCCCTGGGATCAGTTGAGTCCCGAAGCCAAGAAGCTGTTCATCCGCCAGGTGGAGGTGTTCGCCGCCTATGCCGCCTACAGCGATTACGAGATCGGCCGGGTGATCCAGCAGTTCGACGATCTCGGCAAGCTCGATAACACGCTGATCGTCTACATCAACGGCGACAACGGCACCAGCGCCGAAGGTGGGCCCTTGGGTACCCCCAACGAAGTGGCCTTCTTCAACGGCCTCAACAAGCTGCCGGTTGAGGTGCAGATCAAGTTCTACGACGTCTGGGGCACCGATCTCACCTACAACCACATGTCGGCGGGCTGGAGTTGGGCGTTTGACACCCCGTTCAGCTGGTTCAAGCAGAACGCCTCCCGCCTGGGCGGTGTGAACCAGAACATGGTGGTGTCGTGGCCGGCGCGCATCAAGGACAAGGGCGGCCTGCGCGAACAGTTCGTGCACGTGATCGACGTGGTGCCCACGATCCTGGAAGCCGCCGGCCTGCGGGCGCCCGAGGTGGTGGATGGCATCCCCCAGAAACCGATCGAGGGCACAAGCTTTGCCTACACCTTCGACGGCAAAAATGCCAAGGCGCCCTCGCGCCACAATACCCAGTACTTCGAGATGATGGGCCAGTGGGGGCTCTACAACGAGGGCTGGCTGCTGAGCACCAAGGTGAACCGGGCCCCCTGGGACGCCTTCGGCCCGGCCAACCCTGATCCGCTCAACAACCAGGTGCTCGAGCTCTACAACCTCAACGATGATTTCAGCCAGAGCACCGACCTGGCATCCCAGAATCCCCAGAAGTTGAAGGAGATGAAGGCAGCCTTCATCGCCGAAGCGAAGAAGTATCAGGTGTTCCCGCTGGATGCCTCGGTGGCGGGGCGAATCGTGGCGCCCCGGCCGAACATCACCGCCGGCCGCAACACGTTCGTCTACACCCACCCGATGGTGGGGCTGCCCCAGGGCGATTCGCCCGTGCTGCTCAACACCTCCTACACCGTGACGGCTGACATCGACGTTCCGGCCGGCGGCGCCGAGGGCATGCTGCTCACCTCAGGTGGCCGCTTCGGCGGCTACGGCTTCTACCTGAAGAACAACAAGCCGGTGTGGCTGTGGAACATGGTGGATCTCGAGCGCCTGAAGTGGGAAGGCACCGAGCCGCTCACACCGGGCAAGCACAAGGTGGAGTTTGATTTCGTCTACGACGGCAAGGGGGCCGGCACCCTTGCCTTCAACAACTTCAGCGGCGTCGGCCGCCCCGGCACCGGCACCCTCAAGGTGGACGGCAATGTGGTCGCCACCAAGACCATGGCCAAAACCCTGCCGATGATCCTGCAATGGGATGAGAGCTTCGACGTGGGCTCCGACACCCTCACCGGCGTCAATGACGCCGATTACCAGCCGCCGTTCCGGTTCACCGGCAAGCTCAACAAGCTGACAATCAAGCTGGATCGGCCCCAGTTGTCCCCTGCGGACATCAAGAGCCTCGAGGCGGCGATGCGTACCAAGGCGGTCAGTGAATGATCCAGGCTCCTGCCGGCGTTGAACCCCAGCGGCTGCTGTTCCTGCCTGGCGCTTCGGGCAACACAAACTTCTGGAGGCCCGTTGCAGAGCGGCTTCACCACCAGGCCGAGCCGGTCCACCTGGGCTGGCCGGGGTTTGGTGACACGCTGAGTGACCCCAGGGTAAACGGATTCGACGATCTGCTGGCCCTGGTGCTGGCCCAGCTGGATCGGCCCTGCGCCCTGATCGCCCAGTCGATGGGTGGGGTGCTGGCGCTGCGGGCCGCCCTGGCCCAGCCGAAGCGGATCACCCACCTGGTGCTCTGCGCCACCTCGGGGGGGTTGCCGATGGCCGGCCTGGGGGCCGAGGACTGGCGCGAGAGTTTGCAGGATGCCCATCCCCAGCTGCCCAACTGGTTCGCCACCGACACCACCGACCTCACCCGAGAGCTGCCGCAGCTGACCCTGCCGGTGCTGTTGCTGTGGGGCGAGGCCGATCCGATCAGCCCGGTGAGGGTGGGCGAGAGGCTGGCGGCGTTGCTCCCCCGGGGCCGTTTGGAGGTGATCCCCGGCGCCGACCACGACCTGGGCCTGCTTCACGCCGACCGGGTGGCGCCCCTGATCGACGCGCACCTCACAGATGCGCACCTCATCGACGCCACGGTTCTCGCCCCGCCATGAGTAAATCCACCCGCACCTACTGGAATCCGCTGGGCGCGGACCAGGCACATCACTGGCGCTGGGTTGAGGGCCTGGAGGGCCAGGTGCAGGAGCTGATACTCAGTGAGGATCCGGCCACCGGGGAGATCACCCGCCTCACCCGCTTCCTGCCGGGTGCGGACACCGCCGCCTTCGGAGGCAAGGCCCACGACTTTCCCGAGGAGATCTTCATCGTCAGCGGGCGCCTCTACGACGAAGCCTTCGCGATCTGGCTGGAGCCGGGGCACTACGCCAGCCGGCCGCCCGGGGAGCAGCATGGCCCCTTCCGCAGCGATGAAGGCTGCCTGGTGCTGGATGTCTCCTTCCCCCAGCGAGGAGGGGAAGGATCGTCATGAGCGAGGCCGGCGCAGACCCTGGAGCTCATCCTCCAGCTCAGCGATCCGCTCCTGCAACGGCCGCAGCTGTGCTTCCAGCTCCGCTTCCGTGAATCGGGGCGTGATGAACTGGGGGCAGTTCCAGTCGAAGGCTTCCACCCGGATGAGAAAGAGGCGCTCCACCTCTCCCGCCTCGGCCTCCTGGGGGCCCAGCAGCTCCACCAGTTGCGGGTCGGCCTGAAGCGGCACCACCTCGGCCTCGCCGTCGAGCTTGAGCCTGCGGCGGGCGGGGTAATCCATCAGGAACAGGGCCACCCGCGGGTCGCGGCGCAGATGGCCGGCGGTGAGCAACTGGCGGTTGCCGCCGTAATCGGCGAAGCCCAGGGTGCGCTCGTCGAGCACCCTCAGGAATCCCACCGGCCCGCCCCGGTGCTGGATGTAGGGGGCACCTGCCTCGGTGAGGCTGGCCAGATAGAAGCTGTCGCGGGCGCGGATGAAGGTGATCTCCCGGGCGCCGAGGCGATCGGAATCCGGGGCCAGTGGCGGCCCATGACTCTGGCCGTAGGAGGCGCGCTGGGCCTCCCCCACGGCGGGGGTGAGATGGCGATGCAGGTAGTGCTGGCTCATCGGTGGCGTCTCCGCTCAGGCGTCCAGGCCCTTCATCGGTACATAACCCGGCAGGTCCTGGATCCGTGCAATCCAGGCGCGAACGTTGGGATAGGGGGCCAGATCGATGCCGCCATCCCCCGCCATGGCCACGTAGGGGAACACGGCGATGTCGGCGATGGTGGGGCGCTCCAGCTCCAGCCAGTGCCGATCGGCCAGGTGCAGCTCCAGTTGATCGAGGATGAAGGCAGCCTTCTCGCTGGCCCGCTTGATCGGGATCGAAGTCATGCCGAACAGGTGGTGCAGGCGGGCGCTCTCGGGGCCCTGCCTCACCTCGCCGGCGGCCGTGGAGAGCCAGCGCACCACCCGGGCCTGCCCGAGGGGATCGGTGGGCAGCCACACCCCATCCCCCTGGCGCGCGGCCAGATAGAAGAGGATCGCCTGGGCGTCGCAAAGGGTGATGCCGTCCTCCTCCAGCACGGGCACCTGGCCGAAGGGATTGAGCGCCAGGAAGGCGGACTGCTTGTGCTCGCCAGCCATCAGATCGACGCGGACCCATTCGTAGGGAACGCCGAGCAGGCCGAGCAGCAGGCGCACCTTGCTGCTGTTGCCGGAGAGTTCATGGCCGTGGAGCTTGATCATGGGCCCGAAGAGAGAGGGACGGGAGGGACCGGAATCCGGCCATACAGACAGACCTGTCTGCTCATGCAAAAGTAGCAGACCGTTCTGTCTACAGCGCTAGGCTGAGAAAACTTCATCAACGTCCATGGCCGGGAGCAGTGCCACCATCAGGGCCTCCGCCAAGCGGGACGCGCTGCTGGACACCGCCGAAGGCCTCTTCACCCGGCAGGGCTACCGGGCCGTGGGCATCGACACGGTGCTGGCCCAGGCCGGGGTGGCGAAGATGACCCTCTACAAGCACTTCAAATCGAAGGAGGAGCTGATCGCCGCCGTGCTGGAGCGCCGTGGCAACTCCATCGCCACGGCGCTGGCCGAGCGTATCGCCGCCGCGCCGGAGGAGCCCAGGGCACGCCTCCTGGCCGTGTTCGACTGGCTGGAGGAAGCGGTTCGCTCCCCTGAGTTCCACGGTTGCCTGTTCATCAAGGCCGCCAGCGAATACCCAGCCGCTGAGGATCTGCCGCGCCAGGCGGCGCTGGCCTTCAAGGAGGGTTGCCGAACCCTGCTGGAAGGGCTCTGCCGCGACCTTGGTGCCGGTGACCCCGAGGGTCTCGCCCGAGAGCTGCAGCTCCTGCTCGAAGGCACCTTGGTGATGGCCTTCCTGCAGCGGAATCCCCAGGCCGCCGGCGATGCCCGCCGGGCCGCCGAGGCCCTGCTGGGCGCATTTTTCCCTGAG
Source organism: Synechococcus sp. Tobar12-5m-g (assembly GCF_024345415.1). Lineage (GTDB taxonomy): Bacteria > Cyanobacteriota > Cyanobacteriia > PCC-6307 > Cyanobiaceae > Regnicoccus. Next base: position 5,303 of record NZ_JAGQBB010000030.1, on the reverse strand, counting down.
GGTGTCCCTTCAGCTGCCCATGGCACCAACCGTATGGAGCCGAAGGTTTCCGCAGAAAGAAGAGTCCACATTGGGGTGGACAAAGACTCTGACCTGATCCACTCAGCGGAGATTGGGCGCCGGCTGGCGCCGAGGCATCAGGAGCTTTAAGCCGGCAGCTCAAGCCTGTTGCAGGCCCAGGTACTCCACGTAGGGCTCGAAGTCCCGATCGCTGAACAGCAGGGGCAGATTCGCCTGGATGCAGGCTGTGGCGATGATCCCGTCGATCGTCTTGCGCACGGTGATTCCCCGGCTGCGCAGGCTGCGGTAGTTCTCCGCTGCCCTGTAGGCGTTCTGAGGGCCGAGCATGGCCAGAAGAGGCATGGAGGCGAACAGCTGACGGGCCGTGGCCACATCACCATCGCGGCGGAACCCCTGCAGCACCTCCACCAGGATCAGATCACCGATCGCCACAGGCGTGCTGCCCAGCAGGCCATCGAAGCGTTCCACCTCGGGTGTGCTGACCCCATTGAAGAAGTCGATCCAGACCGACGAATCCACAACAATCACGCCTGCTCCCCGGCGGCAAGAGGTTGGTCCTGGCGCAGGCTGGCCAGGTCACCCTCCCAGAACAACTGGCCCCGCAACGCTTTGATCCGCTGCTGCTGGTCCAGCTTCACGAGGGTTCGCAGGCCAATCTCGACGGCTTCCCGCTTGGTGCGGGCACCGCTGGCCTGCATGGCATCGCGCATCAGCTGGTCATCGATGACGATGTTCGTGCGCATGGCCTGCCTGTCGTGATGTGTAGAGCTTAGGCACGCCATACACATAGGGGATGGATTGAGCTGACAGGGCGCCAAGGCCCTGCCGATCCATCACGGCTGCAGTTCAATCTCTCCAGGCCGCCAGGTTTTGTTGAACCAGGGCTCCAGCGGGCCGTAGAGCCGCAGCAGCGTGAACCAGCCCTTACCGGGTATCGTCTGCACCCAGTTCTGCTCGAATCCGGCAGGGGCTTTCGGACCGAACCAGACATCCACCGATCCATCGGCATTGGTTTTGATGCCCTTGTTCTGGCTGCTCACACTGGGGGCCTTCTGGTCGGTCTGAAGCATCGAGCGCGTCTGGTTGTCGTACACAATCACCGACCAGAAATCCTTCACAGGGATGTTGGGCGGCAGGCGCAGCCGGTAGGTTCTGCCGCCGTCGAACGGGTTGCCCTTGGAATCGAGGGAGGCCCAGGGGTACTGGGAGCCCTGGCCCACCATCTTCTCCTCCATGGCCGGTGTCACTCCGGTGGCGAAGTAGTAGAAGAAGGCCGCTCCATCCAGGTTGGCCACGCCGGGTGACACTTCGAACCTGTAGCCACCAAAGAAAGGCAGGCGCCAGGCGCTGTTGGGGTAGAAGAAAGCATCTCGATCGCGGATCTTGAAGGCGAGCGTTCGCGCCGTCACCGCACCGATGTTGGCGGCATCGGTGAGAATCTTCTTCATGCGCTCGTCAGGGTTGAAGGGTTTGCCCTTGACGATGCCGATCGAAGCGAACAGACCCAGGGTGGTGGGGTCGGAACCGGTAGAGGGCTCTTCCTGAATCACCTGGTTCAGCAACGCCCAGAAGGAGTAATCACCCGGGGCGACGAAGTTCGCCGGCACCCCGGAGGCATTGGCATACTTCATCGCCGGTGGGTTGGCCGCATCGGAGAGTTGGTAGATCTTCAGATTCTTTTTGACCGACTCCACCCCTGGCTTGGGGGAACCGTCCACAAGGAAGGAGCGGAAGGGCATCCAGTTGCCGTAGGTATTCGGACGAACGACGAAGTAGCCCTTGGGAATCTCGCCCATGTATCCCGGCGGAAGAATCAGGTACTTGCCGCCCTTCCCTTTGTCGGGACCTGTGATGCCAACATCCGTGACCCAGCGGTACCAAAAGTCATCGATGGTCCCCAGCACCTTGGGGGGGATTTCAACCACCAAGGGCCCTTTCTTGGTATCCAGCCAGATGAAGCTGTAGATCGTGTTGTCATTGGCGGTGAGTTCCACCGACCTGGGATCCACCAGGGTCTCCCAGATCACGTTGGTGGTGTTGACGGGGCCGAACTTGCGCAGCGAATCACGCATGCCGGCCTGGTTGACGATCGGGATGGCCAGCAGATAGGCCTGCAGGGCCCGGGATCGATCCAGGTTGTCGTAGATCTTCTCGATGGTGTCCGGCTTGGGGAAGCCATCGAGAAGATTCAGCGGGCCGATCGAGGTCTCGAGCCGGTCGGGCGTGGCCACTCCAGGTGCGATCGGCGTCGTCATCTTGTAGTTCTGGGCCTGGGTTGAAGCCGTTGTGGCCACGTTCGCCACAAGGGCAGCCACCGCCATGCTGGTGCGCAGGTGACGAAACGACTTCATTTTGATGACCCCTGGAGCTAGGGAGAACGTGATTTGAAGTCTAGCTCAACGTCGCACTGCTGTCTTTGTGGAGTTACAGTGAGAAGACAATCGTAATCATGGCTGAGTACGTAGTCCATGGTCTCCGTTGACATGCAAAAATCTCGCTAACAAATTTCAACCATGCTCAACCCCATGGTTTTCCTGCTGGCCTTCGCCCTGGCACCGGCGGCCATCGCCAGCCCCAATTCCACGAGGCATTTTAAGGCAGCTGAACCATCGGGCCTCCCCGCGGGCGGACTGGCGTCAGCCCTTGATGCTTGCGAAGGAGGCCCAGAACCCGATCACCAACCTGATCAGCCTGCCCTTTCAGAACAACAGCAACTTCGGCGTTGGACCGAAGGGGCAGCGAACCCAGAATGTGCCCAACATTCAGCCGGTGATTCCGGTTCCCCTCAGCAAGGATCTGCTGTTGGTCACCCGCACGATCGTTCCTTATCTCCACCAACCCACCTAGGCCTCCGGCAATGAGGGTGAGTTTGGCCTGGATGCTCCCGATCGGTGAGCAGAACGTGAATGCCTTGCTCAAGGCCTTCTGGAATGTGGTCAAATCGGATGGAGCTGGTGATTGGACCCTGCGGGCGAAGTTCCAGTTCCTGTTCCCCCGCTGAGTGGGAAGGCCCACACACTTGAACAGGACGAACCCGCACCTTGATGGAAGACCTCAACCGCTCCGTGATCACCCTGCTGGCGTTGATCAATCCGGTGATCTGCGGCGTGATGCTGTTGCAGCGCACGCCGGGGGCCTCCAACCGCCAGCGCCTGGCTCTGACAGGAAACGTGGTGCTGCGCACCGCCGCGATCCTCGTGATCAGCGCGGCCATCGGCCCCCAGCTGTTGCAGCGGTTGGGGATCTCCCTGGATGTGTTCCAGATCGTTGGCGGCGTGGTGATCACGATGATCGGCTACGGCATGTTTGCCCCCAGCCCCACGCCAGCGGCGCCGGTCGAGGAGAACGGCGCCCGCGAAAACCACTCCTCCCTCGATCCGATCGTGCTGTTCGCCGCCAGCCCCGGCACCATCTCCACCGTGCTGGCGCTGTCGGTGATGCATGGGCCGGGGCAGGGCCTGCTCACGGCCATCGCGGCGGTACTGATCGCCCTGGCGATCACCGCCGTGGTGATGGCGGTGATGGTGCTGCGCCCAGGTTCATCGGCGGGTCGCAATTCCTCCCTGATCAGCCGCTTCCTCGGCCTGATCCTGATCGCCATGGGGCTTCAGCTGGCGCTCACCAACCTGCGCGACTTTTTCCGCGCCGGTGCCTGAGCCAGGCCTCATTCGTTGACCATCGAGGCCTTCACTTCAACCGAGCCATCGCCGCATTGCACGAGGCGGCCGGTGGGATTGGCGACCAGGGTTCCCAGCGCAAGCTGGGGATCCGCCGGACGGATCTGGCCAGGCTGAAGGTTCATGCAGATGATCGTGGTGATCTTGGGGTTCTGCTTGGGGGTCAGAAAGGCCGCTCCCACGTAGGCATTGAGCTGGCCCACCTTGGCCCCCTGGGCTGGGATGACATAGCTGTAAGCGGCTTCGGTGGTGGTGCGCACGGCATAGTCGAAGGTGGGCGGAAGGGTGATCCCGAAATCCTGCTGAATGTTGGAAACCGTGGCGCGGAAGGCCCCATTCTTCTGGTAGTAGGTGCGTTGGCCTTCCATCATTTTTGCCACGGCTCTGAGGGCAGCCTTCTGATCTGGATTCGCCGGAAGCTGAGCGTTTGCAGGCAGGCCAGCCACCTTGCCCAAACCCAGCAGCAGGGCGGAGATCGCCAATGACCTCAGAAAGGGCTGACGTAAGTCAGGGAGCATGAACGGCCTCAGTAGACGGGTGGCAATGCGGCGAAGTTACCAGGAGGAATGCCTCCGTACGGCCCTTTCAGGCCGGTGCCCCATAGGCCACCTGGCAGACCGTATTGAGCAGCTGGGCTTCTGCCGCAGAAGCCGGCGGTTGGCCGTCGAGGAGGCCCTCCTGGCAGTTCGCTCCACCGAACAGCTGCATGCCTCCATCGACGCTGTAGAAGAAGCTCGCCCCCTGGCTGCCCACGGCCTCCACGGAGCCGTAGTTGAGCGTGTAGGTGGTTTTCGGCACCGTGATCACGGCCGATTGTTGCGCCGCCGCCTGGTTCACCAGCGCCGTGATGGCCGCACCGGTGGCCAGGCTGCTGAGTCCCCAGGCGGCAGCGCTTGGACCCCACCAGTTCCAGGCAGCAGGGTTCACTTGATACCAGCCTGCGCTCCAGGGCCGTGCCCCCCAGTAGCCGCCATTGACCCAGGCTGGATGGAAGCCGGCGTAAGGCCGGGCGTAGAAGCCGCGGTCCACAGCGCCGACCCCCACAGCTGGCCGTACATCCGCGCCGTAGACCGGGTGATAGCCAACGCCCACACCCACGCCCCTGCCCCAACCGCCCACGCCTACGCCGCCCCCGAAGCCGAGGCGGGCCAGGGCAGGCTGGATTCCAGGGCTGGCGCCGAGGGCCAAGCTGATCAACACCACCAGCGCCGCAGTGGCTCGGAGCCGGGCGCTTCGCGATCCTGAGGCCGCATCTGGGTTGTTCATCACAAGGGAGGTGTCCTGACTTCTTGTTGTCTAGCCCCGCCTTGGAACAGCGAACGGTGAGAAGAGGAGGAACGTCATCCCCTCTGATGCAGGGTCGACCCGCGACGCCGACGGGTCAGGGTGCAAGACAAAATCGCCAGTGGCGTTGATAGAAAACTCGACGGCAGTGCCAGGCAGCAGCTGCAGCGCATCACGGATGCGCTTGGGGATGGTGCCCCCGGGTTCAGGAAAGATGTCACCCCTTTCATCCGTACACCCGGGGGCTTGAGGAGATGACCGATGCGTCGCTACAGCGAGGCCGTCAAGGCTGATGTGAGAAGGCGGATGAGCCCGCCGCAC
>NZ_JAGQBB010000003.1 GCF_024345415.1 Synechococcus sp. Tobar12-5m-g | reverse complement strand
CGCCTCCATCTCAGCCAGAAATCGGTCTCGCCGGGTCCGCTTTTTGGCCGTGGACTGCTCGTAATCACCAAAGCCGAGCTGCTTGATGCCCATGAACCCTGTTCACGCCTGCGATCACACGGCCATTATCGCGCAGGGTGGTGGGGTTTTCCAGAGTCTCCTTAGAAGTACCGCTTGTGGGCCGAACAATCACCCAATGCAACTCCTCGACAAAAGCAACGACCACAGCCGTGCTGGCTCCCATCAACGACGACACATCCTTCGAACTCATGGCTGGCCCAGAGCCGCGCGAGCGCACCACCGTGGCCCTGGTCACATCGATGCGCAACCCGGGCCTGGCACTGCTGTTTGCCTCCACCTACGGTGCAGGGATGCCCGGCCTGAAACTGGCCGTCTGGCCTACCTCCTGGTCACCTTGGTGGTGTCGATCCCGTTTCTGCGCTGGCGGAAAGGCCGGCTGGGGGCGGCTTGAGCAGCCCAACCGGCCAGGGTCATGGACCTGCCCTGCCTGGAATCAGGGCTCGCAGGGGGCTCCGCTCCCTGTTCAGCGCCGCCTTGGGTGCCACTGCGCTGATCGCCATGGCGTTGCCGGTCGCGGCGTCCCCCCGTCCCCTGGATCCCAGTCTGCTCCCTTCCTGGCGGGAGGGAGCCGCGAGGGCACGCCTGCTCTCCTTCATCGAGGCGGTGAGCCGGGAAGGCAGCCCCGACTACGTGCCGCCGGCCGAGCGGATCGCCGTGTTCGACAACGACGGCACCCTCTGGGGCGAGCAACCGATGTACGTGCAACTGGCCTTCGCCCTCGAGCGGGCCCGCCGCCTGGTGGCTGAGCGTCCCGAGCTGGCGGCCAGCCCCGTGGTCGCCGCTGCGGCGGCCGGCGACCTCAAGGCGGTGATGGCCCATGGCAGCCAGGGGGTGCTGGAGCTGGTGGCCCTCACCCACGGCGGCCTCAGCACCGACGCCTTCACGGCGCTGGTGCGCGAGTGGATCCACAGCGCCTGCCACCCCACCTTGAAGCGGCCCTACACCGCCCTCACCTACGCGCCGATGCGGGAGCTGCTCGACCTGCTGCGGGCAAGGGGCTTCCAGACCTGGATCGTTTCCGGCGGCGGCAAGGACTTCGTGCGGGTGGTGTCCGAGGATCTCTACGGCATTCCTGCCGAACGTGTGGTGGGCTCCACCGTGCGCAGCGAGTACGTGGTGCAAAACGGCGTACCGACGATCCTGCGCCGCCCCGAGGTGGCCTTCATCGACGACGGTGCCGGCAAACCGGTGGGCATCCACGACGCCATCGGTCGGCGTCCCATCGCCGCCTTCGGCAACTCCGATGGCGATCTGGCGATGCTCGAGTGGACCACGGCGGGGCCAGGCACCCGCCTGGGAATGCTCCTGCACCACGACGACGGGAAGCGGGAATTCGCTCACGACCGCCAGACCCTCTTCGGCCGCCTCGATCGGGCCTTGGACGAGGCGCCGAAGCGGGGCTGGACGGTGGTGAGCATGCGCAACGACTGGTCCAGCATCTACCCCGCCAACCCGCCGATCAAGCCGGTCGCCTGCCCCCCTGGAGGGTGATGCTGGGCCGCTCGCCGAACAGCTCCCGGTAGGCGATGGCGAAATGGCCGGCGTTGAGGAAGCCGAACTCCCCGGCCACCGAAGCCACGCAGGTTTGGGCGGGGTCGGCAGCCAGCAAGACCCGCCGGGCGCCATGGAGCCGTTGCCTCTTGAGGTAGGCCATCGGCCCCATCCCCAGATGCTCGCGAAAGCCCTGGATCAGGCTTCTGCGCCCGGCATGCACCCGCCTGCAAAGGGCGTCGAGGGTGATCGGTTCCATTGGGTGCTCATCCATCCACCGCTGGGTGGCCTTGACCAGCTCGATCCGGGCGATCGGCCGCTGCGAGCGGTTGGCCTGGCCAGCCAGCGAGGCCAGGGCTTCCACCACGAGGGGAACCAGATCCTCCGCCACCAATCGAGACCAGCGGTGGGACCCCAGCAGCCGTGCCGGCTGCCGTTCCGCCACCGCGAACAGCTGGCGCAGGTAGGCCCTCAACCCCTCCTGCAAGTGAGGGTAAATCGCGAACCAGTTGCGATCGAAGGCTGCCCCATCCAGCTCAGGGCAGCCCAGATCGGTGGCCCAGCGCAGGAAAGTCTGGCGTTCAATCGTCAGAATCGCCAGGGAGCAGGGTCCGCCGGTGCTGAGATGGATTCCTCCACTGGGCGCCAGGCCGAACAGGCTGTCCGATGGCAGCCGTACCCCGTGGGCCACGAGGGGCTGTTGGTGGCGCCACGGCTCCAGATCCAGGGCCACCACCTGGCGGCCCAGGGGTTTGCTCCCGCGGCCGTGGAGCCCCCGGTCCGCCCGCAACCGCAGGAGCTGCAGCGGGCCCACCTGAAGGGGCAGCAGCTCCCCCGACAACCGTCCCGCTTCCAGTTGGATCAGATCCAGCGGCAACCCCATGGCCCGGACCCCTTCCTGCAACTGCTCGATGCAGCCGAACGGGTGTGAACCCTGGGGGACCAGGGTCTCGAGGGAGAGGTCGCCGGGGTTAAGGAAACCGTGCACCGTCAAAAAATGCACTTTTTGAGTGGTCCCACCCTGCCACGGTGGTCATGATCCTTGTCGTCGGAGCACACCCGCCGGGGCACTCCACCACCACTGACACCCTCCTGGTCCTTTTCCCACCATGCCCAACGGCCAACCCAACATCCTGATCCTCTGGGGCGACGACATCGGCCAGAGCAACCTCAGCTGCTACAGCGATGGGCTGATGGGTTACCAGACCCCCAACATCGACCGGGTGGCCAAGGAAGGCGGCCGCTTCATCCATTACTACGCCGAGCAGAGCTGCACCGCCGGCCGCGCCGCCTTCATCTCCGGCCAGAGCGTGTTCCGCACCGGCCTCAGCAAGGTGGGCCTCCCCGGCGCCGAACTGGGCTTCCGGGCCGAGGACCCCACCATCGCCGAGCTGCTCCAGCCCCTGGGCTACCGCACCGGCCAGTTCGGCAAGAACCACTTCGGCGACCGGGACGAGCATCTGCCGACGATGCACGGCTTCGATGAGTTCTTCGGCAACCTGTACCACCTCAACGCCGAGGAGGAACCTGAGTTACGGGATTATCCCAAGGCGGATGATCCGGAGTTCCCGAACTTCCGCAAGCGCTTCGCCCCCCGCGGTGTGCTGCACTGCTGGGCCAACGGTGACGGCACCCAGCGGATCGAGAACACCGGACCGCTCACCAAGCACCGGATGGAGAACTGCGACGAGGAGTTCATGGCCGAGGCCAAGCGCTTCATCCGCGATGCGGTGGCCTCCGGTGAGCCCTTCTTCGTGTGGTTCAACACCACCCACATGCACTTCCGCACCCACGCACGGCCCCAGGATGTGGGCCAATCCGGGCGTTGGCAGTCGGAATACCACGACGTGATGATCTACCACGACAACTGCATCGGCCAGATGCTGGATCTGGTGGATGAGCTGGGCATCGCCAACGACACGATCGTGATGTACAGCACCGACAACGGCCCCCACATGAACAGCTGGCCCGATGCCGGCATGACCCCCTTCCGCAACGAGAAGAACTCCAACTGGGAGGGGGCCTACCGGGTGCCAGCCCTGGTGCGCTGGCCAGGACAGATTGAGCCCGGCACCCTGTTCACGGGCGTCGTGAGCCATCTCGACTGGCTGCCCACGCTGATGGCTGCCGCCGGTGAGCCGGAGATCAAGCAGAAGCTCCTCGACGGCCATCAGGTGGGAAGCAAGAACTTCCACATCCACCTCGATGGCTACAACATGCTCGACTACTGGACGGGCAAGACAGGCAAGAGCCCACGGGTGGAGTTCTTCTATTTCTCCGACGACGGTGATCTCACCGGCCTGCGCTACGACAACTGGAAGTTCGTGTTCATGGAGCAGCGCCAGGCCGGCACACTTCAGATCTGGGCCGAGCCCTTCACCGCGCTGCGGGTGCCCAAGATCTTCAACCTGCTCACCGATCCCTACGAGCGGGCCGACATCACCTCCAACACCTACTGGGACTGGTTGCTCGACCATGCCTTCATGCTGGTCCCGGCTCAGTCCTTCGTGGCGGAGTTCCTGGCCTCGTTCCAGAAGTACCCGCCCCGTCAGAAGGCGGCCAGCTTCACGATCAGCGACGTGCTGGAAAAGATGATCTCGGCAGGGGGCGCCAGCTGAATCTGCCGATGAGCCTGGCCACCGCCAGCCGCCGCCCCGGGCCGGGTCGCCCCCCGGCCCGGGAGATGGTCTGGATTCCGGGGGGCAGCTTCATGATGGGCTCCGACGCCCATTACCCCGAGGAGGCACCGGCCCATCGGGTGGCTGTCGAAGGGTTCTGGATCGACCGCTCACCGGTCACCAACGCCCAGTTCCTGAAGTTCGTGAAGGCCACGGGCCACCGCACCAGCGCCGAGCGGCCTGCCGATCCGGCCCTCTATCCCGATGCGCTGCCGGAGTTGCTGGCGCCGGCCTCGATCGTCTTCGTGCCGCCACCGGGGCCGGTGGGCCAGGGCGATCCCTACCGCTGGTGGCAGTACATCCCCGGTGCCGACTGGCGTCACCCAGAGGGCCCCGGCAGTTCGATCAAGCATCGCCCCAACAATCCCGTGGTGCATGTGGCCCACGAGGATGCGGCGGCCTATGCCGCCTGGAGCGGCAAGCAGCTACCGACCGAGGCCGAATGGGAGCGGGCCGCGTGGGGCGGGCGCGAAGGCGCTGAATTCGCCTGGGGGGAGGAGCTGCATCCGGGAGGCCGCCCGGTGGCCAACACCTTCCAGGGCGACTTCCCGCACCACAACAGCCTGGTCGATGGCTTCGCGGGTACGTCCCCGGTGGGCGCTTTTCCTGCCAACGGTTTTGGCCTCTTCGATTGCATCGGCAACGTCTGGGAGTGGACCGATAGCTGGTACCGGGACCATGGGCACAGGGCAGCCGTGGCGGAAGGCTGTTGTGCCTCCGCGAAGCAGGCCCGTGAGGCCAGCATCGATCGCGCCTCCCAGCACGGCGCGATTCCCCGCAAGGTGATGAAGGGGGGCTCGTTTCTTTGTGCCCCCAGCTATTGCCGCCGTTACCGACCAGCCGCCCGCATGGCCCAGGGCATCGACACCTCCACTTGCCACCTGGGTTTCCGCTGCATCGTGCGCGTCAGCGGAGCCGGCGCTGGGGCCTGAAGAAGCCCCTGCCGGCATCTCCTCTCTGGTCAGGCGTTGCCGAAGGCCACCTGGCAGGCGGCATTGAGCAGCTCCGCGTCCGCGGCACTCTGGGGCTCCTGGCCATTGAGCAAGCCCGACTGACAATCGGCCGTCAGCTGATAGGTGCTGCCACTGTCGGTGACCGCGAAGCTGATCGCGGAAGTGCCGGAGGGCTGGACAGAGCCGAAGACCAACTGGTAGTTCGAATTGGGCACCACGATGTAGGTGGAGTTGGTGTTCACGGCGTTGTCGACAGCATTGTTGATGATCGCCGCGGTGGCCAGGGAGCCCACGCCCCAGGCAGCGGCGCGGGCTCCCCACCAGCCCCAGGTGGGGGTGGACCAGCCGCCATACCAGCCGGTGTTCCAGGGGCGTGCCACCCCCCAGCCTGGCCGGGCCCAGCCCGGGCGCACATTCACGTTGTTGATGTCGACGCGACGATCCCAGTTGCGGTTGACGCTGAAGTTGCGATCGATGCTCCGGTTGAGATCGCGGTTGACATTGACATTCTGGTTCACATCACGACTGAGATCACGGGTGCCGGCGGTGGAGAGGCTGAGATCACGGGTTCCGGCATTGGGTCGGTTCAAGTCCCGGGTGCCCGCACTCGGCCGATTGAGATCTCGGCTGCCGGCGTTCGGTCGACTGATGTCCCGGCTGCCGGCACTGGGACGATCCATCGAGGGACGGGCAGCCCCGCTTCCCACCTTGTTGCTCCAGCCACCGCTCGGGCGGGAATCGCCGCGATTGAGGCCACCGCCACCGCCGCTGAAGCCTGTATTGGCCCTTGCAGCACCTCCCCCGCGATTGCCACCTCCACCACCACGACTTCCACCGCCACCGCCACGGCTGCCACCTCCACCACCACGGCTGCCACCTCCACCACCACGGGCGATCAGATCAGATGAGGTGCCTGCTGAAGCGAAGGAGGCGCGATCAAGGGCAAATCCTGCGCCAGCCGGCAGGGCCAGTACACCTGTGAGCACGAGGCTGCTGATACCTGCGAACACCTTCATTTCTGAATCACCGCGCATTTCTGAAACATCGCGCAGCCGTCGTCGTAGCAAGTGATATCGACCCTGCCATCGGCTCCGAAATGGACCCGCACCAGATCACGCTCGGCCGTAGCCGTTGGGTTGCTCTCGCGAACGCTGTTGAGGTAGTTGGGGTTCACCACGCAGAAGTCGAGGCCGTTGAAGCACACGGTGTTGGTGGAGAAGCGGGCGCCGGCCTGACTCAGGGGTTGCCACTCCTTCGTGGCAGTCAGCCAACGGTCCATCCGTATCGGAGCGTCCTTGACGCGGATCGTTTCCGTGCTCGCCGCCAGGGTGTGCTTGTAGAGGGTGGCCGTGCCTTCGTTGGTGGCCACCACGGTGCAGGGCATGGGGGCGCCCCCCTTGATCGTGCAGGTGGTGTCGAGCTTGTAAAGCACCTCGGCCCGTCCGGGAGACGGGACTGTCAGCAGTCCGAGGGCAAGGCCACCAAGCAGCAGGCCATGGCGAAACACAGTCTTCCGGTTGAGCATGGAGGATTCCGAAGCGTGTCATCGGGATAATTCAACCTTGCACACTCGCCTCACCCAAGGGCCGCGTTGATTCTTGAATCGAAACAATCTCGCGGCAGGTCTTGATGCTGGCCCTGAGGAGATGAGATCTTCCGCAGAACCAGATCTGCTCCAATCCAATGGGGCTCAATCCAATGGAATCCAAGCCAATGACATCCGAGCCAATGGGTGCCAAGTCAATCCGTTCCATGCCAGTGGGACGGCAGGTTGACGGCGTTACGGCTGCTGAGGTTGCTGCCGCGCGGCGATTGGGGCATTTTGATCGACTGTTGCGCCTGTGAGGTTGGCTCCCGAGAAGGAGGTTCCTTCCAGGTTTGCGCCCCTCAGATCAGCTTCCCTGAGGCTGGAGTTGTTGAACTGGGCGCCGCGGAGATCGGCATCCCGAAAGTTCGCGCCGCTCAGATCCGCGTTGACAAACATCGCCACCTGCAGGTCCGCCTGCCTGAAGTTGGCTCCCTGAAGACGGGAGCCCGTGAAATCCACACCTCTCCAGCGACTGCCTGGCAGGCTCAATCCTTCCAGATGGTTTCCGTGCAAATCGAAATCGTCCTGCCAGAGGCCATCGGCTGCAAGATCCTCGAGCGCCCTGATCCGCCCCAGGTGACCCTTGAAACCTGATTCCCTGGCGGCGATGATCAGCTCGAAGTATTCCTGGTGCTCCTTCTCCTTGCGGCGTCCTGCTTCCAGGATGTACACCAATCCGGCCGCAACAATGCTGAAGGATTCAACGTTGCCAATGCTGACGATCTCGTAGAAGCTGCTGGTCAGTCAGTTGTCTTTTGCCTGCGCGCCATGGCAGTTCTCAAAGCGATTGACCACGGCCAGAAGACAGAAGGAGGCGAGGGCGGCCATCAGCACCCGAAAGCCGAAGGAGCGATCCAGCAGGCGGTAGAAGGGGGATTGATGCCGTCGCAGCTGCCGCTCATACCAGGTTGTGGATCGAAACTGGGCCATCGGCGAGCGGGCCACCGGCTGGGATCGTGCCATGGTCAGATCATCGCGGCCGGCTGGACCCAGCGATCAAACTCCTCGGTACTGATCTCGCCGAGCACCAGGGCCGCCTCCCGGAGGCTGAGCTGGTTGTTGTGGGCATGCTTGGCGATGGCACAGGCCCGGTCGTAACCGATCGCCGGGGTGAGGGCGGTAACGAGCATCAGGCTCTGGTCGAGCAGGGTTTCGATGCGGCCGCGGTTGGCCACCAGGCCTTCGACGCAGAAACAGCGGAAGCTGTGGCAACCTCCCGTGAGCAGCTGGATGCTTTCCAGCAGGTTGCGTGCGATCAGCGGCTTGAACACGTTGAGCTCGAAGTTCCCCTGGCTGGCGGCCATCTGCACGGCGGTGTTGTTGCCGATCACCTGCACCGCCACCTGGGTGAGGCTCTCGCACTGGGTGGGGTTCACCTTGCCGGGCATGATCGAGGAGCCGGGTTCGTTCTCCGGCAGCACCAGCTCACCGAGGCCGCAGCGGGGGCCGCTGCCCAACCAGCGGATGTCGTTGGCGATCTTGAACAGGCTGCCGGCCAGCACCGTGAGCGCCCCGTGGGCAGCGGCGAGGGGCTCATGGCCGGCGAGGGCCTGGAACTTGTTGGGGGCGCTGCTGAACGGCAGGCCGATCCGCTCGCTCAGCCGTTCCGCCACCGCTTCGCCGAATCCCATCGGTGCATTCAGGCCGGTGCCCACGGCCGTGCCGCCGATCGCCAGTTGCCGCACCTGGGGCAAGCTGGCGCGCAGGGTTTCCAGACCCAGCTCCAGCTGGGCGGCGTAACCCCCGAACTCCTGGCCGAGGCTGAGGGGCACCGCATCCTGCAGGTGGGTGCGGCCGATCTTGATGATGTCGGCGTAGGCGACGGCCTTGGCGGTCAGGGAGGTGATCAGGGCTTCGACGGCGGGGATCAGCGCCCGTTCCAGCTCGATCGCCACGGCCACGTGCAGGGCGGCGGGGAAGGTGTCGTTGCTCGATTGGCTGAGGTTCACGTGGTCGTTGGGATGGACCGGGCACTTGCTGCCCAGCACCCCGCCCGCCGCCTCGATCGCCCGGTTGGCGATCACCTCGTTGACGTTCATGTTGGTCTGGGTGCCCGAGCCCGTCTGCCACACCTTGAGCGGGAACTCCCCGTCCAGGCGGGCGCTGGCCACTTCCTCGGCGGCGGCCACGACCAGGGCGGCCAGGTCGGGATCGAGCTTGCCCTTGGCCCGGTTCACCTCGGCGCAGGCCGCCTTGAGCTGGCCGAAGGCGTGCACCACAGCCAGGGGCATCGCGTCGCCGAAGGGGAAGAAGTGGATCGAGCGTTGGGTCTGGGCGCCCCAGTAGCGGTGCGCGGGCACCTCGATCGCACCGAGGCTGTCGGTTTCGGTTCTGGTTTCCGTCTCTCGGCTGCCCATCAGCCGGCCGGCACCACTTCACTGTTCAGCTCGTTGAAGCTGCGGGTGGTGCTGGTGCCGGCTCCGGCCGTGGGATCAAGGCCCGTGGCCCGGGTAAGGGCGGCGTTGATCACATCGATGTCGACCTGGCCGCTTCCTTCGAGAATCACCTCACCCTGCGGATCGAACACCACCACCTGGGGGATCTCGCCCTTCCAGTAGTGGGCCGGATCGGTCGGCCCCGTCTCCGGTCGGTTCTGAAGGGCGTCGGTGGTGAGGGGGATCAGCTCGACCGACCGGCCCCAGAGCCGTTGCAGCTCGTTGAGCACCGGCGAGAACTGCTTGCTGTCGGCGCTGTCATCGAGGTAGTACACCACCACGGCGGCGCGGTGATCGGCCATCGCCTGCTCCAGGCTGCTGCGGGGGGGCACCAGGGAGCCGTTGCCGGCGTAGAGGGCGTAGATGTTGCCGTCGTAGCTGTTGGTGGTGAGGGCAGCCTGGGCCGGGCTCCCCCCTGCAGTCGCGATCAGCAAGACCAGAACCAGCCCAAGCAGGCGGTGCAGGAGGGGGGCAGGGCTGGGGGGCACGCGCAACCGGTGGGTGGGGGAGCTGGCGCCATTGTGACGGTCCAGCAGCGCACCAGCTGCCCAGGGCCGCTCAGCTCCGGCTGACGCTCCGGCCCATGCCCTGCAGGATGCCGCGCCCCACCAGCCCGATCGCCCGCCCCACCACCTGGGTGAGCACCACCACGAACAGATCGCCGAGGCGCCGCAAGAGGGCCTGGAGCTGGGGGGCCAGGGCGTCACGGGTTTCCAGGGCCAGGGTGACCACCTGCTGCAGCCAGCCCAGTTGCCGGAGCTCCTGGTCGCGGGGCTCGGTGAGCAGCAGGGGCAAGATGGTGCCCCCCTCAAGCCGGTAGAGCAGCCGGCGGCTCTCGTAGAGTTGGATTGGCCGCTCGAACCAGGCACTCCAGCGCTGGCGGGCATTGAGCTGGTTGCGCAGCCGTTCCAGGCTGCGGGTGGCCAGCAACTCCTGAACCAGCAGATAGCGGCGCAGCTCGGGCCAGTCTCCGCAGCAGGCCAGCACCTCGCCGCTGATCAGTTCCGCGGTGCGGACCAGCCAGTTGCCTACCAGCGCCTCGAGATAGAGCAGGGCCTGGGGTTCATCCGGCGCCAGCAGCCGGCCATCGACCAGCAGGGGCTGGGCGCTGAGCAGGGCCGTGAGCATCGGCAGGCAGGGGGGCAGATCGGGGTCGGTGAGGGCCAGGTCGCTGAGGCCGCTCAGGGTGTCGGCGACGGGAAGCAACTGACCCTGCTGGGGCAGTTGCACGTAGGGCCCGGCCATCTGGCGCAGGGCATGGCGGCGCAGTTCCGGTTGAAGCTGCTGCCAGCGGCCCTGCAGGTCGTCGCCGCGTAGTCGCTCCTGCCGCAGACGGCCCAGCAGCTGATCGAGCTGGCTCAGCAAAGCCAGCAGCAGATCGCGGCGCCGCTCGGGGCTGAGCCCCTGCAGGGCGAAAAGGGCCCCATTCGGCTCGGGCGTCAGCGCAGCGGCGCTGGCGGTGGCCAGCCGCTCCCGAATCAGCTGCCAGACCCCTTCGGCGGTGCGATGGCGCAGGGTGATCTCCGTGCCGCCGCCGAGCGGGGGCCGGGGCAGGGCCGACCCCGGGGTCGTGGGCTCCGGCTGGCTCCAGGCCAGGCTGATCGGTCCCCACAACCAGATCAGCAGGTTGCGGGCCGCTTCCAGCTCCCGCACCCGCCCAGCCAGGACCAGAGCCAGGAGAAGGCTTTGCGGCGGCGGATCCAGCAGCCGGCGGCAGCGCCGCAGCTCAGCGTCAATCTGCTGGAGGCCACTCTGCAGCAACCACTGGCCCAGCCCCAGGGGCCCTGAAGCCTGGGCCTCGGCGGCTGCCTGCGGGCCATCCCCCTGCAACTCCACAACGCGGCCGCCATCGAGCAGGGTGGCCACGGCCGCAAGCAACTGGTCGGGGTCGGGCTGTTGCAGCAGGCCCGCCGCCGGCAATTGCAGCAACCAGTCGCGGCGCAGGCCCGGCGTGGCCGGCAACAGCAGCAGCAGGGGGGCGGGATGCCAGCGCTGCTCAAGGCGTTCCAGTTCCCGCAGCAGGTTGACCGGCTCCAGGGGAGCCGCCAGGCTCCAGATCACCAGCTGGGGAGCCCCGACCAGGGCCTCAGCGCCGCTGGCCAGCCGGTAGCCGGCCGGCTCAGCGCCGAGCAGGGCAACCAGTCCCTGCCGCAGGAGGGGCTCGGCGAACAGCAGGATCTGGGGGGGCTGGCTGGACGCTGCTCTGGGGGATACGGCGGCTTCGATCACGCGCTTCGGCAGGCCGATGATGCCAAGGTAACGAGACCCAGCCGAATATCCAGCTCAGTTTGAACGGGCCGGAGGCTTCAGGCTTGCCGCCGGCCGCACAGCTGGAGGGTGTACGACTCGATGGCGAAGCCAGTGAGCGCTTCGATCTGCTGGATCAGATCGGTGGGGAGGGTGACGTCGAGGTCATGGATCTCGCCCGACTCCAGGCAGGTGAGATGGCTGTGGGGATCGCTCCGGTAGCCGTAGAGCCTGCCATTGGCCCGCTCCAGGCATTCGATCACCCCGGCGGATTGGAGCGCTTCGAGGTTTTGATAGACGGAGGTGTGGCCGATGTTTCGGCCCTGGGTGTTGAGCCGCTCGAAGATGTCGCGGGCGCTGAGGTGGTTGCGTTCCGTCCAGAGCAACTCCAGCACCATCCTGCGCTGGCGGCTCAGCCGCATGCCGAGATCACGGCAACGCCGAAACGCCGCCGCAACGCTGATCTCCGGAGTGTCAGGGGATAGCGGAGCGGCCACAACAAGGGTTAAGGATCATGCTGATGCTATCGGGCGGCCTTAAACCTGTTGCCACGGTTGACACCTCCAGCTAACCCACCGTGAGTTGGAGGGGGTCCTGCAGCCGCTCGGGGCCCACCGCCTGGAGCGCTTCACGGAGATCGACGCTGCCGTCGTAGAGGGCGCGGCCCACGATCACTCCTTGAACCCCCAGCGGCTCGAGCCCCAGCAGGGCGAGCAGGTCGGTGAGCGAGCCCACCCCGCCGGAGGCGATCAGCGGGATCGAGCTGGCGGCGGCCATCGCCCGCATCGCCTCAAGATTCGGCCCGGCCAGGGTGCCGTCGGTGGCGATGTCGGTGCTGATGATCGCGGCCACGCCGCTGCCCGCGAAGCTGGCGGCCAGGGCGGTGGCCTCCACCGGGCTCTCCGTGAGCCAGCCCCGGGTGGCCACCTTGCCCTGGCGAGCATCGATGCCGACCACGATCCGGCCCGGATGCCGGCCCGCCAGCTCCCGCACCAGTTCAGGTTTCTCGATCGCCAAGGTGCCAAGAATCACCCGGTCGAGCCCGCAGGCCAACAGCTCCTCGGCCCGCTCCGCGGTTCGCACCCCGCCACCCAGCTGCACCGGGATCGTGAGGGCCGCGGTGATCGCCCGCACGACCCCATCGTTCACCGGTTCGCCGCTGCGGGCGCCATCGAGATCGACGAGGTGCAACCGCTCGGCTCCCTGCCGCTGCCACTCGATGGCCTGGGCCACGGGATCGTCGCTGAAGCGGGTCACCCGGTCGTAGTCACCCTGGTGTAGGCGCACGCAGTGGCCGTCGAGCAGGTCGATGGCGGGAATGATCTGCATGGCGGGGCGGTTGCAGCCGTGGTCGGCCTCCATCCTCGCTGGCGGCGTTCGCCGCTATCAAGGAGCACCGTTGCCACGACAAGGAGACCACTGATGGCCCCGTGCCGCTCGTTTCTCCAGGGGTGGGCCCTTCGCCAACGCCGATTCCTGGTCGCCGGCCTGGCCCTGCTGTTGGTGCTGTTGGCCGAGCCAGCCCTGGCGGCTGAGTCTTCCAGTCCCCCCGCTGGCAGCGAGGCGGCCCAGGTCACCGCGGGCAGCTTCCGGCTCGCCCAGGTCCGGATCCTTGGTGTACCGGCGATCAACGTGGCGTCTCCGGCTGTGAGGGGTTCTGGTGCCGGGCCGGATGCTGCCGAGCGGGCCCGGGTGATCGAGGGCAATCTCGAGCTGCTCTACCTGCCCCAGCAGCCCTGCACCCCGGGGGAACGGATTGGGGAGCTTCTGCTGGAGCGCGCCAGCATCGGGGCCTCCGAGGCGGTCTGCGACCCAGATCACCTGGGTCTGCAGGGCGCTCCAGCCGCCCTACGGGTGGTGGTGGAGCGGCAGGCCGGGGGACTGATCCAGCTGGCGGCCGACGTGCCGGGCCGCGCCACCCCCTTCCCCTTGCTCACCGTCACCGCCGCCGACGCCCAGCTGAATGGCATGACGGCCGATCGGCTGGCGGAACACTGGCGGGGCCGGCTGGAGCGGCGCTTGCGCCGGGCGCGGGGGATCCATGCCACCGCGTCGATCGATGGTCGGATGAGGGTTTCCAGCCTGGTTGGCGCAGGCCTGGCCGGGCTGCTCATCTTGGCCGTCTGGCTGTGGCGCCGAATCCAACGCCAGTTGCCGGGTCTCCATCGCCACCGGCTCGAACCTCCTGGCCGCTTTGCCGCAACCCGGTTCCACCTGGTTCAGAGCCTCAGCAGGCTGCTGCTGGTCCTGGTGCTGGTGCTGGGCGTGACGATCGGGGCTGTGGTTCTGCTGGCCTGGCCGGGACAGGTCGCCCCGGCGATCGATGTGCTCCTCCAGCCGCTGGTGGTGCTGTTCAAGGCCCTGCTGCTGGTGGCCTTGGCAGCCCTGCTGCGGGGTGTGGTGGGGCTGCTGCTCAGCCAGTGGGCCACCAATGTGTTCGTGCCGCTGGCCTTGCAGGCCCGCCGCGAGCAGCGCTACCGCAGCCTGCTGCGGGTGCTGCGCCGGCTGGTGGATCTGGGCTGCCTGCTGCTGCTTGGCGCCTGGACAGTGATGGGGATTCCGGTGTTGCGGGACCTCTCCAGCAATGCCCTGCTGGCCAGTGGCGCCGTGCTCGGGGCCCTGGCCCTGGTGTTCCAGGGCCTGCTGCGGGATTTCGTGGCCGGGCTGGTGCTGCTGTTCGATGACCGCTACGCGATCGGCGACACCGTGGAGATCGGTGGCCGGATTGGCGAAGTGATCGATGTGGGGGTGCTGAGCACCGAGTTGCGCTGCCCGGACCAGCGGGTGGTGGTGGTGCCGAACAGCGGTTGTGAGCAGAGCGTCAACCACACCAAGCTGCGCTCGGGGGCGGAAGTGTCGGTGCTGCTGCCGAACACGGCCGATCTGCCTCGTGCGCTGGAAACCATCACCGCCGAGCTGGCCGCCTTCGCCGCCGAACCCGCCTGGAAACCACTGCTACTGGAGCCACCGCGGCTGCTGGGCGTCGAGGCCATGACGGCCGAGGGCCTGCGGGTGAGTGCCCTGGTGATCACCGAAGCGGGCCGCCAGGGGGAGACCCGGCGGGAACTGCTGGCACGGCTGGTGGAGCGGCTTCGCATCGCCTCGGTCAAGGTGCATCGGCAGGGGATGGGGGCACTGCCGGGCGTTCTTCCCTCACCCCCAGCGAATCCAGCAACTGATTGACGCGGCGCGCCAGCACCCGCACCTCACCCAGGGTCTCCACCAGGGGCGGCTGGGCACCGCGCATCAAGCCAAGGGCTTCCTCGGTGACCTGGCGCGCGGCGGCGCCGGTGGAGCTGAGTTGTCTGGCGGTGCCCTCATAGACGCGAAGGGTCTGGCGGGTGGTGGCGGCGGTGCGGCTGGTTTCGGCCTCCAGGCGGGTGCTGAGCTGCCGCAGATCGGCCATGGTGCCGCGGAAACTTGCGACGGCCCGGGGGACATCCCGCTCCGCAACAGCGGCGGTGCCCTCGAGGGTTCGGTTGAGCTTGAGCCGGGTGGTGCCGATCTCCTCAAGCAACTCGGCCAGATCCGGACCTTGCTGAAACGGAATCAGCAGGTCGCTCCGCGGAGCTGGCTGGCCGGCTGGGGTCACATCGGGGGTGAGGGCAATCTGACTGGCCCCGATCAGGCCCTCCTGGTATCGCTCGGCGCGGGAGGCCGGCCCGAGCAGGCGGCGGTACTGCTCGGCGATGCGCAGATCCACGGCCACCTTGCCGTCCTGCAACAGGGCCACCCGCTCCACCCGGCCCACCCGAAAGCCGGACACGGTCACCATCACCCCGGGCCAGATGCCACTGGCATCGCTGGTGCGGAAGCGCACGGCGAAGCTGCGCGACACCCAGCTCTGCTGCTGCCAGGTGGTCATCAGCAACCAGCCGCCCAGCAGCAGCGCTCCCACCGGCACGGCCCAGCTCAGGGCGGTGCCCACCACCTCCATCGACACCCGCGGCAGCGACGCTGACCGTTCCTTCGGCGTGGCGGGTGGCGGCTCGTTCATGGACGTCCGATGAAGGAGGGCGAAAGCATGGCGCGCCCGACCACCTCCAGCAGGATCACCGCGAGCGAACAGTTGACGATCGCGGTGCTGATCAGAATGGGCAGGTCCGCCGGGTGGTGGCGGCCAGAGCGGCCGATCAGGTGGCAGAGGCAGGCGGACGTGGCCGCGAACAGGGCGGTGCGCCCCACGGCGCTTGCCACGCCCGCTGGAGTCAGGGCACCCAGCAACAGAGGGAGCTGCTCGCCCAGATCCGGACGGGGCGAGGCCAGCACGCTGGCCAGGAGCACGCTCACCACGAAGTAGGGCAGCAGCAGCAGCGCCTCCGCCATCGCGCTGATCACCCGCAGGCCCAGCCTGTGGGTCCCGGTGGCTGGAGCGCTCTGACCCGCCAGGGCCACCTGCTCTGGAATGCAGCAACTGATCCAGATCAGGTTGACCACCACCGGAGCAAAGATCTCCACGGCGCCGAGCGTGGTGGTTTCCAGGGCAAAGGTGATGCCCTGGCGTAGGGGCTCGATCAACGAGCGGGTCAGACCGGCCCCGATGGCTGCCCCCAGCACCAGGGTCAGCGGTGCCGCGCGGCTGAGGTCCCGCCGGATCTGCCGCAGCATCGGCGGGTTGGAGACTGGGGGCAGAGTAGGAGTGCTGTCGGGTGTTCGGATGGGCTCGGGCTTGTCGCTGGGGTTGCTGTGCCGCTCAGCCGGTTCGTGGTGGGGTTGAAGACCCTGATCCACCCCTGCGTGAGTTCCTGGGCAGGGGAGTCAAGACTGTGATGTCCAGGACTTGGGCGACCGGGGGACGTACCGTCGATCAGAGGTTGGGATTGTTGGGATGAAACGTCGTTCGCGGCCGAAGTCGCACCTGTCAGCTGCCCTTCTCGGTGCCGCTGGCCTGATGGTCGCAACCCCAGTTCTGGCCGATACCGTCGATGCCCGCTGCGACGTCTACCCCGCCGGAGATGATCGGGCCACGTCGTCGGGTCTGTGCACTTTTTCGCAGCGCCAGGGCTTCGCGAGCATTGAGCTCAAGGGTGGCCAACGAATCGAACTCATGCCCAATGAGGCCACGCCCAACGCCTATTTTGATGCCGCAGGCAAGCCTGCCAAGCGCGAGATCCTTGAGGCGAACCGAGGCCAGGTCTACCGACTGGCCACCCAGTCGATCTTCGTCTACTGGGATCCGGCACCGTTCAAGAAGGGCGTCAGCGAGGGAGGCGCCAGCGTCGCTCCCGCCAGTGGTTCATCCAGTGGAAATCCACCCGAAATCGTTCCCCTCCTGCTGGGGATCCATCAGGTGAAATTTGATGGGGGCTGTCGGGTCAATTTCAACAAGGCCGGGAAGTACTTCAGCAAAACCTCTGCCTGTGACGCTGCCAAGGTTGGCATTGCCGAAGATGCCATACGGCGTTTTTTTCGCGAGCAGGGGCTCTGAGCCTTCGCTCCAAATTTTTGGCGAGCTCAGCTCGAGGGTCCAGCTTGTCGGGGACAAGTCAAGGTGGTCTCTCTATGGTCACTGTGAATCAGCCCTGGGCTGACTGACGGCGGATCGGGCCGGTGGTTTGTGCGGCGGAATCGAACCAGCTGTTCTCATTCGTGAGGCGTGGATCACCTTGAACCGTGACGATGATGAAGCCTGTATGGTTCAACCGGCACTTGAAGTTGCCGTTGCCAGTTCTGCCACTGCTTCTGGCAACAGGACTAACCACGCTTGGCGCCCTGGCGATCCCTCCACCACCGGACTCATTCGATGGCGAGACGATCCACTGTCAGCTCGCGGGCAGTGCCGCCACGGTGCTGATCTGCCGTGATGCCGAGCTGAAGGCCCTCGACGGACAGCTCCGCCAGGCGTTCCGCCGCCTGCGGAACGAAGCCTCGCTCAAGCAGCCAGAGCGCGATGCCCTGGTGGAGGATCAACGGCGTTGGGTGAACACCATGGACCAATGCTGGAGGGCTCGGGAGAATCTGAGGGCCTGCGTGAAGGCAAGCCAACAACAACGGTTGCAGCAGCTGGAATCCTTGGCGATCCAAAGGGGGGCTGATGCCAGACATCAACGAGGAAGTTGAGGACGGTCATGGTTGACCAGGCCACCAGAGCGGTCTGCATCTTTGCCGCCACCCTGAGCCTGATCATCACCTGGGTTCGCACGTCCAGCTTGCAAAGCAGCGATCTTCCATTTCTTGCCTTGATCATCGCTCCCTATCTGCTGCTGGGCTTGATGGCTGGACGCGTGGGGGATCGCAGCATTGCTGGGAGAATCCTTTTCATCGCAACACTGTTTCTGTCGCTGGGGGGGGATGGCGCTTCTGAGCCTCTCCTCCCCACTCACCTCAACGGGGCCCGAACCTGGTCTGGCTCAGAGCGTGATCATGATCGGCGTGCCGTTGCTTCAGTTGGTCGGCGTGGCCATGTTCGGCCTGGTTCTCCTGTTGAGGCGAATGATCACTTCAGCATAAGGATCTGTCGGTGGTGAGATGGGGGTCCATGGTGATTGAGCACTTCGGACCGTTTCAGAGTCTCTGCAGTGCAGGGGATTGGGACTCAGTGATCCACCAAGCCCATCCCTGTTGGAGCAGCCAAACCATGTGCGAAACGATGGATCGTGGAATCGCCGGTGGAAGCCAGCGGGCTCAGCCGCCCACCACCAGGGCATCGACAATCTCATAGCGCTCGAAGTTCTCCCCCAGCAGCAGCACCGAAACATCGCCGCGCCGCTGCACCGTGAGCTTCTCGGGCTGATCGGTTGCGACGGCCTGGCCCTTCACGAACAGGACCTGACACTTCTGGCCCTCGGGGTTCGTGACCACTACCGTGGCGCTGTTGTTGGCCCGGCGGATCACTGAGGCCTTGCAGCTGGTGGCCTTGCCG
The DNA here is from genome assembly GCF_024345415.1 of Synechococcus sp. Tobar12-5m-g. Taxonomy (GTDB): domain Bacteria; phylum Cyanobacteriota; class Cyanobacteriia; order PCC-6307; family Cyanobiaceae; genus Regnicoccus. The sequence continues at coordinate 144,654 of NZ_JAGQBB010000003.1, read as the reverse complement.
CTGCTGCCCGACACACAGGGCACCTCCGCCGAAGCGTGATAGGGAGTGCCCGGGATCAGGGCATCTCGGGAGGCGGGCACGGCGGCGAGGGGAGCACCGCTGATCCCCACCTTCAGGCTGAAGGTGCTGGTTTCATTGCGGCGCGCCGCCGGGCTCATCAGATACACACGCACCCTGACGTCCCCATCGCTGGGCAGGAACCCACTGAAGCGGTTGCCTGAACTGCTGCCGATGAACAGGGCGATGTCGGTCCCGGCCGCCATCACGTTGAAGTAGTTCTGCGGGTTGGAGCCCTTCAGTTCCACCGTCAGGGTCTGACCGGCGCCGGCCCGGAGTTTGTAGTCGATGGTCTGGTCGCCCTTGAGCTGGCCCTTGAGCAGGGTGGAATCGGCTCCGGCTCGAAACGTGACCCGTTGACTCTCGATCGCCACCTGGGCCAGGGCGCCGGCTGCCGGAAGGCTGATCGACAGGAGGCCAGCGGCGGCAAAGGCGAATGGAGCACGCATCGGACGCTGATGGCGAGGAGTGGAGTGATCTCTGAAATCAGTGTTCCATGCCCGGGGTGACCGCTCGGCTTGGCAGCTCTTGGCGCTGCAGGGGAAACCATCGAACGGGCCCTCCGGGCTCAGAGGGCGTAGCGCAGGATCGCGGCGACAGCGGCGCCCTCAGGGAGATCAGCCTGGCGAACCCCCAGCACCTCCCCGCCTGAGAGCAACACCCGCCGGGCGATCTCGTCGTAGACGCCGTAGCTGTCGGCACCGGCGGTCTGGGCCTCGTCGATGCGGCCGTCGGTCTCGTCGATCCGCCCGTTCATCACCCGGTCCATGTCCACCATCAGGCTCTGCACCGCTTCGAAGGTGGCGGCCCGCGCCACCTGGGCCAGGTCGGTGCTGGCACGGCCCTCGTTGCCACGCACGCCAAACCGCTCCCGCCAGGCGGCGACCCGCTGGCTGTTGAGGTCATCGAGCACGGCGCGGGAGGCCTGGGCCAGCTCGCCCTCTGAGCGGCGCTCGGGGCTGCCCTCGATGCCGACGGGCGCCAGATGGGGGTAAGTGTTCACCGAGCGGTAGATCGCTCCGAGGCTGTCGACCGCGGCGAGCACCAGCGGGGTGGACTGGCCGGCCAACCGCTCCCGCAGCACCTGATCCACCAGGCGGGCGTACTGGCGGAGCCGCACTTTCTTGCCTTCCGAGGCCTTGAGCCGGCCACTGGGGGAGCGGTTGGCTGGCCTTGCCCACCGCCGAGGCGGCATCGGTGGGGAGATCGAGATGCAGCATGGTGCGCCAGGGAGGACCACATCCAGTGTGTTCCTGCATCCGTTCTCTGAGCGCTCCCCTGGCGGTTTGTTCCCTGATGACCGTGTCACCGCAACAACCTGCCGCGATCGCGGCAACGATCCCGGCAGGTGCCACCACCTTCCCCGCTCTTCGCCGCGGGGCGCTCACCACCCTGCAGGTGAACCTGACCTACCGCTGCAATCAGGCCTGCAGCCACTGCCACGTCAACGCCGGGCCCACGCGGACCGAAAGCATGGACCCGGCCACCGTGGCGCTGATCCCCGAAGTGCTCAAGGCCCGCGGAATCCGAACCCTCGATCTCACCGGCGGTGCCCCCGAGCTCCATCCCCTGTTCCGCGAGCTGGTGGCGGCGGCGCGGGGGCTTGGCGTGGAGGTGATTGACCGCTGCAACCTCACGATCCTCACTGAGCAAGGCCAGGAGGATCTGGCCGCCTTCCTGGCCGAGCAGGGCGTCACCGTGGTGGCCTCCCTGCCCTGCTATTCAGCCGGCAACGTGGACCGGCAGCGCGGCGAGGGTGTGTTCGGGCGCAGCGTCGCCGGTCTGCGGCAGCTGAACGCCCTCGGCTACGGCCAGGGCGGCTCAGGCCTAGAGCTGCACCTTGTCTACAACCCCCAGGGCCCGGTGCTGCCGCCGCCCCAGGCCCCCCTGGAAGCCGATTACAAGCGCGTGCTCGCCGACGACTTCGGCATCGCCTTCAACCAGCTGTATGCCCTGGCCAACATGCCGATCCAGCGGTTCGAAGCGGTGCTCCGCCTCAGCGGCCAGTTGGAGACGTACCAGGAGCTGCTGCGCAGCAGCCACCGCGAGGCAAATCTGGCCCAGGTGATGTGCCGTTCGCTGATCAGCGTTGACTGGCAGGGCCATCTGTTCGACTGTGATTTCAACCAGCAGCTGGGGCTCCCATGCGGCCCGGATCAGGGGAGCGGCCCCCGCAGCCATCTGCGGGACCTGCTGCGCCGCGATCCCGAGGGAGAGCCGATCCGGGTGGCGAACCACTGCTTCGGCTGCACCGCCGGCAGCGGCTCCAGCTGCGGCGGCGCGTTGAGCTGAAGCGGGATGGGGGCGTCGCTGCACCTGGGTTCAACCGGCGTCGCGGCGGCCCCACAACACCGCCAGCTCTTTGAGATCCCCAACCAGAGCGGCGAGATCGGCTGGGGTGTCGATGTCAACCAAGGCCGGCAACTCCTTCCACGACCAGCCCGCGGCGGCCAGCCGGAGGCGCGTCTGGGCCAGGACGGCGGGGGTGCTCCAGGGCATGGCGTCAAACAGACTGGGGTCAAAGCGCCCCATCCCCACCAGGGCATAACCCCCGTCCCAGGTGGGCACCAGCACCCCATCGTGCTCCTGCAGCGCTTCGGCGGCGGCGCGCAGCTGGTTCGCCCCCAGACCCGGGCAATCCGTGCCGATCAGCAGCACCGGGCTGCCAGCTTCCAGGCCGCGCCGCGCTGCCCGCGCCATCCGCTCGCCCAGATCCCCCTCCCCCTGGTCGCTCCACTGCAGATCCCGCGGCAACCGCAACTCCTGCCAGACCGGCAGGTCCCGGGAGGGGGCCACGCACAGCTCCACAGGCCCCAGGGCGGCCTCCAGCGCGATCGCCGCCGTTCGCTCCAGCATTGCGGCCGCCAGGGCCGCCGCCCCTTCAGGCCCCAGGGCCGGGATCAGGCGGGTCTTGACCTGGCCAGGCAGGGGCGCCTTGGCCAGGAGAATCGTGCGGCAGGATCCTTTCTGCCTTGCCATTCTGTCGGGGCGTTGCGGGTGTGGATCGGATGAAGATTCTGGTGATGGGCGGCACCCGCTTCATCGGCAAGCCCCTGGTGGCCCAATTGCAGGCCTTCGGCCATGACCTCACCCTGTTCACCCGCGGCCGCAACCCCGTGCCGGCCGGGGTGGAGCACCTGATCGGGGACCGCACCAACCCCGAGGCCCTCGCCCCGCTGCAGGGCCGCAGCTTCGACGTGATCATCGACAGCAGTGGGCGTTCGCTCTCCGACAGCCGCGCCGTGGTGGAGCGCACCGGGGAGCCGAAGCACCGGTTCGTGTATGTGAGTTCGGCCGGGGTCTACGCCGATGGCGAGCAGTGGCCCCTCGATGAGAACGCCCCCACCGATCCGGCCTGCCGCCATGCCGGCAAGCTCGAAACCGAGGAGTGGCTGCGGCGCCAGGGGATTCCCTTCACCAGCTTCCGACCCACGTACATCATCGGGCCGGGGAACTACAACCCGGTGGAGAGCTGGTTCTTCGATCGGATCGTGCACGGCCGCCCCGTGCCCCTGCCCGGCGACGGCAGTACGATCACCCAGCTGGGCCATGTGGGCGACCTGGCGATCGCCATGGCCCGCTGCCTGGAAGTGGAAGCCGCCACCAACCGGATCTACAACTGTTCCGGCCGCAAGGGCGTCACCTTCCGGGGGCTGGTGGCGGCGGCGGCGCGGGCCTGCGGTCAGGATCCATCGGTGGTGGAGATCCGCTGCTTCGATCCGGCGGGGCTCGATCCCAAGGCCCGCAAGTCCTTTCCCCTGCGGCTGGCCCACTTCCTCACCGATGTGCACCGGCTGGAGCGGGAGCTGGCCTGGAAGCCGGTCTTCGACCTCGATGCCGCCCTGGCAGACAGCTTTGCCAACGACTACGCCCTTCGCCCCGGGGGAAGCCCCGATTTCAGCGGGGATGATGCCCTGCTGAGCTGTGGCTGAGGGGCTGAGGGGCCCGCACGTACCCCACCGCTGAGCTCAGCGCCAGCGCCAGCGAAGGCCAGAACAGCCACCAGCCGGCGCTGTGGAGCACCGCCGCGACAGCCCCCCCGCCCAGGCCCCAGCTCCCGGGCCAGAGCAGCAGCAGCATGGCCAGGAACTGGAGCACCGTCTTGGCCTTGCCCGAACGGGAGGCCGGTCCACCATTCCCCTGGCCGGCCCGCCAGCCGGAGATCAGCAGCTCCCGGGCCAGCAGCAGCCACACCGCCCAGAGCGGCAGCCTGCCGGCGGCGGCGAGCCAGAGCAGGGGCGCACTGATCAGGATCTTGTCGGTGAGCGGATCGAGGCGGGCGCCCCAGGCAGAACCACCGCCGGCGCGGCGGGCCAGGGCGCCATCGGCCCAATCGGAGAGACCGCCCAGCAGCAGAAGGATCCAGGCCAGCCCGCCCAGTCCACCAGCCAGGGCCAGCAGCAGGGGCAGGCCGATCAGGGCCCGCGCCACGGTGAGCCCGTCGGCGAGGCGGCGGCTGGGGGGGACAGGACGCATCGGCGGCGGCGGGCTGGAGGGACACTCTGCCGGCCGGGCGCTGGCCTAGAACCCTCTTCAGTCACCTTGCTGCGATGACCCTTGATTCCCAGCCGGCCCTGCACGTGGCGGCGGCCATGTCCACCCCGGTGCTCAGCGTCAGCGCCGCCACCCCGTTGCAGGAGGCGGTGCAGCTGATGAGTGACCACCACGTCTCCGGCCTCCCGGTGGTGGACGAGGAGGGCCGCCTGGTCGGTGAACTCACTGAGCAGAACCTAATGGTGAAGGAGGGCGGCGTTGATGTGGGCCCCTACGTGATGCTGCTCGACGCTGTGATCTACCTGCGCAACCCCCTGCACTGGGACCGGCAGGTGCACCAGGCCCTGGGCAGCACCGTGGGCGAGCTGATGGGAGCCCATCCCCACACCTGCCCAGCCGATCTTTCGCTGCCGGCGGCTGCCCGCCTGCTGCAGGACCGCAGCACCCAGCGTCTTTTTGTGCTTGAGGAAGGGCGACTGGTGGGTGTGCTCACCCGCGGTGATGTGGTGCGTGCCCTGGCGGCTGAGGCCTAGGGGCAGCAGGGCAGCGAGGCCTGCGCCCAGGAACGATGGACCCCTCGGCCACCAACCATTGTTCTGAGCGATCCTCGCAGGGATGGCCCCCCGTCAGCTGACCGAAGGCTGGCAGGACCAACCGGTTGGCAACCCCGTCGTAGCTGAAGCAGGGCAGCCGCAGCCGGTCGCTGCCGGAGCCGATCAGGGCCACCGGATGCAGGTGGCCGCAGATGTTCAGCTGCTCCCCCGCGGCTGCCGGCGGCTGCTCGGGGCTGTGGCTCAACCAGAGGGGACCCCGGGCGCCGCTCGCCTGCTGGGGCAGGCCCTCCAACCAGCTGCCGGTTTCATGGTTGCCGCCGACCAGGCTCAGCGGACAGCCGAGCAAGGACGGCAGGGCCGCCAACGTCTGGCGCAGCTCGGCGGTGAGCCCCAGGCGGCTGTGGATCAGATCGCCCAGCACCACCACCTCGCGGGGCCTCCAGTGATGGGCGAGGGCCAGCAGGGCGTTGAGGGTGGCCCGATCGCCGTCGCTGGGCAGCGGGATGCCGTGCACCTGGAAGGTTTCCGCCTTCCCCAGGTGCAGATCGGCCAGCAGCAGCAGGCCCTGGGCCGGATCCCAGGCGGCCTTGGCGCCCAGCAGCTCCAGGCGGTGCCCCCGCCAGTGGAAAGGGAGTTGGCTGGCCATCCGCGGCTCAGCCCGTGGCCATCGCCGCTCGGTAGGCGGCACGCCCCTGGGTGGCCGCGATGCAGGCCTGCACGTTCGGGTAGGGGCCCAGATCGAGTTGGGGGAAGAACACCGGCAGATAGGCCAGATGGGCCTGGATGGCGCAATCCGCCACCCCCCACGCCGCGCCGAGCAGGGGGGCGCCGCCCTCCAGACGTGTGTTGAGCGCCGTCATCAACCGGGGAAACTCTTTCTCCCGTGCCGACTCGACGAAGAGGGCGGTGGCGAGGGTGGCATTGGCGAACAGCACCCACTGCTCCGCTTCGGCCCGCTGGGCCGGGCTGCTGAACTCGTGGCCGTAGCGATCGGCCAGATAGAGCAGGATGGCGCCGCTCTCGAACAACCGCAGGCTGCCGCCGTCGGCCGCCACCGCCTCGTCGTCGACCAGCAGGGGCACCTTGCCGAAGGGGTTGAGCGCCAGAAAGGGCTCCTGGCGGTGCTCGCCAGCGGCCATGTCGAGCAGGATCCAGGTGTAGGGGATCTGCTTCTCGCCCAGGTACCAGCGGGGCATCGAAGCCCGGCTGCGGGCTCCGCCGTAGAGGGTGAGAGTCATCGGGTCATCATCGCCAACCGGCACCAGAATGAAATGGAAGCCAGGCTGGTGCCCAGGTGAACGAGCAATCCAGCGGCAGACGTGATGGCTGAGGATGGCCTGGCCGCACCCGCTCCGCCCGAGGCTGAGCTGGCCCCGCTGCCCGAGCGCTTCCGACGCCTCGCCCCCCACCTGGTTGGCCGGGCCCGGCGGGGGGTCGTCGGCAGCAGCCGCTATGCCGTTGCCCTGCGGGACCAGGTCCGGCAGGCGGCCGCCGATGCAGACCAGCGGCCGGTGCTGATCAGCGGGGAACCCGGCCTGGAGAAGGACGACGTGGCCGCCCTGATCCACTTCGGATCCGCTGCCCGCCGCCGCCTGATGGTTCAGCTGGATGGGGCGCTGCTGCGGGGCGATGGAGCGGAGTTGTTCGGCACGGCCAGCAGCGACGGCAGCGGCTCCCTGCTCGAAGCTCTTGGCGACGGCAGCCTGCTGATCAACAAGCTCGATCGGGTCGATCCCGCCCTGCTGTCGTCCCTGCTGACGTTGGCCCGCAGCGGCGACTGGCAGGCCCCCGGCACCGGCTCCACGCCCCGCCACTTCGGTGGCCGCCTGTTCTTCACCACCGAGGCGGCCCTGTCCGCCTTCGAGCCGAGCTGCCGCCTGATCCGGGTGCCGCCGCTGCGGGTACGGCGTCAGGACCTGGGTGAGTGGTTGCGGTACCTGCTGCGGCTGCGGAGCCGGGCGCTGGCCTGGACAGCGACACCCATGGTGGGGGAGGAGGTGATCCGCCGCCTGCAGATCCACGACTTCCCCGGCAACATCCGGGAACTCGAAGGTCTGGTGGAGCGGGCCCTGCGCCAGCTGCCCCCGGCGGCCCTGGCCTCGCCCCTGCCGATGTCGCTGCCGGAGGAGGTGTTCTGGCTGACACCGCGGCCCCAGCGGCTGCGCTTCGACCTCTGGCGCTGGAAGCCGCCGTTGCGGCAGTGGATGCGATCGCCGCGACTCTGGAACGGCCTGCTGTTCGGAGTGGTGAGCTGGGTGTTCGTGCTGGTCAACCTCTGGCTGTGGCTGGGCCCCCAGGACCGCTCCCACAACGGTGGTCTCAACCTGTTCTGGGCCTGGTGGTGGCCGCTGATCCTGCTCAGCTATCCCCTGGTGGGGCGGCTGTGGTGCTCCTTCTGTCCGTTCATGGTCTGGGGTGAGATCGGGCAGCGGCTGGCGCGGCGGCTGGGCTGGCAGCCGGCCCCCTGGCCCCGGGGCAACACCGATGCCTGGGCGCCGCCGGCCCTGGCGGCCGGTTTCGCCGCGATCCTGCTCTGGGAGGAGCTGGCCGACCTGGAGCAGACCGCCTGGCTGAGCAGTTGCCTGCTGCTGGTGATCACGGCGGGCGCCGTGGTCGGCTCGCTGCTGTTCGAGAAACGCTTCTGGTGCCGCTACCTCTGCCCAGTAGGAGGGATGAACGGCCTGTTCGCCAAGCTCTCGATGCTGGAGTTGCGCGCCCAGGCGGGCACCTGCAGCGGCAGTTGCAGCAGCTATGCCTGTTTCAAAGGAGGGCCGGCCGAAGGGGAAGGGCTGGCCACGGCCGGTTGCCCGCTCGGCACCCACCCCGCCCACCTGGCCGACAACCGCAACTGCGTGCTCTGCCTCACCTGCGCCCAGGCCTGCCCGCACCGTTCGGTCCAACTGAGCGTTCGCCCCCCCGCTGCCGACCTGCAGCGCACCATGAACCCACCGGCGGGGGAAGCGGGGCTGATCCTGGTGCTGGCGGGGGGCATCTGTCTCAAGTTCTGGGACCGGCTGCTCGGGGGCCTGCCCCTGGCGCCGCCCAGCCTGCAGGCGGGGCCGCTGCTGCCCAGGCTGGTCTTTGGCTGCCTCGCCCTGGCCCTGCCGTCGGCGCTGTTCCTGGCGCTGCGGCTGCTGACGCCGCTACGGGCCGTCTCCCGCTTGCGGTTGGGGCTGTATGGTCTGCTGCCCCTGCTCTGGGCCCTGCTGCTGGCCCGCCACCTGCCGGTGGGCATGGCGGAGGCGGGACTGGTGCTGCCGGTGAGCCTGGCGGGGCTTGCGCCAGGGCCCTGGCCAGGCTGGAGCGCCGATGGCCATGTGATCGCCTTCTGCCAGACCCTGGTGGTGCTGGTTGGGGTGGCAGGTTCCTGGGTGCTGCTGCGTCGTCTGCTGCAGCCGAGCCGCCGGCTCGTTTGGCTGGCCTGCCTGGCCGCCTTGGTTCTGGCGGCCGGCGGTCGCTGGTTGGTGGGTGCAGGAGCCTGAGACCCTAGGTTTCAGCCCCCTGGAAAGTCGAGTCCAGGAGATCAGCGTGGATCACAAACCCGGCGCAGATCGGCGCTGCTGTAGAGGCTGTGGGTGTCGCCGGGCTGGGAGGTGGCGAAGCTGCTCTGCTTGGTGAGAAGGTTCGCGGCCCCGATCCGGTTGCCCAGTTCGACCCGCCCAGCCCCGCCGCTGTGGGTCCAGCTCAGGCAGTCGTGGCGGGTGTCGCTGGCGCGGGCCGGGCTGGCGAGCCCGGCGGCGCCCAGCAGTCCTGCGGCAAGCCAGGCCGTCGGGGCGCCGAACCGGTGTCTTTGCAGCATCTTCGCCCCGAATGTGTTTGGTTGACTACCGACAATGCCCGCCCATCGATCAGGATCGGCGGACCCACCGGGAGTTTCCCCGTGAGCCAACGTCGGATTCAGCGCCAACTGCCCAGCGAAACCCGTCAATGGATGGAGCGACGCCTGCACGGTCTCGAGCAGGTGGAGCGTTTCGAGGATGCCTACGCCCTGCGCATGGAAATGGCGGAGTGGCTGCTTCAGATCGACACCGATCCCCCCTGCATCAACCTCACCGTCTCCCGCCTGCTCCGCGACCGTTGCCTTGACCCCCAGCCCCCGGTGCCCGAGCAGGGATGAGCGCACCAGCGATACTGGCCCCATCTCTTTCTGGACATCCATGACCATTGCCCTGCTGCTTGCCCTGGTCGGTTCGCTGGTGCTGATGAGCGTGATCGTCAAGCGCCTGCAGGGGGCCCCTTGAGGCCCGCCTCGATGGCGGCTTTGCCGGCCGGGGAGAGGGCATAACCGAGGAAGGCTTTCACGGCGGGATCGGCAGGTTGGCGGTAGGCGTAGGACAGGGGCCGCTGGAACGGGTACGACTCCGCTTCCGGGGTGGTGCCATCGATGGGGACGACGCGCACCGTCTTCTGGTCGGCCACCTGGCCGAAGGTGGCGTAGCCGATCCCATCGGCCCCCAGTAGGCGCAGCATGGGCGTGGTGGCATCCCTGGCCAGGGTTGTGATGTTGGCGGTGCTGCCGAAGGGCTGGCCGCCCAGCAAGATCTTGCTGAAGGCCTGGTGGGTGCCGCTGACGCTCGGGCGGTTCAGCACCCGGATCGGCCGGTCGACCCCGCCCAGGGTGGTCCAGTTGGTGATCTCGCCGCGGAAGACCTGCACCACCTGGCCGCGGGAGAGTCCCCGGCGGAAGGGGTTGTCGATCCCCACCACCAGGGCGATGCGATCCCGCGCCACCGGGACCGCAGCCAGGCCGCGGCCCTCCTCCTCGGCCGTGAGCGGCCGCGAGATCGCCGCCAGGGAAATGCTGCCCCCCAGCAGCTCCTGAATGCCGTTGTCAGAGCCCACGGCGGCGGTGCTCACGACGCTGCCTGGGAAGGCGCGAACGAAGCCGGCCTTGAGGGCCTCATTGATCAGCACCATGCTGGTGGAGCCATCGATGCTGACGGTGGTTCCGGCGGGCACGCTCGCCACTGGCGGGAACTGGGCCCCAGGCTGGGGGGAAGCCGGCATTGAGGGCATTGAGGGCATCGCGGGCAGCGAAGGCCGCCAGCCAACCAGGCCCTGCAGCTGGGGCTGCCACAGTTTGGTGGCGCCATAGCCGATGGCGATGACGACCAGGATATAGACGATCGGTGGCGGGCCGCTCTGGCCGCCGGCTGAATCCCTGGGGCTCATGGCTGGGGAGTTTCCGGAAGCCGGAGGATCGGCGCCGCTTCGAGCCGCTTCAGCCGCTGGGACACCTCCTCGTCAAGGGTCATCTGCTCGAGATCGGCGGTGATTTTCTCCTGGGGATTCTCGGAGAGTTCGGCCAGGGCGGCGCTGGTGAAGTGCCGGCCCTCCACAGCCCGCTTGGCCGTTTCGAAGGAGGAGCGGGCCGAGCCGATGTTGAAGTCGTTGTTGACCTTGGCAATCGATTCGAGTGCCGCGTTCACCTCAGCCAGGTCCTTCATGTTCTGCATGTCGGACTTGTACTGCTCGAGCTTGAGGCGCTCCCGGTTGAGCTTGTCCTTGGAGGCGTTCACGAACACTTCGGCCTGGTTCACCTGCTGCTCCAGCGCGGGCAGCAGCTTCTCGATGCCGATGGCGCGGCCCATCGCCAGCCGCGCCCCTTCCTCCTGCCCGGCCGACTGGGCCAGCAGCGCCTGCTGTTCGAAGGAACTGAGCTCGCGGGTTTTGTCCTGGTACTTCTTCTTGGCCCGCTCGTAGGCACCCACCTGCTGGGCCACCGCCTTGGCCAGTTGCTGCACCGATTCCTGCATCGACTGCAGGGATTCCTCGGCCACGGCCACGGCCACCTTGCCGCCCGACTCCACCGGCAGGCCCCAGAGCCAGCGCCAACTACCGACCACAACCCGGCCGGCCCGCTCGCCCAGCAGCCAATAGATCAGTCGTTTCACGCTTTGGGCCTGGCTGCGATCAGGTTAGGCAGTTCCCGGAGCAGATTCACCGAACGTTAGATCTCCTCGGCTTTGCGGGCCTCGGCCACCAGCCGCTGCACCCGCTCCAGCACCGACTCGCTGCTCATGCGGTTGTTGTTGAGCCGCTCCACCAGCAAGGGGAAGGCCAGGGGGCCCGGGCGGGCGGTGGTCTCCAGCAGCAGGGCGCTGGCCTGCAGCCGCTGCAGCGCCGCCTGCAGCCGGCCGAGCTCCAGCTGCTCCGCGATCACCTCCTGGCGCGCCTGCTCCAGCAGCAGACTGCCGGGCTCGTGGCGCTGGAACACATCGAACAGCAGGGCGGCGCTGATCTGGAGCTGGCCGCCGCTCTTGCTCTGGCCTGGGTAGCCGTTCACCACCAGCCCGGCGATCTGGGCGATGGCCCGGAAGCGTCGGCGGCAGATCTCCGACAGATTGATCGTGGCTTCCAGATCCGCCTGCAAGGCGGCGCTGTCGAGCAGCTCCTCGCCATGGCACGCGATCAGCTCCGCGAAGGGGTAGCCCCGGGGCGCCAGCAACTCGAAGCCGTAGTCGTTCACCGACACGGTGATGGTGCTGCTGCGGTGGCGGGTCAGCCGCCCGGCCCAGAGGAAGCCGAGCCCCTCGTGCACGAAGCGCCCCTCGAAGGGATAGGCGAACAGGTGGCTGCCCTCGCGGCTGCGGCAGGTTTCGACCAGAAACTGATCCAGGCGGGGAATCCGCGACAGGTCCGCCTGGCGGCGGAGCAACGGCTCCAGGGCGCGCAGCTCGGGGTTGTCGAGTCCGGCGCGGCTGGGGTCTGTCGACGCCAGGGCCTCGGCGCAGCGGTGCACCTCACGGCGCAGGTGGCTGGCCAGCAGATCGGAGAGCGCCATCTGCCCGCCGGCCCAGGCCGGCACCGTCCGGCTTTTCTTTGTGCTGGCCTTCACCAGGGCCCTCATCTCCCGCAGCCGCACGAATTCCAGCTGGCGGCCGGCAAAGAAGAACACATCGCCCGGCTTGAGCCGGGCCACGAACGACTCCTCCACCTGGCCGAGCCGGGCGCCGCGCACCACCTTCACCGTGACAGCGCGGTCAGCGGTGATCGTGCCGATGTTGAGCCGGTGCAGGCGGGCCAGGGCCGGGTCGCTGATCCGGTAGCGGAAGGGGGCCTCCGGCCCGGCCGCCACCGGATCCCGCTCGAGTTTGCGGAAGCGGGGATAGGCGCCCAGGCAGTCGCCCCCCTGCTCGAGGAAGCGAATGCACCACTGCCAGTCGCCGTCGCTGAGGCTGCGGAAACTCCAGGCGCTGCGCACCGCCGCCAGCTCCCGCTCCGGTTCGAAGCCGGGTCCGCAGGCCAGGCTGGTGAGGTGCTGAAGAAGCACATCCAGGGGCGCCACCGGCGGCCGCCGCACCTCCACCAACCCTTCGGCCAGGCCGCGCCGCATCGCGCTCACCTCCAGTAGTTCAAGCGCATTGGTGGGCAGAAACAGCACCTGGGAGGTGCCGCCGGGGTTGTGGGCGGAGCGGCCGGCCCGCTGCAGCAGCCGGGCCAGGTTCTTGGCGGAGCCGATCTGCACCACCCGCTCCACCGGCTGGAAATCCACCCCCAGATCCAGGGAGCTGGTGCAGACCACCCAGCGGATCGCGCCGCTTTTCACGCCCGCCTCGATCGCCTCGCGCTCCTGCCGGTCGATCGCGCTGTGGTGCAGGGCCAGGGCGCCCCCCATCTCCGGGCAGGCGTAGCGGAGGCACTGGTGCCAGCGCTCGGCCTGGTTGCGGGTGTTGGTGAACAGCAGGGTGGAGATGGCCGGATCGAGCGCCGCCACCAGCTCCTCGTGCATGCGCAGACCCAGGTGGCCGGCCCAGGGGAACCCATCGATCGACTCCGGCAGCAGGCTGCGGATGGCGGTGCCCCGGCGCAGCTTCGCCGTGATGATCAGCGGATCGGGGGCGCCAGCGGGGTGCCCCTGGGGGCCTGGGCCGATGCCAACGGCCGCGTTGGCGGCCTCCTGGAGATTGCCAATCGTGGCGCTGATCGCCCAGCTGCGCAGGCCAGGGCGGTGGCGGCGCAGCCAGCTCAGGCAGAGCTCGCACTGGCTGCCGCGCTTGCTGCCCATCAGCTCGTGCCACTCATCGAGCACCACGGCCTCGAGGCTGCCGAACAGCTCCGTCGCCGCCTTGCCAGCCAGCAGCACCGAAAGCGACTCCGGCGTGGTGATCAGGATCTGGGGCGGGTTCCTGAGATGGCGGGCGCGCTCGGAGCTGGGGGTGTCGCCGTTGCGGATGCCCACCCGCAGCGGCCAGGCCATCGCTTCGATCGGCAGCCGGATCGCCAGGGCCAGGTCGCGGCTGAGGGCCCGCAGGGGGGTGAGGTAGAGCAGGCGCAGGCCGCTGGGGGGGCTGGCGTGACCCGCCGTTTCCGCCAGCAGTTCGGCGATCGGCCCCATCACGGCGGCATAGGTTTTGCCGGAGCCGGTGGGCACCTGGATCAGGCCGCTGCGGCCGGCCAGGAACGCCTTCCAGCACTGGCGCTGGAACGGCAGCGGCCGCCAGCCCTGCTGCTCGAACCAGGCTTCGATCGGGGCGAGGGTGGCGGCTCGGCTCAACGGCGCAGCGGCGGCGTCAGCACCGGGGCGATGTCGGTGAGGGTGAAATCGTGACCCTTGAACAGCAGTGGAAGCTGCAGGCCGGCGGCGAGGGCATAGCTGAAGCAATCCCCCAGGTTCAGGCCGGCGGGGTGTCGGCCCTTGCCGTAGCGCTGCCAGGCCCGTTGGGCATGGCGTGCCAGCTGGTGATCGAACGGAACAATCTCGAACGGACCCTCCTGCAGGAACAGGTCGAGATCGCCTTCGGCGCCTTCGCCCTTGCGGGCCTGGAGCACGATCGCCGTTTCCAGCCAGGTGGGAGCCGCCACCAGGCAGCGTGGACAGCGGCTGATCCGCTCCAGGTAGCGCTCTGCCTTGGCCTCCAGGAGCAGAACTGTCAACAGGGCGGATGTGTCCACCACCATGGCCATCGGCGGATCGGCGCTCATGTCGGCAGACCGTCCTCGTCGAAGCCGCAGATCGCTTCGGCACTGCGCACATCAAGGTCGGGCCGCTGGGCGCAGCGGCGGGCGATGGCCAGCAGACGCTCGTCCACGGGGAAAGGAACCACCCGAAGGGCCTCGACCTGACGCTCCCGTTCCAGGGCCTCCTGCACTGCCTGGCTCACGGCCGCGGTGAGGGTCTGGCCCCGGCGACGGGCCAGATCGCGAACAGCTGCGTGAAGCGCATCGTCCTTGAGGTTGAGAGCCATCGTGGGGGACAAAACCGGTGAGGTGGAAATCCACCTTTTTCCACCAGCCTATCGATCATGATCAGGGTCGACGGTCTGCAGCAGCGCCAGGGCGGACTCGAGCGTGTCGGCTTCGGCGGCGGGCTTGTCGCGGCGCCAGCGGGCGATGCGGGGGAAGCGCACGGCGATGCCGCTCTTGTGCCGCTTCGAGGCCTGCAGCCCCTCGAAGGCCAGCTCGAACACCTGCAACGGCTGCACCGCCCGCGCTGGTCCGAAGCGCTCGGTGGTGTGCCGGCGGATCCAGCGGTCGAGCTCGGTGAATTCGGCGTCGTCGAGGCCGGAGTAGGCCTTGGCGAAGCTCACAAGCTCCCGCTCGGCAGGATCGCCCGCACCCGCCGGCTTGGCCCAGAGGCCGAAGGTGTAGTCGGTGAAGAGGTTGGCGCGGCGGCCGCTGCCGGCCTGGGCGTAGAGCAGCACCGCATCAAGGCGCCAGGGCTCCAGCTTGTGCTTCCACCAGCTGCCGCGCCGGCGCCCCGCCAGATAGGGCGAATCGAGCGCCTTGAGCATCAGCCCCTCGGCGCCGGCGGCCCGGGCCTGCTGCCGCAGTAGCTCCAGCGCCTCCCAGGCGGGCAGGGGCAGGCGGCTGGAGCGGCGCAGGCGCCCGGCCGAAGGCGAGTCTGCCGCCGAAGGGAGCGCCTGCTGCAGCGCATCCAGGGCGGCGAAGCGGAGGCGCAGGGGTTCTGGGCGCCGGTCGCGGCCCCCCTGCTCCAGCAGGTCGTAGGCCACGAAGGCGGCCGGCGCCTCGCGAACCAGGGCGGCGCCGGGCTTGAGGCGCCCCAGGCGCCGCTGCAGGCTTGCGAAGGGTTCGGGCTGCTCCTGTTCGGCCCGCCAGATGATCACCTCACCGTCGAGCACGGTGCCGTCGGGCAGGGCGTCGCCAAGGGCCACCAGGTCGGGAAAGCTGTCGTTGATCAGCTCCTCGCCGCGGCTCCAGAGGAAGGTGGTGCCGGCACGGCGGATCAACTGGCCGCGGATGCCGTCCCACTTCCACTCCACCTGCCAGGCGGCTGGGTCTGTACCCTGCAGCCGCCCGGGCTCCAGTGGACTGGCAAGGAAGAAAGGGTAGGGGCGGCTGATCGGCGTGGCGGCGTCGGCGTTAGCCGGGGCCAGCAGGGCCGAGAACGCCGCCGCCGAAGGCTCAAATCCGCCCATCAACCGGTGGGCCAGCTCCGCCTCCTCCACCCTGGCCACCCGGGCTAGGGCGCGGGTGACCAGCCCGCCGGACACCCCGACGCGGAAGCCGCCGGTGAGCAATTTGTTGAACAGGAACACCTGGGCTGGCGGCAGGGCAGCCCAGATCGCCAGCACCGCAGCCGCCTGGGCATCGGGCTCCAGCGCCGCCAGGGCCGGCAGGCGCTCGGCCATCCACTGGTGCAGGGGCAGGCCCAGGGGCGCTGCGGCCGGCAGGGCCAGTTGCGGCAGCAGCAGGGCGATGGTTTCGGCCGAATCGCCCACCTGGGCGTGGCAGGCATCGAACAGCCACTCCGGCAGGCCCGCCGCCTCGAGGCAGACCTGACGCAGCCGCCGGCCGGTGAGCAGCCGTTTGCGGCGCTTGCCCAGCAGCAACTGCAGGGCCCAAGCGCCATCGGCTGGGGGCGCGGCGGTGAAGTAGCCCGCCAATGCATCGACGCGGGCGTTGGTGCCGCTGCTGCAATCGAGCGTCTCGAAGAGGGCGCAGAAGGCGTGCACGAATCAGGCAGGGGCTGGCGGGATTCTGGTGGTTCAGGTCGGCCCTGGGTTCTAACCAATCACGGTATTGGCTGAAGTCTGAGCAGAGCGGTCATCAGCTGTCTTGGACGCACCATGGCCAGAACTCAGTCCGGTACGAATGATGAGCGACCGCTGCAATGGTGGACCCACCTGCATCAGGACGGTAGATGATCGTCAATGAAACGTTTTTTAGGACTGCCCACAGTGTGCTCTTCGAGGCGAACGGGCCTATGGGAGGAAACTAGACGTCTCGCTTTGTAGAATCCTCCATCACTGATGGGCACCTCGAAAAATCCCTCAACGCCCATAGCGCTGATCAAATACCACGATAGAATATGTTCAGTTCAACGTAACTGAATCGGACAGCGTGGGTTCTGGGACGAGGAGAAGCGAACTCAACATCTTCAGAGCAAAAAGCCGACGCTAGCGACCCTATCCGAAGCGATTCCCTGGGAAGCCTTCAGGCCACTGCTGGCGAACTTTTACAGTGATGAACGCAAGAGTAATGCTGGTCGTAAGCGGATTGATCCGATCATCCTCTTCAAGAAGCTGGTGTTGCACCAGCTGTTCAACCTGAGCGTAGGCCTTGCCTTTCGCTTGCGGTTGAGGAGCTGGAGTTCCAGGTCAATGACAGGCGCTGATTCGAGGACTTTGTCGGACTGGGAGTGATGAAGACCATTCCCGATGCCACTACCATTGCTTTTTTCCGCGAGCGACTCTGCAAGGCGGGCGTCATCCTCGAGCTTTTTGAACGGTTTGAGGAGCACCTGTCATCCAAGGGACTGGAGGCCCGTGGTGGGCAGATCATCGATGCCACGCTGGTTCCTGTCCCCAGACAGCGAGACTCACGGGAGGAGAACAAGACCATCAAAGCTGGCCAGTTGCCAGAAGGGTGGAGCGACAAGCCAGAACAGTTGCGCCAGAAGGATCTTGACGCTCTTTGGGTGAAAAAGCATGGCATCAGCCACTACGGATTCAAGAACAGCATCTGCATTGATGCAAGGCATGGTTTCATCCGCAGGTTTGCCATTACCCCAGCCAACATCCACGACAGCCAGATGCTCCCGCAGGTGCTGGATCCTGAGAACAGCGATGACTTTGTCTGGGCTGAGTCCGGCTATGCATGGGCCCGGTCAGAGGATCTTCTCGATTTGGCTGGGTTTGAGAGTCGCATTCATGAGAAGGGTGCGCGCAGCCATCCATTGAGCGAGCAAGCACAGGAGCGGCACAAGATGCGATCAAAAGTGCGGGCAAGGGTTGAGCATGTCTTTGGTCTCATCACAACCTGCATGCGCGGCAAGCTGACAAGGCTGATCGGCCTGGCAGGAACGAGAGCTTGGTGGAGACTGCGAATTCTGACTTACAACTTTCTGCGTTACCTGCACTCCAACGAAAAGCAGCGCTGGTTGTCTGATCATGCGTCAGGGGCAAAATAGCCCCGCGATGAAGTCATGAAAGCCATTCACTTGGCAGAACTGCACGTGCAGACAAATTCCCAGTGGTTTCGCAAGACTGTCTCGGAAATCTCAATGATTTGAGGTGCCCTGAACCTGAATAAGGCCTGGGGCGACCCGTGGATCCCCGGCCAGCCCGTCTCGCCAGTCCCTGCAGCGCCAAGGGCTTCAGGAGGAAAAGCATCTCACCAAACATCTCCCATCGCGCGGTTTCCTTGTTGAGAAGTCAGACATTGCAATGAGACTGGGTGATTGATGGTTCAGCCCTCCAGGCTGATGATGCGGGTTCGATTCCCGCCGCCCGCTTCGCTGAATTCCGCCCGCAACAGGCCGGGCGCAACCATCAGCAGCAGGCTGCGACTCTCCAGGGGCACCCCTTTCGGACTCCAGAGTTCCGGGTGGAGCGGGATATCCTCGCCGCTGGGCAGGGCGGTGTCGATCAGCCGCAGCCAGCCCAGGGAGGGGGCAGGCAGGTCGAAATGGATGGCCTTGCTGAACGCGTTAAGGCCGCACCAGAGCAGCGGACCGCGCTCGGCGCTGTGCAGGCTCCAGGCCAAGGTGTGGGACCAGTTGCCCCAGTCGGGCCGATGCAGTTCCACCCCGTGCCATTCCCGCCAGAGGGTTGTGGCGTCGCTGGGTCGTCCCGGTTTGCCCTCGGCGTAGGGCTGCTCGGGGTTCAACAGGCCCGCCAGCTGCTGGCGCAACCGCAGCAGCCGTTGCAGGAACTGAAGCAGGCCCAGATCCGCAGCATCGGGGCGCCAGTGCATCCAGCCCAGGGGATTGTTCTGGCACCAGGTGTTGTTGTTGCCCCCCTGGCTGCGACGCACCTCGTCGCCCATCAGCAGCATCGGCACCCCCGGGGCCAGCAGCAGGGTGGCCAGGAGGTTGCGCTGCTGGCGGTTGCGCAGGGCGGTGATGGCATGGTCGCTGCTGGGCCCCTCGATGCCGTGGTTCCAGCTGTTGTTGTGGTTGTCGCCGTCGCGGTTGTCCTCGCCGTTGGCCAGGTTGTGCTTGCCGTTGTAACTGACCAGATCTGCCAGGGTGAAGCCGTCGTGGGCTGTGATGAAGGTGATGCTGCGGCCCACGGCCGGTGGCCGGCCTCCGTAAAGATCGGGGCTGCCCGCCAGACGCTGCGCCATCAACCAGCTGCAGTCCTCATCGCCTTTCCAGAAGCGGCGCAAATCGTCGCGGAAGCGGCCGTTCCAGGTGCCCATCCGTTGGGCAGGGAAGTCGCTGAGCCGGTAAAGGCCGCCGCAGTCCCACGGTTCGCTGACCAGCTTCAGATCGCTCAGCTCAGGATCGGCCTCGATCTCCTCGAACAGGGGCGGTTGGTCCAGGGGGGCCAGTCCTTCCCCCCGGGAGAGGGCGATGCCCAGATCGAAGCGGAAGCCGTCGATGCCGAGCTCCAGGGACCAGCAGCGCAGGGCCTCCAGGATCAGGCGCCGCACCAGGGGCCGGTTGGCCGCGATCGTGTTGCCGCAGCCGGTCACATCGAGGTAATCGCCGTCTGAGGTTTGCTGGTAATAGAGGGCATCGCCGAAGCCGCGCCAGCTGAGGGTGGGGCCCTGCTGGTTGCCCTCGCTGGTGTGGTTGAAGACCACGTCCAGCAGCACCTCCAGGCCGGCCTGGTGGCAGGCGGTGACCAGGGCTCTCACCTGCTGCCGGGCCTCCAGGGGGTCGTGGCCGACCAGGTAGCCCTGGTGCGGTGCCATCCAGCTCAGGGGGCTGTAGCCCCAGTAGTTCTGCCGGCCGGTTGGGGCGTCCTGGGGATCGAAGGCCATCACCGGCAGCAACTCGATGGTGGTCACCCCCAGGCTCTTCAGGTAGGGGAGGGTGTCGATCAGGCCCAGCAGGGTGCCCTGGCGCTCTGCTGGGGTGGGGCTTCCTTCGCCGTGGCTGAATCCCGCCACGTGGAGCTCATAGATCACGCTGCGCTGCCAGTTGTGGCGGGGCCTTGGCGCGGCGTCGAAGTCGAAGCGGTCCCTCTCCGTCACCACCCCCTTCAGGCAGGAGGAGGTGTTGGGCACCGTGCCGGTGGCGTCCCGGCGCTGGTACACCTCCCAGCCGGTGATCGCCCGGGCGCAAGGGTCGAGCAGCACCTTGGCGGGATTGAAGCCATGCATCCCCGGCTGGCGCGGTCCGTAGACCCGGTAGCCATAGCAGCAGCCGATCCCGACCCCCTCCACCTCCCCATGCCAGTGGTCGCCTGAGCGGTGCTGGCCGTCGAGGTTCAGCACCCGGTAGGGCTCCGCAGCTGCCCCATCGCGGAACAGCAGCAGTTCCACCCGCGAGGCCAGGGGGGCCACCACCGAGAAGTTGACCCCCCGGGAGGTGAGACTCGCCCCCAGGGGCCAGGGATGTCCGAGCAGGATCGGGATCAAGGGCTCAGCCGGGCTGCGCCCACAAGTTAGAAGGCCCCACGCGTCCGCCACCCGGGGGTCTGCGGGGGGGGCGTTCGCCGCCCTGGGACGGTCCGCGCCGGGGCGTTTTGGCCTGAATTGGGGCAAAACCGTTGCCGAGAGAGCGTTTTCGGTTGCCCGATCAGCCCTTCCCCCATACGATTGGCGCGCTCAACATCGCGTTGGCCGCTCCACCGCCTGGCGGGAGGGACGTTCCGATTCGCCCAGCTCCCGCACTTCCTCGAGGTTTCCCGTTTCCGATGAACAAAGCTGATCTCGTCAATCTCGTTTCGGCCCGCACCGAACTCACCAAGACCGATGTGTCCCAGGTGGTCGATGCCGCCATCGCCACGATCATCGACTCGGTCGTGGAAGGGAAAAAGGTCTCGATTCTGGGCTTCGGCTCCTTCGAAGCCCGGGAGCGCTCGGCCCGGCAGGGTCTGAACCCCAAGACCGGCGAGAAGATCGCCATTCCCGCCAAGCGGGTGCCGGCCTTCACCGCCGGCAAGCAGTTCAAGGACCAGGTTCAGGGCTGAGCCCGGCCAGCTCCCTGCTGTGCCGCGCCTTGGAGCAGGGCAAGGTTCTAAGGCGCCAGCAGCGCCGGGGCCGCTTCGCCCCCTCCCTACCGGAGTGCTTCACCTCGGCAACCTGCGCACCGCCTTGCTCGGCTGGCTCCAGAGCCGGCTGAGCGGCGGCGAGTGGCTGCTTCGCCTCGATGATCTCGACACGCCGCGCAACCGAAGCGGTGCTTCCGAATCGATCCTCGCCGACCTCAGCTGGCTGGGCCTCGGCTGGGACGGGCCGGTGATCCTCCAGAGCGAGCGCAGGCCCCTCTATGCCGCGGCACTCGCCTCCCTGCGCCGCCAGGGGCAGATCTACCCGTGCCACTGCAGCCGCCGCTCCCTGGCCGTTGTCTCGGCCCCCCACGGGGCCTGGCCCGTCTACCCAGGCCTCTGCCGGGAGCTCCCCCCCCACTGGGGGGAGCTGCAGGGGCGGCGGCCCAGCTGGCGGCTGCGGCTGCCAGAGGGCCGGCTGCGCTGGCCGGAGCAGGTCGGTGCCGGGGGCGACCTTGACCTTGCCGCGCAAGTGGGCGACGTGGTGCTGCGCCGCGCCGATGGGTTTGTGGCCTACCACCTGGCCACGGCGGTGGATGAACTCAGCCTCGGCATCACCACGGTGCTGCGCGGCGACGACCTCTGGCACTCCACCGCCCCCCAGCTGGCCGTGATGCGCTGCCTGGGACTGCAGCAGCTCCCCGAGTACTGGCATGTGCCCCTCTGGCGGCAGGACGATGGGCGTCGGCTCGCCAAGCGGGACGGCTCCGAGGGGCTGGAGGCCCTGCGCGAGCGGGGGCTGGATGCGGCGGCGGTGATCGGTCGGTTGGCGGCGAGCCTAGAGCTTGTTCCAGCCGGCAGCCGCCTCAGCGCCCTGGAGCTTCAACAACAGCTCAGCGAGCTGGAGCTGAGGGATGCGCTGCGAGCCAAGGCTCTGCCGGGAACTGTTCTGCCGGGAACTCTTAAGAAAGGTTCCGGATTGGAGGCCCCCATGACGGGGCACAGTGAAGCCATGCAATCAGTGTTCAATTCATGACGTTCGCTTCGCCTCCAGGTGCGTCCTCCAAGGCGCTGCAACCGGACGCCTGCCCCCACTGCGGCGGAAGTGGCGTGTTGCGGATGAGCGATCAGCGTTTCCGCACCTGCCTCGACTGCCTGGGCCAGGGCCACCTGCCGGTCTTCGACCCTCAGCCCAGCCTGCAGGAGCTGCTTCATCGGCAGGAGGATCGGGTCCCCCTGCCCCCCGCCGATGGCATCAACGCTGAGGCCGTTTCTTCTGGCTCCAGATGAAGAAGACCGCTGTTGCCACCACCACGGCGAGCGGCGCTGCGGTCAGCAGCAGCAGGATCACGGAGGTCCAATCGGTGTACATCGCAGCAAGGCAGGTGCTGGCCCATCATCTTGGTCGTCCCCGAGCCTCCTTCCCTACCGTGGTGGACCTGTCGCAAGCAATCTTCTGAACTCCGGTCTCACCCGTTTCCTCTACCTGCTGGGACCGGTTTTCATCATCACCTCCCATCTGGGCTGCCTGTTGCTGCTGGCCACCGGCCTCAGCCTCGGGGCCCTCGCCTGGGCGGCGGCCCTCTATCTGGTGCGGATGCTGGCCACCACGGCGATCTACCACCGCTTGATCACCCATCGCAGCTACCAGGCTCCCCGGCCGGTTGCCTGGATCGGGGCGCTGGTGGGGGCCTCGGCGGGCCAAATGGGTCCGAGCTGGTGGAAGGCCCACCACCTGGCCCATCACCGCCATGTCGACACTGCAGAGGATCCCCACAGCCCCCTGGCCCCTGAGCAGGGCTGGAGGGGGTTCTGGCGCTCCCAGGCCGGCTGGCTGCTGCAGCCGTCCTTCTTTCCCGCGCGCCTGCCCGCCGATGTGGAGGCCGACCCGGTGCTGCGGCTGATTGATCGTCTCCATGTGCTGCCGGCCCTGGCCCTGGGCTGGCTGTCCTACGGCCTGGGGGGCTGGCCCTTCCTGGCGGCCTATTGCCTCAGCACCACAGTTCTCTTCCATGGGGTGGCCACCGTGAATTCGGTGGCACACCTGGCCGGCGATCAGCCGTTCCGCACCCAAGACCACAGCCGTAACAACGGTTGGGTGGCCCTGCTGACCCTGGGGGAGGGCTGGCACAACCTGCACCATGCCTTTCAGGCCTCGGTACGGCAGGGATACACCCTGGACCAGGGCCAGGTGCGGCGACTGCCCGACCCCACCTACGCCTTCATCCGCCTGCTGGAGCGCTTC
Organism: Synechococcus sp. Tobar12-5m-g; assembly: GCF_024345415.1. Classification (GTDB taxonomy): domain Bacteria; phylum Cyanobacteriota; class Cyanobacteriia; order PCC-6307; family Cyanobiaceae; genus Regnicoccus. The sequence continues at coordinate 121,960 of NZ_JAGQBB010000003.1, read as the reverse complement.
GGCCTCGCCTCCCGTTTGATTCTTCCCAGCCAGGCCGATCTGCTGGATCGCGCTCGCCGGCCAGAGCGCCCCACTGCCCCAGCAACGACGCTGGCACGGGCCGGGATCTGAAGTCGAGCGGGTCGCTGGGGCCGTGGCGGATCACGGCATTCACCACCGTGGCCGACTGGCGGCCGTTGTTGATCGCTCCGTGGGGAACGCCGGGGGGGATCCGCACCATCACCGGTTCGTCCTCCCGTAGGGTGATTCGCTCGAGGCGAGCGTTCTGGAGCACCACCAGATCAAGCCAACCGCGCAGCAGGATGAGCTGGTCGGTCTGGTGACGATGGCAAAACATCTCCCAGGGTGCCCAGGGGCCAGCTCGGCGATCAGGGTTTCGTGGCTGGTCTGGGCCTCGCAAAAGGTGGTGCGGCCGGCGCTGACGCGCTCGAGCCGAAGGATTTCCACGCGACGGGACTGGGCCATGGCGGCGACGGATGCTGAGTTCATCAAGACTGATGACAGCGACCGCCAACGGGCGGATTGTTTGCTACAGAACGCTTCTGTGGTCAGGGATCCCTGGGTCGCCCTCCCCATGCCCATTCGACCCAGCCCATGCCGGCGGATCCGTGGCGAGGAACGATGGAAACGGGCCGTGCTGGACTCGAACCAGCGACCGTGCGATTAGAAGGCGGAAAATCGATGCTGAAAGGCATAGCGGCAACTGGGCATTGCGCCGCCAGCAGCGCGGCCTGCGTGAAATTGGCGTGAAATCACGGCCCTTACTGGGTCTTTCGGTGCCAAGCTGGGAGTTCAGCAAGCCACCTCACGATGCCGGTCTGGCGCGATCTGGCCGTAAAAGACCTCGCCGAGGCGCTCTACCGCGATGAACGCGACATCCGGAGCCTTGCCAGGAAGGCCAAGCAAGGATCCGACAGGGTCGAGTGGCCGGTATTGAAGGATCGGAAAACCGGCAAGCCAATCACGGACAAGGACGGCTTGGCCTATGCGGTGGTAGCCAGCCCCCCTGCTCGGCGTGGCAAGCCGGCCAGCAGTCGAGGTGAAGACTCCTGGGCCTTCCGCCGGGTGCAGCCGCCGCAACGCCGCACGCTGGCACAGCGACTTCTGCTCCCTGGCAGCCCGTTTGGTATGGGCCACGAGACCATCAAAGCAATCACGGCCGCGGCCGGCATCCCCCCAGGGGCACCAGTGCGGGCGTTGGGTGGCGCCAGGCCAGGAGAGCCGACGCAAGTGATTGCGGCCGATGGCCCTGGGCCCGTCCTGGGGATGCTCTTGCGGCCTGAAGGCTGGGCAGGGTACGAGCTAGCTATGGGCCACCTTGTGGAGGTGTTGGTGAGAGGGAGGCTGCTTTTGCCAGCAAAGGGGCCGATCGGAACGGGGCCTGGCACCGACCTGCTGCTGTGGGACCCAGAGGCCAGTAGGTGGCGCGGCGAGCTGGTGGAAGGGATCAAACTCCTGGAGCTGCTAGGCCTCTGGGGGCTGGATCACATCGGCGATGGCGACGAGCCGGTAGCAGCGCATATTGGCGGCAACCATGGTCTGCGGCTGCACTGGGTGAGCCATCCCGAGTCATGAACAGCCGTTAAACGTCGAGCCTGTGTTCTATGGATGTGTAGTTCAACCAGGTTGCTCAGCTGACAGAGTCTTAGGCCGCCTGGGCAGGACCTTCACCGCCAATCCCTAGTCAGTCTCCCCCGATTCAAAGCCATCCCCTGGACCGCCTGACGCAGCTCTGTTGGGAGCGACTGATCCGCTGATATCGCGAAAGCGGGGTTTGCTTTAAAACCTCGCCTCTGCCGCTGGAACCAGCCTGCGCCCCCAACTACAAATGGCTCCCATGCTTCCGCGGAGGCGGCCTGACGGCACCGGTATATCGGGACCTCTAACGGTCAGAAGTGCCACATGGCCCTGGGTGGTCTCACGCCGCGGCATTCGCTCCAGCGGCTGCAGATCGATCCCAAGTCCTTGGCCCTCCCCACTTGAGTGGTCGCGAACCTGTCTCCCGGCTGAGGGCCCACCCAGCTGAGGCTCAGCATTAACAGCAGATGGTGGCCATCACTGCTGGTTGCAGGAATCTGGTGCTTCGCAGGAAACGCTGACCAAAATCCGTTGAGCTCCCATAGCTTGCGTGGGCGCGAAACGGCATGGGGGGCTTGGCTTGTTGGATGTGGGGGCTGCTCTGGCGATGCCAGGATCAAGGCATAGGAGGTGGGTGGGGGCGTTGGCGAAAGCTGCAGTCGGAGCCATGCGGTACTGCCTGAGCTTCACTGCCGCCAGCCTGAGGCCCGAGCTCGCCACCGTGATCGCTCAGATCCACCTGCAGCAGGGGGACTGGCGCAAGACCAAGGCGGCCGTGCTTGAGAGCAACGCCCTCCAGGCGAGATCCGCAAGCAGCGCCAAGCGTCTGGAGTCGGAACTGCGGCAACGGTTGCAGACCCTCACCCCAGCCCAGTTGGAGCTCCTCGCCATTGGGTCGAGCGACGACCGCACCGCCATGGCCTGGCTGGCGCTGCTCAAGCGGATCCAGCTGGCCTGCGTTGTGGTGCAGAACGTGCTGGCCGAAAAGCTGGTCGGGCTGGATCCGGTGCTACGCCGCTCGGACATGGTGGCGTTCTATGAGGAACAGGAACGCCACCACCCGGAGCTGGCCCAGGTGGCGCCGTCCACACAGCAAAAGATCCGCTCCACCCTTCTGCACATGCTCCGGGACGCGGGCTTGCTGGTTGGGAAAGCAGGCAAGGGCGGTGTTCTGGGAACGGTGCAACGCCCGCTGCTCTCCACTGAGGTCCAACAACTGGTCACCGCCGATGACCCCGCACTCCTGGCGGGCTTCCTCGTGGCACCGTCCTTGCGGGCACGGGTTGCCACCAAGGAGAATAAGCGAGCGCCCAAAGGATGAGCGACAAAACCACCACTGGTCTGGATCAGAGGCTGAGGCAGGTCCTGGCTCAACCCAGCTTCTTGGCGATGAAGGGTTTGGCCAAGGAGATCCCAATCTTCATCCAGACCTATGACCCTTCCGAGGAAGACGAGCTACGCCAGATCGTCAAAGGACTGCTCCAGGGGCTCAAACAGGCTGGACTGCGCGTGACCCATGTCGACCTGTTCGACCTGGTGATTGAGCTCCTCGAGGAGAAGGGCTTTCTGGAAGTCCTGCTGAAGGAGGAGTCGAGCTGGGCCAAGAGCGCCCTGTTGGAAACCCTGCAGAACGTCTCGGAGCCCACCAAGGAGCTGGTGCCGAAGTTGATGGCAGCCATTGGCAAGAACCCCCAACTCACCCTGATCACGGGTTCGGGGCGGATCTATCCCTTCCTGCGCACCCACGCCATCATCGAGGCCCTGCAACCGGAGATGGTGAAGCATCCCGTAGTGATCTTTTTCCCTGGGGATTATTCGCAGGATGCCGATGGCGGCTCCTACCTGCGGCTGTTTGGCACCACGCCCAACACCAAGATCGAAAACCCCCACTACCGCGCCACCAACCTCGCCTACTTCGAAACCCCGAGCTCATGACAGCCGCCACGATCCGCGAGCTCTTCGCCAAGCCGGTCGATCGCCCGATCGATGGGGTGATCAAGGCCGATGATGAGCGCAACCTCAAGGTGGAGCTCGATGAGTACGTCATCACCCGTGATGTGCTCAAGGGCCTGGGAGCCTTCGTGGACTGCTACCTCGACAACCCCACAGCCAATGGGGTGTGGATCTCGGGATTCTTTGGCTGCGGTAAGTCGCACCTGCTGAAGATCTTCTCGTTGCTGCTCGACAGTGAGCGGCGTGTGGGGCCAGCCAACCAGCGGCCGGCAGACATCCTGCTGCCGAAGGTGGAGGACGAGATCATCCGGGCCAACCTGCGCAAGGCAATCACCACGCCGGCGCGCAGCGTGCTGTTCAACATCGATCAGAAGTACGACGGCATCGGCGGCGAGCACAGCGCCCCGATCCTGGAAGTGTTCATGAAGGTGCTGAACGAACTGCAGGGCTACTACGGCAACCAGGGCTACATCGCTCGCTTCGAGCACGACCTCGACAAGCGCGGTGTGTTCGGCACGTTCAAGGACACCTATCTCCGGCTGAATGACCGCAGCTGGGAGAAGGACCGGGAAGCGGTTGCCACCGTGACCAAGAGCGCCTTCGCAATGGCCTACGCCGAACTGTTCTCCACCAGTTCAGAGGAAGCGATGAAGGTGATCGGTGAGGCCAAAGCCGACTACCGCCTTTCAATCGAAGGTCTGGCGGCCCGCGTGAGCGACTACCTCGAGAGCCAACCACCAGGCTGCAGGCTCAACTTCTTCGTGGACGAGGCCGGCCAGTTCATCGGCCAGGACCGCAGCCGCCTGCTCAATCTGCAGACCGTGGTGGAAAGCCTGGCGACGGCCACCAATGGCCGTGCCTCTGTGTTCGTCACCTCCCAGGCGGATCTGGAGGGAATCCTGGGCGAGGAGAAGGTGCGCCAGGCCGATGACCTCAGCAAGATCCAAGGCCGCTTCCGCACCAAGCTCACCCTGGCCAGCGCCGATGTGCAGGAGGTGATTCAGCGGCGGCTGCTGGAGAAGACTCCTGTGGAGCCGGATGAGCTGATCGAGATCTATGGGGCAGAGAAGGACAACCTCCAGACCCTGTTCCGCTTCGGTGATGGCGCCGTGCAACTCAAGGGCTGGGCTGATTGCCAGGCCTTCTGTGGCCTCTACCCCTTCCACCCCTATCAGCTGAACCTGTTCCAGCAGGCCCTGCAGACCCTGGCCGTTCACAACGTGTTTGGGGGCCGCAACATGGCCGTGGGTGAACGCTCGATGCTCTCGGTGTTCCAGGAGGTGGCCAAGGCGATCATGGATCTGCCGATCGGCAAGCTCGCCAGCTTCGATCAGCTGTACGACGGCATCCGCGATGTGATCCGCGGCGACAAGCAGCAGACGATGGTGCTGGCGGAACGCCAGGTGGCGCCGCTGGAGCTGCGCATCCTCAAGGCCCTGTTCCTGCTCAAGTGGGTGACCCCGTTCAAGGCCTCACCCCGCAACATTTCGATCCTGCTGATCGATCAGCCCGCTCTCGACATCCGCAGCCATGAGCAGCAGGTGAAGGAGGCCCTGCGCAACCTGGAAGTGCAGAGCTACCTGCAGCGCAGTGGTGAGCTCTACGAGTTCCTCACCGACAAGGAAAAGGATGTGGAGCAGGAGATCAAGATCACCACGGTGGAAGACTCCCAGGTGATGGCATCCCTGCAGGCCACGATCTTCAACGATGTGCTGCGCACCAACAAGATCCGCTTCGAAGACAACAACCAGGATTATGCCTATGCCCAGAAGATCGACGACAACCTGGTGAAGGGCAAGTTGGAGGACGTGGCCGTCAACGTGATCACCACGGAACATCCCAACTTTGGTAATGAGGCTGTTCTGGTGGCTCAGAACATGGGACGCGCCGATTTGATGGTGATCCTGCCGCCCCAGGGTCGGCTCACGGATCTGATCCGCACTTATCTGAAAACTGAGAAATACATCAAGCAGAACTCCGGCGGCGAAGACGAGGCGCTCAGGGAGATCCTGGCCCAGCGGGGCCGGCAGAACAGCACCCGCCGCAGTGAGATCACCCGCCTGGCCGGCGAGGCGCTGCGGCGGGCCCCGCTGGTGGTGAACGGCAGGCGGTTGGAGGTGGGGGAAGGGGATCCCCAAAACCGCTTCTCCAAGGCATATCAGGAGTTGATCCGCTCGGCCTACCCCAAGCTGCGGATGGTGAAGCAGATCCACAACGAAGGCACCTTGATGCAGGTGGTGCAGGAGCAGGACGACCTACTGGCTGGCAGCGACCTGCAGCTCTCGGAGGCGGAGCAGGAGGTGTTCACCGAAGTGATCCGCCGCCAGAAACTGGAAGGGGAGCGCACCTCCGCCGCCGATCTGATCCGGGTGTTTGAAGCGAGGCCCTATGGCTGGAGCCCTTGGGCCACACTCACCTTCCTAGGCCGGCTGTTCCGCCTGGGCAAGGTGGAGCTGCGCGAGAAGGAGATCCTCGGCCCCGATGATGTGATCGATGCGCTCACCAACAGCCGCCGCCAGGGGCTGGTGCTGGTGCGCAAGCAGGAGCAACCCGATCCGGCAGCGATCAACACGCTCAGGCGCTTCCACCAGGATTTTTTCGGGGTAACGAGCAGCGGCACCGATTCCCGAACCACCGCCAGCGCCTTGCGCGAGGCGCTGGCCCGCGAGGCCGCCGAGCTCGACGCCCTCGCCAGCCAGCAGGAGCGCTATCCCTTCGTGGCTGGTGTGGCGCCGATCGCCGCCAAGGTCCGGGAGCTGAGCCTTAAAGACGACCCCTACCTCTTCAACCAGCAGGCTCTGTTCACAGGTGAACTGCTGGAGCAGCTGGAGGACACACTCACGCCGATCAAGGCGTTCCTGAAGGGCAACCAGAGGTTGGTGTACGACAAGGTGCGGAGCTTCCTGGCCAAGCACGGCGACGATCTGATGGAGCTGCCCTCTGAGCAGGTGGCAGCGTTGGAGCGGGTGATGGACAGCCCAGCGCCCTATCGCGGTTCCTTGATACCGGAGGCCAATGGGGCCGTCGCCACGCTGGAAGGTCTGCTGGAGGAGCGGCTTCAGATCGCCCGCTCCAAGGCCCTGATCCAGATCACCGAGCAGGAAACCAAGCTCCAGGCTGGGGCTGATTTCCAGCAGTTGGCACCGGAGCAGCAAGAACAGGTGCTCGCCAGCACCGATCGGGTGAAGAAGGAGTTGGCGAAGGCGGAGCAGCCCTCACGGGTGCAGCTGCGGCTGGACCGCTTCCAGAAGGCGGATGTACCTGCGCTGCTGCAACGGGTGGCAGCTCTGGCCGCGCCGGCCGATGCACCGGGACCTCCGATCAAAGTGGTGACGGCGCTGAGTTTGAAACCCGATTTTCCCCTGGGCCAGATCACCAACTCCGGGGAGCTGCAGCAGTGGCTGGAGGCCCTGCGGGTTGCGGCCCAGGCAGAGCTTGATGCGGGCCACCGGATCAGCCTGTAAGCGGCCCAGAAGCCTTGGCGGCACTGAACAGGGCCACTAACATAAAAACAATTAAGTTATCGAGCGAATGACGGAGTGGGGGTTCTACGGCAGGCATCAGGAGCGCTCGCAGCTGGCCTCGGTGCTCGCGCGGGGCCGCTGGTTCTTCCTGCAGATCTCCGGGCGACGGCGCATCGGTAAGACACGCCTGGTGCAGGAGCTGCTCAAACCGGAACGCCGGGAGCGGGTGCTCTACATCCAGATCCCCGACTCCGATCCTGCCGGTGTGGTGAGCACGGCCCGCGACTTCATGGAGAACTTCGGGGTAAGCGCACCTCTGCCCCATGACCTCCGGTCGCTGGCGGTGCGCATCGGTGAGCTCTGCGCCGAGGGCTGGATCGTAGCGCTCGATGAATTCCAGTATTTCAGCCGCAAGGCGCTGTTTCCCTTCACCTCGGAACTCCAGTCGGTGGTGGATCGGCTGGCCGCCACACCCGAGGCCAGGGGCGGTCTGATCGTGCTGGGCTCCCTGCACACGGAGATGCAGGCGCTGCTGGAAGATCGCAGCGCACCGCTCTACCAGCGCCTCACCGACACGATCAGCCTGGGCCATCTCGACATCGCCTCGCTGCTGGAACTGCTGCAGGCCCATGCGGACACCTCACCGGAGCGGCTGCTGTTCCTCTGGAATCTGTTCGAGGGGGTGCCGAAGTTCTACCGCGACTGCTTCGAGCAGGGGGTGATCGCCGCCGATCGGCAAACGCTGCTGGAGCGGATGTTCTTCAGCAGCAGCTCCCCCCTGCGAACCGAAGCCGACAACTGGTTCCTGCGGGAACTCCGGGGCCGCTATGACCTGGTGCTCAAGTATGTGGCCCGCCACCCGGGTTGCACCCATGCCGATCTGCAGGCCCATGCCGATTCGGTGGCCCCCGAGATCGGCAGCCAGGTGGGGGGCTACTTGAAGACGCTGGAAGAGAAGTACGAAATGGTGGAGAAGCGGCTGCCGGTGTTCGCCAAGGCCAAAGCCAGAAGGGGGCACTACACGATCAGCGACAACTTTTTGCGCAGCTGGCTGGATGCGCTGGCCGTGCCGACGGCCGCCATCAACTTCCGCCCTCTGAATGTCCTGGTGGAACAAGCGGATCAGCGGCTGATGACCGCCGAGGGCCATGGGCTCGAGCGGCTGGTGGGCCAGCTCTACGAGGAACGCAGCCGCAAGGGGCTGGGGGATTTCCCTCTCACGTCCCGCATCGAGGGCTGGTGGGACCGGAGCGACACCGAGATCGACCTGGTGGCCCTCGATCAAACCCATCAGCACTTGCGGCTCGGCAGCTGCAAGCGCTCATCAACGGCTCTAGTAGCGGATCTGGGTCGGTTTGACGGTCATGTCGCTCGGTTCTTGAAGGCCTTCCCGCGCTTCGCCGGCTGGCAGGTCGAGAGGGTGGCCCTTGCACCGTCGCTAACGCCCGAGGAACGCCTGGCGATCGAAGCGAAGGGCTACCTGCCCGAGTCGCTGGTCGATCTCACGGCAGGCCTGCTGCCTGAGCCCTCAGGTGGGAGCCCTTGAGCCCCAAGTCGCTTCTCCTGCGCTTCTCCCCCTGATCCCCTGGCTATCTGTTTTCAGCCCCATGCCCCTCAACACCGCCAGCCTCAAAACTTTCGCCCCGGCGATGCGGCGGCAGCTGATCGAGGCGGTGGGCCGCAAGCTGGATCGGCTGCTCACCAGCCAGACGCCGGACACGCTGACCACCTACGCCAGGCAGATCGACGAGCTGCGGCAGCAGGAGCAAGACAGCCGACAGGAGCTGCTGGAGCGTGTGGCCTACAGCTGGTTCAACCGGCTGGCGGCGCTGCGCTACCTCGATGCCCGGGGCTGGCATCCGTTCGGCGCCAGGGTGCTGATGCCGGCCACGGAGGCGGACACCCAGCCGGAGCTGCTGAAGCTGATGCGCAGCGCCAACCTTCCAGCTGAGCTGACAAGCCACTGCCAGGAAGCACGGCTGAACCAACTGCTCGATGGCCAGATCCCTACGGCCCTTCCCGGCGCAGACCCCCAGGGGGAGGTGTACAGGGAGCTGGTGCTGGCGGTGTGCCGCTTCTATCACCAGCTCCTGCCCAGCCTGTTCGAAGGGCTCGATGACGCCACCGAGTTATTGCTGCCCGATGACCTGCTCACGGAGGGCTCGATCGCGGCGGGCTTCCGACGCTCGATCAGTGACGCCGACTGCGACGACGTGGAGCTCCTGGGCTGGCTGTATCAGTTCTATATCGCCGAGAAAAAAGATGAGGTGATGGCCCGCAAGAAGGCAGTGCCCACGGAAGACATCCCCGCTGTCACCCAGCTGTTCACGCCCCACTGGATCGTGCGCTACCTGGTTGAGAATTCCCTGGGGCGCCTATGGCTGCTGAACCGGCCCAGTTCGAAGCTGCGCGAGCAGATGCCGTACTACATCGAGGGCGAAGAGGAAACAGATTTCCTGAGGATCAGCAAGCCGGAAGAGATCAAGCTGCTGGATCCGGCCTGCGGCAGTGGGCACATGCTCACCTACGCCTTCGACCTGCTCACCCTTATCTACGAGGAGGAAGGTTACGCCCCCACCGAGATCCCCGCCCTCATCCTCCGGCACAATCTGCACGGGCTGGAGATCTGCCCCCGCGCCGCCCAGCTCGCCGAGCTGGCTCTCGTCTTCAAGGCCAGGGAACAATCCCGGCGCTTCTTCCAGCCTGATCAGCTTCTGCGGCCCCAAATCCTTGAGCTGCAGAATGTGCGGTTTGACGGGGAAGAACTGAACGTCTACATCGAAGCTCTCGGCCTTGGCGAACTCTTCGACCAGAGCCTGTTCAAGTTGCTCCGCCAGTTCGAGGAAGCGAAGACCTTCGGCTCGCTGATTCAGCCTGCCATGGATGGACGGAGCCTGGAGTTCGTGCGTGAGGCAATCGAAGCGAAGGACCTCGGCGGCCAGCTCTTCCTGCGCGAGACGCACAGCAAACTGTTGCGCGTGCTCGAACAAGCCCAGGCGCTCACCCAGCGGCAACACGTAGTGGTGGCTAATCCTCCGTATATGGGTGGAAAGCAAATGGGGACGGCGCTCAAAGAATACGGACAACAACATTTTCCAGACTCCAAATCCGACACTTTCGCAATGTTCATCGAACTGGGGTTGCGGCTTGTTCAGCCAAAAGGTTTTTCAGCTCTTGTAACAATGCAAAGCTGGATGTTCCTTTCGTCTTACCAGGCATTGCGTCTAAGTGTATTGGCAAATCAGTACATCAACATGCTGATTCAAATCGGCTATAATAGCTTTCCGGAATTGAACTCCAAGGTCGTCCAGGCTTGCGCTTTTGTCCTTGAAAGGACTCGACGTGGCAGTCGCAGTGTCTTCGTAAATCTAAATGATGCTCCGCAGACCGCCGATAAGGAGCAAGTCTTCAAGACGAAACTCGAAACGGGTGAGGTTCGTAGGCTGCACCAGACAATTTTTGCGAAAATACCAAGTAGCCCAATTGCATTCATGCTATCTGAGAAGATATTGGACTTATTCCCAAACAACAAAGTACTGGGTGATAACTTCACCGCGAGGCAGGGCTTGGCAACCACGGAGAACGCACTGTTTGTGCGCTCTTGGCACGAAGTCTCTCACAGCCATATCGGGTTTGGTTTAGACTCTCAAATGGCCACGATTGAATGTCAAGAAATCTGGTTTCCCTATAACAAAGGTGGCGAGTTTCGGAAATGGTGGGGCAATCAACATTACATTGTTAATTGGCGAAATGATGGAGCGGACATCAAAAGCGCGATAGTCAGTAAATACCCCTACTTGAAAGGTAATCCAAACTTTGTGGCAAAGAACCAAGAGTTCTACTTTCGAGAATCCGTTTCATTTTCTAAAGTCGGCTCTAGCTTCCCGTCTTTTAAGAAATTTCCTACGGGTTTCATCTTCGATGTCGCGGGCAGCTCAATATTTGCTAGCAGCGAGAACGACCGAATCCAAGTCCTCTCATTTTGTAACACGATAATTGCCAGAGCAATTTTGGCAGGCCTCGCCCCAACCCTAAATATCGAAATCCAACAAATCGAAAGCCTTCCTCTCAGCCTTCGATCTGAATGGCCAGAACTCAAAGCTATCGTTGATGAATTGGTTCAAATTGCCCGCGCCGACTGGGACAACTTCGAGACCTCGTGGGACTTCCTCGACCAGCCTTTGCTGCGGCCGGGGATGAAGGGTCTGGCGTTGGAGGCGAGCTGGCGGAACTGGGAGGCGCAGAGCACCGCCGCCATCCGCCGGATGCAGGAGCTGGAGACTGAGAACAACCGGCTCTTGATCGCCGCCTACGGCCTCGACGGCGAGTTGCAGCCCGAAGTACCCGAAGACCAGATCACCCTCGCCCGCGCCGAGGCCCGCACGGATGTGGCCGCCTTACTCTCCTATGGCGTCGGCTGCATGATGGGCCGCTATTCCCCCGACCAGCCCGGCCTCATCATCGCCAACGCCGGTGACTCCCTGCGTGAGTTTCTGGAGAAAGTGGGGAAGCCCCTGGCCGAACTCACCTTCGCCCCCGACGAGGACGGCATCATCCCGGTGCTCGATGGCGAGTGGTTCGAGGACGACATCGTGGCCCGCAGCCGTGAGTTCCTCGTGGCAACCTTCCCATGCAGTCCCCTTGCAGAGAACCTGCGCTTCATTGAAACCGTCCTTGGCAAGGACATCCGCAAGTACTTCTGCACCGACTTCTACAAAGATCATCTCCAGACCTACAAGAAGCGACCGATCTACTGGCTGGTGCAGAGCCCCAAGAAGGGCTTCGCCTGCCTGATCTACCTGCACCGCTACACCAAGGACACGCTCAACCTGGTGCTCAACAACTACCTGCGGCCCTTCCTGCTCAAGCTGGAGGCCCGCCAGCACCAGCTCGAGCTGGATCAACTCAACGAGGCTCTCCCCGCCAAGAAGCGCACCGCCGGGCGCAAGGAGCTCGAAAAGATCGCCAAGGTGCTGCGCGAATGCCAGGACTGGGAGCGGGAGGCCCTCCTGCCCTTGGCCCAGCAGCGCATCTCGCTCGATCTCGACGACGGCGTGAAGGTGAACTACCTCAAGCTCACCGGCGTGCTGGCTCCGATCCCAGGGCTGGCGGCAAAGGAGGATTCATGAGCGATCCCACCCCCGACCCCGTCCTGGAGGCCATCGCCGAGCTGGTCTTTGCCGATCAGCTGGTGGATGTCCATGAGCTCGCCCTGCTCAGCTCCCATTCCTGGTTCAGAGCCTACCGAGAGGCCAGGGGCATGGAGCTCGCCAAAGCTGAACAGAGGCTGATGGTCGCCCACGACGATCCCGTGGTGAACGTCGAGGCCCTTCGGCAGTTGACTGCTGCAGATCAAGAGGGCTTGCTCGATCTACTGGCCGACATCACCACCGTCGACGACCACTCCGATCCACGGGAGATCGCCACGATTGAACGCCTGGCTGAATTGCTTGGGCAAACCAGAGCCTCCACGCAAGAAAGGCTCACGGCCGCCCGCGAACGGACTCAGAGCATCAGGAAGGAGCTCAACCAACCCCGACCCACCCCCTCCCGCAGGATCAGGGCACTGCGCCAGCTGGATCTCAAGCTGGGCCAGGAGCGTGTGGACAGGCTCGCTGCCCTACTCCGCCAGAGCCATCGCTTACGTACCTGGAGGCGGCGCAGCCTCTTCAATCACAAGGGCTATAACCAGAGCCTTGAGAGCATGGATGAGCTCACGGCGGAGTTGATGCCCCACACCCAGGCAGTGCTGGAATCCGCCAGCTCCCAGCTAATCGCCTTGCAGGCAGGCTTTGCTGCCATCAGCACCGACCCGATCGCTGCCGAGCTGCCTGTCGAATGCCGGCGCCAGCTCCAGATGGTGCTGAATACCGAGCGCTCAACTCTAGATCGCTTGGTGTCGAGCGATCTGGCTCGCCTCAACCACGATCTGCAGGCCAAGCAGCGCAGTTTGAAACGCTTCTGCATCGCCGCCGTTGGTGGTAGCAAGAGAGGGAAGAGCACATTGATCTCGACTCTCACCGGTCGCGATCAAGCCTCCATTGGCGATGGCGGCCAGGGGTTCACCCGTTACAACCGCGCCTATGACTTCTTCGGGATGCGGTTGATCGATACCCCCGGCATCGGCGCAGCCGGTGGCCAAGGGGCCTCGTTTGAACAGGCGGAAATTCGCGACAGTGCTGTGGCCCGCAGCATCTTCCCTGAAACCGATTTCGTCTGTATTGTTACCGACAACATCTCCACCATGCCCTGCGAACCTGAGCTGATAAAAAAGCTGCATGCTCGTGGCATAGCCTTTCTAATCCTTCTTAACGTAAAGGCGAAAGCAAAGGAGGGGATTGTTGACCTGCGCAGGCGACTTGAGCCAATGTTTTCCATGGAGGGAGAGCAGTCGATTGTCGGCAACATCATCACCATTCGGGAACTTCTCACCAGGGCCATTGGGGAGAACGGCAGCCTGGCCGTCCCCATCATTCCGATCCATGCTGTTGCCGCGTTGCATGCAAGCCAGAACCAAAATCCTTCGGAAGCGGAGCAGTGGCGTCAGCTCAGCCGAATCGATCATTTCCTCGAAGCGCTCGATGAGTTGATCACCGCTAAGGCCCCTGCTCTGCGGCGCGACACGTTGCGCAAGAACCCGCAATTGGAGCTCGAAATGATCAGCGCAGAGCTGAAGGCCCTGCACCAGCGACTGTCGGAGCAGGCCAGGGTCCTCGCGGACGCAGAAGTGAGTGCGCGTAAATGTGTGGTTGACATCTTTGAAGACACACGCCGACTCGCCGCCAGCAAGGGCAGCGCGCTGTTCACCCCGCTTGAACTCCAGGCCCAGCGATTCAGCAAGACCCATCTCAAGAAGAATGGTCAGGAGCTGGAGCGTCTCTGGAAGCAGGAGATTGAAAAGGCCAAGCTCACTACACAAGCGAATGCCCTCGTGGCCGAACTCAAGATTCAGATCGTCGCCCGTCTGCAACAACTCCAAGACGACATCCAGGAGCGGCTTAAGTTTCAGATGCAGACCATCCGACTAAGCCACAGTCTCGATGACATGATTGATATTGGCTACGAAGAGTCGTTGCGACAAAACATCAGGATTGTCCTCAAGATTCTTGTCGTGGGAGTGGGGATAGCTTTTGCTCCATTGCGTTGGATTGTTGGCCCCATTACAGGCTGGATGCAAGATTGGTTTGAAAGTTTCTTTCCAGGCATGGAGGACCGCCGAAAAGAAGCCCAGGAGAAGCTCTGCAAACAGCTTCTACGATCCATCAAGGATCAGAAAGACCCATTCATCAACAACCTCGATCAGTTGCTGATCACCCAGCGGGATCAACTTGCCTCCTCCTACAGTCTCGCCTTCGGAAGCACCAAGACGGCTCTGCAAGCCTTTGCCGGGCAGATTTACCGCTGCCAGCAGCAGATCTCCCTCCTGGCCTCAACCCTGCACTGACCCGCCAAGCGCTCCCCCGCCATGTCGCCTTCACTTCAGCTCGCCGACCTTCAACGGCGCAGCACCCGTAGCATGGATGAACTGCAGGCTTTTCTGCTCGCCAGGCCGGAGCCAGCCATCCAACAGCAGGCTGCTGAGCTGAAACAACAGCGGGAATCCATTGCCGGCCGCTCCCTGCTCAGCCTGTCGTTCAGTGGGCAGTTCAGCGCGGGTAAATCCACGATCATCTCAGCCCTTACAGGCAATCGGGAGATCAAGATCTCTGCTGATGTCACCACCGACTCAGTCACAGCCTACGCCTGGAGCGGCGTTGAACTCTGGGATACCCCAGGGCTCTATGCCAACCGGATTGACCATGACGAAAAAGCCCAGAAGGCGCTGCGGGAGTCGGATCTGGTCGTCTATTGCCTCACGACCAACCTGTTTGATGAGGTGACGGCCAGGGATTTTCGCCAGCTTGCCTTTGAACAGGGATTTGCAGGCAAGATCTTTTTAGTGATCAACAAGCTTTCCATGGAGGATGTTGAATATATGGATAAGTACATCAGCAACCTCACCGAGTCAATCAATCGCACCCTTTCGCCTCACCAACTCAACAAATTTCCCCATGCCTTCATTGATGCCCAGGACTACCGCGATGGCATCGCGACAGGCAACGAGCAATTGGTCAGCTTCAGCCGCTTCCCTGGCTTCATCGATGGCCTGAACAGCTGGGTGCAGAGCCAGGGCCTGCTGGCCCGATTGGATCCGCCGATCCGCCTAGGCTTGAACGCCATTGATCAGAGCCTTGCCTCGTTGCCGGAACCCACCTTTGGGGACGATCCCAAACTATTCCTTCTCAATCAGCAGCATCGCATTGTTCTGAACCAACGCAGCCGCACGGCTGCTGAGGTGAAGCAGATCGGAACCAGCTGCATCCAGCAGCTGCTCGAACTCGGCGAGAAGCTGATCGAAGGTGAGCTCGGCTCAGAGGAGCAAGCCAACAAGCAAGCCTTCGATCAGCGCTGGGAGGCCATCAATGCTGCTGCCTACACGGAGCTCAATGCCACCCTCCAGCGTGACTACCAAATAATCGAGGCCAAGCTTGAGGAGTTCGCCAAGGAGAACTTTGTGGCCGACTACTACGCCAAGGTGGAGGCTTCATTAACAGAGTCCGCACCGCGTGATGGCGCTCCGCCCCAGCGTGGCGTGGGCGGATTGAAAGAGACGTTCAAGAAGTTGCTCGATCAAGGGCGAGATGCCGTTCTCAAACCCGGTGCAACCCAGTCAAAAATGCTGTACGACGCCAAGGAGGTGGCCGGTGGCAGCCTTCATAAGGTGATTTACGAAGGCGGCAAGTTGCTTGGATTCAAGTTCAAGCCATGGGGAGCCGTTAATGCCGTCAAAGGAGCTGGCAACTTGATGATTGGATTGAGCATTGCCATCTCCGCCTTCGAGGTCTACGACGTCATCAACCAGGGAGTTGAAGCAGAGAAAAGGGATCGTCAACGCGAGAAGGAGCTGCTGGTCTTCCGTTCCGCCCTCCAACAGAGTGCCGAGGCCACTGCAGCCCGACTGTTCGAGGTTTATCAGTCCCAGTACGACTTAGAGATCATCGAGAAGATCGCCTCCGCCCTGACACGTGCCCGTGACGAGATCCTGGCCCATCAAGCGTCCACAAAGTCCCTGGTGGAGGGTCTCGCGGCACACCGCAAGCAGTTGATGGCCCTGCTGGCTGAGCTCTATCCCACTGCGGTCTGATCGCGATGCAGAGCCCTACCACCACCCGCGTCCACGACAGCCTCGATGCGGCCCTGGCCCGCAAGCGAGTGGTGATTTGGTACGACGCCCCTGGCGAATGGAGCGATGTGTTTGTGAGCTATACCGGCAAAGGCGTTGAGAAACGGCGGGTGGAAGGCAATGAGTTCGCCAGCAAGGTGCTGGTGGCCCGTGGCCCCAGCCATCAGCGCTTCCTGCTCTACATTCCCAGCGAGAAGCCAGAGGAAAAAGACAACTGGCTCCTGGATCTGCTCCTCGCCGGCCATGAGTTCAAGGCCGACCGCGCCTCCCTCGACATCCAGGACGCCGGGCTCACCCTGGAATTCCGCGATCTGGCCAAGCAGCACAGCGCCTTCTTTCGCTCGATGGTGCGCACCCAGAAGCTCAGGGAGCAACTGCGCTCCACCGATGACGCCAGGTCGATCCGCCTCAAGATGATGGCGGTGCTGGCGGGGGTCCCCGCTGACATCGACAAGCTTCTGCTCCATTTCCTCAGCCGGGCCGAACCCCACGAGCTTCCCCTCAGCGATGAGGTGCAGGAGGCCTACGGCAGCCACGCTCTGGTGGAGGCCTTCTGGGCAGCGGTGGTAGCCAAATTTGGCTACGGCAGCACCCAGCCGAATCTGCGGGATTTCGCCGTTTCCCTGTTCCGCAGCGTCAACCCCCTCCAGGCAAAGGCCGACCTCAAGCCCCACGGCCGGGTGTTCCTGAGCTTCTGGAAAGACAGCCTCAGCAGCCGGCCTGCCTTTGAGGCCTGGTCAACCCTGCTGGCGGATACCCTGCAGATCGAGGCCCAGCTTGCCGATGCCACGGATCCCCAACTCGGTGACGACGACACCTTCGAGCTGTTTGATCGCTACACCCTCCACCGGCTTGTGCAGGGCTTCCAGGCAGGCGCACCCGCATGCACCCTGTTGGAGTTGATCCGCTCTCGCCGCAGTTCCACCTGGTTCGAGAAGC
The DNA here is from genome assembly GCF_024345415.1 of Synechococcus sp. Tobar12-5m-g. GTDB lineage: Bacteria > Cyanobacteriota > Cyanobacteriia > PCC-6307 > Cyanobiaceae > Regnicoccus. The sequence goes on along the minus strand of NZ_JAGQBB010000003.1, from coordinate 104,803 downwards.
ACCGCCGCGGCTATCAGGCGATCGAGCAGGCGATTCAGCTGCGCAGCCTTCTGCAGACCACCGAGCTCAGCGTGGCCTCATTCGATCAAGGCCTCCAGCTCTACGTGGAGCGCTGGTGGCAACTCGATCAGGCTTATCGCCTCTGCATCGCCAACCTGCGCGCCTACGGCCAGCCCGGGTTGATGGAAGGGCTCAAGGGTTGGGTGGAGAACCACTACGTCAACAACTTCCTGCTGCCCCTTTCCGATCACTGGAGCGATCAGGTCGCCAAGCTCACCACCTGGCAAGCAGAAGCCCTCCCCAGGCAGCGAGAGTTCTATGCCCGCCACGTGAATCCCGTGCTGGCCAAAGGCCAGCGCCTGTTTGTGGTGGTCTCCGATGCCCTTCGCTACGAGGCCGCCCGGGAGTTGGCCCAAAAGCTCACCCATGGCAAGGGATGGAGCACCGAGGTGGAGGCGCTCTTTGGTGCCCTGCCCAGCTACACCCAGCTGGGCATGGCCGCCTTGCTGCCTGGGGCCCAGATCACCATCAACCCCGCTGATGCCACCGTGGCGATTGATGGCCAGAGCGCCAGCGGTACCAACAACCGCGACAAGATCCTCAAGGGTGCCACCGGTGGCCGTGCCAAGGCCATCCGCGCGGGTGATTTCCTGGCTCTCAACAGCCGCACCGATGGCCGTACCCTCACCAAGGACCATGACCTGATCGTGATCTACCACAACGTCATCGATCAGGTGGGTGACAAGCTCAACACCGAGGCCAGCACCTTCGAGGCGGTGGAGCAGGCCTTCGAGGAATTGCAGGCGATCCTGCGCAAGATCGCCAACCTCAACGGCAGCCATGTGGTGATCACCGCCGATCACGGCTTCCTCTTCCAGCAGGAAGCGGTCGACACCATCGATACGGCCGTCTTCCCGAAGGCGGATGCCCTGACCTTCAAGAACCGTCGCTTTGCCTACGGAGAAGAGATCGATCCAGCCAGAGGGCTGAAGGTGTTCACGGCCCAGGCCCTCGGCTTCATGGGCACCTGGAGTGCCGTGTTCCCCCTGTCCCTGGGACGCTTTCCGATCAAGGGCTCGGGTTCACGCTTCGTGCACGGCGGTCCCTTGCTGCAAGAGGTGGTGGTGCCAGTGATCAAGCTCAAGCGCGAGCGCAAGGACGATTCCTGTCTGGTGGAGGTTGAGGTGCTGCGGGTTCCGAGCAAAGTGACAACTGGTAAGGTGCCGGTCTCCCTATTCCAGCGGGACGCCATCTCCCCGACTGTCCTGCCCATCCGCCTGAAGGTGGCTCTCTATGCCAAGGCGGATGGGACCCTGCTTTGTGAATCCAAGACCCTGGTCTTTGACTCCACAGCCGCCGAGCCGCGCGAACGGGAACAGCGGCTGGAGCTGGTGCTTTCTAACGCGGCCGAGGCCTACAACAACCAACCGATCGAACTGCGCTTCGAGCGCTGGGTGGCAGGGGTGAATGACCCGGTGCCGGATCCAGGCAAGACTGTGGAGCTCAAGCTGCAAAGGGCTTTCGGAAGCGATTTTGATGACTTCTGAGCCCGTGACCGCCACCAACCCCGACCCCACTGCCAAGACCACCGACAGCAGTGGCGAGGCCTCCCTGCGCACGCCCAGCGCCCTGGACCAGAAGATCCTTGAGCACTTCCCAGGTCTGGTGGTCCGCAAGGACCTCACCACTGAGCTCAAGCAAAACGCGGTGGTGCCCACCTACGTTCTCGAGTACCTGCTCGGCCAGCACTGCGCCACCGACGACCCCGCCTTCATTGCCGAGGGGCTGGAATCGGTCCGGCGCATCCTCTCCAAGCACTACGTGCACCGCAACCAAGCGGAACTGATTAAGTCCACCATCAAAGAGCGCGGCACCCACAAGGTGATCGACAAGCTCACTGTGGAGCTCAACGACAAGGGCGGCTTCTACGAGATGGAGTTCACCAACCTCGGCCTCAAGAAGGTCCCCATCGATGTGGACTTCATCAAGCGCTACCCCAAGCTTCTGGTGGGCGGCATCTGGGCCATCACCGATGTCGAGTACGAACTCCCCACCGATCCCAAAGCCAGCCCCTGGCAGATCTCCTCCGTCAAACCGATCCAGGTGGCTGGTGTTGACCACGACGAGTTTCTCGCCGCCCGCGCCAAGTTCAGCACCGACGAGTGGATGGATGTGCTCATGCAAAGCGTGGGCTTCAATCCCGAGCACTTCAGCCGCCGCGCCAAGCTGCTCACCTTGATTCGGCTGATCCCTTACTGCGAGCGCAACTACAACCTGCTGGAACTGGGCCCCAAGGGAACCGGCAAATCCCACATCTTTGCCGAGTTCTCCCCCCACGGCATGCTGATCTCAGGCTCGGAGGTCACCGCACCAAAGCTTTTCGTGAGCAATGCCAGCGGCAAGATCGGCCTGGTGGGCTACTGGGATTGCATTTGCTTTGACGAGTTCGCCGGCAAGGACAAGAAGGTCGACAAGACCCTGGTGGACATCATGAAGAACTACATGGCCAACCGCACCTTCTCAAGGGGCATCGAGCAGCTCACCGCAGAAGCGTCGATGGTGTTCATGGGCAACACCCAGAAGTCGGTGGCCTACATGCTCAAGCATTCCCATTTCTACGAGCCGCTGCCAGACAAGTACATCGACTCGGCCTTCCTTGATCGCATCCATGCCTTCAACCCTGGTTGGGAAGTGGCACCGGTGCGCCATGAGCTGTTCTGCACCGGCTATGGCTTCGTGGTGGACTACATCGCTGAGGTGCTCAAGCACCTGCGCACGGAAGACTTCACCGGCCTCTACAAGCCGTTCTTCGAGATCAGCTCGGAGGTCTCCACCCGCGACCAGACCGGTTTCGAGAAGACTTTCTCAGGCCTGATGAAGATCCTCCATCCCGATGGCAAGGCCAGCAAGGAGGAGATTGCCGAGCTGTTGGAGTTCGCTATGGAGTGCCGTCGCCGGGTACGAGAGCAGATCCTCAGGATCGACGATACCTTCCGAACCAACGACTTCATCTACCGCGACCTGGAGACCGGCCAAGAGGTCACGATGATGACGCCTGAGGAGAAGCAGTACCCCGCCTTCTCCGGGCTTCGGCCCCTATCCAGCGAGGCAGACATCAACAGGGCAGAGCCCGCCCCTGGCGAGGGCGGTCAGCCTGCGGCATCCAAGACCACTGCCTCAGTTGCCTCCAACGGTGAGTCCCCTCCCTCTCCAGCCGTCGCAGCTGAGGTGGCCCCACAGCCACCAGAGCCTTCAAAGCTTAAGGAGCACCATCTGGTTGTCCCGGAAAACTCCAAGGGTTGGAGCTACCGTCGCCTCTTCGGTGACTACCTCACTGGCACCACCGGGATCATTGTCCGGGATCCCTACATCCGCGCCTTCCACCAGATCCGCAACCTCGTGGAGTTCCTGCGCATGGTGAACGAGATCACCCCTATGGGCGATGAGGTGACCGTGCATTTGATCACGGGCTCCGATCAAGAGACCCTGGAGAGGCAGGTGGAAATTCTGGGCCAGGTCCAGGACTCCTTCGCGGGAACCAGTACTCCCTTTTCCTGGGAGATCGACGCCAGCCCCAACTTCCATGCGCGCAGCCTCACCACCAACACCGGCTGGAAAATTGCCCTCGATCGCGGCTTGGATCTCTTCCAACGGTTTGAGTCTTCTCCCTTTAACGCTGCGGCCGTCGTTCAAGAGGCCCGATTGACCAAGGGATGTGAGATCAGCTATATCGCCGTCAAGCCTTGACGGCTCAATCGCTCTGGTTTGCCACCATCCACACCCGTTTGAGGGGTAACGCCAGACGGATCTCCTCCGGCAACCGGCCGTAGTGAGTAAAGAGCTTCTCCAGCAGATCCTTGCGGCTCCAGAGCCGAACCCGAAAGAAATCACGCGCCAGTTCCTTCTGCACATTGGGCTTGAAGCCGCTCCAGCTCACAAACAGACAGGACTCGGCGCCAAACTTCTGCCCGGCCCCGATCAGCTTGTCGACCGTGGGGCGATCCACCGGCCCATCGCCAGACTTCACCTCAACGCAGATCGAGGGATTCCCGAAGCCCATTTCACCCCCTCCCGCAAGGATGTCTGCGCCGCCATCGGCCCCCTCGGGACTGCGATAGGTGCTGTAGCCCTCTGCCTGGAGGATCGCCTCCACCAGCACGGTGAGCCCATGCCCCTTGAACCTGGCTTCGATCTGCCGCTCCACCTGGTCGGCGACAAGCTCTTCGAGGTTGATGCGGCCGGCTTCCGTGGCATCACTGATGGGTTCACCCTGACCTGGTAACGGCACGCTTGCCGTATTGGCACCAGCGGTCTCCGGACGCCAATTGTTTGCCGCCATCGCCCGTACCCGCGCTTCTGCATCGTTCCGCTGGATGCGGCAGATGGTGAGGAACGCCCCGAACGAAAACAACAGGTCCTGCGGGAAGGCGCTGCGGGGGATCAGGCCACTGAACCAGTTGACGCTGCGCCAATGGAAGTAGGGATTCGGCCCCAACGGATTGTAGTGATAGCCACTGGTGATCTCACCGAAGTAGATCCCTGATTGGAGCTTGGAGGGCATCACCACCCAATCGCCTTCCGCGATATCCCGCCCGAATGCCCACACCTGCGCCGACCAGTTAATAAGGGCCTTGGGCTTCTCCTCCGGGTAGCGCTCGGCCAACGCGGCGATGAGCTCCTGCCGCTCGGTGAGGCAGGCGAGGTCGACATCCAGGCCATCCCAGGCCACGTAGCTACGGCCCTCATCAAGAAACTTCTGCTCGTGTTCGCCGCGGGAACCTGAGCGGATCAGCCAGAGGGTCATGAGTTGGGAGTAGATCCACGATCGGGACCCAGATCCTGGGATTCATCGAACAGTAGCCCGAGTGGCACCACATCCAGCTGACCTTGCTTCGCAACCTGCAAGCCCGGCTGGTTCGGTCGCTCAGGTCGGAACAGTTCAGCGGATGGTGCCTCTGCTCCCAGCGGCAGGGGATTCTGTCGGTAACGAGGACGTGGCATGGAAGGAACCCATTGAGACGACCTCCAGCGTGGAACAGAAGATCGTCCTCGCTGTTTGTATGGTGGGCCAGGTCAGTCTCCGGTACAAGGAAACAGGCCAGCAGGATCGTGAGCAGCTTTCCAACTCCACCACGCGGATGGAGCTGATAAAAAGCACTGTGGCCCAGGAATCAAGGGACAGCCACTGCCACGGAATCCATCGACCCTGCTTGACCACCTGGTCGAGCAGGGTTGGAGGGTTCGCGCCTTGCATACAGGACGGGTGCTGGAGGCCTCGCCCCGCTCATCCAAAAGTGTTGTGGCCGACGTTCAGGCAATTTGAGCGTCACACTCGTCACACACCAAAAGTCCCTACACCGCCGTGGGTCTGGCGTGGGTGACGCTGTGAGGCCCCCTAGAGCAAACAAACCGACCATGGGATCGGTCGTCTGGCAAGCCTAGCAAAACCCATCAAACTCATGACAGAGGTCAACAATGATCTGCGCGATCCCTTCCAACGTTGCTATTCGCGATCGCCGAAACGTTGCAGATATGGGGCCTTCGCCATTGCTTGCCTTGAGCTTGGTACAACGCCTCCTCAGATCGGCGTACTCCTGGTGTAGATCCTCCGGCACCTGCGTCTCTGGCAGCATGAAGAGCTCCTTGTCGAGGATGTCAAGCCGTACTCGTAGGTCGCCTGGGTGGGTCGCGAGGGTATCACGAGCTTCACGAAACATGCCACGTGTTCTGAAGTAACTCAGATGTAGTTCACCCAAGGGTGCACCTCTTGGTCTTGCTAAGGACTGGCCCATCAGCTGCATGGGCGGGTAAGGCCGCCAACTGAGACCAACCTCGTATGAACCACGAGCGCATCTTGGTTCTTACCGCCGCTTTGGCTTTCGGTCCACTAGTTCCTTGAGGCGCTTGCGGCCCTCCTCCACAAGCTGGCCTATCCACCACCTAGGTAATATCACTCCGCGATCGGCTAGGGTGGAGAGAATCTCAATTTCTTCCGGGTTGTTGAGTTCGTTATTGGGCAAGCCTTTTTGCACGGCAAGCCATCCGGCAAGGCGAAACGCGAAGCCGCCAACAATGACACCTGCGGCCGCCTGCCAACTAGCCAATAACGCATTTGACGTGGGTGAACCCCATTCGGGCGTTGGCCCTGAACCCTTGCGCTCCAGCCAGCCAATTAGGGACAAAAACTTGGTGTCGTTGGCAGACAGTACCGAATCGGGCGTCACATTACCGAGACCTTCCAATGCCGCACGACGAGATAGCTCGTTGACGATGAGCCGTGCCACGTGCCGAGGTTCGCTCAAAAGGTGCGTGATACCTGTTGATTCCCCGGCATCCATATCGCCAACAACCTTACTGTCGCCGTGTTGCATGTGAGTGGCTGTAACGGCGGTACGACAGTAGGAGATCAGCGCATCAACTTGCCAATTTCGAAGATCCTGCAATTGGGCGGCAATCTGTTGCGGCTGCGCGATGGCAACCTGTCCAATGCCGCGTCGCTGTATCGTTTTTGCCGTTAGGTGGTCTAGTGTAGACTCATATGTGCGTTGAGCTAGTAGTTGTTTTAGGTCCATGTCTTAACCCTCACCGGTACGACTGATAATCTCATCCAGAACAATAGCAACTGCTTGACGACCATCAATTAGCAACTCTCGCTGCGACTCATCTGATGTTGATGTTGTTTTATCCACAAGGCAGTCTGTCACTACGCGGATGACGAGTACCCGTTCTTTAATCTCGAGCGCTTCAGCGATTGCGGCGATACCGTAGGACTCCATTTCGATTAGCACCGCAGGGTATTTGCTTTGTGTCGCCATCCACGCCAAGGCGTGCGAATAGGTCCATTCCTTTGGCGGCTTGGGCGTTGCTAGGACTGCCGCTACTTTTACAACTTTGTCAGTAGCGATCACATGAGCGACATCAATGCCAGTAGTCGCAGGCAGACCGCGACTCGATGTGTCTGATCCAGTTTCGAATACATGCACAACTAACGGCGTAACACCCCCCATCATAGTTTCATCTAGCCATTTCCGCTTCAGTGTAACTAGCTCGCGTAAGCGCTCTGCAGCGGGCTCGATCTCGTCGTCAACGGTCCCAAGGGATGCGTATGCCACGGTACCAACAAAAAAGACATGCCCAACTAGTGCCGTGTCATTTGAACCTGCACAACCATAAAAGATGACCATATCCGGTCTATTGCGCGGGTTGAAGAGCTTTGCAGTCTGGGTCGCCGCCATGACATTTCCTTGAGCTTCCAATGGTTCATGCGTCACGCGCCACTTGGGGTTCGTGCGGCTGATCGAGCGAGGATTATCGTGCTTCGGTCTCCAAGCGCTTCCATTGCCGCACATGTCCTTAAGCAGAAAATCGATAGCGTCGCGCTCGTTGGCGTTAAATGTGACGATGTTAATCGACTGCTCTGGCATACGTTCTCACCCTGTGAAGAGGCCAGGAAATCGCTGGCGGCCTAACGCTGCCCCTGAGTGGCGGGCAAGGTCTATAAAACGTATGCTAGATGTTTGATGGCGGCTTGTCCACTCGAGGGGCTTGTTATGCAGTGCCGCTACCGAGCAGTTCCGCCCTGCTCATATATTGAGGCTGTTCTTGACTTGATCTGGGGAGAAAAGTCGGGTAGGCGTCACTTCGAAGAACCGGAAATGAAAGGCAGATGAGAACTCCACCGGACGAATACGCACCCAAGGGTCGGCAAGCTCATCCTCGGAAAAGTCAACTGGGAGCTTCGGCTCGAACTTCGATTCGTCGATAGTAAGTTCGGTGATCTCCTGAAGCTTGTAGCCATTCGAATAGACATGAACTGCTCGGATCTTATGGGATAGAGTGTTATTGGAAAAGAAAATGAATATTGAGTCGTCAAGATCTTTGAGAGCAAGCCCAGGCTGAAGTCTGAAGAACGGATCCTTGTCATATCTGATAGACAGAAACTCAATCTCATCTGGCCCCATCGATGAGGAGGAACCAACAGGAGTGTATCTCTCCTCTTCATCTTGCTCTTGCTGGTCAGGCTTATCCTCATTGCTGTATGTGATATGCCGTTCCCATTGGCCGCTACTGATTCCATACTTGATTCCAGGTTGCTGTGTCGAGAAATCAGAGGCGGCATCAGATCTCATTCGGCAAGACTTGTCCGAAGATCCGAACAGTATTGCCATGATACCTAGCTTCGGCTCCTTCAGGTATAGCGAACAGAAAAATCGGAAGTGGCCGATTTCCTCTGCTGTGTATTTCCTGTCTAGCTCTACCGCGACTGTAATGCGAACGATTGGGTCCCGGCTTTCTTGAAGGAAGAGAATCCGATTGAGAGCGGACTCCATGCGATCGAACCCGCTCGAGATGACGGATTGAATCTCGTCGCCCCATCGGGCGAAGAAGCTGGCCTGCTCCGCTTCCGTGAGGGGGATCCCAAGGTACTGAAACCTGATGAAGAAACCATTTGGTCCGTCTAAATCGATTCTCAGTCGTTCGCGGTCGAATATGTCACAGAAGGGCACTCCGCGTGACTTTGCCTGCAGTGTGAACGTGTTCTTCTCGCCAATGGTTAAATTAATGTTGGTGAAGAAGACAAATGCACCAAGCTCGTTGGTTGCGGCTACTGCGCTTTCGAGATCGGCCGCAAACTTTGATTCTATGCCTCGCTTCTGCTCGTTCGAATCGTTAGCCTGATTGACAAAGCCAACCGCCCCTATGGCCTTCTGTTCGCCTCGGTACAGGGCTTCAATGTCACGCCCCCCGTCGGGACCACCACGCGGGTGCCGTGGGCGCACTTCCGAAAACCGTGGGTCGGTCGCAAGCACCGCTCGGCACATCTGCTCTCGGTAGAGCTGATTCGTGTCGAGGTAACTCTTTAGTCTTTCGTCGGTCTGATACGGCAAGGTTCACCTCAGACAAGCTGCATAACAACTACATGGTCGGTTCCGTGATGGACTCATGGCTTGGACCAGACCGCCGCCTAGGTAGCTCATGCTTTCCATTGCGATTGGCAAATCCCTGATGCCCTGGGGATTCTGCCATAAATTTCTGACACATGACGTGTGCATAACGGAACTGAGATGCAATCCGGCGTTAGGCTAAGACTTTCAGAGGAGGCTTTCGGCAAAGGTTTCAGAGGCAGTGCTGATCCACATGTAGTTGGACCATCATTTGGTAGACATTACTTGTCCGCTTGCTGCTGTCGACGACTGAACTCTCACTCTATGGAAGACTATTACCTCAGACCCACAGGCCACCCTTCAACCTGCATATGAAGGGTTCAGCCTGCTTGTTCGGCCTACAGCCCGACATCGATCTCCCCAACATGCTCCAAGAAAAACAGTATCGCCGGCAGCACCTACTCCTTCCTCCAACAACGTGACCTCTTACTCGGTGTAGGGATAGTCGGTTCAGCAGCACTGCACAGGTGGCCCTCGGCTGAGCAGCAGGAGCCGTTCTAAAGCCTGCTGGCAAGTGGCTACCAAGCAGCCGTAATCGCCGGCTTAGTAATTCAGCGTGGTTAGAGTCATCGTTCGAGCGCTGGGCGCCTGCAACGGGACGACCCGGCTACCGCCCCTCTGGCAAGGGTTGGCATTTGATGTTTGCTGTGCTCGACTCCCCAGGTTCGGGATCGCCCTAGGAGGCCAGCAAAGCCCTTGCCGAGGGGTGGACAATGCAGGGGCCGGGAGCCAAGACCCCGATCGAGTGAGGTCTGCTCACCAGCACCAACCATCAATGATCTTCTCCGCCATCACCCGGACCTGGTCGAGGAGTACCTGGGAGCTTTGGAAATGGCAGCTGAGAAACTGCTAGCTCAGCCGAGCTGGTCTGCGGAAGTCACCATCGTCCTGCTGCACCAGCCCCAGGGAGGAGTGACGCTCGCGCCGATCCAAGGACTACCAGGACTGCTGAGGCCGATACCCACTACAGGGATCGACACCTACGCTCGGTTGCGGTTCGAAGGCAAGAGCCTGGATAACGCTCTCCAGGCTTGCATCGTCAAGGACCAGGTCAACCCCAGCCAGGATCTAGACCCCAAACAGCTCGAACCGTTGGTAGCTGAAGCCCAGGTGCTCAAGTTTGCTGCCCTAGCCCAACTGGCCTTTGCCCGCGACCCCCGTGAACTGCTGGTCCTGGTGAAATGGCCTGATCAGGTCAGCGCGTTTCTGGTGCCCTGCGACCAGTTGGTATGAGGTCAACAACGATCAGCGAGCCTGTTCCTCAGTCCTCCTCGTCAGCCCCACCTACTGGCACCAGCCGGATCTGCTTGCGCCCCAGCTTGATTTCGAATTCTTCGCCCGGGGTGAGACCCAACAACCCCGTGTAGGCCTTGCCCACCAGCAAGTTCCCGTTGCCTTGCACGGTGGCCACGTAGCTCAAGCTGCGTCCTGCCTTGCCTTTGCTGCTGTCTTTGCCCACACTCACGCCTTTGGCTTCCAGCAGCGCCTCGTAAAACGCCGTGAAGTTCAGCCGCTCGCTGCCGTCCTTTTTGGTGCTGAGGTAGCCGGCAGCACGCACCAGCTCCGATTTGGAGGCATCGCTCAGTTCCTTGACTTTGGCGAGTAGATCAGCACCGGTGAGAGCCATGTTGCTGGGGTGTGTATAGGGGGATGGTAACGACCGAGTCTAACATTGCCAGATGATAAAGGAATGGGTGTCCGCTCCTTCAGCGGCGGCTTTCGCAGGCTTCGCCATCACCATTCCCATCCAGGTTGGTGTGACCTCGGTGCAGCAACTCCTGTGCGCGTGCAAAGGAGCTGATCTCACTGCAGCGATACGTCCGCCCACCAGGAATCGACCCGGTGCTGCTGGCTGATCGCCCCGAGCTTCTGCTGCGGCGAAAGTCCCAGGGGCGGGTGATGCCACCCGGCACCCTCCACACCCCGGTGCGGCGGCGAGAAGCCCTGAACTCGGCTTCCAGATACTCCTTGGCGTCGCACTGGCCCATTTACTTGCGGTAGGGAAACGCCTGGCCGTCCTCCACCATCGCCAGGCCGAGATTGATCTCTGCGATCACCTCGGACACCGTGCGGCCGTAGCGATCCACCGTTTGGGGCAGCAGCGTGACCGCGGCGCCGATTCGCAGCCGCGTTTGCAGATAGGCGCGGGATTTGGCTCCATAGGGAGCCTGGGCCATCTCGGGGGCGTCGATGCAGGCCAGCCGCACCGTGAGCCGCTTGCCACCTTCCAGCACTCGGATCGTGTCGCCGTCGCCGATCGAGATCACCGTGGCGCGGATGTCGGGTCCGGCCAAGGCAGCCGGGGCCGCTTGCACCACCAGCAACAGTCCAAAAAGCAGGCGATGGCTCAGGGGCATCAACCCAGTGTGGGGGCCGACGCCGTTGCCATCTGGCCTTGCTCAGGCGAGTTGCTCCACACCCGCCAGCGCCGTGCGCACCTCGCCGATGAACTCCTCATCCACCTCCGTGGCGCTGAGTTCCTCACCCACCAGGTCCTGGATCATGGGGTAGAGCCTGATCTCGAACCACTTTCGGAACACCGGGTAGGTGCGCTCCGCCGGCCAGGTGCCGGAGTCGCGGTTCCAGTAGTCCAGCTCAGCCTCAAAGATCGTCTCGTAGATCTCCTCGAGGAGCTCCTCTGCCTCCGCTTCCGTGTCGTAGTCGGGGATCAGATACAGGCAGGGCTCCCGGATCCCGGCGACATCGACATCAATGTCCAGCCCCCGGGCCCAATCGAGCAGTTTCTCGCTGGGGTAGATCCCCACCGCGCAGCGGTTCACCACGGCCATGGCCCACCTTGCGGTATGGCCCAAACGCTAGGCATGGCCGACGGAGAGGTCAGGGCACTGCTGGGGAAGCAAGACACCGGCATGGGCGCCATCGGTCCGCTCGCTTGGGTTGGGCACAGCAGCGCCTCCCTTCACTCAGTGCACCGGCAGCCACCAGTACTCTGTCTTTGTCTGAGTCACCTGAGGCTTTCTTAAGTCAGGTACTTCTGGCACCAGCCAACGGCCGATCAGAACGAGCCGATGCTGAACATCAGTTGCAGCATCGCGAATCCCGTCAGACAGGTGGCGGCCAACAGCGGGATGGTATGCAACACGATTGGGGCTCCTTGCCCTTTGGTCTACCCATACAGCCATCCCATTCCCTGCTGATGAAAGGCAGGGTGTGGAGAACGACAGACACATTCGCTGATGAAGTTGTGTTGCCGATGACCTGATCGGTCTCCCCCGCTGCCTTCAGGACACGAACCGCCGGTACAGCCAGCGCACGAAGCCACCCACCACCGGCACCGGCGCGAAGGTGGGGCCGACGAAATCGAAGTAGTCGCGATGGTCCACGATCGTTCCGTCGGCACCGATGCGCAGGCGCGTGGTGCCGGGATAGACGAACTCGATCCCCTTGATCTTCAGGCCCATCGTCCACTCCACGAAAGCCGTCGTGCCGCTGCGCGCCACGGCGCCGGGCTCGATGAAGACGTCATCGCAGCGGCGCATCAATCCCTCCTGGGCAGCGATATAGGCCTCGATTCCCTGCTTCTCCTGGGTGGGGTCCTGACAATGGACCGAATCGTCATAGACGGCCCGCCACTGCTCCGGCGTGGGCGCCGGAGCGCCAAGGGCTTGGTGAACAGGGCCCTGAGCGTCTCCTCGGTGAGCGGTGGCGTGAGAACAGTGTTCATTGCGGCGATCCCCTCAGGCCCCGGTGGCCTGCCTGCGCTGGAGGGCGTAGGCCGCACCGCCAAGACCCGCCAGGCCGAGGGCTCCCGCCGCGGCCAGGAACAGCAACGTCTGGAGAGCCAGCAGGAATAGGCCCAAGGCCGAGGCGAGCTTGATCTGGATCCTGGCTTTGATCAGCAGGGTGATCAACAACAGAACCGTGGCCTTCAACCCCAGCAGGCTGGCTGCGTTGAGCGGGCAAGGGGGCGTGGGAAACAGCACGGGTCCAATCCTGTCCTCCCATGCTGGCGACGTTGGAGGCTCGGCGGGACGATGCAGGGTTACTCCGCCGGCTTCTCGGCGAGCACCGCAAAGAACGGGTCCCCCTTGCCGCCCAGCCAGCCAAGCGGTCCTGCTCGCTCAGCACGGCGACCGCCATGGCTCACTCCGCCCCAATGGGCTCAGCAACGCTGGAACGGCGGCGGCGGCACCGCTCCGAGCAGTACCGCACCTCTTCCCAGACGTCCTTCCATTTCTTTCGCCATTGAAATGGCCGCCCGCAGACCGGGCAGACCTTGGTGGAGCGCTCTGGGTGGTCGGCCATCGGGGATTCAGGGATGGAGCGGCTCCATGGCCCAGCCTGCTTCAAGGGGCCAAGGCATGCTCACCACTGGGGGCTGCAGGGCGCCCAGCCCGCCTTGCGCTTCTCGGCCCAGAGCAGAAGGGCCTCCTTGCTGCTCAGCTCCTCTCGCCGTTTGAGCAAGGGGATCTCCTGATCGGGCAGCAGCTCGCCGGTGGTGATCTCCAGCTGGTGCACCAGGCGCTCCCATCGGGTTGGGCGAAAGCGCAGCACCTGGCGGCCGTCACTGAGCCAGCCCTCCTTGGGGGTGAGGGGGACCCGGGATGATGGCGGCCAACTCATGCCTCTGCGAGTCGTCCTTCGATCAACCGGCAGCACTCCTGCACGTCGCTCGCGCTCTCCACTGCCCCACCGAGGGAACAGAAGAAGTCCCGCCACAGCGGCGGCACCGCCAGCAGGACAAGCGGCCTGCCGCCGTTGATCGCATGGGCGGCTTCTGATGCTGTGCCTGGGCCGCCGCCTCCGCAGACCACCACCATGTCGGCGCTGAGCACGTTGATCACGTTGCGGGCCTTACCCATTCCGGTGAACAGGGCGAGATCCAGGTCCGCTGTGTTTTGCCTATCGTCTCCGTACCCTTCATTGGGCAACACCCCCACCACAAGGTGTCCCTCCACCCGAGCTGCGCCGCGGCTGGCCGCAGCCATCACCCCCGACGGGCGGCCACCGGTGAGCAGCACCCAACCCCTGGCGCTGATGCACTCCCCAAGCTGCTCAGCCAGGGCCACAGCCTGAGCGGAGGCGCCCTCTCCGGAGCCCATCACACCCACCACGGGCCGCCGCCTGCTCATCCCGCCTCCGGGCACCAGCCCCGCTGGCGGGCCATGTCATCGGTCCAGCCGTGGCAGCGGCGGGTGAGGTGCTCCCCGTGGGCCAGCAGGCCCTGGTGGAGCTGGCAGGTCAGAAGCGGGATGCAATTGACCCCGGCGTGGTGGCGGAACCAATGGCAGGTGAGGCAGACCTTGCGGCTGCGGCTGGCCACCAGCACCTCGCCATCGAGATAGGCCCACTCTTCGATGGGAACCTCGCTGCAGCTACTGAAGGCGGGCTTGTAAGAGGGGCGCAGCGGGGCCATCCATCTACTCCTGATTAATACGTCTGTACTAGCAGGGTTTGATGGTTTCTGCCGCGGCCTCTGCTGCGCCTTCATCCGCCTTGATGGCTGAACCCGCCGGCAGGGGAACCTGCACCGGGTTCTCGCCCTGGTCCCAGTCCTCTCCGCCCTCGCAGAGGTTCTCCAGAACCCAATGGTGCCACTCATGCCTCGGCCCAGCAAAGGCCGCCACCAGAAACTTGCGTGGGCTTGGGAATGCTGACGGCACCAGGAGCTCGTCCCAGGTTATTTTGCCGTTGGCGTGCTTTGCCACAAAATCGGCGGCTTCCTCTAATCCTGCAATTTTCAGCACCTGCCATATCTCGACAGGGTTACCACCGGCCGCGGCCTGAAGCAGGGCCACCACTCGGCAGCATCGCAGCAGCTTCTCCGCTGGGGCATCGAGTGGGAACGCTTCCAGCGGATTCACCCTGGTGATCTCCTCGGGCCTGGGAGGCAGGCTGATCCAGTCGCGGCCGTCGGAATGGAACTGCTGCATGCGCAAAAACCATTCCTGGCCATCGATCAGCACCCGCTGACCCGCCGGTTGAATCTGGCTGGTGTCAAGTTGATCGATCGGAATCACCGGTTCCAGATCAGGACGACTGACGACCCAGCGCATCAAAGCGCGGGCGGCTACCTCCAGAGGTTGATTAGCCAGCATCTTTTGGATGCCCTTGATCCGCAGGGCTTCAGTCTTGAGTGCTTTCAACATCGCGGAGCTCCGTGGGGGCATGGGCAAGAACCTCGACGATCTGATCCATCACCTCCACCGGCAGTTCATCGGCAAGGTGCTGGAGGACGGTGATGGCAGCCAGCTGCTCGGCCGCGGCCTCAATCTGTAGGGGGGCATCAAGGCCAAGGAGCTTGGCCTCACGGTCTTGCACCTGTAGCCAGCGACCGACCGCCGAGGTGTCGCCGCGAGCAACTGCGGGGGCAAGGCGCTCTCTCAACCAGCGCAGTTCAAGGAGATGCTGGGAGCGGATGCTGGCGGTATCCAGGCGGATCTCCCGCTGAAGTGCCTGGAGGTGACCGCGCACCACCCGCTGAACGGTGGCCTCTCCACAACCCACCTGGTTGGCGATGAACAAATGGGTCTGACCCGCGGCCCGCAGCCGCAGGATCTGAGCATCGCGCTCGGCCCGCGGCAGCCTGGTGCGGTGCTGAATGGGGCTCTGGAGGAGGGTCAACCGATCAAGCCAAGGCTCCATCAATTGTGAGTCCTTCGGGGTGGGTCCTTGGACGTGGATTGGTTGTGAGCGCTAAGGCATGACCCCCTCGAGTACGACGTCCACAGACTGCATTCGGCTATCCAGGGTTGTCCGCCTCTGGAAATCATCCAGCTAAGGAAAGCGGCCTGATCAGCCCATCAGCTCACATCGAAACTCGACCACTGATGGGGGTCTCGTCAATCCGCAGCTCAAGTCGATACCAAGGGCTGGTTGAGCTGGGGGCTAACCACCTGATCGATGGTGCCGACGGTCACCGCCTCCCCCGCCAAGTCGTCCACGTAGTCGTTCTCCACCTGGCCTCCGCGCAGCACGTACACCGGAATCGAGACCCCCAGGCGATCGATCACCGTCCGGCATTCAGCGCCGATCTGATCCGTGAGGGTGCGCAGTCGGAGCTGGTAGATCGGCCGACGTGGTGTGACACCTGGCCGCTGCTGGCGGTCCCACAGCCAGCAACGGGCAGGATGGCCAGGGTCTTGCCCAGGCCAGAAGGGGGCTTCCAGTGTGCGAAACGGGCCGATCGCCCCCTGCTCCATCAAGGCAAGCTGGAAAGTGAGTGGTGGGAAGCCAAGCAGCTTCAGTGAAGAAAGTGGAAGCCATACGGAGGGCTGATAGCGGATCTCGCTCCAGAGCGACAATTGGATCTCTGGAGTCTGCGGCGCGGGCTCTTGCGGCAGAGCTACCACCGACATGGGCTGATCTCTTGCGGGTGGCGGAGGGTTGAGGGCCGCCTTCAGATCACCGCAAGCCCAAGCTGTGGTTCCTCCTCGGCCTCAAACTCCTGCAGGCGCTCTAGGGCGATGACCACTGCAGCGCGCGCAACGGGTGTTCCTTTCTTCTTCAGCCACTCCCAGACTGCTTCGGCGGCGGATGGCTCCGGGGCCAGGCGGAGGGCTGCCAGCGAGGCTGCCACGTGCTCTGTGTTAGTGGCCTGGGGATGGAGGGGATGGGCCTGCCCGTTGCACTCAGCGCAAGGCTTGGCCTCAACGGCACCCCAAGGATCAAGCTTTTGGGCAGTTTGGGCAGTTTCTGTCCATTCTCCAAGGTTGTGAGCGTTTTTTTCTTCTCTGAGAACCTGGAAGGAGTAAGGGGAAAACTGCCCTAACTGCCCTAGATCGGGAACCGCCGACCCCTCACATTCGGCGGCTTCGCCGGGCAGTAGCAGCCTCAAACCCCAGCGCTGCACTCCGGTCTTGCCCTCTGGCACGCCGGCAGCGCGGACCCGATCGTTGAACTTGTGCTTGCCCAGCATCCCCCGGCTAGCGGTTCCATCAGCTTCCATCCAGCGTCGGTAGTCCTCGAACAGGGCACTTTGCGCGAGGCAAGCTGCCCAGCGATCGCACGGCACAGTCCGCTCGGCCAGGTAGGCCCGGACCCGGTCGCTCCTGCGGGCGAAGTCCTGCTGGACCGATTGATCGCCTTCGAGGAACCGGCCCCGCTTGCGGCGCTCGATCAGAGCTTCCACCAGGCGCCGGAAGATACCCGGCAGCTCACGAAACATCGCCGCTTCGATTGACGGATCCTCCGTCCCAAGGAAGGTCCGATCGAAGCGGAACACTGACGCGCGGCTGAGATAAGCCTGGCTGGCTTCACTGGTGAGTGGCACCGTGTTGGCGCTGAAGGCCAGCAGGGCCATGTTCTGCAGGTCGAACCCGTCAACGCACTTGTATTCGGCGTGGATGGTGTCGCCGCCGGTGAGGGCCTTCAGGATCGAGAGATCGCTCAGTTCGTCAGCGCTCAGGTCCGCGAAAGTGTTGAGCACCTTCCCGAATAATCGGGCCGGAGCAAATCTCTCCGTGCTCAAAGAGTGAAGGCTGACGCTGCTGCAACGCTCGGGACCAGCGATCTGCTGGAGCAGTCGCAGGAACGTCGATTTCCCCGTCCGGGATGGCCCAATTAAGAACAAGAACTTCGTCGGCTGCCGCGTCTGATCGAGCATCTGGCTGGCGACATCGAGTAGGACGCCTCCTTGGCCCGGCAGTTGTTCATCAAGCCAGCGGTCGAAGGTCGGGCAGGTGGCCTTCGGATCCCACTCGAACGGGAACTGAACCCCCGAGAGGAAGCTCGGATCGTGCGGATGCAGCTTGCCTCTCTCCAGGTTGAGTAGGCCGTTCTTCATGTTGATTAGGGGGCGGTCCTGTTTGAACGGGATCACCTTGCCTTCGGTCTTGAGGATGCTGAGCCCGAACTCGATAACCGTTTTCAAGTGCTCAGGCCGGTAGTGATCGGCCAGTAGGTCAGCCAGTAGGCGCGTGAATCGCCGGCTCTTGCCGTTGTGATACACGCCGCCGTAAAAGACCGCGATCGAGTTGTCGCCCGCCATGGCGAGATGGTGCTCCTGCTCCAGGTAGGCCCAAAGGGTCTGGGGCCGCAGGCCGCCGCTGTCATCGAAGAACTCTGAGCCCCCCTTCCGGGGTTTCCTCGGCGGGGCCTTCGGCAGCGGCACCGCTTCCCGGATCAGCCTCCCCAGCACCTCCAGCCGCATGCTGGGGTCGACCCTCCCCAGTAGATCGTCGAGGCCGTCCTTCCCTCCACTAGGGATTTGGAGCACACTCACCGAACGGCAAAGAAACTCAGATCGCAGGTGATCCTGCAGCCGTGCGGCCGCTCGATAGACCCAGTAGTTGGTGAACACGTCGGCATCGAATGCCAACACCACGTCGCGTCCATGCAAGGCCATGTAGCCCAGATCGTCGCCAGGCTTTTCGTCGGAAGACCATCCCCAGCAGCCGGCGACGCCGAATGGCACCGCGATCGGGTCATCCCCTGAAAGGACGCTGGCGGCTGCCAGCAGTTGTTTGGTGCCCTCCACCAGCAGAACCGGCAAACGGGCATCCCGCTGATGTTGCCCGAAGCCTGGGGCGATGGCCACCATGCCCCCACCACCCTTGGGGAACAGGTATTTGAGCGGGCGTCCTTCCTTGTCGAGCGGAGGATTATCGGGCCTTAGTTGCCATACGATCCGGCCACTTGTGCAGCGCCAACGGAACAGGAAACCTGGGCACCCTTTCGTGCCCCAGGACCGCAGTTCTGGCGGCAGATCATCGGGTCCGAAAGCCCGGCGGATGCCGACCATTCGTTCCTCATCGATGGCAGCCTTTCTCAGCCATTCGATGCTTTCATGATCGAGCGGCTGGCCCGGCTCGGCCGGTTCTTCCGTCACCCCACCATCGGGGCCTTCTGACGGGGCCGTGCTCACTGCGCCACCCCCAGCCCGCAGGCAATCCGGCGCCAGAAGGAAATGATCCCCGTCTCCCGCGGGCGGTGTCGCTGCACCCAGTCCGCCACAGCCAGGTAGCTTTCAGCCCCCCAGCCGATCTCATTGGCCTGTCGGTGGATGGCCAGCAGCTCCAGCCAGTCGGTAGGCCGTTCGCTTGTATCTGGCGAGAACGGCGTCGGGGTCCAGCAGCTTGCGCTCATCCTTGGCCGCCACGGCCTTGCCGATGTGGAGGGAACGGCGGCGGGTAAAGACGGCCCCGCTAGTGTCGCTCCGCCGGATGGGTCCGTTGCCGACGAGCACGACGCCGCCCTTGGGCTATTCCCGCTAGGAAATGGAACCGGTAAAATCATGATGAGTTCAAAGTGTTTGTCTCTGAGGTCTTTTGAAATGCCGCGGCCGATGATTAGTACCCACTCACCGCCTTTGCTGCCCTTGCAGAGGGCGCCACTGCCTATATCTCTTTCCGTTCATGGCTCAGGTGGCTACTTCCTCCTCGGCCATCCCCCTAGCCACCTCGACCTAGGCCTGCGCTCTGAGCACACGAGGTTGTGCAAGCTGCTCCCCTTGGCCGCGGCCTCAATTTGCTGATGAGCGAGGCTGCCTTCGGGGCGGTGGTGCTGCCATTCGGCGGCCATGCAGCGCTCCAAGAATTGAGAGGAGAGGCGAATCTCCAGTGGGGTTGGTGACTGCTACTGGTTACTTCATGCTGGGGCGGGGGAGTGATTTCGAGCGTCGCACAAGGGTTTCTTCCACCTTGTCGAGATCCCACCTCAGGCATGCACGCTGTTCTCCCCTGCCGATGTTGATGTAGTGAACTGCGGGCCGAAGAACATCCGAGGCTCGCAGTCGGATCAGCGTATTTTTTGACAGCCGAAGTGCTGCCGCCACCTCTGCGGTGGTGGTCGTAAAGGCCATTGTGATCGTTGGGGCCAGGTGGATGGTTGTGAGCTTTCCTGGCCCTTGGAGGAGTTATATCGCCGTAGTCAGCTCTGGTGTAGGGATTTAAAAGGAGGCGTTCATTTCCTTTTCCAATCACAAGCAAGGAAAGAGCTCTTTCCTATCTTTTGCCAGCGAACCTATGCTTGTGCTTACTGCCCGCCGCGGCCGGCTACCAGCTGCTGCACCTTCCGCTGGAGGCTCGGGCCATCCAGCCGCCGCCCATAGGCGGCCAGATGCACCTGTGGGGAGTGGCCCATCAACTCAGCGCTCTCGCGGACATGGAGCCCTAGGTCAAGGCCAAGACGCAGCGCGAAGGCGTGTCGCAATCCATAACTGGTGAGGCCGCTGGGCATCTGCAACCGTCGTAGTTGCTGGCTCATGTGCGACCCAGGGCTGTAGGCGCTTTGGCTCCAGTCGGGCAGGCCGTGGGTCCGCCATCGAGCCAACAGCCGGAAGCAATCCGCCGGCCATGCTGCTGGTGGGACTGCTGGCACATGCCGCGGCCGTGTGGTGCCCTTGCTGGATCGCTTCAAGCGGCTAACCACAGCCAGTGGAGCACCGCTGGGCGAGGCTTTCAGCGCCAGACCAATCAGCTCCTGGGGCCGCAGCCCGAACACGATCAGGCAGTCCCATGCCACCAGATCGGCGGCCGTAAGCCTGGCGCTCGCCACGATCCGCGCGCGCAATAGTTCGGTCTCTGCATCCGTGAACGATCGAACCCCTCGCGGATCAGCCGCTGCCTTGCCGTTCCCCCGCAGTGGCGCCACATCCTCAGGCCAGGGCCAGCCCGCTTCCTTCCACAGCCGGCGGGCACGGTCGTGGGCCAGTTGCCGGTGCCGCGTGTTTGCTTCCCAGTGCCGCAAGTAGGCGCCAAGAAGGGCCGCATCATCACCCCAGCGGCGTTCTACCGCTCCTTTCACCAATCGACGCAGAAACGGCGCCCAGCTGCGCTCCCATGTCCGGGCCGTCGTCTGCTCCCCCACAAGCTTGCTTTCCAGCTGTCTGGCCAAGCGCTCCAGGTGGGCAGGCTGAAGGTGCTCAGGATCATCCGTTGGTGGGGTTGCATCCGAGTCAGGCCAGGTCCAGCTGCCAGCCATCACAGCATCGAAGATTCCGCAGGCTTCGCTCAGGGCTGCGGCGGATGTTGCCGGGCCGGGAGCGGCCTGAAGCGTGAAAGCCCGGCGTTTGTGGGGCTGATCCGGTTCATCACCAGGGCGCGGCGGCAGCTCGGTGGAGACCACGCGCAGCCGTTCGCGGTTGACCTCCAGATACCAGCCGGTGCGGCCCAACCGGTGCGCCTTGAACGCTGCGCTCAGGTTCCGCAGCCAAGGGGGAGAGGCCATCGGTTTTCACGCGTGAAATCTGCGTGAAATCCTGGCATTTTCCGGGGTTTTCGGGGTCTTCGGGGGCCTGTTTTCGTGAAATGGGAGCCCCAGAAAACGCCTACTACTGATGGGTAGATCGCTGTCAGGGACTGTGATTTATGGAAACGGGCCGTGCTGGACTCGAACCAGCGACCGTGCGATTAGAAGTCGCATGCTCTATCCAGCTGAGCTAACGGCCCACCCGGGCAGCCTAAGGTGAGCGGCTGCGCAACCCTCTTCCATGGCGGCCATCCGGCTCGGCAACGACCAGAAAGCGGACCTGGTGGAGCGCTACCGGCGGGGCGAGGCCACCCAGGACCTGGCGGCAGCCTTTGGCTGCAGTCCCAACACCGTGATCCGTCTGGTCAAGGGGGCCTTGGGGGAAGATCTCTATGGGCAGCTCAAACGGCAGCGAGGCTCCAGGGGCACGCTCTCCACCCGGGTCGTGGCCGCTCCAGGTACGACCACCCCTGAACCTGCAGCGCTGGCTGCAGGCGGCGACGCTGCCTTCGTTCCTGCTGACGAGGACAACATCGCGGACCTCGACGCCGACGGGGACGACGACGCCACCCCTGGGGTGCTCGCCATCGACGATGCCGATGATTTCGGCGCCGAGGACAGCGACGAGGGGGTGGACGACGGCGAGCTCGAAGACAGCGACGAGGAACCAGACGCTGGCGGGGTCCGTGCCGAATGGGGCGGCCTCGATCGCGACCGGGAGGCGAACATCTTCGTGACCGTGCCAGTGGGGGTGGCCCTGGAGGATCGCCCGCCCGCCACCTGCCGGCCCCTGGAGGCCGCCCCCCTGCCAGACAGCCTCTACATGCTGGTGGACAAGACAGTGGAACTGCAGACCCACCCGCTCAGCGACTTCCCAGAGCTCGGGCCCCTGCCCGATGGGGAGCAGCGGCGCCAGGCCCTGGTGGTGTTCGCCAATCCCCGCCAGGCCAAGCGGCACTGTGGCCGCACCCAGCGGGTGATCAAGCTGCCCGACAGCCAGGTGATCCACCGCACCGCCCCCTACCTGCTGGGCCAGGGCATCACCCGGCTGGTGCTGGAAGGAGCCGTCTACTCCCTGCCCGGTTCCTGATCGGAGCCGGGCATCAGCAGGGCGGTGGCGGTGCCGCCGCTGATCACCCCCACCACCAGGGCCACCCCCACCATGAAGCCGGTGGGCAGAGGAACGGTACGGCCGAAACCCAGCCAGAGGCTGGGACGGTCGTTGAGGTTCTGGGCCCCCAGGCAGAGGATCAGCAGCAGCAGCAGGCCGCCGCCGAGGCTGGTAAGCAGCAGGCGCAGACGCAGTAGCACAGGCGAGGCCGGTTCGATGGTCTGAGTCTGCCTGGTGGTGCGCCGGCTTCGATAGCGCTCCGTTCGGCTCGCGCTGGCCCTCGGCCTAGTGCCGTGGTTCCCCCTCGTGCAGGAGGGCGTAGAGATCGCGGCGCGGCAGGCCGGTTTCGGCCGCCAACTGCCGGGCGGCGTCGCGGCTGCTGAGGCCCGCCGCCACCCGCTCAACCAGTTGTTTTTTGAGGTCGGCCTCGCTCCAGCGTGGGAGGTCTGGGGCAGGGGCGCCCCCCAGCACCAATGTGCATTCCCCCCGGGGCGGCACCCGCCGGAAGTGTTCCAGGGCCGCGCTCACCGTGGGGCCGATCTGCTCTTCATGGCGCTTGGTGAGCTCCCGGGCCACCTGGAGCGGGCGGTCTCCGAGCAGATCGAGCAGATCCTCCAGCAGCTCGACCAGCCGATGCGGCGCTTCGAACAGCACCAGGGTGCGGGGTTCAGCCGCCAGCTCCTGCAACGCCTGGCGCCGCGGGCCGGACCTGGCGGGCAGGAAGCCCTCAAAGCAGAAGCGGCCACAGGGCAGGCCGCTGCTCACCAGGGCGGTGGTGACGGCGCAGGGTCCCGGAATGCAGATCACTGGCAGGCCGGCGGCGCGGACGGCGGCCACCAGCAGCTCGCCGGGATCGGAAATGCCGGGCAGGCCGGCGTCGCTGATCACCGCCAGGCTTTCGCCGGCTTCGAGGGCCGCCACGAGTTCCGGCACCCGGGCCTGCTGGTTGTGCTGGTGGAAGCTGACCAGCCGGCCGCGAATGGCAAAACCCGCCAGCAGCTGGCCGCTGTGGCGGGTGTCCTCGCAGGCGATCCGGTCGACCCCCTCCAAGACGAAGCGGGCCCGGGGGGAGAGATCGCCTCGGTTGCCGATCGGGGTGCCGACCAGATACAGCACCCCGGCGGCGGGCTCAGACGGCGACGGGTTCCTGGAGGACACCGCGCAGGGTGAGGTTGATGCGGCCGCGGTTGTCAATCTCGCGCACCCGCACCGTGACCGGATCGCCCACCTTCACCACGTCTTCGACTTTTTCGACCCGGGCTTCGGAGAGCTGGGAGATGTGGATCATCCCCTCCTTGCCGGGCAGAATCTCCACGAAGGCACCGATCGGGATCACCCGGGTGACGGTGCCGCTGAACTGCTCGCCTTCGCTGATCCGACGGGTGAGTCCCTCGATGATCCGCTGGGCTTCGTCGGCGGCGGCGCCGTCGTGGCTAGCGATCGTGACGATGCCGCCGTCCTCGATGTCGATCTTGGTGTTGGTGCGCTCGGTGATGCCCTTGATCGTGCGGCCGCCGGGACCGATCACGGTGCCGATCAGCTCGGGGTCGATGCGGAAGCTGAGCAGGCGCGGCGCGTGGGGCGACATGGTGTCGCGGGGCTTGTCGATCGCTTCGAGCATTTTCTCGAGGATGTGCAGCCGGGCCGGCCTGGCCTGGTTGACGGCCTCGGCGATGGTCTTGACCGCCAGACCGGCGATCTTCATGTCCATCTGCAGGGCGGTGATGCCCTTCTCGGTGCCGGCCACCTTGAAGTCCATGTCGCCGAGGAAGTCCTCGATGCCCTGGATGTCGGTGAGGATGCGCACCTCCTCGCCCTCCTTGATCAGGCCCATGGCGGCGCCGCTGACCGGTGCCTTGAGCGGCACGCCGGCATCCATCAGCGCCAGGGTGCTGCCGCAGACCGAGCCCATCGAGGTGGAGCCGTTGGAGCTAAGGCACTCCGAGACGACCCGAAGCACATAGGGGAAACCCTCCTTGGCGGGAAGCACGGGGATCAGGGCCCGCTCGGCCAGGGCACCGTGGCCGACTTCGCGGCGGCCGGGGGAGCGCATCGGCCGGGTTTCGCCGACGGAGTAGGGCGGGAAGTTGTAGTGGTGGAGGTAGGTTTTCTCGCCCAACGGGTTGAGGTCGTCCATCTCCTGGGCATCGCTCGGGGTGCCGAGGGTGGCGCAGGAGAGCACCTGGGTGAGGCCGCGCTGGAACAGGCCGGAACCATGCACCCGCTTGGGCAGAACCCCCACGGCGGCGGTGATCGGCCGAACCTCATCGAGGTTGCGGCCGTCGACGCGCTTGCCTTCGCTGAGGATCTGGGCCCGCATCAGCTTCTTGGTGAGCGCCTTGTAGGTGTTGCCCAGGGCCTTGCCGTTGCTGGCCAGACGGATCGGGTCGGTGTCGGCCAGATCGGCGATCTTGCTGGCCACCTCGGCCTTGAGGGCATCGAGCTTGCCGTCGCGTTCGGCCTTGGTCTGGGAGAACTGCTTGAGCACCTCGCCGATGCCGCCGGAGCATTCCTGGGCGAGGAAATCGGCCAGGGTGGGATCTTCGACGGGGTTATCGGGGATCACCTGCTCGATGCCCAGGTCGGCGAGCAGTTGTTGCTGGGCCTTGATCAGCTCACCCACCGCCTCGTAGCCGAAGTCGATGGCCTCGATCACGTCCTGCTCGGGCAGCTGGTTGGCGCCCGCTTCCACCATCACCACGCCGGCCGGGGTGCCGGCCACAACCAGATCGAGCTCGCTGCGCTCGATCTCGCGGTAGCTGGGGTTGAGCACGAAGTCGTCGCCGAGCAGGCCCACCCGCACGGCCGCCATCGGGCCATAGAAAGGAAGCCTGGCCAACAGGCAGGCGATCGAAGCACCGGTGACTGCCAGCACGTCGGGGGGCACCCGCTCATCGAGCGAGAGGGTGGTGGCGACCACCTGGAGGTCGTCCCGCAGCCAGGCGGGGAAGAGGGGGCGCAGGGGCCTATCGATCAGCCGGGTGGTGAGGATGGCCCGTTCGGGGGGGCGCCCCTCGCGGCGGAAGAAGCTGCCGGGGATGCGCCCTGCGGCGTAGAGGCGCTCCTCGTAGTCGCAGGTGAGGGGGAGAAAATCGATGCCTTCCCGGCCCTTGGCGCGGGTGGCCGTGACCAGCACGGAGGTGTCACCGCATTCCACCAACACCGCACCGCCCGCCTGGGGGGCGAACAACCCTGTGGTCAGTCGGATCTCCCGACCATCGAAGGAGACCAACTGAGTTTTTCCTGGCACGTCTGCTTATGTCCGTTTTGTTGTCGGTATCGATTGTCGCATTCGGGGTTCCAAGGCCCTAGCTGGCGAACCCCAGCCAACGGGAGCTTCGGCCTGGAGGGGTTCTCGGCCGGAGCTGGAGACGGCCAAAAAAAGGGTGGCTGTGGCCACCCTTTTCGCTGCTCTGATTTGAACTGCTGTGAGTTGAAGGTCCAGCTTCTACCAGCTGGATTTGGTGACGCCGGGGAGCAGACCCTTGTGGGCCATCTCCCGCAGCTGGTTGCGGCATAGGCCGAAATCCCGGTAGTAACCGCGGGGCTTGCCGGTTGCCCAGCAGCGGTTGCGCACCCGGTTGGCGGCGCTGTTGCGGGGCAGGCCCTGGATCTTGCGGTGAACCTCCAGGCGCTCCATCGGACCGGGGGCGGCTTCGAAGGCGGCCATCAGGGCAGCGCGCTTGACGGCGAAGCGAGCCACGATTTTTTTGCGCTTGACGTCGCGCGCGATCATCGACTTCTTCGCCATGCGGCTGCTGTGCTGGTGCGGTGATCGTTCACCTTAACGCGCCGTTGGGCCGTGGTCCGGGTGGCTGGGGCAGAGGTCGGCGAGGGGGCAGCCGGCGCAGGCGGGTTTGCGGGCGGTGCAGACGGCCCGGCCGTGGAAGATGATCCGGATCGAGAAGTTCTCCCATTCCGGCTGGGGCAGCAGCTTCATCAGTTCCGGTTCGATCCGGCGCGGCTCGCTCTGTTTGGTGAGGCCAAGCCTGCTGCTGAGGCGGCGCACGTGGGTGTCAACGGTGACGCCGGCGTTGATGCCGAAGGCGTGGGCCAGCACCACGTTGGCGGTTTTCCTGGCGACGCCGGGCAGCTCCAGGAGCTCCGCCATGCTGGCCGGCACCGCACCGCCATGGCGCTCCACCAGCAGGCGGGAGGAGGCCACGATGTTCTTTGCCTTGTTGCGGAAAAAGCCCGTGGATCGGACGTAGGGCTCCACCGCGTCACTGTCCACGGCAGCGGCCGCCGCCGCATCGCAGAAGCGCTCGAACAGGGCCGGGGTCACCCGGTTGACACGCTCATCAGTGCACTGGGCCGAGAGCATGGTGGCCACCAGCAGCTCCCAGGGGGTGCGCCAGTCGAGGGAGCAGGTGGCGTGGGGGTAGAGCTGGCCCAGGCGCTCCAGGATCAGCGGCGCCCGCTGGCGCGCCGTTGGGAAACGGGGCACCTCAGCGGCCGAGCAGTTGCTGCACCACCGAGAGCTGGCTGGTGTCCTTGACGATCAGCACGGCGCTGAGGCCGACCAGCAGCAGGAAGCCCGATTGCATGAACACCAGTTGGAGGCGCTGGGGCAGGGGGCGTCCCCGCAGGCCTTCGATCAGCAGCAACAGGAACTGGCCGCCATCCAGCAAGGGCAGCGGCAGGGCGTTGATCACGGCCAGGTTGATCGAGATCAGCGCCGTGAACAGAAAGAGGCTGCCGCCGCCGCTTTTGGCCAGGGAGGCTCCCATCTCAACGATCTTCACGGGCCCGGACATCTGGGGGGCCGTTTCACGGAACCGGGTGACCAGGGCGACGAAGCCATCGACCGTGCGGCGGGTGAGCTGCACGAAGACGCGGTTGGCCTGGCCGATCACCTCCAGGGGCCCCCGGGCCGGCCGGAAGGCCTCGCTGCCATTCGGCTGCAACTGGGCGCCGATGCGGCCGATGCCGTTGTTGTTGTCGGGGGTGAGGCTGAGGCTGAGCCTCTGGTCGCCCCGGGCGGCCACCAGGGCCAGGGACCGGCTGGGGGCAGCCTTGATGTCGGCGACCAGATTGGCCACGGCGGCCTGGCCGCCGGCCACCTCCACGCCGCCGAGGCTGAGGATCCTGTCCCCGGCCAGCAGGCCGGCGGCGGCGGCGGGTTGGCCGGGCTGCACGGCGGCCACCACCACACCGGGGCTGGCACTGAAGCCGGCCGGCACGCCGACAAGGGCGCCCTGGGCCACCAGCACGGCCCAGGCCAGCAGCAGATTGGCGAGCACGCCGGCGGCGATCACCAGGGCCCGCTGGCTGAGCGGACGGTTGCGCAGCAGATCGGGGTCATCGGCGGGGATGGCGCTGTCTTCGTCGTCGTCAGGGAAGGCCACGAAGCCGCCGAGCGGGATGGCCCGCAGGGCGAACTGCACCCCCCGGCGCTGGCGCTCCAGCAGCACCGGCCCGAAGCCGATCGAGAAGCCGCTGACCCGAATGCCCTGCCAGGTGGCGGCGAAGAAGTGGCCGGCCTCATGCACCACGATCAGGATCGCCAGGATCGCCAGTGCCGAGAGAACGCCCATTCAGTCCGGGGGATTGGGCTTTCATTCTGGGGGTTGTGCCGCCGCAGCGTTCCCTGCGGCCGTTGCGCCGCTGGCGCGGCAACACGGCCTGCGGGAGCGCTGCGTCGGCACCCCAGGCTTCGGAAGACCAACCCCCCCTTCGCTGCAGGGCGCCTTGGAGGGTGTTGGAGTCTCGCGGGCCGAGGACGGCGGGAATCCGCCCGAGGCCCCATCCCCCAGGCATCCAAACCGCGTCACACCCCCAGCACCGGCCATGAGGCCCGGAGCCGTGAGCCCGGAGGCGGCCTTGCGGCGCAGCCGCTCAGCCGCCGGAGGGCTCACGGCTCCGGGCCGATCCGATCGGTGCCGAAATACGGCACCAGCGCCGGCGGGAGCAGCACGCTGCCATCGCCCTGCTGGCCGGTTTCGAGCAGGGCGGCCATGGTGCGGCCAACGGCCAGGCCGCTGCCGTTGAGGGTGTGCAGCAGGCGGGTCCTCTTGCCTTCCTTGAGGCGGATGGCGGAGCGCCGCGCCTGGAAATCACCGCAGGTGCTGCAACTGGAGATCTCTCGGTAGGCCCCGGCCCCCGGCATCCACACGTCCAGGTCAAAGGTGCGGGCGGCGGAGAAGCCGAGATCGCCGGTGCAGATGTCGAGCACCCGGTAAGGAAGGTCGAGGGCCTGCAGCACCGCTTCGGCATCGGCGGTGAGCTGGGCGTGGGCCTCCTCGGATTGCTCGGGGTGGCAAAACCAGTAGAGCTCCACTTTGTTGAACTGGTGCAGGCGAATCAGACCGCGGGTGTCGCGGCCGTAGGAGCCGGCCTCGCGGCGGAAGCAGGGGGTGTAGGCGGCGTACTTGAGCGGCAACTGCTCGGCGGGGATCAGCTCGTCGCGGTGCAGGGAGGTGATCGGCACCTCGGCGGTGGGGGTGAGCCAGAGGTCGTCGTCGGCGCAGCGGAAGCTCTCCTCGGCGAACTTGGGCAACTGGCCGGAGCCGGTGAGGCTGGCGGTGTTCACCAGGATCGGCGGCATCACCTCGCGATAGCCGCGTCGGCCGTGCAGGTCGAGCATGAAGCTGATCAGGGCCCGCTCCAGCCGGGCGCCCTGGCCCAGCAGGGTGATGAAGCGGCTCTGGGCGATGCGCACGGAGCGCTCGGTGTCGAACAGGCCGAGGCGCTCGGCGATCAGCCAGTGCTCCTCAAGGGCAGGCTCGCCTGCCGCGGGCAGCCGCGGGGTACCCCAGTGGCGGAGCTCGACGTTGTCGGCTTCGGAGCGGCCCTCCGGGCAGAGCGGTGAGGGCAGGTTGGGGAAGGCGAGGAGCTGGTCGTGCAGGCGGGTTTCGAGGATCTTCTCCTCCTCTTCGAGCACCCCCACCTGCTGCTTGAGCCGGTTGCCCTGGTCGCGCAGGGTCTGGATGGCCGGGCTGTGGGGCGCTTCGCCGGAGCGGATCAGCTCCCCCACCTGGCGCCCTACCCGGTTGCCCTCGGCCTGGAGGGTGCTGCGCTGTTGCTCCAGGTCGCGCTCCTGGCGCGCGACCATCTGCAGGGCGGTGAGATCGAGCTTCAGGCCGCGGCGGCCGAGCTCCTCGACAATCCGCTCAGGGGTGTCGCGCACCAGGCGCTGATCCAGCACGGCCCAACCGGCAAGGTCAGTGGGGAGCTTAAGGGTGAGCCCCCGGGCCTCAGAGCACCTGGATCACTTCGCTCACTTCGGGTATCTCTTCCCGCAACTTGCGCTCGATGCCCATCTTCAGGGTCATGGTGCTGCTAGGGCAGGAGCCGCAGGCGCCCTGCAGGCGCACCTTCACCACAGGGCCGTCGATCTCGACGATCTCGACGTTGCCGCCGTCGGCCATCAGGTAGGGGCGCAGCTCATCAAGCACCCGCTCGACGTTCTCGACGGTGAGGGCGCGGGGGTCGGTGGCCTCGGCAGCGAGCGGGGCGGTGGAGGTTTCGAGGGTCATGGGTTGGAGCATGAACGGGCTTGGAGCGAGCTTAGGAGCCTGATCAGCGGATCAGCCCACGGCTTGCACGTGCTCTCCGTAGGCCACCAGGGTGCGATCGGCGCTGAGCAGCCCCAGGCCTTCCACCCGGGCCTGCACCACCAGCAGGCGGTCGAAAGGATCGCGGTGGATCCAGGGCAGGTGCTGAACGGCCAGCGCGTGTTCGGCGCGCACTGGCAGTTCGCGGAATCCCTGACCAAGCAGGCCCAGCCGCAGGGCGGCAGCCTCCACCTGGAAATCGGCACGCCCGAGGGAGGATTTGAAGGCCACCTCCCACAGGCTCACCACGCTGAGCACCAGCGGTTGGGCCGGATCTGCCAGCAGGCTCAACGCGGCAGCAGGCAGCCGCTTCGGTTCGATCGCCCACCAGAGCAGCATCTGGGTGTCGAGCAGCAAAGGTTGAGGTTCGGTGCGGGTCACGGCAGCCGGATCAGCCGAACAGGTCGTCGATCTCGCCGGCGAAATCGGCCTTGAGATCCATGGGCGCCACCGCGGAACCCTGCAGGAATCCACCGCGCCGGGCTTCTGGAGTGGTTTCCACCGGCACCAGGCGCACGAGGGGACGGCCGGCCTTGGCAATCACCACCTCCTGGCCGTCGAGGGCCTGGGCCACATAGCGGGAGAGGTGGGTCTTGGCGTCGTGAAGGTTCACCTGCATGGCTTTGATCCAGAGTGGAGCTAGTTTAGTTTGCTCCTGGCTAAGTCGAGGGATGGTGGCCGGATCCATCGCCAGCGGGACAGGGGCCGCTGGCAGGCGCGGGGCATCGCCGAGCCAGCGCTCACCCCGCCAGGCCGTCGAATAGCTCCCCAAGGGGGAGGTCGAAATCGTCACCAAGGGTGATCGCTCCGGCCATGGCACTTGCCAGCCTCCACGACCTGAAGCTCCCATTTTGGGCAGCAGGGCTTCCTTCAGGCGAGTGTTCGTCCGAGTCGGTCCGCTGCTCTGAGGGCGGCGACTACGGCGGTGGCCGTCACGGCAAAAGGTTCATTGTGGCTGGTCTCACCGGGGATCACGCTGCGGGTGGCAATGGTGCGCACCTGGTTCTCGTCATCCGCATCGATGCCCACCTCGGCCAGCGTCGTCGGCAAACCCACGGCACGGCAGTAGCGCAGGATTTCCATCACTTCGCTCTGGGGCTGGCCCTCCAACACCAGCTGGGTGTGGAGGCCGAACGCCACCTTCTCGCCGTGCAGGCTGCCATGGCTGCCTGGCAGTTCGCTGATGCCGTTGTGCACGGCATGGGCGACGGCGAGGCCTCCGCTTTCGAATCCCAGGCCGGAGAGCAGGTTGTTGGCCTCCACCAGCCGCTCAAGTGCCGGCGAGGTGACCTGGGCGTCCACGGCGGCGCAGGCGGCGGGGCCATCGGCCAGAAGGATGTCGCAGCAGAGTTTGGCCAGGGCGGTGCCCGTGGTGGTGGGGAGCCCTCCCACGGCGTTGGTTTTGTGGCTCTGGCGCACGGTGCGGGCTTCGAACCAGGTGGCCAGGGCATCGCCGATGCCCGACACCAGCTGCCGCCTGGGCGCACGGGCCACCACCTCGGTGTCCACCAGCACCAGCAGCGGATGGCGGTTGAAGAAGCGGAACCCCTCGACCGCGCCCTCCTTGGTGTACACGACCGAAAGGGCGCTGCAGGGTGAATCGGTGCTGGCCAGTGTCGGTGTGATCACCGCCGGCAGCTGGAGCTGATCAGCTACGGCACGGACGGTGTCTGAGGTCTTGCCGCCGCCGGCCCCCACCACGGCACAGAACGGTTGCCCCGAGCCGGCGGCGACGAGCCGGTCGATTTCCGCGACACTGCATTCGCCACCGAAGGCGATCACCGTCGGCCACAGCCCGACCGGGGGCAGCACCTCCTCCCAGATCGGTTGTAGTTCACGCCTGGCGGTGCCGGCGGCGATGAACAGAATGGGCCCCTCCAGGCCCAGCCGCTCCAGCTCCCGACCGAGTTCCCAGGTGGCGCCGGGTCCCTGCACATAGCGCCCCGGGCTGGCGAAGACGGCCAGAGGACGGTGATGCATGCAGATCACCCGATCGGTCCAGGCCATGGCGGGAGTAGAGCGGCGTTGATGGCTCCCTAGGATCTCAGGCTTGAGTTCACTGCGCCCAAGCCGGGAATCAACCACCGCATGACCGACGTTCCCGTCCAGCGGATCCGCAACTTCTGCATCATTGCCCACATCGACCACGGCAAATCGACCCTGGCGGATCGCTTGCTGCAGGAAACCGGCACGGTGGCGGCGCGGGACATGCAGGCCCAGTTCCTCGACAACATGGAACTGGAGCGGGAGCGGGGCATCACGATCAAGCTGCAGGCCGCCCGGATGGAATACACCGCCGCCGACGGGGAGCGTTACATCCTCAACCTGATCGACACGCCCGGGCACGTGGATTTCTCCTACGAGGTGAGCCGCAGCCTGCAGGCCTGCGAAGGGGCGCTGCTGGTGGTGGATGCCAGCCAGGGGGTGGAGGCGCAGACGCTGGCTAATGTGTATCTGGCGCTTGAGAACGAGCTGGAGATCATTCCGGTGCTCAACAAGATCGACCTGCCTGGCGCCGATCCGGAGCGCATCAAGGAGGAGATTGAATCGATCATCGGACTCGATACCTCCAAGGCGATCGATTGTTCCGCCAAGACCGGCCTGGGGGTGCCTGAGATACTGCAGGCTGTGGTGGACCGGGTACCGCCGCCGGCCGATCGGGTGGATGAACCCCTGCGGGCCCTGATCTTCGACTCCTACTACGACGCCTACCGCGGCGTGATCGTGTATTTCCGGGTGATCAGTGGCTCGATCGCCAGGAAGGACAAGGTGCTGCTGATGGCCAGCAAAACCAGCTACGAACTCGACGAAGTGGGCGTGATGGCGCCCGACCAGCGCCAGGTGGAGAGTCTCCATGCCGGCGAGGTGGGCTATCTGGCGGCCTCGATCAAGGCGGTGGCCGATGCCCGCGTCGGCGACACGATCACCCTGCTGGCCAATCCGGCGGACGAGCCCCTGCCGGGCTATGCCGAGGCCAAGCCGATGGTGTTCTGCGGCCTCTTCCCCACCGACGCCGATCAGTATCCGGATCTGCGTGAAGCGCTCGACAAGTTACAGCTCTCCGATGCGGCCCTGAAATACGAGCCGGAAACCAGCAGCGCCATGGGCTTCGGCTTCCGCTGCGGCTTCCTTGGCCTCTTGCACATGGAGATCGTGCAGGAGCGGCTGGAGCGGGAGTACAACCTCGACCTGATCGTCACGGCGCCTTCGGTGATCTATCAGGTGAACATGATCGACGGCAGCACCTTGATGGTGGACAATCCGGCCACACTGCCCGATCCACAGAAGCGCGAATCGATCGAGGAGCCCTATGTGAAGCTGGAGATCTACACCCCCAACATCTACAACGGCACCTTGATGGAGCTGTGCCAGGAGCGGCGGGGCGAGTTCATCGACATGAAGTACATCACCACCGATCGGGTGACGTTGCACTACGAGATGCCCCTGGCCGAGGTGGTGACCGATTTCTTCGATCAGATGAAGAGTCGCACCAAGGGCTACGCCTCGATGGAATACAGCCTGATCGGCTATCGCAAGAACGAACTGGTGCGCCTCGATGTGCTGATCAACGCCGAGAAGGCCGATCCGCTCACAACGATCGTGCATCGCGACAAGGCCTACAACGTGGGCAAGGGGCTGGTGGAGAAGCTCAAGGAACTGATTCCGCGCCAGCAGTTCAAGATCCCGATCCAGGCCTCGATCGGCAGCCGCATCATTGCGTCGGAAAGCATCAGCGCGATCCGTAAGGATGTGCTGGCCAAGTGCTACGGCGGTGACATCTCCCGCAAGAAGAAACTGCTGCAGAAACAGGCCAAGGGAAAGAAACGCATGAAGGCGATGGGCCGGGTGGACGTGCCCCAGGAGGCCTTCATGGCGGTGCTGAAGCTCAACCAGTAGCCCTGAAGCTCAACCCTTGAAGCTGGCCAGATTGATCGCGGCCGGCAGGTCTGGCCGCAGGCGTTTCGAACCCGCTTTCAGCAGCTCCACCAGCACCAGGTCCGGCGCCAGCACCCAGTTGCCGGGTTCAGCGGCCATCGCGATCCTCGGGGCTGACGCCTGAGTGATTTCAGTACCCTTGAATTCACCTGGCGGTTGGTCCATAACGCTGGCAGCTCAGGCTCAGGGCCCATCGCCAGTCCTGCAGACGCTGCAGTTGCCCTGGGAGTTGCGGCTCAACGCCGATCAGTTCGAGTTGGTTTGCCAGGCCAATCCCGATGCGGTGTTCGAACTCACGGCTGATGGCCAACTGATCGCCATGACCCCCACCGGCAGCGAAACAGGCGCCCGCAATGGCGCGCTGGAGCGGCCACACCCGAGCGCCTCGCCGACGCAGAAACCCTGGAGGGCGGCGAACTGTTCGCGGGCCTGGCGCTGGATCTGGCCCCGCTCTGGGAGTTTTGAGCAGGGCAGACTGCAGAGCGAGCAGGGTCTTCTCCATGCCACCGCCATCAGCAAATGGGAGAGCCTGCCTGACTGGAACCCGAAGCTGGCGGCCACGCTCAGCCGATTACTGCGCTGGCTGATCGCTCCGTAGCCGGCTCTGCCAACGAGCTGAAGAGGAATCCCTAGGCCAGGCCCAGATCGATCGCCACGCTGCGCAGGGTTTGGCCCCGGTCCAGAACATGGAGTGGTTCAGCAGGGCTGAGGCGATCAGGTGGGCGTCGACGTAGTCGATTCCCCTCCCAATAGGTTGGTGGGTGTCGATCAGGGTCAACATGTCCTGATGGTCAGCCATCACCACGGTGGGCATTGTGCCCATCAGGCTGAGCACGGTCTGCCGATTTTCAAGGGTGCCGCAGGCCAGCTCCCCGATCACCCAGGGATGGATGGCGACCTGACCTGCTTCAAGGTGAGTGGTCAGCTCCCTGCTGGCGCCACGCAGGTAATCGATCCAGATCGACGTATCGACCAGGATCAAATCGGTTCGCCCCGGCTGCGTGGGATGGCATCGAGCCTGGGCTCGGAACCGGCCAGGGGGCAAGGCGGCTGGCCCTTTCGCGTTGGACGAAGGCTTTGAGTGACTCGCGAATCAACAGCGTGCGCTCGCTGATTCCACTGAGCTGCCGGGCCTTGCTCAGGAGTTCGTCGTCGAGGGGGACGGTGGTGCGCATGCCTGACGGGGACTTGCCTCGTTGCGCATCAACTCTGGCATCGTTTGATGCGGCTTTATTGTTGTTGCCGCCCGACCGGCAGAATTGGAACCACAAACTCCATAAAGGCGGCGGATTTGGCAGCGATCAGGCGATTTCTTGCGGGAACCAGCCGAGAGTTTCTTCCTGTTTGGGCCCCCGACACTGGCAAGTCAGCCTGGGTGCGCCCGGTTCACGGCACGGCCTGAACGGTTGCGGGAGCGGCTGGCGGCTGAACCCGGCATCACCACGGTGGTGATCGGTGAGGTGCAGAAGGTGCCGGCGCTGCTGGATGTGGGGCATGCCCTGGTGGAGGAGCAACCCGGGCTTCGCTTCGTGCTGTCCGGATCCAGCGCCCGCAAACTGCGCCGGGGCAGCTGGAACCTGCTGGCCGGGCGGCTGGTGGCGGCATCGATGCATCCGTTTCTGGCGTCGGAACTGGGGAACGAGTTCAGCCTGGAGCGCGCTCTGCGCATCGTCCTGGTGCCCTTGGTGTGGGAAGCCGCTGAGGCGGAGAAGACTCTGCGGGCCCATGCCTCGCTCTAGCTCCGGGAGGAGGTGCAGGCCGAGGCCCTGGTGCGGGATCTGGGCTACTTCGCGAGGTTTCTTGAGGCGATCAGCTTCTCGCATGGCTCCACCATCAACCTTTCGGCTGTGGCCCGGGAGTGCCAGGTGGGCAGGAAAACGGTGGAGAGTTACCTGGGCATCCTGGGGGATCTGCTGCTGGTCTTTCGGGTGCCGGTGTTCTGCCGGCGAGCCAAGCGCCAACTGGTGGCCCATGAGAAGTTCTTCTATGTCGATACCGGCGCGTTCCGCTCGCCGAAGCCGGCAGGTCTGCTGGATGCCCCGGCGGAGATCGAGGGGATGGCGCTGGAGGGATTGGTGGCCCAGCACCTGCGGGGCTGGATCGCCTACCGGGACAGCGACGATCCACTTTTTCTGGCGCACCAAGGCGGGCCGGGAGGTGGATTTCGTGGTGCATGGCTCCGACACCTTCGCAGCCCCGGAGGTGAAGCGCAATCGCCAGGTGCACCCCGGCGATCTGAAGGCCTTCCAGTCCGACTATCCGAAAGCCACGGTGGCCGTGCTGCATCAGGGCCCGGAACCCCTGCGGATCGATGGGATTCTCTGCCTTCCCTGCGGCGACTCTTTGCAGGGGTCTCGATCCGCAAGCCCCGCTGCCGATCAGTTGATCAAGATGATGCGGGTTTTGCTGGAGATGCCGTTGCGGGTCATCGGGTTGGCGGCGTTGGCATCCCGCAGGGTGATGCCATTGTTCACCGCCTTAGTTGTCACCTCAAAGAATAGCCCACCATCAGCCAGTCTGACATGGGACGCAGATAGGACTCGCTTAGATCCACTATGTCTACTTTATGGCCTTGGTGGTCTTTGTGGATTTTTTGACGTGTTCGAGGTGCCCTTGATCCGGAACTGAACTGCCTGTTGTCAACGCCGTCGCCTACGCAATTTTAACTATGCAGTTGAGCGCTACGTTGGACAACAGCAGCTTGCGGTTCTGTTCCTGGTTGAGGGTGCTGATTACCGTGGCCAGGCCGGCTTCGGAGGATTCACGGGCTTCGAGGCTTTCACCCTGGAAAGCGGCACTGAGCTTGCCGAGGGTGGTGCGGCTGGCCAGGACCACCAAGCCGAGGATCACGGTGAGGATCATGAAAAGGGCCATCGCCAGGGAGAAGCCCGCCTGGTTGGCCAGGATCCAGGCCTGGAAAGGTCTTGAGCTGATCAGCAGGAGCCGAATTCACGCACGCATTGATCGAGAGATTCTTGAGAAATCTCTCATCATTTGTAGTTTCCAATAGGCTTTCAGATTCTTGGCCCTGACCAGTCCTGGCGGAATCCAACCTGGCAGTGGGGAAACCCGCCCAGCCCTTGCCGGGGTGTTCAACCGCCGAACTCTTCCAGCAGGGCGAGCAGGGCGCTCAGCTGCCGTCGGTGGATAGGGGTGGGCTGGAGTTGGAAGCGGGTCGCCAGTTGAGCTTCGACAAGAACGAGCGCCATGCCGGCAGCGATGGAGCCGAGCCCGAAGGGCTGGGGGATTCCAATGGAGTGACCGGGAGGGAGAACGGCAGGGCCGTCACTGGCGGAAACGGTGCTTTGAGATTCACGCCAAGGGGAGCAATTCGCTCGAATTGAATTATAGTACAGATATACTAGCAGTGATAGGTGGCGAGCCTATGCAAAAAATTGTTTCTTTGGGCTTGCTCGGCTGCCCACCTGGTGACAGCTGGCCAGGGCGCGGGAACCCTGAAGCGGTGACCCGTCCAGGAGGCTGCCGATGGCATCGCGCCACGCTTTGTTCAAAACCACCGCCGCCAACAGCACCTCCGCCAACGCCTCTGTTGCAGAGGCGGGCTTCTTTCTGCCCCTCTCGTTCGGGGTGGGGCTGGTACTGCTGCTCAGCAGCCTGTCGGTGCAGACGGCCGCCCTGCACGGCACCCACCTTCACGCGGCGGAATTGCGCCAGCGCCAGGCCGACGATGCCCTGGCCTCGGCCGCCCAGCAGGTGGCCGCCCAGTTCAACGGCCCCTACCGCTGCCTGCTGTCCACCGCCTCGGCCGCCTGGCCGACCACGGGTTGTGGGCCCGGCGCCGGCCTCGCCACGCTTACCAACGCCCAACTGGGTGGCAGCCGCTACCGGCTGCTGTCGTGGCAGCCGGCCACTGGCGAGCTCAGGCTGGCTCTGGAGGGGGGGGGATCGGCCAGCCGCCAGCAGGGGCTGTTCGCCCTGCGGCTGGATCCGGCCCGGCCGACCCAGGTGCAGGGTGTGCGGAGCCTGGGCCGATGAACCTCACCGAGATCACCATGGTGACTTAAGGATAGCGCGAGTAAGTTGGAGATCAAGAAGGTGTCCAGCCCGAATGCCCCTTGCCTGGAGCTACTGCCGAACCTCCACGGCCAGGCAGGCTGGATCGGACCGGTCGGGCATGGAGCGCCAAGAGGCCGCCCTGGCCCGCTGGCTGGCTGACCACCCCGACTACGAACTGCGCGAGGCCCTGGTCGATGCCGGCGTGAGTGCTGGCCGCGGCAGGAACCGAACACGCGGCGCCCTGGCCCGGTTCATTGAGGGTGGCCGGAGTGGTGCCGTGCCCTCGGGGGGCTGCTTGGTGGTGGAGTCAATGAGCAGGTTCTCCAGGGAGATTGCCACCACCACGTTGCGCACCTTGCTGAACGATGTTTGGGGCGCCGGACTGGCGATCAGCTTCTGCACCGACGGGGTGATCCTCGATGAGGAGCTGATCGCTCGTGAAGATCACCGGCTGCACGCCGTACTTGGTGCGATCGGCCAGGCCCGGGCCGAATGGCTGGAGCGTTCCCGCCGCTCGAAGGGGGCCGCGGCCAGGGCCAGGCGTTCACAGGACGAGGGGATCCGCACCGATGGCCGCGCCCCTTGGTGGCTGGCGAGGGATCCCGGCACCGGCCGCCTGCTGCGGGGTGAAGACGGAACCCTGGTGCTGGACCCGGACCACACCCGGAGCATTCGCCGCGCCGTGGCGCTCGCTACTGCTGGCCAAGGGATGGTGCTGATCTCCAGGCGGCTCACCGAGGAAGGCTTCATACCGCCGCCGACCTGGCGGGCTAGGAACCAGTACGGAGGAAAGACCGCACCGGAATGGACAGCGGGCATCTTCAGCCAACTCCTGGCCCACCCCAGCTTGACCGGCACCCTGCAACGGAAGGGAGCCCCGGACCTGCCTGGCTACTACCCGGCAGTGATCACCGATGCCGAGCACCAGGCGCTGCGGGCCAGCGTTCAGCAACGGGATCGAATGAAGGGCCGGCTGCGCGGTCTGTCCTCGCAATGCCACAACCTGTTTCAAGGGGCGATCAGGTGCGCGCTATGCGGTGGGCCGATCTCCTACGCCGCTGCTTCGAAACGTGCCCGTGCTGGCCATCCCGGCTATTTGTCCTGCCGTGCGGCGCGGCGTGGTGCAGGGACCTGCAGTAACACCGGGACGATCCTCTACGACCAAC
Organism: Synechococcus sp. Tobar12-5m-g; assembly: GCF_024345415.1. Classification (GTDB taxonomy): domain Bacteria; phylum Cyanobacteriota; class Cyanobacteriia; order PCC-6307; family Cyanobiaceae; genus Regnicoccus. The sequence continues at coordinate 65,922 of NZ_JAGQBB010000003.1, read as the reverse complement.
TCGAGACCCACTGCCTGACCCGGCTTTCCTCAGCCGATTGGGAGGCCCTGTTGCACCGGCCCGAGGACGACCAGGACCGCCACGAACTGGAGCAAGCCGCAGAGCAGCTGGGGGGAGAACGGGACCGGCTGCAGGCCCAGCTGGAGCAGGCCGAGCACCGCGCTGAGGGCTTGTGGCTGGAGAACGCCAGCGAGGAACGGCAGGCCACGGTGGAGAGGTCGTTGGCCAGGCTCCGCTCCGAACTGGCGCTGGCCGAAGAGCAGTTGGCCGAAGCTCAGCAGCGCCTGGCGGTGGCCCGGTCACGCCCCAGCGCCCAGGAGGCCGCGGCCGCGATCCACGGCAGGGTGCGGGAGCTTTGGGGTTCGATCGGCACCGCCACACCGGCCGAGCGGCTGAGCTTCAACCGCTGGATCCTTTCCCGCTCGATCGAGTTCAGGGTTCAGCCCAAGCCGGCCGATGGTGGCGACCGGATGATCGAGATGCTGGTGGAAGGCCGCCTGGTTGGTGCGGAACCCCTCGCCCCCCTTTCCCGTGGTCTGGCCCGTGGTCTGGCACTGGTTGACCCGCTGGCTCAGCAGGTGACCGATGAGGGGGCCACCCTGATCTGGCTCCGGTCAACAGGGGAAGTGGGGCCAGCCGTCGAAGTCGCAGTCGCACGGATGCAGGGGGAGGACTGGATCGACGCCACCGCTCAGGTGCGAGCCCACAGGGTTGTGGTCGAGCTGCTCGACGACTACCGGGCCCAGGGCCGCCTCGATGGGATCGCCGCCGAGCAGATCGAGGGGCTGCAGGAAAGGCTGGTGGCGGTGCTGCTGGAGCGAGCAGCTCAGGGCTGAGGTTCCCAGCGCACCAGGTGCAGACCAACACGGGCGGCACCGAACACCCGCAACACCCCCCCCAGCTCAGTGGACTCGGGGTTTATCTCTGGAGCTACAAAGACTTCCTGAAATCGACGGCCCTTGAGTTGTTCGATCGTGAGAACTTCCGCTTCCGGCTGCGGGAGGCCCAGGCCTATGTCCATATCCTCCATCGCCTGATGAAGGAGGCCTCTCAGCCGCTGCTGTTCGCCAGCGGTGAGGCAGACAATCGCCCCATCACAGAACTGGCCCGTAATGTCGCGGAGCCCATCAAATGAACAGAGGGTGTCAGCGATACCGCCCAGCCATTTGGTTTCATTTCCGTAGACCCGGATGCTGGTCCTGGTGATGCTCCGGGAGGCCCTGGCTGCTGCCAGCTGGGCCTTGCGTTCGCTCTCGCTGGCGGCGGGTTTCTTCGATGTGCCGAGGTACCCCTCCAGCCTCAGGGAGTCATCCTCTTCACGCTTGCCAGGCAACCTGGGTCCCACGTGGAAGAGATCGGGATCCCCTTCTTTCTCTGAAGGCCAGCGCCGATCGCCAGCCGCCCAGGCTCTGATCCGATCCCCGATTGGGTCGCGGGGAAAAAGGTCCAGCGGGTCAACAGCTGGAGCCGGAGCCGAAATGGATACCACCACTGGTGGGGTGCGCGAACTCTTGACACGCTACCGCTGTTAAGTAAACTTACAACCAAGCGGGAATCCTGGTTAGGCCCCGCCTTCGGCCCCTCCGACCGTGCGGCAGGGGTACACCGAAAGGGACACGTTCAACCAAACAAAAATCCTGGAGCAGACCCTTGAAGGGATCAGCAACAGGTGGGTTGAACGTGACCACTCTTGTGGCCTTCCGATGCCCGCCGACTTACTCGCAACTCATTGACCGTCTGGCTGCAGAGCTGGGCATCAGCATTGCCGCGCTGTTACGGCGTGGCGTCGAACACTACGCATCCACCGTCGCCGCCGATCAGATCGGTTCCGACATTCCAGACCAGCTGATTTCAGCTGGCCAGCAGATCAGAAGCAAGCCGCATCGCTCACTTCGAGCAGCGGCGACTCCCACCCTCGCGGGGGAGGGCTGATTGATGGCTCCCACAAACAGCAATGCCCAGGGCGTGACGACCCCGGGCACTACCTCGGCCCACGGCCGAAACGGGTTTGTTGGCTCCCGCCACATTCTGCCAGCGGCGGCAGGTCAGCAGGAGGTGCAGCTCACCACTGACCAGCAGCAGGCGTTCGATCAGCTTGCCCCGATCTTCCGGGGGGAGGTGTCAGGCGCCCGCGGCGTGCTCACCGGGTTTGCCGGCACCGGTAAGACCTTCCTCACAGCACGGTTGATCGCCCAGGCCCTGACCATCGCCGGCGCCCTGGGCGAACGCGACCGATGGGGGAAATGGGAAAAGCCGCCGGCCGTGGTGATCGCCGCCCCGACCCACAAGGCTGCCCGCCAACTGGAGCGGGCCCTGGTCGGCTACGGGCTCGACCAGGTGAAGGTCACCACCTTGCACTCCGCGCTGGGCCTGCGCCCGGTTCGTGATGAAGGCGTGGAGACTTTCCAGCCAGATCCCAACGCCACCCGCTTGATCGGGGACGACACCGCCCTGGTGGTGCTGGATGAAATCTCGATGGTTTCCGCTGCGCTGGCCGGCCAGCTGGAGGCTGCCATGCCGCAGGCTGCCGCCCTGGTGGCCATCGGGGATCCGGCCCAGTTACCGCCGGTGGAGGACCCCACGCCCTGCCCCCTGTTCAAGGCCCCGATCCACGCGCACCTCTCCCAGGTCGTGCGCCATGCCGGGCCGATCCTGGAGTTGGCGACGGCCACCCGCAAGTTGGCCAGCGGCCGACCTGCGTTCATCTCGCGCCATGGGGACCACAGCGATGTGGTGGCCCATGAGAACCTCGGCTCCTGGCGGCGGGAAGTTGTCCGACAAGTTCGCATCGCCGCCCACAACGAGGACATCGACGCGGTTCGGGTTCTGTGCTGGACGAACGTCGCGGCCGACAAGCTCAACCAGCTGCTGCACCGTGCCATCTGCGGTCCGTCCGCACCGCCATGGGTTCCTGGGCAGCCGGTCGTTTCCAGCGGGGTGATTGTCGGGCCCGGCGGGGCGCCGCTGGTCGGCTCCACCTGCGAGATGAGGCTGGTCAGCGTCACCCCGGACTGGGGAGCCATCGACGGCGACGAACGTACCGAGGTGCGCGAGGCGCTGCTGGGCAAGCGCAAGACCAAAGCCGGAGAGCTGCTCCCGGCGTGGCAGTGGTGGGAGATCGAGGCTCACGTCTCCGGCACCTGGGGGCGGCGCATCTCCTTTCGGGTGCTCTGCCAGGACCATCTGCAGAGCTGGCGCAAGGCAAACAACACCATCGCCGCAGCGGCCAGGGTGGAGAAGGAGGCCGGGAACGAGGCGGGCGCAAAGGTGCTCTGGGGCATGTACTGGCGCCGGAGGGACGCCTTCGGGGGGATCAGTCCGGTCTGGGCCATGACGGTCCACAAAGCCCAGGGCTCCACCTTCGAGCGGGTGTTCCTGCATCCCGATGTGGACCGGAACAAAGACGCTGAGGCGCTCAATCAGCTCGCTTACGTGGGCATCACAAGAGCGGCCCTGGCCCTGCATGTGGTGGCCGAACGGGAGGCCAAAGCCAACGAGGCCGGCGTCGTGGAGATGGCGGCATGAGCAACACCAACACCAGCACCAGCGCAGCCGCCCACTACGGCCAACCCCTCACCGAGGAGCAGAAGGATTGGCTGAGCAGCTGCGCGATCGACGACCGCCGGGTGAAGGGGATCACCCGCATCGAGACCATCGCCGATTTGCCGCCGGAGTTCACCACCTGGGGGAGGAAGGCAGTGCCCAGCTACTGCTTCACCTGGACATCCGCTTCTGGCATCGTCACGCGACAGCTGCGGCCCGACAGCCCACCTCTCGGGGAGGACGGCAAGCCCATCAAATACCTGTTCCCAAAGGGTTCTGGTGGGCGGGTCGGAATCGCCCCGGGCTTCGAGCAGCACCAGAGAGATCCACGTATCCCCCTTCTCCTCGTCGAGGGCACCAAGCAACTCCTGGCCACCGCCAGCAACATCTCCGAGGACAACCCGATCGCCGTTCCGTGCGGCATCGCCGGCTGCTACGGCTGGTTGGAGAAGGACAAGCAGGGGGACAGCAGACCCAGCCGCGACCTGGAGCACCTGGCGCTCGAAGGGCGTGAAGTGCTCGCTGGCTTCGACGCCGATGTGACCACCAACTACAACGTCTATTCAGCGGCGAAGCGGTTGAAGGAACACCTGTTGACGGTGTGCCTGGCGAAGTCGGTTCGGTTCCTGGAGATCCCCGGTGGCGGGAAGGATGGGATGGACGATCTGCTGGGCCGCATCCCACAGGACCGCCGCCCGAGGGTGCTTCACAAGTTGATCGAGGATGCCAAGCCTCTGCCCGGCAAGGGGCCGCGGCGTCCAGCCAAAGACGGCAGCGGCTTCTTCAGCCCTGAGGGGAACCTGCGCACCCAGACGCTCTGGGAGTACCTGCAGCAGGAACATCACCTCGCAATGGCTGGCGATCAGTCGATCGCTGTCTACCGCGAAGGCGTCTACCTCAACGGCAAGAGCCGCTGCTTTGAGCGTGAAGTGGGGCAAGTGCTGGGCGACTACTTCAAGCAGGAGCATTTCAACACCGTGCACAGCTTCGGCCTGGTGGATCTCAAGACCTCTGGCCAAGAGATCCCCCTGAAGCAGTCCTGCCTTCGGATCAACTTCAGGAATGGCCTACTCGACCCTATGACGGGGATCCTGCACCCACACACACCGAAGCATCTGACGCTGATCCAGTGGCCCTTCAACTGGGACCCAAAGGCTGCATGTCCCACCTTCGATCGCTGGCTTGAGGAACAGCTCCCAGGACAGGGGCCGGCACTGCTCGAGTACTGCAGCCAAATGCTGGACCAGAGCACCTACCCGAGTTGGATGGTCTTCCTGTGGGGGCCTAGCAAGTCGGGGAAATCCACCTTCCTCCGGCTTCTGCGGGCCCTGGCCGGGCCGGTGCTCTCCAGCTGCGTCAGCCTCCACTCCCTGTCAGCCAAGGGCACTGGAGAGGGGCGGTTTGCTCCTGCACGGCTGTTCGGGAAGGTGCTCAACGCCTTCGCCGATCTCAGCTCTGACGACCTGGGCGACCTTTCCATCCTCAAGTGCCTCACCGGCGGTGATCCGATCCACGCCGAATACAAGGGGAAGGACGGCTTTGACCTGGAGAATATGGCGATGTTGGTGTTCTCCGCCAACTCGATCCCAGCCGTCAGCGAATCGAGCAAGGCCTACCTGGCCCGATCCGCAGTCTTCAACTTCGCCAACAGCTTCATCGGCAAGGAAGATCCAGGGATCGAGGACCGGATGGCTCAGGAGCTCCCCGGCATCATGCGGCGGCTCACCGAGGCGCTGATGGCCCGCAAGCACCGGGGGCGGCCACTGCCCTGCGATGAGGCGGCGGCGGAACAGTTCCGCCTGGCCAGCGACAAGGTGGCCCTGTTCCTCTCCGAACGCACCAGGCCGGGCGATCGGTCCATGCGCTGCATCACCAGGGCCACCCTGTACCAGCAGTTTGTGGAGTGGTCACAGGAGGAGCAGGGCAACAAGAACGCCCGGGTGTTGGGCAAACAGAAGTTCAATGCCCGGGTCCACAACGCGGAGGTGGAACTTTTCAAGCCTGCCGGCGATGTCCTGCGCTGGAACCTGCTTCCCAGCAACTCCGAAACTGCCGAGCACGACCCCCCGAAACTGCCGAGCGTCGGCATCTCCAAGGGAGCGGCGGCGAGTCAGGCGCCCCCGAGCGGACCCTCGGCAGTTTCAAACTCCCAAAACTGCCGAGAGCAAAACCCAGTTGGAGAAAGCGATCTGCCGGGTCGGTCGGCAGTTTCGGCAGTTTTGCCCTACTCCTCCCCCCCTAGTAATGGCATTCAAAAAACACCAGGGAACCGAGAGTGGGTAGAAACTGCCGAAACTGCCGAGGGGTTGAGCGCCCCCTCTCGGGCGTCGGTGGCCCCGATCGCACCTGCTGACCCACCACCTGCGGGCCTCCAAACCAGCCGCGAACACGTGGAGCACGCCTTGGAGCAGCTCAAGCTCGCCCCGTGCCACCCGGGAGCCCGTGATGCGGCCTACGACCACCTCGGTGGTGCCGTGCCCCGCCAGCGTGTGGCAGAGATCGTGCAGGAGCTCATCGAGGCCGAGCAGGAGGACCAGCCGGACCTGTTCGAGCAGGAGGGGCAGTGATTCGCTCGGGGCAGGCTCAGCCACCCACTGCAGCTGGGGCCCCCTGGTGTTCCGTGGGGCCTGTCCATGGGTGGATAGGTGGTGGCGATGGTGAGACGGGTATCTGGCGCCCCAGGCCCGGATGGCTTAAATGCATCAAGAGTCCTTGATGGAGATTCCAAGGCCATCCAATGAACGACACCACCGGCCACGCTCATCCCAAGGGGGCCCACCGGCTCCTGGCGCTGGGCAGCAGTGACCGGCACGGCGAACGCTTCACCATGCTGTGGGCGGCCCAGCTCGCCCCCCTGCTGGACCATGCCAGGGATAAGGCGCTGACCCCCCTCGATCTGGTGGTGCTGCTCGCCTTGGTGGAGGCGATGCCCTTCCCCACCGGCAGGATCGCCGCCGACCCCGCCACCCTGGCCCAGCGGCTGGGCATGACGCGGGGGCATTTGGTGCGCTCGGTCGTGCGATTGCGACGGCTGGGTTTCCTCGCTCGGCTGCCGGACCCTCGAACCGGCGAGATGGCCTACCTGCTGAATCCCGAGCTGGCCTCAGTCGGTGGTGCTGCTCGACGGGGTGAAACCATCCTGGATTTCAGCGAGGCACTGGAGCGGTTCCCGGTCCTTAAGCGGTCAGGCCGGAAACCGAAGGCAGCCCTCCCGGCGGTGGCCTAGCCCTTCGCCACCTGGGCCCTGGCGGCCCGCACCTTCCGCACACTGGCCAGCGTGGCGGCCCGCACCTTCTCGGGACTGGCGAGCCTGGCCCTTCTCCTTCTCGCCGCAACGTCGGCCCTACCAGCAGGGGTTTTCAACCAGCAGCACCAGCACAACGAGTCACCCTGCCGATCAGCGCGGACACGTCGATCCAGAAGCAACCGGGCGCCGCAGCTGGTGCACACCTGCATGGTCAGGCCAGCTCTCACCCGAGCACGGCGTAGGCGCTGGCGTTCCGCCGGGGTGAGAACCATCCTCAAGGCGTCACGCAACGCGGTAATTCTGCCGGGACTGTTGCAGGGGCGGGAGGGCTTCACCAGGCCAGGCCCATGCGACGCAGGGTCCGCGCCACCTGAGAAGGGCCCAGGGCGGCCGCCATGGTGGGATCAGACCCCATCGATCGCCGCCAGCACTTCGGCGGCATCCGCTTCGAGGTAATAGCCCAGGCTGGCCAAGGACTTGTGGCCAGTGATCTGCTGAACCACATGCAGGGGCACACCCCGGCGCACGGCGGCGGTGGCCAGGGAGCGGCGGAAGGAATGGGTACTCACCCCCACCAGGCCCAGCAGGGCGCAGGTGGAGCGCAGGGCCTTGTCGGCGGCTTGGCGGCTCTGGTGCTGAGTGGTGCTGCCCATCGCCGGGAACAGGCACTCACCGGGCGCAGGCGCGTGGCCGTGCTCTATCGCCCAGACCTCCCGGTAGGTGGCCATCTCAGCAGTCAGTCGGGGCGAGGTCGGGATCTGTTTGGTGACCTTGGTCTTGGTGGTGGCCCTGCGGAAGGTGACCGCGGCGTTGAGATCAGCCCAGGTCAGGGCCAGGGCCTCCCCGATGCGGGCGGCACTCCAGCGTTGGACGGCCCACAGGGCGCGGTATCGAGGCGATGGGGCCGACTCCAGTAGGGCGTCTAGCTGATCTTCGGAAAGTACGGCGGCGGCGCCGTGGCGGCAGGTCTTCATGGGGTGTTCGACTCGTTTGGATCAGTTGCTCTTTCCTGAGAAGAGCAACCACTGAGGCGCAGGAAGGGGACAGCCGGAACAGGCCATCTTTCGGGCTATTGACGACCTTATTGATTCGCAGCAAGCTCAGCAGTTGAGAATCGTCTGAAGCGTCGGCGGACAGCCCGGCAGCTCTCTGCCCTCGCTCAGCTCCTCCTCAAGGGCCATCACGGAGCCCAGGATCGGTTCAAAGCGTCCAGGACCTCCAGCTGCTCCGGGCTCCCAGGCGCCAGCCCTCGAACCTCGCTGCCGACCTTGTTCAGCTGGACTCGAAGCTCAGCCAGGCGGACAGCTCTCGGGTCGGTGTCTTGTATGGCCAGCTCAGAGTTCCCAGGTCAGGGGCGGTTGGGCTATCTGCATCAGTCCGTGATAGGTGGTTCCGTTATCGGGTTCCGTGGTTGTAAGGTAGTGCACAGTAGGCGAACGCATCGGTATATCTGTAGGCGCAATACATGGTGGGGCCGCCTTCTACGAATTGCCCCATGCTGAAATCAAGCTCACCAGGTTGGCCATTGACCAGCGTGCCCCGCTTGCCGAAATCAGGAGAATTGCGCCCAGGGGTATCAGCGTCGATGATGACACGGCCATTGATCGACAGGTTCAGTCCGTCACCGCTGCCCCAGCTCCCGCGCGCGCTAATGCGGCATTCGCCCAGCTCGCGGATCTTCTTCCCAGTCGCCATGTCGGCTGTAAAGCAGGTGGCAAGGTCCGAAAACCCAGTGGCGATAGCTGGCATCATCGAAGTGGCCGCCACCAGGGCACCAGTGAAGATCGCGTGTCTCATGGTGTCAAAACTTAGGGCGACCGGCCAATGGATGGAAGCTCCTTCCCTGCAGCGTAAAAGTGAGCAACACATCAAAGTTGGGATGTTACGCCTTGCAGCTCCGACTGTAACGGCAGTCGCGTTCCGGCGCAGTCGTTGTGACGCTTGTAACGCTGTTACGCCTCCTGAGAGATAGACGCCTGGGGAAGGAAGCAAAGAAGCGAGGACCACTCTCTCTTTCCTTTTGTCGACCTACCTATCTATCTAACTCCGTAACACCGTCACAAGCGCTGCCCCAACGGGCTTATGGCGTTACGGTTGGCGTAACAGCTCCCCCTCCCCTGCAGAGTCACGCTGCCCGCAGCTGGGCTGCCTCAGCCCTAATAGCCACCACCCGTGCCGCTGCCCGCAAATGGGCCTCATCTATTTCCAGCAATGGAAATCGGCCTGATCACCCCACCAGCTCTCATAGGAACTGGACCACTGATGGGGTCACGTCAGGAGCGCGGAGTTTGCTACCTAATCAAGTCCATGGATAAATCATGACCCATGCGCCCTTTGTAGATGCCATGTCGAGATCTGGAGCTACCATGCTAATGCGGTCAAAAACACTATAACCCCTATGGATATCTCATCTTCAAGCCAACTCCAAGGATACTGATATGAAACTACCCTTCCTTCTCCTGTTGTTCCTTCTCCTGTTGCTTCTGGCCAGCAAGCCGGCGGCCCAGGCTTTCGTCGTTACTTTTGCTGGAACCGACACGCCCTCCAGCATCGCCGTTTTCCCAACGGATGAACCGCTCTATGGCGCGGTCGCGGACGATCAAGAGAAAGGAAAGGTCAACGCCGTCAACCTTAAGCCGCCCTATTTCCGTCAGACTATACCCCATGTGTTAAGCCTGCCCCATGACGCGCTTCAAGTCTCCCTGAAAAGCCTGAATACCTCCGCAAAAGTCCAAATAGAAGTTTCAGGTAAGGCGCGCGATGCCCAGGGCAAGGAGAAAAACGTCCGGCTCAAGAGCCGTCTCCTGTCCATTGATCCCGGCCCGTGGGGGGAGTTCACGTTGGAGTATAAAAAGGACTTCGAGCCGAAGGTGCAGGCAGCCGGGTTTCTCGGAGAGACAGTCGATTCGCTGGTATTCACCTCGACGCAGGAAGAGCGCGGGACTTTGCTGATTCACAACCTCCGCTACCTTAATATCACAGCAAAGCGACCATTTGAAATTGGCTGGCCTGCGCGGCATGTCTTCCCTGTCGGACAAACAGTTAAACTGCAATTGCCTGTTACGGCCGCCGCTCCAGGTGAAGGAACCCTGAAGGCAGTGGTGGCGCGCTCCGACGGCAAGGTCAGTGCTGAGCACACTATTAATCTCGCGTTCAATGCGGGCTCCTCCGTCAAGGAACTTGACCTCGGGTTGCTACCGCAAGGCTATTACTCCGTGAGCCTGGAGCTGACTCGTAGCGCTGACAGCTACAAGACCGGGACTCATTTCCTTGTCGTGCCTGCCAGAAAAACAGCGTCATGGCTCGGCACGCAGGACAGCGCGCTCGCTGCGGCGGAGCTGGAGGATCTACGCCTCGCCGGTTATGGAATGGTAAGACTCTTGGGCGTACCCTTTGCGCACATCCTGCAAGACCACGTTGGCGTTGAGGAGAACTGGCTGATCGCCCGTCAGGCGGTGGAACTCAGGCGCGCCAAAGGTCTTGACGTACTCTGGAGCCAGCAAGCTGCTCCACAGCATGCCAACAACGTCGAGTATATCAGGGAGCTCGTCAAGCAGTACAACGTGAAGACAGACGTTGACCCAGGTAAAACTGTTAACCTGCACTACCGCAGCGAAAATCCGGAGCGTTTCGAAAAACAAATGGCCTTCCTCGCCTCCAAGCTCAAGGGGCTGGTCCGCTACTACGAATTCGGGAACGAGTATGACCGGATAATTTTCAAAAATGCCAAATTCCCAGGTGATTTCGACTGGTGGAGTACGCCGGAAGAATATGCGCGCGACCTGGCGTATTTCAGTAAGGGAGTTAAGGCGGGGGACCCAGCGGCCTTGACTGTCAGCGTAGGCGTTACTTGCGGACTCTGGACGCCCGGACGCGAGACGTTCGTCCCACGGTTCCTGGCAGAGACGAAAAAGCATTTTCCCCAGACGCCGCCCTTCGACATTTTCGGCTTACACGGCTACGGTGGCAATGAAAACACGCTGCGAGTGCTCAAGGATCTGGCCGCCGTCTATCCGCAAATGCCTTGGGCCGACACCGAGCGCGGACTACCTGGCACCAAGCTGGCATCATTCCGAATGCTCTTGGATGAGATGCTTCAGAGTCGGCTCAAGGGTGCTCGTTTCTTCACCAGCTTCATAAACAACCGCAAGCCCTACTCCCGAAATCCCGTGCTGGACTCCCTGGACGGCAGTGAGGATTTTGGTAACTGGGGCACGCGGCTGTACGACGGCGCTCCGTCCTGGAGGTTCGCTATGGACTCCGCTTTCGCCTATCTGACCGACCTCGGCTCGGAATTCAAGGAGATAAAGTTACGCGGTGGCAAGGGATATTCCTGGCGTGGCGCCGCTGGTTATGTCCTCGTCCTCTGGTCTAAACAAGCGGACGGTGAGGCGGTAGCGCAAATCAAAGCTTCCGCGCCTACCAAGCAGTACGACCTCTTCGGCAATGTGAGTGACTCACCGACGGGCACGTTCACGCTCCCACTCACCTACCTGCCCGTCTATCTGGTCTCCGCCGCGCCCTGGGAGCTTCTGAACGCAGGAACGCAGAAGGAGAAAGCCGCACTTGAGACGCCTTTGGCCTCCGGTCTCCTCGATAACCCGACAACCTGGGAAAAGGCGCCTTCAATCGCGCTCGACAACGAAGTGCAAATCATCAAAGGCAGCGTTTTTTGGCTTGGCGCAAGCGACCCCAACATCTTCCGGGGAACCTTTTTCAAAACCGCCAACCTCTCCGCAATAACCGCTTTTCTGCGCGATGCCGACAGCCTCCATATCAAGGTCAAGGTAACGGATGACGACATAGTCCAAAGTGGAGCCGACCGCATCGTCGTAAGTTGGCGTGACCGCTCGGGAAAAATCTGTGAGCGGACAGCCAAAGCGGGGACAGAGAAGGGCAGCTATGAGAGGCTCTTCAACATCGGGTTCGAGGACTTGCCGACCAACAGCGAAGTCGTAGAACTTACAATTCTAGTCTATGACGGCGACACTTACGTAGATGGCGGACGGATACCTTATCTTGCTGGCAGTTTCGCAGGCGGAACAGAAGAACGTCCAGGCGCTGTCACCCTCTCCCTCCGGTAGATATATGCTCACACTCATGACATCGAAAAACAGATTTGAATCAACGAGTATAAACTGCGCCCCTTTTCTCTTGGCGCGGTGATAAAATGCTTGGGGGGTAAGACCTTGAACCAAAACCCCGTCACACCTTCACAAATCATCACTCTCGACGGGCAGGACCGGAAGAATGCAATGGTGGTGGCATCGGGAATGGAGTTCATCACTCCAAGTCCAACAAACTCCTGAAATGAGCGTATGTCGTTGACCTGAAATTCCAGTTCCTCATCGCTGAGGTTGAACAATTGCTGCAGCACCAGTATCTTGAATTCGCAGCAAGCTCGGGCAGTTGAGAATCGTCCGGAATCAGCCCAGCACCTCCAGCAGTTCGGCACGGCGGCCGGATCGAGCCAAGGCACGGCGGCCAGCGGCTCGGGCCAGGTGGCGCAGCTCGCGGACGGGCAGGGCCTCCAGCTGGCCCCCGGCAGCCGCTGGGGGTTCCACTGGGGCGATGGGAACCAACGGGGCTGGCTGGGCTTCCTGAGCTCCCTGGTGCCCTCTGGCGGGCGGCTGGGCTGGCGATGGTGCTGAGCTGAGCCTGGCGGTGCTCGGGCGCCCCCTGGCGGGCTCCCAGCCGGCGACGGCGAGCAGCAGGGCCAGTCCGTGGACGACGAGCAGGCGGGCCAGCAGGACCAGGGCCTCGATGGAGACGGCCGCGGCGACCAGGGCCAGCAGCAGAGCCCCCTCGGTTGGGTCGGTTGTGTGGTTCATGTGGTTGCCCCTGCCGGGGATCGAGAGCATCCGGCGGGGCAATACCAGCCCAGGGCCCCGAGCCCTGGTGGCCGCCGTGAGCGGCTGCTGGCAGGTGGTGAACAGAGAGCCGGAGCCCTCCAGGGAGCCGAGGTTTCCCAAGGCTCCGAGGAGGATTCAGCAGCAGCCCCACCCGGTTGAGTCGCGCTCACCCACCCGGTCGATCACCAGGCGGCAGCGGAGGCGGCCGGCGTCGAAGCCGAAGGTGGAGGTGGGCCCGCTCTGATCGGACCAGGAACCCAAACCGAACCCGGCGGGGCAGTGGTCGGCGTGGATGGCCAGCTCGAAGCCGAGGCAGACGGGCATGGCGAAGCCGGTGGAAGCGATGGTGCTGTTCATGGCGCTGATGCGGTGATGGTGATGTGAAACAGGCAGCGGCCCTGAGCGGTCGGCGTGAGCTGGTTGTGAGTGCTGGTGAGGCGGGCGTCCGGCGTCTGCTGCTGCCGGGTTCCGCTGCCTGCCGTGACTGTAGCGGGTCGTTCCGTGACGTGGTTGGGATGGGCAGGGATAGGCCAGGGATGGCAGCGCAGATCAACTGCAGCGCAATGGAGCACGAGATTATTACGAGTTGCAACAGCCCAGCAGCACTGCGCCGATGGCATGGGCCTCCCCCTCCCCCTCCCACCCCGCAGCAGCAGGGCCCAGGGCGACCACATCGAGACGACCGGCACCCACCCCCCTGCAGATTCCGAAGGGGGCAAGGGGGGGCTTCCAGCTGGTCCGCTATCGCGTCACCCATCACATCACGCGCCCCAAAATCACGACCCCCAAAATCATCGAATCCGGCGTGTGTGTGGTGTTGGTGGGGGTGGCGAAATTGCCGCCAGTTTCGATAGAGTGTGGGGAACATTCCACCTACTGGAACAATGCCATTCGATCCTCTGACTGGTGCGCTGATCAACGGCGGGATCAATGCGGTTCTGGGTGTGACGCAGGGGGTAGCCAGTGGAGCCGCCGCCGAACAGCAGTACCTGAACGACCTTGCCTTTCAGGATGCAAATGCTGAGTTTGCCCAGTGGCAGTCAGAGTTCACCAAGACATATACAGATGCCCAATCCCAACAGCAGTATTGGCAGGAGACAGTCAACTACAACCAGAACTTGGCTTATAGCAAGAGTCTGCAGAATTACGAGCTTGTCAAGGCCTACAACCAGGCCGAGCTGGTGGGCCAGACCCGGCAGGCGGCTGGTGGAAACTTTGTGCGATCGAGCGAGGCACTGAGTCAGCAGTTCGCCGAGCGGTCGATGCAGGATGCGGTCGCGTTGCAGCAGTACAACGTTGCAGCACTCAAGGGCCGTGCGTCGATCCGTGCCAGCGGGCAGGAGGGGGCGAGCATCGACCGGTTGATCAATGATTACTCCCGGCAGGCTGGTGACTACTCAACGATTCTGAACATCAACCAGAACCTTAGGAATCGCCAATACAACCGTGAGCAGGCGGGGCAGGTGGCGCAGTATCTGAGCCAGTACAACAGCCAGGACTTCTACCAGGCGCAGCCGTACATGGAGCCGATCGCACCGTTTGCACCGCTGCCCGCCCTGCTGGCCCCTGCAGCACCGACGATGACGGGTAGCGGGCCCAGTGGTGCTGGGGCAGCGTTGAAGATCGGGGAGAACCTGCTGGGGGCCGCGGCCACTGGGGTCAACACCTACAGCAGCCTGAGCAAGTGGACGGGATCAGGGAAGACTGGGGGGTGAGGGGCGTTGGTTGCCTAGTTAGGCCCCGGTCGGGGCTTCGTTCCCTTCTGACTCTCAACATCCAGGGTTACTGCAAGGGTTGAAGAACCCGACTAGGAAGGCTGAAGCAAATGAGCCCACTGCCATGTCAGGCGATTCTCAGGGAGACAAGGACTCTCCTGGCGACAGTCAGCCAGATCAAGTTGAGCCCCTTCAACCCCTGGAGGGGGAAAGCCACGGGGAGTTCTCTCAGCGCGCGCTCCCCGCCACTATGCGCTGGCTGCGGGTCAAACGGCGCGTGGAGGAAATAAGAGCAAGCAGGGCCCGCACCGTGGCGGCTGGGCTGCAGGAGCAGATGGAAGACGGCACCTATCGGTTCAAGATGCCCACCCCTGAGGAGGCAGAGGCCGACCCGAAAGCGGCATGGAAGAAGCTGGACGAATGGGGGAAAGAGCCTGAGGCCCCAGCAACGCCTCGACCGTCTCAGGCTGAGCCTTTGCCAACCCCCAAGACCCTGGCCACTGGCATCCAGGAGCAGGCGGAAGACGGGACCTATCGGTTCAAGCCGGTCACGGCAGAAGAAGCCAAGACCATGACGACGGCCGACGTAACCAGGCGCATGGACGAATGGGCGAACGCTGGGGAGACTCCCAACCCTGAGGCGAAGCCCGTGGATCTCCCAGCTACCCCTAAACCAATACCACCCCAATCACCTGTGACAAAGAAAGGCCCCAATTGGAAGTTAGCTTTCATCCTTGTGTTCGCTGGTTCAGTCGTAGGAAGCTGCAATGGATACCAGCTCCACCTCAACCGTGAGGCCGACCTTAACCGTGAGCGGGGCAAGAAAGAGGCAGCAGCCCAAGCTGTAACCGAGAAAGCCGAAGAGGTGCGAGCGGCCGATTCTGTCCCACCGGAGATTAAGCAAAAGTGGGAACGTTACCAGGCCTGCTTAGCCGCAGGAGACACAGTTGCCGTCCATTCGGTTGATAGCCAGTGGATGCGTTACTGCTTGAACTGAGAGATAGAACCTGAAGCAACCCATGGCATCCCCATGGGCTCCACCGTCTCCCACCCGTGAGCCCGCAGCATTGGAGCCTGAAGTCATAACTAAAACTGGGCAACACTTCTTCGCTACATGTCAGGCCTCAATGTAATCATCTCCAAGAACTAATCGCACTTGAGCTTCAAGCTGCGGAACTAAGTCAATTACACGTTTGATCTTGCTTTGGCGAATGCTTTCAATTGCTGATGAATCCATGGAAGAAAACAAGGACTGTGCAGTAGTCTCGGTGGCTCTAGGTGGCTTTGGCCGAAGTCGGATTGCTTCGGCATCCCGATCAAGCAGTTGGATCCTATTGTAGATATTTATACAACAGTCTACAGCTTCATGATGTCTGCACTTTTCGTTTAGCTCTTCTTTTGAATAAACAGAGGCAAGCCTTGAAATTGACGCATACCATACACTGCTCTTCACTGGAGGGAACGGGTTGTTGATTACGGCACTCGCCATCTGGCCATAATTCAACTTCCCTTGCCCTTCGCTCGATCCATCTTTGCATGAATTGACTACAGCTTGCCAGAACTCCAAAAGCAGTGAATGGTTTCGTGATATTTCTCTGTCTACGATTTTGCGAATTGAACTATTTAGTAAGTTTTTGTCCCTTTGATAGCGGATGAACTCGGCAAACTGAGATAGAAGAAAGGCAAGAACGACGGCCAGGATTGGTATCGGGGCTTGATTTAGCTCAAACTCAGCCATGAGGATGTGTCCTATAGCAAGGAACTGTATGGCCATCAGTTTGGCTGTGTGCCGGCGGTGGCAGATCACCTTCACCTGATGACCGGTGATGCCTCCGAGGCAGTCATCGGGGTTTTCCCTCCACCGGTGGGGACCACCAGGAGGGGGGCTTGCTTTGCCCTGAGGGCCTTCCGGGCACGGTCGATCAACTCCTGTTGATACGGGCGGAGGGTGAACCCCCGAAGGCAGCCAGGGACCGTGGTGCTGCAGTGGTGCCCATAGCACTGTGACAGTGATGAGATCACCATGGCGATGCTGGTGTTCGCCCTGGCGGCCAACGCCTCGGTGCAGCTCTGGGGGGCGAGCGCCAGCTGGAGCCGGGCCACCGAGCAGCGCCAGGACACCCTGCGCCGCATCGATGCCGATCTGCTCCGGCGGGAGTACGCCCTGCGCCAGGCGGCCCTGGCCTGGCAGGCGGAGGCACCGGGCTGCGAGGTCGCAGCCCAGCGGCTGCGCCAACAACTCGAGGCGGACGGCGCCCCCCTGCCGGCCGGGGTGAGCCGCCAGGTGAGCACCGAGGCGGCCGCCGGGGCGAACGCCTTCTGGCTCGTTTACCGGGCCGAGCCGCTAGGGCTGGAGCGCCGCCGCCTTTTCAGCGCCTCGGCCCATGGCCTGTGCCCCCCGCCCGAGGCCGAATCCGCTCCCCTCACCGACAGCGAGGTGGGGGCATGAGCACGCGACTGAGCCAAAACGGCCGGCTTCTTCCGCGCCGCGGTGACCTGGCGGGCGGCTCCACCCTCACCGAGCTGCTGGTCACGGTGGCGGTGCTGGGCCTGCTGGCCGGGCTGGCCATCCAGGCGGGCAGCGAGAGCCTGGCGCGGCAGCGGCTGGAGGCGGCGACGCGGCGGCTGGCCCAGGGCATCGAACGCGGTCGGGCCGAAGCGCTCCAGCGGGGCGAGCCCTGCGGCCTGAGCCTCTCGGAGCAGGGCTGGCAGCCACCGGAGGCCGGCAGCCTCACCGCCTGCAGCACCACTGTGCTGGAGCTGGCCGAGGGGGTGGAGAGCGGCGCGGTGTACCTCAACCACAACCTGCCGGAGGTGTTGCGCTTCAGCAGTAATGGCCTGGTGCTCGACGGCGGCACGGTGGTGCTGACCAGCGCAGGCACGCCGTTGCGCCGCTGCCTGGTGATGGCGCTGCCCCTGGGCATCGTGCGGCTGGGCCGCTACGGCGGCGGCCCCTCCGGCGCGCCGGACAGCACCCTCTGCCAGCCCGATTCCACCCTGTGACCGCGGGCCTGCCCGCCGCAGGATCACCGTTTCCTTCCCCCTGCTTCGCTCTTCTTTTTTGCTCCCTTTCGATTCCTCCCCGCCATGTCGTTGTCGCTGCCGCTGCGCTCTCCACGTCCCGGGCGCCCTTGCCAGGGCCCCCACCACCAGGGCGGCTTCTCCCTAGTGGAGCTGCTGCTGGCGATGGGCCTGGGCCTGCTGTTCTGCGGAGTGGTGATTCAGTCCTTGCTGGGGGAAGGACAGAACGCCCAGCGCTTCACCCGGCTGCTGCGGGAGCGGGCCAACCAGAGCCGCGCCCTGGCCCTGGTCCGCGCCGATCTGCAGCGGGCCACGGCGGTGGCGGCCGACCCCGAGCGCCAAGGCTCGGTGTGCGGCCTGGCGGGGCGCACGGCGGTGCTGCAGCTCAGCACACCGGAGGGGCCGATCACCTACTCGGTGGGGACGGCGCCGAGCGGCATCTGGCAGGGGCGGGTGCTGATGCGCTGCGGACCCGCCTTCGGGCTGAACGGCCAGGTGGCGGCGGGCACGGCGTTCCAGAGCCGGGTGGTGATCGACGGCCTGGCCGCCAGCGCCACCCCCTGGCAGGGCTGCGGCTCCTTGCTGGCTCCAGGCCCTGGGGCCGCCCCAGTGGACCTGAACGGTTCAGCCCGCCTGCCCTTCTCGGCCTGCCTCGACCCCAGCACCCAGCTGGTGGCCCTGCGGCTGGAGCAGCACTTCACGGCGGGCGGCGGATCCTCTCAGCGCATCGCCAGCGAGGCGGTGGCGGGTGCGGGGTAGGGGGGCGGCCATCAGGTGGCCGAACGCCCTGTTCTTTCTCGATAACCTGTCCCTATGGCCCAGCTCGCCAAGCTTGGAGAGCAGCGCCGCCAGGAGCGAATCGCGCAATTGCGCACCGGCATGCAGCAGTTGGTGGTGGGCCAGTGGGGCTTGGAGGTGTGGCTGCACTCCTTCTGTGAAGCCTTCGGCTACGGCTCCTTGGCCCGGTCGATTGGGATGTCCGCTCGGATGTTGACCTGCTCGCCCTGGCCCCGAACCGAGCCGAGGCGGAGGGCCTGGCGGATTCCCTGCTCGCCGCCCGCCTGGCCGATGACGAAATCCCCCTCGACGCGGCTCAATGGCGGGAGCTAACGGGGCAACGACCCCTACTGGCGTGGCATCTGCCGGGATGTGCCGTGGCTAAATGACCTCGTGGCGGCGCGGCGTTGATGACCCCCCGGGTGGAGGCCTGGCTGCTGCAGGTGCGGGATGATCTGGCCATGGCCGACTCGCCTTCACTGGCGGCTTCCATGCCCAGGCGTGCCAC
Source organism: Synechococcus sp. Tobar12-5m-g (assembly GCF_024345415.1). GTDB lineage: Bacteria > Cyanobacteriota > Cyanobacteriia > PCC-6307 > Cyanobiaceae > Regnicoccus. Next base: position 47,259 of record NZ_JAGQBB010000003.1, on the reverse strand, counting down.
CACGCCTGCCAGGCGGTGGGAAAGGCGCTCAAGGGACTGGTAATCGCCCTTGGCCAGGAACCGCCGCGAACCGATTCTTTAGAACGGTTGGTGGAGGCGGCGCCGGTGGCCGGCGTGGACACGGCCGCGTTTCAGGGCCTGCGCCTGAAACGTGCTGAGTCGCATGGCGAGCGCCACTCGCTCCCGGATGGCGATGAAGCCCCGCGGGACCTCTCCGATCCCCTGGATGCCGAGCAGTCCCTGGCCACTGCCTGTTTGGTGCTCTGGTGCGTGGAAGGGTTGGTTTGATCCCGTACGACAAAAGGCCGAAGCTGAGGGACACTTTGGCGATGCAGAGACCGGTGCGTTGACCTCCATCCGCCGCAGCCTCCAGGCCAGCAGCCTGCTGGCGGTGCTGGCCGGCTACGGACTGCTGCTGCTGGCAAACCGCCAGCTGGCTGCCGAAAACCGGATTGCGATCCACAACGACGGTGTCGACCAGCTGGAGCGCCAGCTCACCCTTCCGCCGACGCCCCCGTATGCGGCGGCCCTGCAGCGGCGGATCAACCAGGTGGTGAGCCCTTCGGCGCTGGTATGGCTGGAGCTGGAGCCCGGCCGGCCTTACCAAGAGCCCCGCAGCGCCGCGATTCAGATCCCCACCGGCTCGATGGGGCGGCTGCTGGCGACTGCCGGAGCCTTCGCCAAATCCAGCTTTCGGCCCAGCAGTTTTGAGATCGATGGCCGCACCTACATCAGCTCCACTCGCCTGGTGCCCGTCGGAAAAAGCGTGGCGGAGCTTTACGTGCTGGAGGATTTCAGTCTCGATGCCGATCGGGTGCGGCAGACCCAGCTGCTGCTGATCGCCTTCGCCGGCATCACCGCCCTGTTCACCAGCTTTCTGCTGCGGCTGGTGTTACGGCGGGGGCTCCGGCCGCTCGATCAGCTCGGCGCCGGCATCGCCGCGATCCAGGCCGACAGCCTGGGCCACCAGCGCCTGGGGCAGCAGCCCCGTCCCGAGGAACTCCAACCGATCGCGCTCGCCTTCAATGCCCTGCTCGATCGCCTTGCCGCTTCGTTCGAGCGCCAGCGGGCCTTCGCCGATGGGGTGGCCCACGAGCTGCGAACACCAATCACCCTGATCAGCGGCTATGCGCGCAACCCCCAATACCTGGCCCTGATCCAGAGCGAGGCGGAGCGGATGGGGCGGCTGGTGAGCGATCTGCTCGAGATCGCCCGCGACGACACCGGCCAACTGGTGCTCAGCCGCCAGCGGCTCGATGTGGAGCAGGAGCTGCTCAAGGCCTACGAGCGGCTGGCCGGCCATGCCGGGGCGCGGCTGCGGCTGTGCCCTCCCCAGGAGGGCACAGCCCTGGAGGCCTCGGGCGACGGCGACCGGCTGCAGCAGTGCCTCACCAACCTGGTGGAGAACGCCCTGAAGCACACGCCTGGCGATGCCTTGATCGAATTGTTCGCCACCCCCGCCGATGCCGCCACCGACAGTTCCGCCGCCGTGGTGGTACACGTGAGGGACCGGGGAGCGGGCGTGCCCGATGCAGAGAAGGAGAGGATCTTCGAGCGCTTCGTGCAGGGGAGCAGCAGCCCGGCCACCCAGGCGGCCCGCCGGGGTGGCGGCATTGGCCTCTCGGTGGTGCGGCTACTGATGCGGCGGATGGGTGGCGAGGCGCGGGTGGTGGACGGGACGGGCGGTGGCGCCGATTTTCAGCTGAGCCTGCCTCGCTTCACTCCTTCACAGCCCCCTCCTTCAGCATGAATCCCACGCCGCGCACGGTGTGGATCAGGGTGGGCAGGCCGGGAGTTTCGATCTTCTTGCGCAGATAACGGATGTAGACATCGAGCAGGTTGTCGTCGCCGTAGTGGTTCTCACCCCAGACCGTCTTGAGGATCGTGCCGCGTTCATGCACCCGGTTCGGGCTGCTCAGCAGGCAGCGCAGCAGGTCGTACTCGCGCACGGTGAGGTGGACCTGGGCGCCGTTGCGAAACACCTCGCGGGTGCCAGTGTTCATGGTGAGGTCGGACAGGCTGAGCTGCTCGCCCTCGCTGCCGTTGACGTGGAAGCTGGTGCGGCGCAGCCGGGCCCGGATCCGGGCTAGCAGCTCCTCGATCGAGAAAGGCTTGCTGATGAAATCGTCGGCGCCGGAGTCGAGCGCTTCGACCCGGTCACGCACATCGTCGCGGCCGGTGAGCATCAGCACCGGCATGGTGAGGCCGCTTGCGCGCAGGCGCCGGCAGATCTCCACCCCGCTGAAATCGGGCAGACTCCAGTCGAGCAGCACAAGGTCGTAGGGGATGGGGCTCTCGCGGATCAGGCTGAGGGCGCTCTGGCCACAATCGGCTTCCTCGAGGTCCACCCCTTCCACGGCCAACTCGCCGACCAGAAAGCGGCGCATCTCACAGTCGTCGTCCACGATCAGACCGCGGTTCCGAGCGGCCCCATTGCCATTCATGCCGAGGAGCCCATCAAAACGTTCAGCAGGCTGGGAAGCGAGGAAGCCGCTTTAAGGTAGGGACCGACTGGAGACATTTTCTTAAAGAACCATGAGAGGCCCTGGAGGCTTCCCCTGGTTTGAGGGTTTTTCTCAATTCCTGAGAAGTCCGGAGGTTTCCTCGATGTTCGGCTGCCTGCCGCCGCCATGACCCTGTCCCTGCCCGGGGCGCTGCTCCGCTGGCGCCCCACCGATCTCTCCGGCCGCATGGCGCGCTGGGGTCTGGTGATCGTGCTGGTCTATGCCCTGCTGGCGGTGGCCACCCCCCTGCTGATTCACACGGGGTTGCTGCCGGATCCCAATGCCGGGCTGGACAGCCCGATTTATGCGGCCCCGTCGCTGGGCCGCTGGTGCGGCACCGATCGGCTGGGGCGTGACGTGTGCGTGCGCACCCTGGCCGGCAGCGGCGTGGCGCTGCAGGTGGTGCTGCTGGCCCTGATCACGGCGCTGTTGATCGGCGTGCCGCTCGGGATGCTGAGCGGCTACCTGGGCGGCTGGCTCGACCGGATCCTGGTGCTGCTGATGGACACGCTCTACACCCTGCCGGTGCTGTTGCTCTCGGTGGTGCTGGCCTTCCTGCTGGGGCGGGGCCTGCCGAACGCGGCGGCGGCGCTGTGCGTGGTGTACATCCCGCAGTACTTCCGGGTGGTGCGCAACCAGACGGCCCAGGTGAAGGCCGAGCTTTACGTGGAGGCGGCCCGCTCCCTGGGGGCTGGGCCGCTGTGGATCCTGCGCCGCTACCTGCTGCGCAACGTGATCACCTCGGTGCCGGTGCTGCTCACCCTCAACGCCGCCGATGCGGTACTGGTGCTCGGCGGCCTCGGCTTCCTCGGCCTGGGGCTGCCGGAAGCGATCCCGGAATGGGGCGCCGACCTGCAGCAGGCACTCACCGCCGTGCCCACCGGTATCTGGTGGACGGCCCTCTACCCCGGCCTGGCGATGTTCGTGCTTGTGCTGGGGCTCTCGTTTCTAGGGGAGGGCATGGAGGCCTGGGTGAGCGGCAGCGATGGGGGAAGGGGGAGCTGACGGACTGGGGGAATGATGGAGAGATGGGCCGAATAAAAGCCCATCTGATTACGCATCAGGTCGAACTGTTCTTTGGTGAACCGTTGCGAACCTGCTGCCTTGAAGGGTCTGAATCCTGTATCCAGATGGTCTGGCGATCGACCTGAAAAAGCAGAACCTTCAGCAGCACCTTGGTCACCGGGTTGTGGTTCCCCTGAGTCGTGATCCCAGGCTGAATGGCCATCTTCTAGGGGGTGGCGTTAGATCCGAGCCCGGCCAATGGGCTCCAGCAACGCGCCTACGCGATGGCCTGGCATCCCACCACCGTGGATGCCATCAACCTGGAAGGCCCCCTTGGACGCATCACGCCAGATCAGCTGGCGGATGTGCTGCAGCGGATCTCAGCAGCCCTGGATCCTGGGATGCAGGAACCAGGGCAGTGTGAGTGATCAGGGCCATGGGGTATTCAGACAAGGACCCTGGGCATCGTGGGTTCTATTCGCTGGTGCTCTCCCCTCACACCACCAGCACCGCGGCATTCCTTGCCTTCTGCTGCTCCACCCGCTGGGCTTCGTTGAACCCATCGGCGCCGGGGATCTGCTCGGCCATTGCCCCCAGCCATTCCTTCAGTTGCTCGAGCTGCTTCTCCGCCGGCAGGACGCTCAACCCCCTGGCCAGCACCTTGGCCGTACTGCCGGAGCCGCCCTGATACACCAGCCGGCCGTGCAGGTGCTGGGGCAGGCCCTGGCGCAGCAGCCGGAAGGCGGGCTCCTCCATCGGCGTTTCCAGCACAATGTTCGGCTTCTCCGGCTTGATGCGCGAAAATCCGCAGCGTTTGGCCAGCAGCTTCAGTTCCATCAGCTGCAGCAGGCTCGCCACCGGTGCCGGCAGGGTGCCGTAGCGGTCAATCCAGCCGGCGGCCAGCTCCAACAGGGCATCCCGGCTGCCGCAATCGGCGGCGGCCCGGTAGGCGGCCAGCTTCTCGTCGGCTTCGGTGATCCAGTCGGCCGGGATGAAGGCGGTCACCGGCAGATCGATCTGGGTGTCCTCCACGGCCGGGATGTCCTGGCCCTGGATCTCCGCCAGGCACTGCTGCAGCATCTCCATGTAAAAATCGAAGCCGATCGTCTCTAGCTGGCCGCTCTGCTCCACCCCCAGCAGGTTGCCCACGCCCCGGATCTCCATGTCGCGCATGGCCAGCTGGTACCCGGACCCCAGCTGGGCGAACTCCTGGATGGCCCGCAGTCGCTGCCGCGCCGCCTCGCTCAGGGAGGCATCGCCCGGATAGAACAACCAGGCGTGGGCCTGGACGCCACTGCGGCCCACCCTTCCCCGCAGCTGATAGAGCTGGGCGAGACCGAACTTGTGGGCGTCCTCCACCAGGATCGTGTTCACCCGGGGGATGTCCAGGCCCGATTCGATGATCGTGGTGCAGAGCATCACATCGGCCTCACCGGCGTTGAAGGCCACCATGGCGCTCTCCAGCTCCCCTTCGGCCATCTGGCCGTGGGCCACCAGCAGCTTCAGGCCTGGCACCATCTCGCGCAGCTGACCCGCCACCTCCTCAATTCCCTCAACGCGGGGCACCACGTAGAACACCTGGCCGCCGCGGTCGAGTTCCTGGCGGATGGCGCTGCGCACCGCCTCCTCATCGCGGGCGGCCAGGTGCGTTTTGATCGGGCGGCGCAGCGGCGGCGGCGTGGTGATCAAGCTCATCTCCCTCACCCCCGAGAGGCTCATGTAAAGGGTGCGCGGGATCGGCGTGGCGGAGAGCGTCAGCACGTCCACGTCTTTTCGGAGCGCCTTGATCTTCTCCTTCTGGTTCACGCCAAAACGCTGTTCTTCGTCCACCACCAGCAACCCCAGCTGCTGAAAGCTCGTGCCCTTGGAGAGCAGCTGGTGGGTGCCCACCACCACATCCACCTTCCCCGCCTCCAGGCCATCGAGGATCGTCCTGCGCTCGGCGGTGGTGCGGAAGCGGTTGAGCAGGGCCACCTTGAGCGGATAGGGGGCGAAGCGTTCGCTCAGCGTGCGCCAGTGCTGCTGGGCCAGCACCGTGGTGGGGGCCAGCAGGGCGCACTGCTTGCCGGCCGTCACCGCCTTGAAGATCGCCCGGATCGCCACTTCCGTCTTGCCGAAGCCCACATCCCCACACACCAAACGGTCCATCGGCTGGGCCTTTTCCATGTCGCGTTTCACCTCGGTGATCGCCTTCAGCTGATCCGGCGTGGGCTCGTAGGGAAAGGAATCCTCCAGCTCCAGCTGCCAGGGACCATCGGGGGGAAAGGGGAAGCCCGGCGACTGGTGCCGCTCGGCATAGAGCTTGACCAGATCGAGCGCCACCTTGCGCACCGCCTTGCGGGCCCGCTCCTTGGCCTTGCTCCAGGCCACGCCGCCCATGCGGTTGAGCTCGGGCGGGCTGTCGGTGCTGGCCCGGTAGCGGCCGAGGCTGCCCAGCTGGTCGGCCGCCACCCGCAGGGTGCCGTCGGCGTACTGCACCACCAGGTAGTCGCGGGATTCGCCGCTGATTGCCAGCTTCTCCAGCTTCAGGAAACGGCCGATGCCGTGGTTGCGGTGCACCACGAAATCGCCGGGCTGCATCTTGCCGGGATCCACCGTGCGGCTGGCCGCCTTGCGCCGCCGCCGCACGTAGCCGCTGGCGGCCAGGCTGTGCTGGCCGAAGAACTCCCGGTCCGTCAGGAGCACCAGCTTCCAGGCCGGCAGCTGCAGCCCCTCCAGCTCGGCGGTTCCCTTGAACTTGAGCGCCACCGGCGTGTGCTGGCCGATCAGCCGCTCGATCGCCGGGAAATCGTGGGGGTTGGGCACGAAGCGGCAGATGCAGTCGTGCTCCTCCAGCAGCGCCACCGCCCGGCTCGGCTGGGCCGACACCAGCCACACCCGCGCTTTCTCCTGCTGATACCCCTTCACCAGGGCCGCCAGGCGGCCGAACTGGTTGGGATGGGCCGCAACGGCCCGGCTGGCCAGATCGAAGCTGTTCGGATGCCGGTCGGTTTCGTGCAGCTCGGCCAGATCGAAGCCGGCGAAGGCTTCAGCGGCCTGCAGGGCCTCGGCGATCGGCCGGTGCAGGGCGGGCAGCACCTTCCCATCGGCGTGGTGCGCTTCAGCGTGCTCGAACCACTGCTGGCCGTGGGCCAGGACCTGGCGCCGCTCATCGATGGCGATCAGGGTGTGGGGCGGCAGATAATCCAGCAGCGAGGCGGGCCGCTCCCAGGCCAGGCCCATCAGGCGCCGCATGCCCTCGGGCGTGCCGCCCTCCAGCAGCTGATTGAGGGCTTCGGGGCAGAGCAGGCCTTCGAGCCCATCCGGCATGGTTTCCCGCAGGGCCTCGGCCACCAGCGGCCCGTAGCCGGTGGGGGTGAGCCGCACCGCCTCGATCGGATCCAGCGAACGCTGGCTGGCGGGGTCGAACTCCCGCAGCTTCTCGAGGGTGTCGCCGAAGAACTCCAGCCGCACCGGCAGCTCGGCGCTCACCGGATACAGATCGACGATGTCGCCGCGGCGGCTCCAGCTGCCCTCCTGCTCGATCGTCGGCACCCGCTCGTAGCCCAGCCGAGTCAGCGTGGCGGCCAGCTCCTCGAGGTCCACCACCTGGCCCTTGCGCAGACTCAGGCACTGGGCGGCCAGGGCGGCGGGCGGCGGCAGGTGGGGCTGCAGGGCCCGCTCGGTGGCAACCACGGCTCCACGCCAACTACCGGCGCCGCGCCACTGGCCCCCTTCCACCAGCTCGCTGAGCACCTGCAGCTGGCCCCAGGTGATTTCGCTGGTGGGATCGAACGCCTCGTAGGGCGAGCCTTCGCTGGTGGGGTAGAGGGCAGCCGTTGGCCAGCCCATCAGCTCCAGCAGGGCGCTCCACCGTCCCGCCTCCTCCAGGGTGGGCACCACCACCAGCAGGGGCGCCTCGGCCAGCCTGGCCAGGGCGCTGGCGATCAGGGCCCGTCCCGCTCGGCCGGCGCCGCTCAGGCGCAGCCGCTGCGGCCTGCGGCTCCGTTCGAGCACCTCGCCGGTGAGGGGCACCTGCTCGAGCTGGCGCACCAGGGCGGTGAGGGGCATCGGGGAGCGTTGGGCGGAGGGCTTCGATCCTGCCAGCTCCGCGTCAGCATGAGACCGACCGAACCCGCCTCCGGCCTCCCTGGACCGCTTGCGCTGCTCCACTTTTCGCTGCTCCCGCTTGCGCCACCTGACGGCCCTGCTGGTCGGCGCTGGCCTGGCTGGTGTCGCGGCCTGGGCTTCTTTTTTGCCGGCACCCGTTGCGTCTGCAGGGTCCGGCGCCACCCTGGCGGCCCTTGAGAATGGATCGCTTCAGCTCTCGGAGCTGTGGCTGGCCAGGCGACCGGCTCCCCCCAGATCCGGCGACGTGGTGGTGGCTTCCACCGACCTGTCGGGCCTGCTGGGCCAGCTCAAGCTCGCCGATCAGGGCTGGCGGCCCCGGGCCATTCCGCTCCCCGGCGGCGGCGTTCGCTACCTCTACAAGCGCCGCGCCGATGACCCGTTGCTCACGGTCGCCCAGATCAAGGACCGCCTGCTCAACCCACCCGTTTTCGCCCTGGAGCGGCAGGCGATCGCCTCCTTGATCCCCGCCCTGGAGCGGGTGGGCGTGCTCGTCGTGCTGGGGCCACCGATCAAGCGGGGGGCCGCGGCCGAATGGGACCCGGCGGCGCGCACGATTCGGATTCAACCCGCCGTGGTCAGCAACGGCAGCGCCGAGTTCGCCCGGGTGCTCAACCACGAGGCCATCCACGTGGCCCAGAGTTGCCTGCGCGGCGGCCTGGCCGCCCAGCCGAAGCTGCTCGGGCTCTCCACCCAGCTCGATGCCCAGGGCCAGCGCCACCTGGGCGACCCCGTCTATGCCCGGGCGTCCGCCCTGGAGCGCGCCTTGGAGACGGAGGCCTACGCCAACCAGCACCGCCTGGAGCTGGCCATCGCCCTGCTGGCGAGCGAATGCCGCCAGCGGCGTTGAACCCGCTTCAGCCGACCGGGTGTTCGCCGATCAGCACACCCTCCAGCAGCATGTTGAAGTGCAGCAATTGCTCGTCGCTGAGCAGCTGGCGGCTGGACAGCGCGAAGTGCCGCTCCAGGAACTCCCGCCCCTGGGCCGCTCCCCAGTGCAGCTGGTCCAGCAACTGTTCGCACTGGGTGATCAGCTCGTGCCGGCGCAGCGGCGGCGGCGCCAGGGCGGGATCGCTGCCCGGCTCCAGTTGGCGCAGGGCCTTGCGGTAGCTGATCAGATCGGGGTAGCGCACCAGCCGGCTGCGGCTGGGATGGCCGAACACCCTCTCCAGATAGATCGCCTCCTGCTCACGCCCCCAGTGGAGCCGCCTCAACTCGAGCTCCACCTCGGCGAGCTCATCGCTCCAATCCTCCGGGTCGGCCGGGGGTTCGGGGCTGGCAAGCTCGGGGCTGGGCGCCGCTGCCTCGGGAACGGGGGAAGCCTCGGCTGGATCCGGTCCGGGGGGGCTCGGCTGCGGCGGGTGCTCGATCGGCTCGGCCGGAGGAAGCCGGACGGGGACCGCGCTGGTGGGCAGCAGCCGTCGGCGCAGGCGCTCGATCGCCCGGTCCTCGGCCTCTTCGGCGCTGCTTCCCTCCCCAAGGGCACTGCCGAGGCAGATTCCCTGCTGCCAGGCGCCCACCAGCACCACCCGGCAGTCCGCTTCGGCATGGACCAGGTGGGACTGCAACTGCATCGGGCCGGGCCGGTACTGGGCATTTTCTACAGTGGGGCGTTACGCGTACCGCTGCACGCCCATGGAAGCGGAGTCGATCGAATCCCTGACACCGCTGTTGCAAGGGGCGGATCAGTGGAGCGAACTGCTGCTGCTCCTGCCTCTGCTGGTGGCCCTGGAGGCCGTGCTCTCCGCAGATAACGCCATTGCCCTGGCGGCAATCGCCCGGCGGCTGCAGGACCCCACCCGTCAGCGCCAGGCCCTGAACCTGGGCTTGCTGCTGGCCCTGGCCTTCCGCATGGGGCTGATTGTGGCGGCCCGCTGGGTGCTGAATTTCTGGCCCTTGCAGCTGGCGGCGGCAGGCTATCTGCTCTGGCTTGCCGGCACCAATCTGCTGGGATCCGGCCAGGACGAGCAGGGAACGGCCGTGGCTGGGGAGGCCACGGCCCACGGCAGTCCGGTTGGGCTCAGGGGCGTGGTGCTCACCCTTGCCGTCACTGATCTGGCCTTCTCCCTGGACAGCGTGGCCGCCGCCGTGGCCGTCACCGATCGCCTCTGGCTGGTGATGCTGGGCGGGTTGATCGGGGTGATCGCCCTGCGGCTCACGGCCGAGCTGTTCATCCGCTGGCTGGCCCTCTACCGGCACCTGGAGAAGGCCGGCTACCTGGCGGTGGGCCTGGTGGGCCTTCGCCTGCTGCTGCGGCTGGCACTGCCCCAGATCGTCCTGCCGGAGTGGGTGCTGCTGCTGCTGGTGGGAGCCCTCTTCCTCTGGGGCTTCTCCCGGCGGAATGCGGACCTGCCTGGCGAGGTGAACCCCTGAGCCCCCTGCGCGTCGAATTGCGCCAGGCCGGCAGCGACCGGCTGCTGGAGCACCTGGAGCTGCCTGACCTGGGCGCCGTGCCCCAGCCGGGGCTGTGGTTTCAGGTGGGGAAACGCAGCTTTCTGGTGTTGCAGCGCCACCACCGCTACCGGCTCTGCAACGGGCGCTACCAGCTGGCCTCCGTGGCCCTGCAGGTGAAGATGCAGCGCCAGCCGGTGGATGCCCGCTGGTGGAACCAGCACTGGGTGATCGGCGATCCCAGTTGCCGGTTCAACGCCCGCACTCCCCTGCTGCGTTGCGCCGTGCTGCCGGAGGGCCCCTGCGAGCGCTGCGCGCACTACACCCCTGGCTGATCGGCCTGATCGGCGGCCATCGCTTCGAACGGTTCGAGCTGCAGGGTGCTGTGGGCGATGCCCAGGGCGGCCAGTCGCTGTTTGGCCTGGTGCAGGAGCTCCATGTCATCGATCAGGCCGGCATCCCGTTGCACGTGGGCGGTGAGGGCGTTCTGGGAGGTGCTCATCCCCCAGACGTGGAGGTGGTGAACCCCCTGCACCCCTGGGATCTCCAGCAGAGCGCGCCGCACCGCCGGCAGCTCGATGCCCGGGGGAACCCCGTCGAGGGCCACGCTCAATGCTTCCCGCAGCAGGGTCCAGCCGCTCCAGGCCACCGCCAGACCCACGGCGATTGCCGTGGCCGCATCCAGCACCGACCAGCCAGTCAGCCCCACCAGCACGGCACTGAGCATCACCGCCGCCGAGACAGCCGCATCGGTGAGCAGGTGAACCACCGCCGCGCGCCGATTCAGATCATGGCTGTGGTCGTCGCCGAACAGCCGCGCCGAGAGCAGGTTCACCACGATCCCGGCCGCCGCCGCCCAGGCCACCGGGCCACTGACCACCTCAACGGGATCGAACAACCGCTGAAGACCCTCCACCACCACCACCGCCGCGGCCATCAGGATCAGCACCGCATTGACCAGGGAGGCCAGCTGGGTGCTGCGGCCCAGGCCGTAGGTGAAGCGGGGGCTGGCGGGCCTCGTGCTCAGCCGCTCCGCCCCCCAGCCCAGCAGCAGCCCCGCCACATCGCCGAGGTTGTGCACGGCATCGCCGATCAGGGCGAGGGAGCCGAAGCTGAAGCCGACCACCAGCTGCAGACCCGAGAGGGCGCTGTTGAGCAGCACGCTCCAGCGGAAGGCCGCCGCCGATCCGGGACGGTGCTCGTGCTGCTGGCGGTGCGGGCGACGCTGGATCCGCACCGCCGGATGGGGCGGTTCCTGGCTGGAGTGGTTGTGGGCCATGGGGTGCTCGGTGGGTCAGGCCAGGGCCTGTTTGAGGGCGAAGAGGGCGAAGAGGAGAAAGAGGGCCCCACTCAGCCGGAACAGGACCCGCTCCTGGATCCGCTGGCCGATCCACTTGCCGGTGCCCACGGCCAGGCCGGTTACAATGGCGTGACCGGCCAGGGTGCCGGCCAGCAGCCCGGCGAAGGTGAACGCCGGCGCCGTGGCCAGGGCGATGGTGGCGAACTGGGTGCGATCGCCCAGTTCGGCCAGGAACACCAGCACGAAGCTCTCCCTGATCACCGCCAAGGGGCCCAGCAAGATCTGGCGATCTTCGGCCCTGTTGACCAGATCCTCGGCCTGGCGGGCTTCCTGCTCGGCGGCCCCAGCCGACATGGCCTGGGCATCGAGCAGCAGCTTGATGCCGAAGCCACCGAACAACAGCGCCGCCAGCCAGGGCACCACGGCCGCCGGCAACAGCTCCCGCAGGCCATAGCCCATGGCGAGCGAGAGCAGCGTGACGGCGGCCAGGGCGCCGAACGCCCCCAGGAACACCCAACGTCCGCGGTGACGGGCCGCCAGGATCATGGCCACGAAGAAGGTTTTATCGCCCAGCTCCGCAAGGGTAATGGCGGTGAAGCTGGAGCCGAAGGCGGCGAGGGCAGGATCGCTGGCCATCAGAAACAGGGGGCTGGAGTGAGACTGACCCAGTAGAGACTTTGTTGCTGTTCAGCAGGCTGTGCGGAGCAAAGCTCAGAACGGTTCGGCCGCCGAGACGAACCCGACACCGCCGTAGTACTCCAGGATGGGTTTGAGCCCCAGCCGCAGCGCTTCGAGCACAGGTTGCTCGCAGAACACGATTACATGGGCGTTGGCGCCGAAGCCGCTGAACTCCATCGACTCCGACACCATCCCGTGGGGCCCACGGCCGGTGACATGGCGCATCACCGTGTAGCCGGGTGCCTGGGCGGCGTCGATCAGGGGCAGCACCCGCTCCAATTCCCGCTCGCTGATGATCAGATCAAGGCGTTGCATGGGTTCTCAGCCGGCTGGGATGACGAGTTGAAGCATGGCCATGTACAGGGGGATCCCCACGATGATGTTGAAGGGGAAGGTGACCCCCAGGGCCGTGGAGATGTAGAGGCTGGGGTTGGCCTCCGGCACCGTCATCCGCATCGCGGCCGGAACGGCGATGTAGGAGGCGCTGGCGCAGAGCACCATGAACAGCAAAGCATCCCCCTGGGGCAAGCCCAGCAGCAGGGAGAGGCCGAGCCCAACCGCGGCATTGAACAGGGGCATGAGCACCGCAAAGCCGATCAGGAACGCCCCCGCCCGGCGCAGATCGCTGAGGCGCTGTGCCGCCACGATGCCCATGTCCAGCAGGAAGAAGCTGAGGGCTCCGTAGAAGAGCTTGCCGGTGAAGGGCTCCATCTTCTCGAGGCCCTGGGGGCTGAAGGCCGCCACCATCAGGCCGATCAGCAGGCTGCCGATCAGCAGCAGCACCGAACTGTTCAGGAAAGCCTCGTGCAGCAGGGAGCGCCAGCGAATCGACGGGCCGCCTTGCGCCTCCGGGCGTTGTTGCGCCCCGGCCAGTTTCACCAGCAGCAAGCCCACGATGATCGCCGGCGACTCCATCAGGGCAAGGGCCGCCACCATGAAGCCGTCGTGGGAGGTCCGGGTGACATCGAGGAAGCTTTCGGCCGTGATGAAGGTGACGGCGCTGATCGATCCGTAGGTGGCCGCGATTGCCGCCGCGTTGAAGACATCCAGCTGCCGCCTGAGCACCAGAAAGCTGTAGAGCGGCACCAGCACCGACATCAGCATGGCGGCCAGCACCGTGCTCAGCACCTGGAAGCCGAGGCCGCTGTGCTGAAGCTCCACCCCTCCCCGGAAGCCGATTGCCAGCAGCAGATAGAGGGAGAAGAGCTTGGGAAGCGGAGCGGGGATCTCCAGGTCGGAGCGCACTAGCACCGAGATCACGCCCAGGGCGAAGAACAGAACCGGCGGGGAGAGCAGGTTCTGCAGCACCAGGCTGGTCTCCATGGGGCGCCTGGCTCAGGGTGGTGGGTGGGATGGTTCGACCTTACAGACCAGGGACGCCGCGCCCTCCTTCATCCCTTGAGCGCTTCATCCCTTGACGGCATCACCGGTGGCGCTGGGCAGGATGTAGCGCTGCAAGAGCACGAACAGCAGCAGCACCGGCAAGATCGACACCACCGAACCAGCCGCCACCATCCGCCAGTCGAGGGAGAAGCTGCTGGCCAGTTGCTGTAGGCCGAGGGGCAGGGTGTAGAGCTTGGGATCATCGAGAATGATCAGCGGCCAGAGAAAATCACTCCAGGTGCCGATGAACACGAACATCGCCAGGGTGATCAGATCGGCCCGGGCGGCGGGGATCATCACGTTCCACCATTCCCCGACCCGGCTGCAGCCGTCGATGCGGGCCGCTTCCTCCAGTTCCGCCGGAACGCCGACGAAACTCTGGCGCAACAGGAAGATGCCGAAAGCCGTGGCCGCCTGGGGAATGATCAGGGCCCAGAGGGTGTTGCGCAGGCCGATCTGCACCATCAGCAGATAGAGCGGAATCATCACCACCTGGAAGGGAATTAGGATGGTGGCCACCACCAGGGCCAGCACCAGGCCACGGCCTGCGAAGCGCATCCGCGCCAGCGGGTACGCCGCCAGGGAGCAGAACACCAGGTTGGCCAGCACCGCCAGCAGGCTCACCACCGTGCTGTTGAACAGATACAGCCCCATCGGGTGATCCGCGAACAGGCGCCGGTAGGCGTCGAAGCTGGGCTGGGCGGGCAGCAGGGCCGGCGGGGTGGTGAAGATGTCTTCGGCGGGGCCCTTGAGCGAGGTGCTCACCAGCCAGAACAGCGGCACCAGCACCAGCAGGGCCAGCAACAGCAGCAGCCCCAGCTGCAAGGCGGGCTGAAGGGCCCCGCCGAGGCGGAATCGCCGGGTTCCGGCGGTGAGCTGGGCCATGGGAAAGGAAGCTGACTGCGACCCTAGCGGGCATCAACCGGGGGCCCAGGGGCCAAAGGCTCGCCTGTTGTCGGGACCCCGCTCAGCCCCTGCCGCGGGGACGACTCTCCCTCGACAAGGCCTGGCTGCGGGGGGAGCCACTGCGTGCCATGGTGCGCCGCGGCGCCGACCCGCCAGGGCCGCCGCCAGGTCCACCGCGACGACCCCCCTTGCCGCGGCCACCGCTGAGATCCAGGGGCGGGGCGGAGTGGATGGTGGGCTCGAAGCCGGGCACCGGCTGGCGGGGCAGGGGGTTGCCGATCACCTTCTCGATCGCCCGCAGCAGCTCGTGCTCCTCGGCGGCCACCAGGGAGAGGGCATGGCCACTCTGGCCGGCCCGGCCGGTGCGGCCGATGCGGTGCACATAGTCTTCGGCCACGTTGGGCAGATCCAGATTGACCACGTGGGGCAGTTGCTCGATGTCGAGGCCGCGGGCGGCCAGATCGGTGGCCACAAGCACCCGCATCTCACCGCTCTTGAAGCCGGCCAGGGCCCGGGTGCGCGCCCCCTGGCTCTTGTTGCCGTGGATCGCCATGGCGGTGATGCCCTCCTGGCTGAGCCGATCGGCCAGCCGGTTGGCGCCGTGCTTGGTGCGGGAGAACACCAGCACCTGCTGCCAGTTGTTGCTGCGGATCAGGTGGCTGAGCAGGTCGCCCTTGCGGGCCATGTCGCAGGGGTGCATCACCTGCTCCACCAGGGGCGCCGCCCGGTTCTCCGGCGTGGCCTGCAGCTGGACCGGATTGTGCAGCAGGCCCTGGGCCAGCTTGCGAATCGAGGGGTTGAAGGTAGCCGAGAACAGCAGGTTCTGGCGCTTGGGGGGCAGCAGGGCCAGGATCTTCTGGATGTCACGGATGAAGCCCATGTCGAGCATGCGATCGGCTTCATCGAGCACCAGGATCTCGAGCCGATCGAAGCGGATCGCGTTCTGCTGGTAGAGGTCCATCAGGCGGCCCGGCGTGGCCACCAGCACATCAGCGCCGCGGCGCAGCCGCTGCATTTGGGGGTTGACCTTGACCCCGCCGAACACCACATCACTGCGCAGGTCGAGAAAACGGCCGTAGGCCTGCACGCTCTCGGCCACCTGGGCAGCCAGCTCCCGGGTGGGGGTGAGCACCAGGGAACGCACCTGGTTGTTGCGGGCGTGGGGCCCGTGCCGCAGCCGCTCCAGCATCGGCAGGGTGAAGCCGGCCGTCTTGCCGGTGCCGGTCTGGGCGGCAGCCATCACGTCGTGGCCGGCGAGCACCGCCGGAATCGACTGAATCTGGATCGGTGACGGCACCGCGTAGCCCTTGAGGGCAATCGCCTTGAGCAAGGGCTCGGAGAGGCCGAGGGCGCCGAAATCGCTGACGGGGGATGGTCCGATGGCCCCGGGGACGGGGTGCTCCTGTCCCGGAGCGGGGTGGGTCAGAAGGGTGATCGGAGCAGTCCGCAAAGGTCCTTTACCTTAGGAGGAAGCCATGGACGGAGCGGTCGGGACTCGATGAACCCCACCCTGTATGCCCGTCTGCGGGAATGGCGGCGCAGTCCCTACGCCCGCCAGCACCCCCCCAGCCTCCTGCCTGATCGGCTGGAGGAGGCTTCAGGAATCGAGGCGGTGGTACCGCCAGTGGCGGTCGCGCTGGAGGCGCTGGCTGTGGGGGCAGTGGTTTTGGAGGCGGTGTCTTGGCCTGCAGTTCCTGTTGCCCCTGCCGTTCCCGAATCGGTTCCAGCAGAGCCCCCCGGTGAGGGCCACCCTGTGGCCGCCGCAGCTGACCCCCGGCGTGGGGTGCCCCTGCTGATGCTGCTGGTTCTGGCGCTGCTGGATGGGGCCCTGGCCACGCGCGAAGTGCTGGGAACCCTGCGGGCGATCTGGTGGCCCGAGCGCCCGGCATGGGTTGGGAATCCGCTGGATCAGTTGGTCGCCTGCGTTCAGTGCGAGGCTCCGGCCACGGCGGTTTTGCCCACACCCAGAGCCCGCAGTTCCTGGATCAAACCCTGAAGCACCTGCTTGGCGTCGCCGAACACCATCGAGGTCTGGGGCAGTTCGAAGAGGTCGTTGCGGATACCGGCGTAGCCGGAGCCCAGACTGCGCTTGACGACAAACACAGAGCGGGCCTGATCCACCTCCAGCACGGGCATGCCGTAGAGGGGACTGGCCGGATCGCTCTTGGCCCGGGGGTTCACCACATCGTTGGCCCCCAGCACGATCACCACATCGGTGCGGGGAAAGTCGGGATTGATCACCTCCATCTCAATGAGCTGGTCGTAGGGGACATCGGCTTCGGCGAGCAGCACGTTCATGTGGCCCGGCATCCGGCCGGCCACCGGATGAATCGCATAGCTGACGGCGACGCCATGCTGCTCGAGCAGGCGGGCGAGTTCCTTGAGGCTATGCTGGGCCTGGGCAACGGCCAGGCCATAGCCAGGCACGAACACGACGCGCTCGGCCGCTTCGAGGGTGAGGGCACACTCTTCGGGGCTGCAGGAGGTGACGTTCGTGTAACCCTCCTCCTTGGCGGACTCGCCCCCTGCTGTGGACGAGCCGGCAGCACCGAGGGCGCCGCCGAACAACACCGACGTGAGGGAGCGGTTCATGGCCGTGCACATCACCTGGGTGAGGATCAGGCCGGCGGCCCCCACCATGGCGCCCGCCACGATCAGCAGCTCACTCCCCACCACGAAGCCGGCGGCGGCGGCGGCCACCCCTGAATAGGAATTGAGCAGGGAAATCACCACCGGCATGTCGGCACCGCCGACCGGCAGGGTGAGCCCGACCCCCAGCAGCAGGGAGAGCACCGTCAACGGAAGGAGGGCCAGGCTGAAGCCCTTCAGCACCAGCACGCAGCAGGCCAGGCAGGCCAGCGCCGTGGCGATGTTGAAGGCATGGCGCTGGGGCCTCAGGGTCCAGCCGGGGGTGCCCAGCCATTCCTGCAGCTTGCCCATCGCCACGATCGAACCGCTGAAGGTGATCGCGCCAACCACCACCGAGGCGAGCACCGAAATCTGCCCGACCAGGCTGAGGGCCGAGGGCAACTGGACGGCACCGATCGCGACCAGCAGGGAGGACATCCCCCCACAGCCGTTGAACAGGGCGACCGTCTCCGGCATCGCGGTCATCGCCACCCGGTAGGCCAGCAGTGCTCCCAGTCCGCCGCCAGCGGCCAGACCCAGCAGCATCCACGGCCAGCCGTCCAGCCCCTGCTGGATCAGCAGACCGGCCACCGCCAGCACCAGGGCGAGGGCCGCCAGGGCATTGGCCGTGCGGGCCGTGCGGATCTTGGCCAGGCCCTTGAGGCCAAGTGCGAGCAGCAGCACGGCTCCCAGATCGAGCGTCAGTTCGCCCATCAGTTGTCTCCCTTGCGGCGGAACATGGCCAGCATGCGATCGGTCACCAGGAACCCTCCCACCACGTTGAACAGGGCGAAGCCGAGCGCCACGGCCCCGAGCAGCCGCAGGGCCGGGTTCGGGGCGGCGCCGATCAGGGCCAGGGCGGCCAACAGGGTGACTCCACTGATCGCGTTGGCGCCGGACATCAGGGGGGTGTGCAGGGTGGGGGGCACCTTGCCGATCAGCTCCAGTCCGAGCAGGCTGCCGAGCAGCAGCACCCACAGGGCTTCAGCACTGCCGAGATCGGTGCTCATGCCAATACCTCCTCGAGGGCGGGCCAGAGATCGGGGCGACGGCAACAGCCCCCATGGGTGATCAGGCAGGGGTCAAGCAAGGCATCCTCAGGGTCGAAACGAAGCTCCCCATCCTCGATCAGCTGCTCCATCAGGGCCGCGAGATTGCGGGCGTAGAGAGCGCTGGCGTGCTGTGGCACCGAAGCCGGCAGGTTGGAGGCTCCGATGATGCGAACGCCCCCCAGCTCCACCGTGCAGTTGAGCTGGCTGCCGGCGCAGTTGCCTCCCTGGGCCACCGCCAGATCCACAACGACCGCGCCCGGACGAAGGTTGGAGAGCAACTCCTCGGTGATCAGCAGGGGGGCTGGCTTGCCGGGCACCTGGGCGGTGGTGATCACCACATCGGCCTCCTGCAGATGACCCGCCAACTGCTGGCGCTGGGCCTCCAGGAAGGCCACCCCGGCCTGGCGGGCATAGCCACCGGTTTCACCGGGGGCATCAAGGCTGGGCGGCTCGATGAAGCGGGCCCCCAACGACTCCACCTGCTCCTTGGCGGCAGGACGCACATCGCTCACCTTCACCACGGCGCCAAGCCGGCGGGCGGTGGCGACCGCCTGCAGACCCGCCACTCCGGCGCCGAGCACCAGAACCTTGGCCGGTTGCACGGTGCCGGCGGCGGTCATCAGCATCGGGAAGAAGCGGTCGAGCTCGGCCGCCGCCAGCAGCACGGCCTTGTAGCCGGCGATGTTGGCCTGGGAGGACAGGGCATCCATCGTCTGGGCGCGGCTGATCCGGGGCAGCAGCTCCAGGGCGAGGGCCGACACGCCCGCCAGGGTGAGGCGATCGATCAGGGCCCGGTTGGCATAGGGATCGAGCAGGCCGATCAACAAACTGCCGGAGCGGAGGCGCTCGAAGCTGCTCTCCCCGCCATCGGGCTCAACCAAAGGGCCCTGGACGGTCAGCACCACATCGGCCTGGTCCCAGGGGTGGGTGGCCTCGGGGGAAACGATCTCCGCCCCGGCGTCCGCAAACAATCGATCATCGAAGCCCGCCGCTTGGCCCGCCCCGGCTTCCAGGGAAATTTCACAGCCTCGAGCCGTGAGCCGACGCACCGTTTCGGGAGTGGCGGCCACCCGATTCTCTCCGGATCGACGCTCGGTGGGGACGAACAGCCTGATCAACAGATCCTTCCCATTCAGCGGCCCCCTTCATGGAGCTTTTCCCGGCGCAACGCAAGCCGCTACCAAGCGTTGTGTTCGGCCCATCACAGAAGCCGGCGCCGGTCTGGAGGCCATGGGGGAAACGGCACAAGACAGTCATTGGTGTTGGTGGACACAATCAACCTCAGAAAGGGTTCCTAGATGGGAAAAGAAGAATCAGCCCAGCCCCAAGCCATGGCCAGCTTCACGATCACGCTGAACGACGGCAAATCCTTCACCTGCCCCGACGACCAGTACGTTCTCGATGCCGCCGAAGAACAGGGCATCGATCTGCCCTACTCCTGTCGGGCAGGCGCCTGCAGCACCTGTGCCGGCAAGATCCTCTCCGGCAGTGTGGATCAATCCGATCAGAGCTTCCTTGACGACGACCAGATCGCCCAGGGCTACGCCCTGCTCTGCGTCAGCTACCCGATGAGCGATTGCACCGTGCAGACCGGCGTCGAAGACGATCTCTGAGCCGAACAACCAACTCCTGACCTGACCCGCTTCAGTTGAGCCGCCCGGATCAGACCGCTTCAATTGTTCGGTAGACGGGTGTCCAGGTGGCCTGGTCAAGCCGCTCGATTGCTTCGGCTGCTGTGCAGGCCCGAGTGGCCAGGCCCTCCTCGACGGCACTGAGGGCAACGGCTTCGGCCACCGCCCTGGCCACGGCCCCCACCTGGTCGAGGTCGGGCATCAGCGGGGCGGTGGGATTCAGGCTGGCTGGGATCCGCTCCGCCAGGGCCTCCAGACCCGCATCCACCATCGCTTCGCTCACTTCCCTGGCGCCCACCGCCACGGCGGCGAAGCCAAGGCCTGGAAACAGGAAGCAGTTGTTGCACTGGCCGATCCGGCGGTTCACCCCCTCCACGGGCACCGGATCAAACGGGCTGCCGGTCGCCACCAGCGCCCGCCCACCCGTCCAGGCCAGAAGATCCCGGGGCGTGGCTTCGGCCAGGTGGGTGGGGTTGGAGAGGGGCAGGATGATCGGCCGCTCCACCGCCCTAGCCATCGTTTCCACCACGGCCTGGCTGAAGGCTCCGGCCACCGTGGAGGTGCCGATCAGCACGCTGGGGCCCACCTGCCGCACCACCTCAAGCAGACCGATGCGGCCGTCACCATCCCGCGAAAAGCCACTCACCTGATCCGGCGATCGGGCGAACCGGGCGGCCAGCGGCGAAGCGATGGCCTGGCTCTGCAGCAGCAACCCCTCCCGATCGATCAGCCAAATCCGCCTTCGCGCCTCCGCTTCGCTCAGCCCGTTGCGTCGCAGCAGGCGCACCAGGCCCTCGGCGATGCCACAACCGGCCGTTCCGGCGCCGAACACCACGATGCGGTGATCCTGAACCGGCACGCCAGCCGCGCGGGAGGCGGCCAGCACCACGGCGCAGGCGACACCGCGGGTGCCCTGGATGTCGTCGTTGAAGCTGGGCAGCCGGTGGCGGTAGGTGTCGAGGTTGCGGTGGGCGTTGCCCACGCCGAAATCCTCCCAATGCAGGAGGGCACCGGGGTACACCGTTTTCACTGCGGCCACAAACGCAGCAATGAAGGCGTCGTAGGCGGGACCCACCAGGCGAGGCTGCCGGCAGCCGGGGTAGAGCGGATCGTCGATCAGCCTCTGGCGGTTCGTGCCCACATCGAGCACCACGGGGAGCACCCGATGGGGATCGAGTCCGGCGCAGAGGGTATAAACCGCCAGTTTGCCCTGACAGATTTCAATGCCGCCGATGCCCTGATCGCCGATGCCCAGGATGCCTTCGGCATCGGTGACCAGGATCAGATCGACGGGGCCGGCGGTCGCCTGGCGAAGCACGCCATCGAGCCGGTGCTGGTTGGTGCGGGAGAGGTAGACACCCCCGGAAGGGGTGCGGTATTCGAGGCTGAACCGCTGGATCGCCGCCCCCACCGTCGGGGTGTAGACGATCGGAAGGAGATCGTCGATGTGATCGGAGAGAAAGCGATAGAAAAGCGTGGAGCTGCTCTGCCGCAGCGCCTGGGCAAACCGGAACTTCTCCAGGTCGCTGGCCAGGCCCTGGAAGCACCGCCAGGTCCGCTCCACCTGGGTGTCGAGGGTTTCCACCGCCTCCGGGAGCAATCCCTCCAGGCCCAGCGCCCGGCGTTCGTCGTGGCTGAAGGCCGTGCCCTTGTTGAGTCCCGGATCGGCAAGCAACGAAAGACCCCGCAGCCGGGTCTGCAGGGGAAGCATCAAGGGAACCCGCCGTTTTCGGTGATCACGGAACGGCAGCGTACGCCGCAGTCAGCTTCGGCTCAGCCGGCATCAGCGGTTGAGGCGCTGCATCTGCCAGGTCACAAGTGTGCCCAGGGGGCTCCAAAGCAGGAAGGGCACCAGCAGCAACGCCGCCACCGACGAGTGGGTGCCCACCAGGATGGCCTGCACAATGCCCCAGGCCCAGCCCGCGAAGCCAATCACGGTGCCGGTTGAAAGGGAGCGGGTGCGGCAGATCAGCCAGGTGTAGCTCTGCACCAGCACCAGCAGCAGCAGGAATCCGGCCATGGCGCCCCAGCCGCCACCGGCCTCCCAGCTGAGCAGGGCAGCGGCGTAGAAGCAGCCGTAGATCACCAGCCAGATCAGCGGGATCCAGCGCTCGAACGTGAGCCAGGCCGGCCGTCGCAGCCGCAGAAACCACTGGAAGTCGGCGCTGCTCGGGTTGAGGCTGAGGCTGACGCCGACCTGCACAACAAGAATGAAGAGCCAGGCCGGCATGGGCGCGATCCGCGAACGCAGCGATGGCTGTTCAAACCTTAGCGATCGAGGCCTCGGGCAACCGGCGCCAGATGGCCAGGCCGCCTCCCCTGCCCCGCGCCGCCAGCCATGGTGGGGTGGATCCCGTGGAGATCAGGGCGAAGAAGGGCAGTCCCTTGGTTCTCCCGCTGGCAGCGGCGCCATCCCCAGGCCCTGGCAAGGGGCGATCCAGGCAGTGCCAGCGGCCCAGCCGGAGCCGCAGCCGCTCGAAGCGGAACAGCAGCAGCGGGCGGCGGCCCTGCAGCCAGGCCCGACCCTCGAAACGGAACTCCAAGGCACCGAGCTGCACGCGGTTGACGATCGTGAACAGCGCCTTGGGGTCGCCCGTGGCGCGAGCGGGGGCGGCAAGGGTGAGGCTGGCCTGCAGGCCGCGGAGGATGGCGGAGCTGATGACGGCGGGCTGGTTGGAACGACGCGGCCAGGTCTGAACAAGCAGCCAGGTTCCAACCAGCTCGGCCGCTGCGATGCCACTGCCTTCTTGGCGGCTGCGCCGCTCGCGCTCCAGCAGCCAGGGCCCATCGGGCAGCGGGGAGGGGTGGGTGGTGGGGAGGTGCGGTTCCACCTCAGCCCTGGCGGGAGCGCCGGACGGCCACCCCGGCTTCCACGGCGGTGATGGCGGCCACCAGCACCAGCCCGGCAAGACCGATCGCCTGATCCCGGGACGTGACGGCGACCCCCTGGTTCTGGGCCAGCACTGCCCCCAGCACGAACCAGGAAGTGGTGATCGCCGAGCTGATCCAGTAGGCCTTCCAGCGGCGCTGGTAGATGTAGCCGGTGCCGAGTCCGGGCACCAAGTTGAGCAGCACTGCCACCCAGCCTGCGGAGCTGGCCAGCACGGTGTTCGGGGAGGGGGTCATCGGAGGGTGCCTGGGCAGGATCACAACTCTGGCGGCCCGGGGCAGGCATCGGCAGAGCCTGGGCCTGCAACAAGGCGATCGTGCGACTTGACCACGGCCAAAAAAGATGGGAAGTTGAAGGAGAACTTTCTTGGCCATGGCGAAACCGTTCCCATTCATGGCCATGCTGTTCACGGCTCTGGCCAGCCTCCTGCTTCACAGCGCAACGGCCAAGGCCTGCGAAAAGCACCTCAAGGGCCATCAGAATAGCTCCGAATCCCAGAGCGAAGGAAGCAACCGCTGAGCCTGCCGCCCCTGTCGCCTGCCCAACCTTGAGCTGTGTTCTGAACGTTGGCATCCGCCAGGCTTTGTTGGCAGGGTGGAAGACCCGGTGGGCCTTCAATGACGTGGAGCGAGCTTGAACGGTTCGTCCAGGAGGCTGAAGCCAGCGCAGCAATGCGCAGGTCGCTGAAGCATTGCCGCTCGGAGCTGGAGCTGGTCCTGGCGGCAAGGCGCCTGGGCTACCGGCTCACCCGCGCCGATCTGCACGAGGCCCGGGAGGAAGATCGGCGCGAGCGGCTGCAACGGGAGCGGCAATCCAGCCGTTCCTGCTCCTGAAGCCATGGGATGCCAGCCTGATCGCTGATCGACCGGCCATTGTCGGCTTTTCCGCCTCCATGGCCAACGGCGTTGCACCTGATCGCGATCCCGGCTTGCTGCGCGATCCCCAGCTGATCAGGGAACTGATGCCGCTGTGGGGCTGGTTCTACCGGCACTATTTCCGGGTGCAATCCAGTGGTTGGGAGCATGTGCCCAGCTGTGGCCAGCTGATGCTGGTGGGCTCCCACAACGGCGGTCTGGCCACACCGGATCTGCCGATGTTCCTCTACGACTGGTTCCGGCGCTTCGGGTACGGCCGCCAGGTGTATGGCCTGGCCCACGCCAAGGTCTGGCAAACCAATGCGGCGATGGCCCAGCTGGCCGCCCGGGTGGGCGCAATTCCCTTCTATCCACGCAACGCGCTTGCGGTTCTCGATCAGGGGCACAGCCTGCTCGTGTATCCCGGTGGCGGCAACGATGCCTTCCGGCCCCATCGCTGCCGGGGCCAGATCCATTTCAGCGGCCGCACGGGCTTCATTCGGTTGGCCCTCTGGCATTCCCTGCCGGTTGTTCCGCTGATCTCCTGGGGCAGCCACGACACCCTGGTCGTGCTCGAGGACTGTTACTCCCAAGTGGAACGGTTGCACCGCCTGGGCCTGCCCTGGCTGATGGGAATCGATCCGGAAGTGTTCCCCGTCTACCTCGGGATGCCCTGGGGTCTGGCGTTTGGCCCCCTGCCAAACATTCCGCTGCCAGCACGAATCCACACCCGCGTCTGCGCCCCGATTCACTTCGAGCGCAGCGGCTATGCCGCCAGCAGGGATCGGAACTATGTGCAGGTGTGCTATCAGCAGGTGGTGTTGGCGATGCAGGAGGAGCTGGATCTTTTGGCTGCTGAGGCGTCGGCCACTCCGCAAGTACGATGCGCATAAAATCCTGCGTCAGGCGCCTGACAAGTTTTGGTGGGGCCGTGTGGAATTCCACGGAAAGGCTCTATTTGATACCAATCACCATCGAATCAGGGCCAACAAGTGGCTCGGCGCGCGTTTCGGAAAATCCCGCTTCCATCATCCAAGCTGTGCAGTCAGCGAATGTGTAGTCAAAACCACCTCGTGTTTCGATGAGCATGTTTAGACTCATCAGCAATCCAAAGGAGTTTTTTGAGCGATCATCATCGATGATTGCCTCGTAGACAATGAGCGCGCCCCCGATCGGAATTGCATCAAACGCCTTTCCAATCAGCATCTTCTTCGTGGGTAGATCCCAGTCGTGAAGGATGTGGCCCATCAGGACCACATCGGCCTGGGGTATGGGGTGTTTGAAAAAATCACCTGATTGGAATGTGAGCCGGTCGTCGATGCCGGCATGGGCAACGTACTCCTCGAAGATCGGCGCCACCTCGGGCAGGTCAAACCCGAAGCCACGCAGATGCGGATTGGCGAGAGCGATCTGGGTCGCAAGATCTCCCTGTGCTGTACCCACATCAACGAACGTGCGGTGGTTCGTCCAGGGAAAGGCCCGGGCGATGGCCTGGTTGGCGCCATGACTGATGCCGGTCATGGCGGCGAGGAACTCCTTCAAACGGGCATGATCGGCATAAAGCGTTTCGAACAGACCGGGCCCGCCACCCTTGATTTCGTTCTGCGGCTCGCCCGCTTGAAGTGCTTCGCTGAGATGGGCCCAGGCTGGATAGAGGCGATGGTTCGCCATCTCCAGGATGCCACCGATGTAGGAAGGCTTGTTCCGATCCAGAAAGAGTTCCGTCTCCGGTGTGTTGCTGTATTGGTCGCCAGTTCGATTCAGAAAACCCAGGGCGACCAGTGCATCAAGGAAGTCACGGGCTCCACGGGGGTGAAGGCCCAAACAAGCAACGATGGAATCAGAGTTCGTGGAGCCCTGGGAAAGTTCTGTAAACAGACCCAGCTCGATGGCACTCAGCAAAGTCTTGGAGGCCCAAAAACCCAGACCTGTCTGGATGATTGTGTCGGGGGTTGGCTGCGCGCTCATGGCTATCTCCAGCGGTGAGAGAAGCGTAAGACACGAGCGAGTCGTGGGCTGAGCCCTGGATCAGAACATCCGATCCGTGGGTATGGATGAGCGGCTGAGCAGGCCTACTTGGCGATGGTCACGATGTCCTGTGGTTGAAGGATTGAGCCTGCCTGGTGGCGACAACTGCCGTGGCACATCAGACCTTGCGGCCCCAGCAGATCAGCATCAGAACGCCGGTGTAAGCCTCCCCCAAGCGGTAGGCCTCGAGGCAGGGGAGCGCCTTGGGGAGTTCAGCGGCAATCTTGCGGGCGTTGGCATCGATTTCAAACAGGAGGTCCGTCTCGGCGAACCCATGGGCGGGCAGCCACACCGCCTCGCGGTGAAGATCGCCCACCCAATGGGTTCGGAGAGGAAGATCGGCAGCTCGCGGCCGATCCACGGATTCTGGAACGTCCGGATCCAGTCGTGCTGGATCCGCTCGGTCAGTGGGGACTGGCCGCCGCCCAGCAGGAAGGACCCCCAGTCGGGCTCGGCGCAAAGCACCACTCCGCCGCCGCAGGCGACGCGGGCCATCTCGCTGACGACCCTGCCAGGGTCGGGGATGTGCTGGAGGGCGCGGCCGACACGGACCGCGTCAAAGCTGCCCTCCGCAAACGGAAGGCCCGCAGCATCTGCCACGGTGAATTCGCAGCCGCCAACTGCGTGGCGCCACTGTGCCACGGCGATCAGCGTGCGGCTGCGGTCGACACCAACAGCTCGGGCGCCGAATGCCTTGATCCGCGCCACATCGTCGCCGAGGGCACCGGCCACCTCGAGGGCAGATGATCCTGGTTTAAGGTCCAGCACCGTGAGTGCACGGGCCTTGTACGCCCTGCCCGCTGCCATCGACTGAAGCGCGTCGAGACATCGGTACCTTGGGCTTGCTGAAAAACGCAGATCCATTCCAGTGCAGCTTATTTCAATGATAATCTAATGATAGGAATGGTCGAAAGTAGTGATTTCTTCACTAGAATAACCTCAAGGCCTTCAAATGTATCTCATCCGGCACAACGGTCAGCTATCCATCGAGGAGTCTTACCATCCCTTTGGGGAGCAGCTAGATCCTGACAGCCGATGGGTGGTGATGTCCGTGATCATTCCTTGGTAGCAACTGGAAGATCAAGATGCTCCACAATTCAACCGCACGATCGGAGCACCAGCGAAGCCCTTCTGGATGGCGCTGGGATCTCTTTGCATCCAGCAACGGCTGGGCTATACGGACCGAGACACGGTCGAGATGATCGCAGAGAGTCCATATATGCAGTATTTAATCGGCTGAGTGGTTACCAGTTCATAAAGCCTTTCGATCCTTCAATGATGGTTCACTTCCGTAAACGAATTGGGCCAGACCTGCTCAAGGTCTGCAATGACATGACAATGCAAAATGGTATTGCAATACTCAAGAATTTTGAAACCATTCAGGGGCCGGGACGCCCCGCCGGGCGAATGCACGCCTGATCGCTCATCGCTGAGCGGGCAAAGAAGCAGCGCTGCCCTTGCTGCTGAACTCAGGGATCCAGCAGCAATGATGGCATCACCCCGCCGCGATGATGGGCGATCCAGGCCTGCTCCACAAATCCCCAGATATCCCGCCCCTGTTGCCTGAGGGTGGTGGTGACCGTGAGCAGGCGGCTGCGGCAGATGGCGCCGCCGGCCATCTCAGTTGCGTTATGCACTCGGCCTGAAGCAGAGAAATCTGGCAGAATCCCTCCCCCTCTGTCAGGAAAGAAGTCCGCTCGGTCTGACCCATCCACCAGGGGGCCAAACCGAGGACCATGAAACCGATCTACGACCATGCCGTGCGGGCCGAGATCCGCAATCGCATGAGCCCGCCCAACCGGGAGAGCGTGGCCCAGATCGCCCGTGACACCGGGATCACCACACAGACCCTCTACAACTGGCGCAGTCAGTGGCAGAAAGAGGGGCAGCTGGTGCCGGCCACCAGGAAGCCGCCGGAGCAGTGGGGCGCATCCGACAAGCTGGCCGCCGTGATCCAGGCCGCAGGCCTCAGCGGCCCCGATCTCGGCGCGTACTGCCGCGAGCGTGGGCTCTATCCCAAGCAGCTTGCCCGCTGGCGCCAGGCGGCAGAGGATGCGAATGGCCCCAGCGCGCCGACCATGACCGACCACAGGGATCTACAGCGCAAAAACCAGGAGCAGGCCCGCCAGATCCGGCGCCTGGAACGTGAGTTGCAGAAGAAGGACAAAGCTCTTTCGGAGGCGGCAACATTGCTGTAGCGGAACGCTTCCGCGAAGCGGTTGCTGTCAAAAAAGCTCGATCAGCTTTGGCTGCGAGAAGAGGAGTCCTGATTCCGTCAGAGCAGAGAAATAAAGCCATGGACTTTCTCTATGAAGGCCTCAATGCAGGAGCTTCCATCAAGGCTGTTGCTGATCTGATCGGCATCTGTTCACGCACTCTGCGGCGCTGGGGGCTTGATATCAGCGGCCAGGGATTCAGTGTGGATCGCCGCAAGGGTGCCCCACGTGAAGTGGCTCACAGATTCACGGCAAAAGAGCGGCAGCGGGTGATTGACTCCGTCAATGATCCGCGCTTTGCCGATCTTACGCCTGCTCAGATCGTGGCCATTCTTGCTGAGGAGAGAATGTATGTGGGTTCAGAGTCCACGATCTACCGCATCATGCGGCAGGAAGGCCTGCTGAACCATCGTGGTAGGGCCCGCTCTCCCCGCGAGCCAAGGCCAGTCCCGGTGCTGGAGGCAACAGGAGTTTACCAAGTGCTGGCCTGGGATATCACCCTGTTGCCCGGCCATGTCAAGGGTCAATTCTACTATCTCTACATGGTGATGGATGTGTGGAGCCGCCGCATCCTTGGAGTGGAAGTGCATGAGCGCGAATGCAGCGAGCTGGCCAGCGCATTCTTTGATCGCGTCTGCCGCGATGAAGGAATCAGCAAGGAGACTGCTGCGGTCCTGCACTCGGACAATGGCGCCCCCATGCGCTCATTCACCTTGGCGGCCAAGATGGCCGAGTTGGGTGTGTCGCTCTCGTTCTCCAGGCCACGTGTGAGCAACGACAACGCCTACGCTGAATCATGGTTCCGTACCATGAAGTACCACCAGAGTTATCCGCTACGGCGCTTCCGGGAACTGCTCTCGGTAAAAGCCTGGGTGGATGGCTTTGTCGACTGGTACAACGCTGAGCACCGGCACAGCGGCATCAAGTATGTGACGCCCAATCAGCGGCACTACGGCCAGGCTGATGGGATCTGTGCCATCCGGCAGCAGACCTACGAAGAAGCTCGGCAGAAGAATCCGCAGCGCTGGAGTCGTCACATCCGTGACTGGAGCCAGCCACAGGTTGTGAGCATCAACCATCCCCGACCGCAGACACTTGTAGCTGCTTGACCCTCAACAATCCAGGCCCCCGTGGCTGTCCGATGGCGCCCCTCCAAGGGCGCGATCGGCAACAGCCGCGATCAAGGGCCCGACGCCCCAACCCCGACCAAAGACAGCCATCGATGACAACGACACTCCGGCCGCGGGGACCCTGAACCTCAACCCGCAGTACACTCAATTTCGGTGCTCAGCTCAGCACCCCGAGCGGACAACTTCCCTGATAGGTCCCGCCTATGCAAACAGGGATTCTCCACTGACCACCATGGAAAAAGGAAGCTGCAAAGGCGGCGTTCCGAACCAGGGCGGTGGTGGATCACGGAACCGACCATGTAGTTGTTAGGCCCCACAAATCCCGCCCATCGGCTTCACTGGAAATCCAAAGTCCGAATTTCGGCTCACCAAAGAGATCATCGATCGATCCCACTCAAAGACTTGGGACCAGGCGAAACTCGAATGGGTGTTGAACGATGTCTACGAGGCAGACGAACCGGAGACCTGTCTTTGCGGCCACTTTCCGATCATCGAACTTTGCAATCTTCGCAACTAGATCAGCGGCACTTTTGCCACGGTCGGGAACTGCTGCGTCAAGAAATTCATCGGCCTCCCTTCCGATCTCATCTTCCAGGCCGTCAAGCGAATCAGATCTGACAACAAAAAGTCTCTGAATGCCGAGGCTAACGACTACGCACACACAAAGGGATGGATAACCGACTGGGAGCAAACCTTCTACTTCGTCATCATGCGAAAGCGGAAGCTGAGCGCGAAGCAAGAGTTGCAGAAAGTCCGTATCAACGCAAAGTTCATAGCAAACATGCGGAGGCCATCGCGTGGGGCCTAACAAAAAACACTTGACGGATCAGGTCTTGAGGGAGGGGAGGGCTCATGGCAAGCCAGAATCTCAGTTACCCAGTGCTTTCCGGCACCGTTCCAGGTTTTCCCGCACCCTGAGAGTGATCGGATGATTTGAGCCCAGCGCCTTCTCGCTGATCGCCAGGGCGCGGAGGTAGAGGGGCTCGGCCTTGGCGTATGCACCCTGGCTCTCGTACAACCAAGCCAGGGTGTTGAGGCTTTTGGCGGTATCGGGGTGGTCGGGCCCCAGCGCCTTCTCGTTGATCGCCAGGGCGCGGATCATGAGGGGCTCGGCCTTGGCGTAGGCGCCCTGGCTGGCGTACAGGAACGCGAGGTTGATGAGGCTTTTGGCGGTATCGGGGTGGTCGGGCCCCAGCGCCTTCTCGTTGATCGCCAGGGCGCGGAGGTAGAGGGGCTGAGCCTTGGCGTAGGCACCCTGCTCGGAGTACAGGTACGCGAGGTTGATGAGGCTGGTGGCGGTATTGGGGTGATCGGGCCCCAGCGCCTTCTCGTTGATCGCCAAGGCTCGCATCAAGAGGGGCTCGGCCTTGGCGTAGGCACCCTGCTCGGAGTACAGGTACGCGAGGTTGTTGAGGCTCTGGGCGGTATCGGGGTGGTCGGGCCCCAGCGCCTTCTCGTTGATCGCCAGGGCGCGGAGGTAGAGGGGCTCGGCCCTGGTGTAGGCGCCCTGGCTGTCGTACAACCCCGCCAGGTTGTTGAGGCTCTGGGCGGTATCGGGGTGGTCGGGCCCCAGCGCCTTCTCCCTGACCGCCAGGGCGCGGATCATGAGGGGCTCGGCCCTGGTGTAGGCGCCCTGGCTGTCGTACAACCCCGCCAGGTTGTTGAGGCTGGTGGCGGTATCGGGGTGGTCGGGCCCCAGCGCCTTCTCCCTGACCGCCAGGGCGCGGATCATGAGGGGCTCGGCCTTGGCGTAGGCGCCTTGCCTGTCGTACAACCTCGCCAGGTTGTCGAGGCTGGTGGCGGTATCGGGGTGATCGGGCCCCAGCGCCTTCTCGTTGATCGCCAAGGCTCGCATCAAGAGGGGCTCGGCCTTGGCGTAGGCACCCTGCTCGGAGTACAGCACTGCGAGGTTGTTGAGGCTGGTGGCGGTACCGGGGTGATCGGGCCCCAGCGCCTTCTCGCTCCATGCCAAGACCTGTTCCCACAATTCCGCCGCCTTTCCATAGGCTCCCTTGGATTCGAAGGCTTTTGCCTGCTTGATCCACTCCAGCACCTGTGGCGGAGGCTCTGGAGATCGCTCGCCCGCCTGCTGAACCGCCAACTTCCAGCGACTTGGCACGGGTTGCTCGCCATGGAATTCACCGGCAGAAGCAGGCCCAGCCAGGAGCAGCACTGAGGCGCAGAGAGCAAGTGCGCGGCTAATGCTTGGCAGCTTTCGCCCCATCACACTTCGCGTTCTTCTGGATCGCATCATCCTTGGTTGAGCGGCAGAGGTACTGGGTGCTGCCATTGCTTTTCTGGACCTTCTGCCAATAGAAGCCGCCGGGGCTGGGCTTCCCTTCGTCAACCACCTTTGCACCGGCAGGTAGCGGAGCCAGGGTGAGGGTGGCCAGGGCAGCAGTCGCTATGAGAGAGAGGCGCATTGGTTCGTGTCGAACCGGAGTGGCGTCCCCTCTGTAGATCAAGAAACCAGCTTTACACTCCGTCTCTTACTTCAGCCAAGGGCTTGCTCCCAATGGGATAGCTGGCGAGTCTCGACAGCCTCCCTCACCGCAGCGCTTCGCACGCTTCACCGTCACTGTCACCGTCGAGGTATGTGTGCCCATCCCGCAGGAGCTGCTGCGCCCTCTACCAAGACCCAACATTTGCGCAATACCACCTCCGGCCTGGACTGGAGACGGGAGCTGCCCTGTCGTTGATGATCGTCAGCGTCACCGGGCGCTGCGGCGGCTGGCGCGTGGCGCCTCTGTTGGCGGCTCTCCAGTCCCAGGGGCGCTGGATCTCGCCGTCGAACCTCCACACCCCAACGCGGTATCGCTGGGCCAGCTTCTCCCGATCGAGATAGACCCACTCGTCGCACTGCTTGAGGTACTGGCGATAGGCGAAGGCATGGCCCTGTTGCACCAGGGCGAGACCAGCGTTGGCCCCGTTCTGGGCGAACACCTCCGCAACGGTCCGGCCATAGCGGTCCTTGGTCTGGGTCTTTAGCGTCACCGTGGAGCCGACCGGCAGCATGTCCTGGAGCGCCTGCCTGGCCTGTTGCCCATAGGGAGACTGCGCCATCTCTGGGGCGTCGATGCAGGCCACCCGGATCGTTACCTTTCTCCCGCCGTCCTCGACCCGCAGGGTGTCACCATCACCGACCGAGATCACCTTGGCCGCTGCAGCGGCCAAGGGGGTAACAAGCGGGAGAGCCAGCAGCCCAACAAACAACACGTGACGGATCAGGTCTTGAGGGAGGGGAGGGCTCATGGCAAGCCAGAATCTCAGTTGTTGAGCGCTTTCCGGCACTGTTCCAGTCGATCGCGCGTTGAGGCTGTATCGGGGTGATCAGGCCCCAGTGCCTTCTCGAAGATCGCCAGGGCTCGCTTCAAGAGGGGCTCGGCCTTGGCGTATGCACCCTGGTTGAGGTACAGCGCCGCGAGGTTGTTGAGGCTCTGGGCGGTATCGGGGTGATCGGGCCCCAGCGCCTTCTCGTAGATCGCCAGGGCTCGCTTCAAGAGGGGCTCGGCCTTGGCGTATGCACCCTGGTTGAGGTACAGCAGCGCGAGGTTGTTAAGGATCTGGGCGGTATTGGGGTGATCAGAACCCAGCGTCTTCTCATCTATCGCCAGGGCGCGGAGGTAGAGGGGCTCGGCTTTGGAGTAGGCCCCCAGGGTCCTATACATCTCCGCAAGGTTGTTGAGGCTTGCGCCGGTATTGGGGTGATTGGGCCCGAGCACTTTCTCAGCCCAGCCCAAGTGCTTTTCCCACAACTCCGCCGCCTTCCCATACGCACCCTGGGATTCGAAGGCTTTTGCCTGCTTGATCCACTCCAGCACCTGTGGCGGAGGCTCTGGAGATCGCTCGCCCGCCTGCTGAACCGCCAACTTCCAGCGACTTGGCACGGGTTGCTCGCCATGGAATTCACCGGCAGAAGCAGGCCCAGCCAGGAGCAGCACTGAGGCGCAGAGAGCAAGTGCGCGGCTAATGCTTGGCAGCTTTCGCCCCATCACACTTCGCGTTCTTCTGGATCGCATCATCCTTGGTTGAGCGGCAGAGGTACTGGGTGCTGCCATTGCTTTTCTGGACCTTCTGCCAATAGAAGCCGCCGGGGCTGGGCTTCCCTTCGTCAACCACCTTTGCACCGGCAGGTAGCGGAGCCAGGGTGAGGGTGGCCAGGGCAGCAGTCGCTATGAGAGAGAGGCGCATTGGTTCGTGTCGAACCGGAGTGGCGTCCCCTCTGTAGATCAAGAAACCAGCTTTACACTCCGTCTCTTACTTAAGCCATCGGCTGGCACCCAATGGGTTAGCTGGCGGGTTTCGACAGCCTCCTTCACCGCAGCGACTCGCTGGCAACTCCGTCCGCATTCCCATCGAGGTAGGTATGGCCCTGGCGCAGCAGCTCCTTGGCCAGGGCGAAGCTGCCGATGTCCTTGCAACGGTATCGGCCTCCAGAAGGCGCAGGGTTCGGCTTGACCCAGGCCCTGGGGTGAGCCCCCCCGCCAAGACCGGCACCGCCACCCTGCGGCGCCTGCTGCGGCTATGCGGCTTCTAGCTGGAAGCCCACCGATCGAGGGGGACCGATGGCCACGCCTGGCGTTACAGGATCCGCCCGGAAGCCTTACCGGATGGCATCACCCCGGAGCAGCTAGAGGGGGCCTGGGTCGATCAACTGTCCCCAAAAATCTCCTATGTGAAGCTGTTCACAGCCCCTGGATCGGCCTGCATCTCAGTTTCGTGATGCACTCGGCCTCACGCAGCAAATTCCGGCAGAATCCCCATGCCAATAGGGGTTCACCAATCACCATGGGGGAGATGGGGTTGCATAGGCGGCGTTCTCAACCGGGGGGTGAGTGGATCAGGGAACCGCCTATTTTGTAGTTGATTCGACCGCGTTTTCACGGTTGTATCTAATGCTTAGACTGTTTGCGCGGCGAACCAACTCATCGCTGGAGCCGACACCACCTGCTAGCCGAACGACGTTCGGTAGAACGGCGGTGCGGCTCAGCTCCTAGTTAGTCCCTGTGATACCTCACCTGGCGCCCCTCCCATTCCTGCTGTAATCTCTTCAGTCGTCGGGTCAAGGTCTGCAGCTGTTTCTTTTGCCTGGGGTTCACCGGATCGAACAGATCAGCACACACGGCTTCGGCGAAGTTCAGAAAATGATTCGGGTGCAGTTCTCCCGGGCCATCCAGGTGTGAAACTCCTGATGCCGATCTGGAGTGATCACCAGGATGTTGTCGGTCAAGTCTGCCAGGTCCGGGGGGGGTGCGCCGGTCAACAATATGTTGGCCGGAGAGGTCCATTTCCTCTGCCGGGAGGCATTCTGTCCCGTGACTTCGCAGAGATGCCCGGCAGCCCTCTTTGCCCGTTTCACGGCCATCTCTGATCCTTGCGTTAGGTGGCGGGTCTCTGCGATGAAGCATGTTTCCGCCATATCGCCTCCCGCTTTGATTCAGGCCTTGCGCGCCTCGTTGATCTGGCTGTTCCTGTTCATCTCGCGTGCGACCAGTGCAATGCCGCGCTGGCTGATCAGCCGTGGCTGGCAGCTACGGCCCTTCACGGCTGCCGCGCCACCAGCCGAGCAGCACGGCCAGCCCGGTCACACTCCACACGGTGCAGAGGCGGCGCAGGATGGCGATGGCGAGTCCGGCGGACGGGGGCACGCCGAAGCGGGCCAGCAGCAGGATCGTGGCCCCCTCGTTCACGCCCACGCCGCCTGGGAGGGTGGAGAGCATCCCGAGCGATCCCGAGAGCAGGTAGGTGCCGATCGCCGCCTGGATCGGCACCGTGTGGGCGGGGCTGACCACCTGAACCAGCAGCCAGAGAATCAGTGATTCGCAGGCCCAGATCCCCAGAGTCACGGCGCCGGCCGGCCGGCAGGCCCTGGCCAGGGCACCACTGGGCAGATGGTGCTGCCAGGGTCCTCCCCACCTTCTCCAGATCCAGATGGCGGCGAGGAGAGTCGCTGCTCCTGCCAGCAGCAGCAGGCCGATCCCTGTCGGCGGCAGCCGGCCCAGGCCAGCCCGAAGGGCGGAGGGCGCCAGCAGCGCCAGCCACAGCAGCACGGCCGCGCCATCGCAGAGCCGTTCCGCCACGAAGACATGCACCAGCGGCGGGCGCGGGTAGTCGAGTTCCCGGTGCAGCTGCTGTACCCGGCTCAGCTCACCGAGCTTGCCGGGGGTGGCAGTGAGGGCGAAGCCCACGAACCAGGCCCTGGCATCGCGCCAGCCCCAACGGCCGATGCCTGCGGAGCTGAGCAACAGGCGCCAGCGCCAGTAGCGCCCAAGGTAGGCCACTCCCAGGATCCCATAGATGGCCGGAAGCCAGGCCATCACACGACCCAGGGCCCCCTGGAGGCTCAGCCGCTCCACCGGGTCCAGGCCTGTCAGCCCGAACAGGGCCAGGCTCAGCAGAAGGAGCGCCAGCAGCGGGATCCAGCCACCGGGTGGTGCCGCTTTCGGCTTCCTGGCTGGGTAGGGCAGTGGATCCGGGCCGAAGCTGCGCCAGTGGGGGGCCGTGCTCACCTCCAGCAGCTGGCGGTCCCCCCGGCTGTCGCCGTAGGCATGCAGGCTGATCTCCTCCAGGGGCCGATCCAGCCAGGCCCCGAGCCGCCGCACCTTCTCTTCCCCTTTGCAGTTGGCCGAGCTGAGCCGCAGCGGTGTGGCCGGCCCGTGCGCCAGGGGATCGCTGGTTTCGGTGGCGAGCAGGTCCACCCCCAGTCGAGCGGCCAGCGGAGCGATCAGGGCGCGGGGCGAGGCGGAGATGATCACGACGCGGTGGCCCTGGGCCTGATGCCAGCGCAACCGCGCAAGGGCTCGGGGCCGCAGGGCGCGCCACTGCGCGGCTGGGAGTTTCTGGCCGAGCGCGGCGGAGCGTGCCTCCCTGGTCGTGCCCCGCAGCAGCACGCCCAGGTAACGCTCCTTGAAGGCGGCCGTGCTCAGGCTGCCCCCTACCCAGGCCTGGAATGGGGCGATCAGGTGCAACCAGTCCAGGGCCAAGCCTGCGACCCCCTTGAGCTGGCGGTGCAGCATCAGCAGGCAGTCGCCAGGGATCAAGGTGCCGTCGAAGTCGAAGGCGGCCACCACCGGACGGCCGTCGTCAGGGGTGATCACGGAAGGAGATGTGCTTGTGCCCGAAGTAGCTGCTGACCACCGGCACGGCGACGCCGATGGCATGGGCGATCAGATCCCGGAACACCACGATGCCGAGCAAGGGCAGCAGCCAGTTGCGCAGCCCGAGGCTCACCACCCAGGTCTGCAGCACCGCGAAGGCATTCACGAGGCAGAAGGCGGCGAAGGAACGCCGCACGCTGACGCGGCTGTTCACGAACACGAACCTCCGGGCCAGGAGATAGGCCGTGAGCATGCCGCAGCCGTAGGCCAGCAGGACCGCCAGCTCGAAGTGCACCACCGTGGAGAAGCCGACCCTGCTCACCACGTTCACCAGGGCCGCCAGCCCGCCGGTGATCACGAATGCCGTGAATTCCCGCCGTTGACTCCCCGTGGTCGTCATCGCAGCCTGCCTGCGACCTCACGCGCCAGTGTGCGACCGAACTGCACGCTCTCGGAGATGCCCCGGTCCTCCGGGTAGTACACGGTGGTGTCCGCAATCCAGAGGTTCGGCAGGGGCTGCAGCGGCGGCAGACTGCCCAGGAAATGGAGGCCGCACACGGGCTGGGCATGGCGGTAGCGGCTGCAGTGGGCAGCAACGATGTCCCCGTCCTGGAGGGACGGATTGATCGCCTTCAGGCAGGCGATCGAATCGTCGATGAAGGCCGCGCTCGGACGACCATAGTCGGGATGATCGGCCGGCATGTAGAAGGGCACGTAGGTGATGTGGGGTTGCAGCGGCTGCAGATTCGACATTTCGATGATGCCGGGGATCCGGAAGCGCTCGTCATTCACGTTGGTCCAGAAGTTCGGGGTGATCGGTTGTCTCGTCTGGATCACCACGCAGGCGCAGGCCACCGAGAGCTGCGCTTCGAACGGCCGCACCAGCGCCGCATCAGCGCCGCCGGCCACCAGCATGGGAGCCACCAACGGCAGCGGCACAGTGGAGATGGCGGTATCGAAACGTTCTTCTCCCGCCGGCGTGGACAGCACCACCCCACCTGCCCCGTCGCTGCCGCCCAGCCGACTCACCGGGCTGTGAAGCCGGATCGTGCCGCCGCGCCGGCGGATCTCGGCGGCGAGGGTCTCGATCCAGCGCTGCGATCCCCCTTCCAGATAACCCAGGGTTTCCTTCAGGCCGCGGCGTGACTGGCCGATGCGGCGGATCCGGCTCCAGATCCAGGCGGCCGAGAGCGAATCGCTGTGGTGATAAAACTTGTAGGCGAAGAGGTTTTCCCACAGCACGCGGTACCCCTGTTCGCCGAGCCAGCGTTTCAGCCAGGTCGTCGCCGACAGGCCATCGAGGTGGTGCCAGTCGCGGATCGTGAGGCAACGCGCGGCATGGAGCAGATAGCGCAGGCGCGTTGCCAAAGGCAGTCGCCGGAAACCGAGCACGGCTGCGGCCGTGCCCCAGGGATAGAGGCGCCCATCGAGAAAGAATCCCATCCGGGTCTGTTTCCAGCGCAGGGAATCCTGCAGGTTCAGTTCCTGCAGCAGCTGGAAGAAGGCACGGTCACTGAGGCAATGGAAGTGGTAATAGCGCTCCAGCTGAACACCGGCGAAATCGAAGCTGGCCGCCATGCCGCCGAGCCGATCGTCGGCTTCAAGCAACACGGGCCGGAAGCCCTGCAGACAGAGCTCGTAGGCCACGGCCAGACCCATCGGGCCGCCGCCAATGACGGCGATGCTGGGGGAGCTGCTCATCAGAAGGGGATCACCACGTCGCGGTAGCGCGGGTCCCGATAGGCGATCCGCAGGGCCTCGGCCAGGGGCGTGGGCGTCACCGAGAAGATGCTGGGCCAGTCGATCACCGGGAACTCGTCGCCGGCCGTGAGGGCACGGAGTTGATCCCGGGTGAAGGCCGGCTGACGGCTGATCAGGGCCCAGAGCTGCAGAAGCCAGCCGAACAGGGGAATCGGCAGGTGGAGGATCAGTGGCCGCGCGGACACGGCCGTGCGCAACTGGCGCATCAGGCTGATGTAGCTCACCCGCTCGGTGCCGGTGATGTCGTAGGTGCCGCTGAAGGAGGGATTCTCCAGGCAGCTCTCGATGATCCGGCAGAAATCGCCGACGTAGAGGGGCTGGCGGATGAACCGACCGGAGCCGGGGATCGGGAACACCGGCAGGCGTTGCATGAAGCGGGCCAGCCAGCCGAGGTGCTTGCGGTCGAACCAGCCGAACATCAGCGTGGGGCGCAGCACGACGGCGTCGGGCCAGGCACGCCTGACGAGTTGCTCCTGTCGGCGCTTGGTGCTCGTGTAGAGGTCGGTGGCCACCGAGTTCACCACCGAGCTGCTCACGTGGACCAGCCTGGGGATGCCCTGCCGACGCAGTTCGGCGAGCACCACCTCGGTGCTGGTGATGTTGTTGCGCTCGAAGGCGCCGGGATCGATGCTGCCGATTTCGGCCTGGAGCATCACGCAGGCATCGCAACCGCTCAGCAGGGCCGGCCATGTCTGCCCATCGGTGCGGGTGAGGTCCTCGCCGACGAAGGTGACGGCAGGAAACAGACGCCTGCCGACCTCCAGCGCTTCGACCTTCTTGTCCACCACCAGCAGCTGCCAGTCGGGATGGTGCTGCTGAAGCTCCGCGATCAGGTTGAGGCCCACCAGGCCCGCTCCACCGGGGAGGATTACCCTCATCGCCGGATCCCCTCCATCCTGTAGGGGCTTACATCGAAGGGCCTGACGAAGCCGTTCACGGAGAAGCGCACAGCCGCGAGCTGTGACTGGTGGCGGACGGGATCTTTCTGCCGTCCGGTTCTCCTTTCCACCATGCCGAGCAGCTCCTCATTATTCTTGATCAACGGAAACACGAGCAGGTCCGTCACCGCTTTCGGCACGATCCTGTCGCTCTCGACGACAGTACCATTCGCATCCAGATAGTCGAAGAAGAAAGGAAACGACCGGAACAGGATTGAGGCGCCTGACCGGCTGAGGGTCGCGCGCAGATCGACGCTCAGCCAGGCGATGGACCCCTGGCCCGGCAGGGGGATCGGCGTGCTGCTGAATCCTCCCTGGCCCGTGCTTCTCCAGCTCAGTTCACCGGACACGACCGTCTTCGGCCCGAGGGGGATGCCGTGCCCCCCCGGGCCGAAGACGAGCGATCCACGACTGCCCGTATGGCTGAAGGCATGGGTCTCGAGGATCGTCCGGATCGCCGGGGAGTCCAGGGAGATCGGCAGTCGGCCGTCGATGTCGTTGACGCTGACCACCACCTGCTCCGGCGGCGGCGGCAGGCCAGCCGGTCGGGGGGGGTGGGGTGGGGCGAAGTACGCGGCATTGGCCAGCTGCAGGGGACGGGTGTAGGCGGAGTAGGACTGCGGCACGGGCCGGGGGCGGTACGGGGCGCCGTTGGCCAGCAACGCCGTGACCTCCCAGGGGAGGATGTCGGCGCTGGCGCCGTCCTTCAACCACAAGTCCTCCGATTCTCCCCGCAGGTCGCGGTGGGAGGCGCCTCGCCTGGCGAGGATCCGTTCCCGCTCGGCCGACAGCAGCAGCAGGGCTGCTATGGCGGGTGTGTTGAGCAGAGAGGTCACGGGCCCATGGTTGTGCAGGGGGAGTTTGCGATGCAGGGCGGCGAGAATCAGGAGCGCCCCGGCTGCGAACAGGAGGATGGGTGCAGCGAGCCGCCAGCGATGCCCGCTGCTGAGAGAGGAGAGATCCTGACCCCCCAGCGCCAGCACGAAGAGTGGAAAGAGGATGCACAGCATCGTCCCGGTGACGATGTGACCGTCCAGGCGAACGAAACCCGCCTTCAGGACGACCCACTGGATCACCAGCAACGTCAGGGCTGGCACCAGGGCGGCCAGCTTCGATAGGGTCGGCGTTGGGAAAGTCCTCGACAAGGGTTTCAAGTGGGTGAGCCAGCACAGGACGCCCGACACCAACGAGGCAAGGCCGTAGGCCCCGACGGCCACGAGCCCGATCTGGGGACTGGGTCCGATCGCGCTCGTGGCCACGCTGTAGCCCAGGACGATCTCGGCATTCAGGCCGGTGAAGTACGGGGCGAAATCCTCAGGTCCGCCGGAGCTCACGCCGGTCCAGGCTGCTACGAGGGCCGCGGGCGGGATCATGGCCATGGCCGCCAAGGCCCCTGCCGGGCGGCAAGACGGTCGAGCGCAGAGTCGCAGGAACTCCAGCGACAGCATGCACGTCAGGGCGGGCAGGGCGGCAGCTGTGAAGCTGAGTTTCACCAGCGTCGACAGGGCGATCCCGATGGCCACCATCAGCATCAGAGTGGTCCTGGCCCTGCGCGGGCCCGTTTCCGTTGCAGTGTGCACGACCGACAGGAGCACTCCCAGGCTGCTTAGGGAATAGAACATCGGATCGGGTTTCGCGCTACCGGCCTGTCCGATCGCCACGGCGGCCAGGATCTGCAGGCCCCGCAGCAGGCCGGCCATCAGCACGGCGGCCGTCCATTCCACCGAAAAGACGAGCCGTCCGGTGAGCAAGGGAACCAGGTTGGTGGAGACCTGATCGGTGGCGGCCTGATGCAGGGGACCGAAGTTGAAGATCACCTCCCGCCCGAACACCCGGCTGCTGTCCGTGGCCTCCACCAGCGCCTGCTGCCAGGAGGGATCAAGCCCCAGGGCGGGATAGGCCAACGGAATCCCGAAGCAGACGATCACTGCCGTTGCCAGCGCTGAGACGAGCACCACGAACGGCTGCCAGCGCTGTCCGATCGCCAGCCTTGACCGTCGGGGGCTCTCGCCGGGTGGCACGAGCAACGGAGCGTAGGAAGGGTGGATGAACAGTTGGTGAGGCTCTCCCCGCTTGATCAGAGGCCGATGCGGCGGGCCAGATCGGAGCTGAAGACGGAGCGGGGATCGAGTCGGGTGCGCTGCCGCCGCCAGTCGTCGAGTCCCGGATAACTGCGCTGGAACATGGCAGCGGACTGGCGCGAATCCTTGGCCAGATAGAGGCGGCCGCCGCTGGCAGCCACCTGCTCGTCAAGCCGATCGAGCAGCTCAAACAGACCGGGCACGGCCGCCGGCACATCGGCGGCCAGGGTCCAGCCGGGTCCTGGGAACGACAGGGGGCCCGCATTGGCGGACCCGAAGCGTTTGAGCACCGTCAGGAAGCTGGGCGCGCCGATGCCTCGCAGGGCCTCCAGGACGCGGGGCACCAACTCGGCGGCCTCGTCCGGCACGGCGAACTGGTACTGCAGGAAGCCGGCTGGTCCATAGATGCGGTTCCAGTCGGCGACCCCATCAAGGGGGTGGAAGAAGGGGCCGATCGCTTGCAGCTCACCGATCCGATGGGCGGGGGCTTTGCGGAACCAGGTTTCGTTGAAGGCCCTTACCGTCCAGGTGTTCAGCAGCCCCCCCGGCAGGAAGGCCGGTGCCGAAGCCAGCGCCCTGGGGTCGTAGGCCAGGGGGTCCGCCATCTGCGCGGATGCCTGCTCCTGCAGCTGCTCGAGGCTGGTGTGGTCCCCACGGGTGAGCACCCCCCGGCCCCGGGGGTGGAGGCTGTCCACCCAGGCGACGCTGTAACGGTAACGCGCGTCCCCCTCCACCATCGCCGCCATCAGGGAGTCGAGTGTGCCGTGGCGGTCGGTATCGACGCTGATCAGGGAGGTGCGGATCGGCAGGAGAGTGAAGGTAGCCTCGGTGATGGCGCCGGTGAGCCCCATGCCGCCGGCGGTGGCCCAGAAGGCGTCGGCGGCCTCCGCCTCGCCATCTGGCTGCAGAGTGCGCATCTCGCCGTTGCCGTCCACCAGCTGCAGCTGGCGCACGTGGCTGGCGAAGCTGCCCTCGACATGGTGGTTCTTGCCGTGCACGTCGGCGGCGATGGCACCCCCCACCGTCACGTTGCGGGTGCCGGGGGTGACGGGCAGGAAGAAGCCGGCCGGAACGATCACCCGCAGCACCGAGGCGAGGCTGACACCCCCTCCGGCCGTGACGGTGCCTTGGACCGGATCGAGTTCGATCCGATCGAATCCGCCCAGATCAATCACATTCCCTTCGGCGCACTGGGCAGCATCCCCGTAGGACCGGCCGAGGCCACGGGCGATCAGGCTGCCCTGCCTGGCCTGATACACCAACTGCTGCAACTGCTCCAACGACGCTGGTCTCCAGACCGTCGCCTTCACGGGCATCGTGCGGCCCCAGCCCGTGAGGGTGCAGGTTCCTGAGGGACAGGTGAGGTTCATAGCTTGCTGGCCAGGTGACGCGGCAGCAGGCGAACCATCCACATCAGCGGTGCCCACCACCAGGGGATGTACTCGATGCCACGGCGATCGGGCCGTTGCAGCAGGTCCAGGGCCACAGACTCGGGGCTGGCGCAGAGCAGGGGTGGGGCCTTGCCGAGCGTCATCGGTGTGGCCATGAACCCTGCCTTGAGAATGCGCACGCAGAAGGGCTGGCCCTGACAGCGCAGCAGCAGCCCTTCGCAGTAGGTGGTGAGGGCCGCTTTGGCTGCGCCGTAGTGGTAGTTGGAGGGCCTGC
This sequence comes from Synechococcus sp. Tobar12-5m-g, assembly GCF_024345415.1. Classification (GTDB taxonomy): domain Bacteria; phylum Cyanobacteriota; class Cyanobacteriia; order PCC-6307; family Cyanobiaceae; genus Regnicoccus. The sequence goes on along the minus strand of NZ_JAGQBB010000003.1, from coordinate 5,014 downwards.
CCCGGTCGGCGGCCACTGAAGTGAACACCCACAGTCTTCCGGGCCTGGCGATCCGTTCGGATGTGACGATGGCGGTCAGCCAGGGAAGAAGCCCGTTGTAGTTGGCGGCTGTGATCGCCAGCGCTTCAGCTGGATCAAACCGAGCCACCTCGGCATCCCCGAGCGAGCCTGCAGTGATGAGATAGAGATCGAAGCTCTGATCGATGCTGGGCCTCAGCGGCTTGTCCAGGGAGGCTGTGGCGAAAAGATCGCACGCTTCCAGGCTGATCTCGGCCCCGTAACGCACACGCAGTTCGGCGGCCAGCCGTTCGTTGGCGTTGGCGTCGCGGGCGACCAGGTGGAAGCGGCGACAGCCCTGCTCGGCCAGCGCCCGGCAGAGGGCCGCTGCGACAGCGCTGGTGCTGCCGAGCACGAAGGCGCTGCGTATCATCGGAACCAGCCCATGCGGTGGCCCATCCCTACCATGACCACGGTGATCATCCAGCCCAGCAGGGTGAGATGGATGCCGCGGTCGCCGAGCAGGATCTCCTCCGGCCGTTCCGTGCTCTGGTCGGGATGCCGGCCGGCCCGTCGTTCGGCCTCCTCGGGGTCACTGAGCAGCTGGTAGCGGAAGATTCCCACCAGCACGAAGGGAACAGTCAGCAGCATCCAGCTGGTGGGAGCGCCCTTGAGAGTGGGACCCGCGCTCCAGAGGGCGTAGGCCATGAAGGCACTGCTCGCCACCAGGGATTCCAGCCGTTGGAGCAGGGGCAACGAGTAGCGCCCCAGCACCTGGCGGGTGATCACACCACGATCCAGGGACACCCTTAGTTCGCCCTTGCGTTTCTCCACCGCCAGGAAGAGAGCGAGCAGGCCCACGCAGAGTAAGAACCAGGGGGAGCTGCCGAGACCCGTGGCCACCAGCCCTGCGACGGCCCGCAGCAGAAAGCCGGAGGCGATGCAGAACAGGTCGAGCAGGGGCTGGCTCTTGAGCCGCAGGCAATAGGCGAGCTGGATCAGCGCGTAGGTCAGGATCACCGCGACGAGAGTGGCCGTCAGGGTCGCTGCCAAGGAAAGGCTCGCCAATGCCAGCAGAACGGCGGCCGTCAGGGCCACGGGGATCGGAAGGGCTCCGGAGGCGATCGGCCGGTGGCATTTGCTGGGGTGCCGGCGATCGGCCTCGACATCGATGACGTCGTTGACCAGGTAGATGCTGCTGGAGATCAGGCAGAAGCAGAGGAGGGCGAGGCTGGAGTGCAACCAGACCGAAGGATCCAGCGAGAAACTGAACACCGCCGATGCGTACACCAGCAGATTCTTGCTCCATTGCCGGGGCCGGCAGGAACGGATCAGGACAGGAACGAAGGCCAAGGACTCAGATGCGCGAGGGACTGTGGATGGGCTCGGGCTTTACGGCTTGGCCTCCGATGACACATCCTGCAGGGCACCCGCCGCTGTACCGGACCGGCAGGAGTAGATCAGCCAGTCGCCCTCGGCGTGGGGATTCGGACTGGCGGCTCCACCGCAGGCCATGAGCACTTTTTCCGCAGGAATCTTTTTCCACCTGCTGGCGATGGCTCCTAGCTTGAGCGGACCGATGAAGTCAGCCGGGTTGGCCAGAAGGTCATCCTTTTTTATCCCATCGTCTGAAGCAGCCCAGTTCGGATAGGTGAGAGCTCTGCGCTGTGAATGGAAGGCCATTGCGGAGTTCCAGTCATCGCCGAACACAAGGATGGCCTCCGCAGGATTCGTGATGTTCCTGATGTATCTCCCGGCCACGCTTGCAGCATTGTCCTTGAGTTGGGCATCCCGATAGTAGGACCCGAAGAAGGTACCGTAGAAGCTGATGATGATGAGGGTCAGGCAGATGCCGAGAAGAAGATTCCATGATCGGCGGCCTGAGCCTGACAGAGCATCACTGGCGACGGCGATGGCAAGAAGCAGGTAGATCTCATTGGCGTACTGATAGTAAGTATGGACAATGTGGAGATTGGTAAAGATGAGTAGCGGTGCCAGCGCCAGGCCCATGCAGCAGAGAAGCAGATAGCGGCTCTGGCTGCTGGGATGGGGCCTGATGATACCGAGGGTCAAAAGAATGGCAATGGGAATGGATCCATTCGGGGTTAACATTCTTTGCGAAAAAACGCCGATCCACAGATCGCCAGAGTGGCGTTGATGGAAATCTCCAAAGTTCCAGCTCGCCAGTCGCTGGGATGTGAGGAATCGTGCAATTGGATTCAGATCCTTTAGCGCATCGGCGTGAGTGGTCCAACCCTTCAAGACAAGAAACGACAGCAGGAGAATGGTGAGCACCATGCCGCCACGGGGGAGGATTCTGTGCCTGTCGACGCTGTGGGTTCGGCGCAGGGTTGCGGCCCCCATCACATAGGCCTGGTCGATCAGGATCAGCAGGAACACCGGCAAGGCGGTGGTGGCCTTGGTCAGCAGTGCCATCGTCAGGCAGATCAGCAGAGCGGTAAGGATCGAAAGGCTCTTCCTCCCGCGCCAGTCATCCTGTCGCCTGGAGGCCCAATATAGGTAGAGAGCTGCTAGACTGAACAGCAAGGCAGTACTTTCGATCATGAAAGTTCTGCTCCAGTACAGGTAAATTGGCGAAGAAAGGTAAAGGAGTGCAAATACGACGATACCAATTCTCGAAATCGAGAATTGCCTGAGAATGGCGATGCTGATGGCTAGGCAGGCCAGGGCGAAGCCGATGCTGGTCAGCCGCCCCGCGCTGGTAAGATCAAGGGCCGAGATCTTCTGTAGCGAGTAAGCTGCAAGCTGAAAAGTAGGAAACTCGAAGGGGATGGACCACGGTTTACCCAGGACCGGGGTCTCGTAGTTCAGGAGGCCGTTCCCGTTCCGGAACAGATGAAAGGCCGTGAGTGCGGTCTGCGTCTGCCGAAATTCGTACTGATCGACCAGAGGTTGTGAAGCCGTACTCAACCAGAACCAGAGGGCGAACAGACTGCTGGCTAGGACTGCGCACCAGACCAGCAGACCGACTGGCCGGAATCTGCTCGCTCTTCCTTCGTACATGGGCACAGGCGGGATAGGGCCACCAGGGAGTCTGGCCGGTCGGGAAGCTCTCATAAGGGCTGGATCGGTTTATGGAAGTCCACGCCACTATAGTTAAGCACTTACAGACCAAACCAGGACTATGACTAATGCCCGGAGAGCAAAATCAATCCTCATCATTTATCGCAAGGGTGACACCGAGGGTCAGGCGGGGCGTCTGTTTAATGATCTAATACGTCATTTTGGTAACAATGCGGTTTTTATGGATGTTACTGGAATCGAGCCTGGACGAGACTTTCGCAAAGCCATTGATAACCAAGTGACCTCTTGTAGTGTCCTCCTCGCAGTCATAGGAAAGGGTTGGGTTATCGCCAAGGATCACTCAGGTGCTCTTCGACTTGATGATCCAATGGACTTTGTTCGACTCGAAATCGCTTCAGCATTACGCCGCGATATCCCTGTCTTGCCATTACTAGTCCAGGGGGCGAAAATGCCACGAGCAGAAGAACTTCCAGAAGATCTGAGAGCTCTTGCCTTTCGCAACGCAGTAGAACTGACCCACACCCGATGGGATTCCGATGTGCAGGTGTTAATCAAGGCCCTGCGTCCATACATTCGGAAAGATCTAAATCCTTGGCTATCTCAACCCATTGCATCAGTTGTCACGGGCGTCGGGCTCCTTCTAATTGCGTCAGCCTGGTACATTATTACGTCCAAACCTCAAGTTACGACCCAGCCTCAAGTTGCGTCCAAACATCAAGTCAAGCCCCAAACTTCCCCTTTCCACAACTGGGAAGGATCATGGGGTCTTCAATTTGAATTTAATGGTGCATGGAGTAATGAATTGAAAATGACACTAAGCTCTGACCAGCATGGGATCGAAGGAAATTATAGAGGACTTGATATTAACAGACGCCTTACAAGTGGTAAGATTACGGGTACCTTTGTAGGAGGAAACATTTCTAAGATTGCAGGAACATATATAAACACATCCGGTACTGGCCAGGATTGTCCGAGTGGCAGACAAGAAGGTTTATTTTTGTTAAGTTTGTCAGCTGATGGTCGCAATATGAATGGAACTTGGGGTTTTTGTGGCCATGATAGAGAATGGCAATTGCGGGCACAGAGGCTTAACTAAGTTGGAGTTGCAGTCGTAACTTCGGGGGAGACTGTCTATTATCTCACCATTGTTGAGCTAGCCTGAAGGGGTCTGGGTTTATGTGGAAAGGGACCATCGCTAACCTCCAAGGCATTGCATGACTTCAAGGATAGCAGCCATGCAATGCATTACTAGCTAACTGGCTTTCGCTTAAGATCGAAGTATGGATATCAGACCTGCGCTTAGGGCTAATGAGTTACATAGTGCATATCCCCACGGGTTCCCCCGGGTTCAGGAAAGATGTCACCCCATTCATTCGTACACCCGGGGGCGAGGTGAAGGACAAGGTCGGCCTCTCCCGGACGGCGATCTACAAGCTGATCGCCGCTGGGGCATTCCCCAGGCAGATCAGCATTGGTCCCCGCACGGTGGCCTGGTCACAGGACGACCTGGAAGTCTGGATCGAAGAACGGCTGAACGGTCACGGCCCCGCGTGAGCAGAACGCTGGGATTGGGCATCAGCAGCTGGCTCACACCTGATCGAGCAAGTCAGCCCAGCGCTGCATCATCGAGACCCGTTGCGGCCAGTACTCGGCACGGTTGTAGGCCGCAGTCACCTTGTTCTTCTCGATGTGAGCCAACTGTCGATCGGCAATGCAGAGGTCAATCCCCAGTTGCTCCTGCACGTTGGTCATCGCCAGAGCCCGGAAGCCATGGCCGCACATGCGCCCATCGAATCCCATGCGCTTGAGCGCCATGTTGACGGTGTTGTTGCTGATGTATCCACTGCCCCCGGGTTCAGGAAAGATGTCACCCCTTTCATCCGTACACCCGGGGGCTTGAGGAGATGACCGATGCGTCGCTACAGCGAGGCCGTCAAGGCTGATGTGAGAAGGCGGATGAGCCCGCCGCACA